>JACRFZ010000060.1 GCA_016212515.1 Candidatus Melainabacteria bacterium
ACGGGCGGCGGTCCCTGCCAGCTTTTGCTGAAGTATACCGGCGTTTGCAGTTTACCTCGGTCACGCAATACTTCCGACTCTACACTGTCGCGCAAATAGGAGAAAGCCTGATTAAGATTAACCTTGCCGTCATTCTGCTTGAGGGCTTCGATCAGGCGCCTGGTGAAAACCGAATTAGGATAGGTTCTTGATTCCCAGGAGACTTGCTCCGGTGCGCTGGAGCAGATTATGGCCTGCCCTTCACCAATGGGCACGGCACCCACATTGAAGTTATTCTCCCGCCTCAGTCCTTTTTCTCCGGCAGAGGCAGAACCGCTGTGGCAGACGTCCAAGATCAGGACTACCCGGCGCGAATGGACCTGCTCTTTGATGATCTGAGAGAGCCACTGCATGGGAATACCGCTCGATAGAAGCGCATCCGGCTGCGTATCATGGGCCACCAGGAAGTTGACGCCACCAGCTTCGCTCTTGGCCGTACTGCCATGGCTGGAGACATACACTACGACAAGATCATCGCTGCGCGCTCTTTTCCCAAGCCATTCCGGTCCGAGGTGCTTGATGATATTGTCTCTGGTGGCATCCTTATCGGTAAGAAGCCTGACATTGCTTGCGGGGAAGTGAGCATCTTGAATCAAATAGTTGGAAAAATCAACGGCATCCTTGGCCGCATAACGCAAATTTATGTCTGGATCGGCGAAATTGCTGATACCAATCACCAGTGCCCATTTGTTGAGCAACCGGGGCGCCACCACGCCGGCTACTTCGGCAATGGGAGCCGTCAAATTGGGAGTGGCCTTGACGGTTAAGTCAGGCATTTTCTTGGTGAGAGCATCGATGCGCACTTGCAACTGGTTGGCTTCATCAGCTTTCTTCTGAGCGTTCAAGTTCTTCACTAGAGCGCGCAAATCGCTCACCACACGAGCCGATTCGCTACCGTAAATCTTCTCCCTCAAGGCCAGGGCCCTGCGCATATCCTGCTCGGCAGCAGACAGTTCCCCGGCTTGCGTATGAATTTGTGCCAGGTCGCTATAGGTGCGCGCTAGATAAGAGGGGTCGGCATCCTTATTCTTTTCCATCAACCCGCAGGCCGTTTCAAAAAGCGTGCGGGCGGCTGACTTATCATTGCTGAGAGCCTTTATCTCGGCCAGAGAGACCATGGCTTCGGCCTGTTCCTGTGTCAGACCGAGATTCTCAAAAATCTTCATGGCGTCACCGGCATACTTGGCCGCTTCCGGCAGGCGGTTTTGATCCAGTAGGACTCCCGACATAAGTTTGTAAGACTGAGCCGTGGTTTGATTATCGGCACCAAGGGCGGTGATGAAAATGTCACTGCACTGCCGACCGAGTTCCTCTGCCTTCTGATACTTGCCTTGATTGCGCAGCACCGAGATAAGCTTGCTCAAATCGTAGCCCACGGAAGTATGCCTGGGTCCGAGGTGTTTCTGGTGAATGGCAAGAGCCTTTGTCAGCAGATCTTCCGCCTCTTCATAGCGATCTTGATTGATGGCCACCTCGGCCAGATTGGAATAAAGGGTGGCAATATGAGTGCTGTCGCCGCCATGGGTCTGCTCTATGAGCTTGATGGACGACTCCAGTAATTTTCTTGCTTCGTCATAGCGGGAAAGCTCAATATAAACACCGGCCAGATTAGCCTGACTGTAGGCGGTACTATCCAGATCTTTAGCCTTCACGGCCAGTTCGAGCGCCCTTTTGAGCATAGTCTCGGCATCGCTCATGCGACCCTGCATTTGATAGCTGCGCCCCAGAGCATCGTAGATGCCCTGTTCGCTCAAGGCAGACTTAAGTATCGTTTTGTCGCGCAGTTTCAAGGCCTGTTCGAGAGCGGTCTGAGACTCCGGTCCCTTAGCCCTTTCCAAATAAAGAGAACCGAGAGCATAAAGTACGGTGGCCTGGCAAAGATACTTGATCGGACCGGAGCCCTGAAAAAGCGACAGTCCCCGCTTATATAGCGTCTCCGACTCGGCAAACTTATTCTCGTTGCGATAGACGGTACCAAGCAACATAACCGTGCCGAACATCTCCAGTTCGTTTTTCTTCGGGCTGGCTTCTCTCATGGCCAGACACTTTGAGAGATACTCTTCCGCTTTGCGCTGATTGCCGCAATGACAATACGCCTGACCGAGCAAGTCGTAAAGAGCAATCATCCCGTCACCGCCGGGCTTGAGATGCTCACTGTTACTGAGAGCCATCTCAAACTGCCGCAAGGCATCTTGATAGCGCTTTTCTTTGAAGAACTTCTTGCCGGCATCGAAATAACCGGAGTAAATAGGCTCCACGGCAAAAGCAGGGCTGAAGAGAACGCCTTCATAGACGGGCAAGGAAAGCCCCAGACTGAGGCAAAGCGAGATGGACAGGCACCGTATATGATGTATCGTCATTGAAGGCTGTTACTTGACCACATGCAACTTGGGCTTGCGGCGAGGGGGCATGCGTGTTACTTCCACTGAGCATTTGGCATGGGTGGCAACCGCTTCCGAAACACTGCCCATGAGTAGACGCTCAAAGCCTCGTCTACCATGTGAGCCAAGCATAACAAGATCGGCCGGCCATTCGTTAGCCTGTTTGAGAATTTCTTCCCGTGCGTCACCGATAACAATGCGAGACTCGGCTACGCTATCGCCATAAAGAGCATTGAGTTTGCCCACCAGCTCTCGCACCCAAATCTCCGCCCCTGCCACCTTGGCATCACAATACTGGGAAAGGGTGTTGGCATAGCCGGTATCGGAATCGAGAAGCATGTCGGGATTGATGGAAGGCACCACATGCACCAATCTGAAAGTTGTTTTGGCAGTCCAGGGCATGGCAATCACATGCTCTATCAAGTGATCACAGTGCTCGGAATCATCGACGGCAATCAAGACATTGCCGCCGGAAGGCTGATCGTCGCCGGACTGATCGCGCACAATGCGCACCGCCGAGCGGGCATGCAGGAGCACTGAACGCGAGACGCTGCCCATCCAGAACTCAGCCATGCCGGTGCGCCCATGTGACCCCATGATGATCAAGTCGGCGCCCCATTCCTGGCTGACATGCAATATTTCATCCACAACATAGCCGTCCAGAACTTCGCCTGTCACGACGGCTTCTTTATGGGTATTCTTGAGCTTCTCCACAGTTTCATCAACGAGGGCGCGAGCGGCGGCGATTTCACGCTCCTTGATTTCTTCCACGGCCGGCAGCGGCTCAAAGAAATCGAGCACTGAAACAACCTTAAGTTCCGTGCCGTAGGGGCACTTCAGCTCGAGAGCCTGGGCTATGGCGATTTTCGAACAATTGGAGCCGTCAATGGCAAAGAGAATCTTCATAAAAGTGAACCCGAGAGGGAAATACTAAAACTGCAGCTCAAATTTAGCCACTTGTCTGAAGAAGTTCAATCACCCTAAAGACGGGTTTAATCGTAACCTTAGTCAATGGAGCTGCTATTTAACCTTGCAGAAAGGGGAAGCTTTCGCCTCCCCTCCCTTGCGACCTTAATTTGAGCGTAGCGCTAGTAGCGCAGAATTAGAGCGGCACCCTGCCACTTGCCCAGACTGCCCTCAGGCAGAAATTCAACCCGACCGCCCCGGGAGAGTGTCTCGGCAATAGCCGCATGTAATCTGGTGAATTTAGCCTCCACTTCCGTTGTCCACTGAGGGTCTTCCAAAAGTAGAACCTCAGCTTTTCCGGCTCTGGCACAGTCGACAATCTCATCGAGACTGGAGACCATTTTGTGAGCGCCAAAGGCGGCTTCAATACGAGTGACATATTGAGCAGCCAGATACTTACGGTATTCGTTGCGCAAGTCTTTGACCAGAGGCTTGAGTTCCTCAGGACTGGTCCTGGTCCAGGTGCTCTCGCTGCCGTAAAGGAGATTTAGCCCCTTGGCTTTTACTTCCTCTACACCGGCACCGATTTGCTCCAGACCGGCTGCATACATGGGTAAACCTTCGGCTGCAGCCACATCCTGCCAGGCGCGGAAGAGATCCTCTTTCCACTTGTGATCTATTTCATCACCTTTGCGACCCTTGCCGTCTTTATCTGCATGCCTGGTGGCGCGGTGGGCGTATACCGACAGCAAATGCACTACTTCTTTAGACTTGGGCAAGGTTTCCAGGTAAGTTCCCTGACCCCTGTAGATTTCAAGGCCGTCCGGAGTGAAGAGCAAGAGCAAGTAGGGCGCGCAAGCCTCAAAGGCGTAGAGGGTTTCATAGACGGAGAAGTTTTCACCCATGTAATAAACTTCCGGCAGGTGCACGTGGAACATACGAGCAAAGGCTGCACCGTCGGCAACATATAAACCCAGAGACTTGGTTCCGCTCTGCCAATCAAGAGCCTCGATCAAGGCGTCGCATTCGCGCATCAGGCGCTCTTTCACATCGGCATCAACAGTACTTGCCTTAAACACTTCATGACAACGGCTGCGAATATGACCGGTATCATGCAACTGTTTTTCAGAACCGGAGTGAAGCCGGAAGAAGAAGCTAAAAGCAGGTGCTTTCACTGTCTCGCTCAGGAAATCCAATTGATTCTTTTCTAGTGTCGTCGGTGTCATATGCATACCTATTTAATTTGCTTTCAAAATGTGATTAAGGGTTTCCCAACGCGCTAATTTTAGCTCCCTGCAATGGGGAATTTATCCGCCACATGGCTTACTGACAGGATGAGAACCGGCGTCTGACCACCTCAGGGCTCAATCTTTCGACTGACGCTGCTTGTGGCCTAAACCCGAGTAATTTGCCTGAGTACCGATGCCGCCACACCTGTTTCCAGACGAGGAAACTGGAAAAGCAGATTCAAGGGTCTGATGGTACCATCACCACTGGCAAGCACTTCCTCAAAAGCTGCGTCCAAAATACTGACGGTCTGGGCGCTGAAGGGCAGAGTACCGGTTGGAGTGCCTGTTGCCGGGCCGCGCTCCCGCCTGACAGCCACGCGCAAACTGTCGATATTCAAAGAGTCCACCCCGAACACGGTTTGAGCCTCATTGAGATGGTTCCGCACCAGGGCTAGAAGCAGAAACTCCGCCCCCAGACAAGTCCCGCCCATGGACTCCACTTCCTCCATGGCCAGAGAGAAAACCCTCAGGCACTCCCTATCCAGGCAGTCCATTACCTTCTGGTCGGGGAAGCCCACTTCTTCCTTTTCAATCCCGGTCTGAAAGCCGCGAGAAGCACCGGCACCGTCTCCATCAATCAAATACCACTGGCGCACAAGCTCCACTTCCAAACTCTCCCTGGAGCGTAAGGATGTAAGCAGAGCAATAGCCCTGAAAAACTGCCCCTGCTTGAGCAAGCCTGGATCAATGTCGAAGGCAATGAATTTCTCAGCCAGATCTGCATCGGAGGTGAGCGCCCTCGCCAGAGGTTCGCCATAAAGCCGGGCGAGGGGGCCGCCAGAAGAAAGCAGGTAGGAAGCCAACCGCTCCGGTGAGTCAATCTGCCGGATTAAAGCTTCTTCCGGCGGTTGCAGATAATCGATCACAGCCCGCAAATACAACTGAAAGGATAGTAAGTCCGGAGATCCGTCAGTTTCATTGCAGACAGGAATACTGAGGGCGCTACCGTCCTTCAACAAAAGGTCGATGGTACCCTCTTCCAACTCCTGCGGCAACTCAAAACTCTTCAATGAGGAATAAGGGACAAAACGACTGACATCACCATAAATCCAGTGCAAGCCAAAATTGGTGACTAGAATGAAGTCGCGCACATCGTTCATGTAGACGCCCAGCAGCACTTCCTTACTGTCAAGAATCTCGCGACTGATCACAGCCGCGTTTTTTGGCATAACAAAACTGTCAAGAAGCGAAAGCTGAAAGAGCTTTTCCCGTGGAGAAGCGTACGACATTTGCCACCAGAGTCACTGAGAAAGCAAATTCTAGCAGATACAAGAATTGGCCCGGCAGAAGGCTCAACCGCGCCGAATGCGATAGCCGATTTTCGGTACTGTTTCGATGAAGGAGCTGCCCTCATCCTCGCTTTGGTCAATTCTCTGCCGCAGCCGCTTGATACAGGCCCGCACCGCCTCTCTGGAAGAGTCGGAATCGGTGTGCCAGAGCTTCTGCAGCAGCGCTTCACTACTGAACACCTGGTTCTTGTTACGCATCAGAAATTCGAGCACGGCAAACTCCCTGGGCATAAGCTCAATGTCTTCACCGCCTCTTGTGACACGGTGGCTCTCGGCATCGAGCACAACATCACCGGCCTGCAAAACGTTGCAAGCCACCCCGGCAGAACGGCGCACAATCGCCCGAATGCGGGCGCTCAACTCTTTCAAGCTGAAAGGCTTGGTCAAATAGTCGTCGGCACCGCAATCAAGACCTGTGACCTTATGTTCTTCGCTGTCCCGCCCGGTCAACATCAAGATAGGCACCTTATTCTGAGCCATGCGCAAGCGCCGGCAAATCTCAATACCGCTAAGGCCAGGCAATTCCCAATCTAGAATGATTACCTCATAACTACTGAAGGTAATCAGTTCCAGAGCCTGGTTGCCGTCCGCCACGTGCTCCACTACATGCTTTTCGCCTTTGAGCCACAACTGAATGGAATGTGCCAGCACCAAGTCATCTTCCACAAGTAATACTTTAGCCATTGCAATACAACTCCATAAGGAAACGGGGTGACTGACGATGAAAGCATTTTGCCCAAAATTTGTGACCAAAGACGGACAAAGAAGACGGGTGCTAAAATTCTTCTTCCTCTGGCGCACCGGGGCATTGTAAATTGGCTAAGGTCAAATTGGGAATTGTCGCAAAAGGTCTCATCCTGGTAGCCATACCACTAATCTTCGAGGCGGCCTTCTTTCTAACTATGTACGACCTGCAAAGACAGGCCCAGGAAGAAGCCGAGAAAGCCGAACGGGCCAGGGAGATATCCACCCTGGTAAACAACCTCATTCACGAGCTCTATGCCGGACTACAAACCCTTCACCTGAATGTCGGTGAATTTGCACCGGGGAATGCGCACAGAGAGCGAGTGCTTCGAGCCAAAAACCAAATTCGCCGCTTACTGGCGTTGACGGATTCGAAGGACGAAGTTCAGCGAAATGTGGACAGAGCCACACTTATGACTGTGGCACGGGCCCTGGATGACGGCAACAATCTTGTCCTGCGCGCCGAATCGGCTTTCAAGCGCGGCGATGAGGCGGAAGAACTTCGCATTCGGTACCAGGCAATGCGCTTTGCTGAACGCATAATCACACCCGAGTTAATCGCCCTCGGCAAGAAACACGCAGCCATTAGTGCCACCGCTCCCTCCATTCAAGCAGAACTTCGCCACTTAACACGTCTGGAGCTCTGCCTGGCGCTGGCTATCATTACCGGCGGCACGATATTTCTGGCTATCTATACTACAGGCAAAATCACCAGGCGCCTGGCTCTGCTCTCAGAAAACAGCAGCCGCATAGGTGCAGGGAAAAAACTGAAAGCGCCAATCGACGGCAGCGATGAAATAGCTGAGTTGGACGCCACGCTGCATAAAATGTCCAGGGAAATTGAGACCCTGCTCAAGCGCGAGAAAATCATTTTTGAAAATGCCAGGGACATAATCTGTATCACAGACCGAAACTTGAACATACTTAGAATCAGCCCCTCGGTTGAACTTTTTACCGGTAACCAATCGGAAGAACTGGCAGGTACAAACTGCCTCGACTTGCTCAGCGGAACCAGCCCCCGGACCCTGAACAAACTGAAGGCAAATGCACTTGGCGCAATAGCGACCAGCCTGGAGGCCTCTCTGAGCAACGGCAAGAAAGTCCTGAACGTTCTTCTGACCATGAACCCCACTGACAGAGACGGCAATCTCATTCTGGTAATGCAAGACATAACTACTTTTAAAACGGCTGAGCGCCATAAAAGTGAAGTGGTAAACATGGTCAGCAAAGACCTGAGAGAGCCCCTCAACCAAGTTGCGGACATATTCGAGAAATTGGAAGGGGGCAGAGGAGGCAGCTTCAGTCCGGACGGCACTAGAATGCTCAGCCTGGCAAGACAATCCACAAAACAGATGGCGGTGCTGACTTGCGATCTGCTCGAATTGGACAAAATTGAAACCGGTCAACTACGACTTACCCAAACCACCGCCACAAGCCGCCAGCTTCTCGAAAAAGCACTCAACCTGGCAGAGTCCATATCGCAGTCCGCGCCCTGCGGGCAACCCGTAAAAATAGAAACAGCAACGGCAATGGTCTTCTGTGACCCTGAAAGAGTCATTCAGGTACTAATGAATCTGATCGGCAATGCCCTGAAGTTCTCGCCGCCCGGTGCCGAGATAAGACTGAGCGCGCAAAAGCACCAGCAATTAGATGATATGGTCGTCTTTTCAGTGAGAGATAACGGTCCGGGCATTCCGGAGGATCAGAAAGAGAAAATTTTCCAGCGTTTCGAACAAGTCCGAGAATCAGATAAGCAGATCGGAACCGGTCTGGGGCTCTACATCTGCAAGGCCATTGTAGAATTGCACGGCGGCAAGATATGGGTGGAAAACAACCACGACGGCGGCAGCACCTTCTATTTCACATTGCCCCAGGAAAGAAGACAATTGGGTCCGGCCGTTACCAAACGCTGACGCCCTGAATGTTCGGTAATTGTCACGGCTTGAGTGCTATCTTCAAGCCACGAATCTCATTTTACTAATTCACTGCCGGTGGTGCGCTCTTGAGAGCGGCAGCCGCGCTGTGGATAAAAACAACACCTCAACTGCCTGATCAATTACGGCTCGCCGCGTGCGCTACCGCATTGGCTGGGACTTTCAGCTTCTTCCGTCAGGACTATTTTCTAATAGAGGGCAATGACCAAAATGAAACCAGAACAAGACTTCAGTCCGGAACGTGTAAAACCCGCCGACCATCAAGAATCGTACATCTTCCCCTTCGCATCCGACGACTATATAAACGCCAGACAACTGCAAGCAAAGTTGGAACACCAGCCCCCACAAACAGAAGGGGTGAAAGAAATGCTGCAGGGCTTTACGCTCGCCGAAAACACAGTCAAGCACACTCGGCCCGAGGCTGCTAAAGCCAGCGAACAACCGCGAGCGAATCAGCCAGAGGTAAGTCATGAGGACAAGGAATGCAAAATTGCCTATGCCACACGCTACAAACCCACCGGCAATCAGACCGCAGACCAATCCACCTACACCAGCAAGAATGGTCTGGTTGCGGCCGCCGTCGACCTGAAAGAACCCATAGGTGATGCCCGACTCGGCACCATCCTGACCATAACCAACCTGTCGGAAGGGTCAGACCACAAAACCATAGATGTACGAGTGCGAGACAAAGGCGGCTTCGGTCAATTACCAACACCGGAATTCGACCAGGGCATAAAACGAGGAGTAGACTTGACCATGAAGGCTGCTCAACTACTGGGCTCAGGCGACATGACCAAGGTCGAGGTCTGCTGGCCGGTCAAACCAAAGCCCAAGTGGTGATAGAACAAAGAAGACTGACCGACGGTCGGTCTTCTTTGTTTCAGGCGACACTGCTTTAAGCGCTCTCTAATTGGCCGCAGCTTTCTTATCTACATTCTTCAAAAAGCACTCGATTTCCTGGCTGGAAACTGCAGCAGCACTCTGCCAGCGCGGCCTGTGCGATTTATCAAAATGAACTCTATTGCCGCCCGTATCGGGTAACCTTTGACTGACAAGACCAAGAACCTTGCCTGACTCAGATATGACAGGACTGCCTGAGGTACCGGGCAGATCAGGTGTAGAGAGAACCACAAGAGAAGTGTCATCAGTCATGGTCACCATGGGAAACTGCCTCCTTATGGCACTGCCGCCCAGGGCACCGTACTTACTGACGGCACTTACCTGAAAGACGGCCAGCGCCCGACTGCTGTCTTCTGTCAGAACCGCAAGGGCCCGCTCCCCGGCTCTTGCCGGTGAGAAGTCACCGACTTTGATTCCTTCAAGGGGCCCGCCGGCGCTCTCGGAAAGCGACACCTTCAAAAGAGCCAGATCCTTTTCTCGATCAAGAGCAACCAATTGGGCCTCGTCCATGCCCTGGCTGCCCATTTCTCCCGCAGCGTTATAAGTACCGACCAGAATGGCAGTCTTGCTATCGACAATGTGAGCAGAAGTGAGCACCAGAGTTTCATTATCATCAATTGCCAGATTCGGCAGCATCGACTTATTCAGCACCAGTCCGCCGCCGGCATCCATCTGGGCACTGACTGCCACGACATTAGCCTTGCCCTTATTCCAGGCTATAGAAAGTTCATCACTCCAGACACTGCCGCCACTCTGACAGAGTTCAGACTTCAGGTCATTTTCCTGGAAATAGCTGCCCAGTTTGCGAGGACATGTAGACATTCGCCACCAACCATAACTGTGCCACCACCGGCACTATTACCTCAGACGGCAGGATGCGAACTCCTGCCTTTAAACCATACTGATTCAGCGTGACAAAAAACGGACTTTTCCGCCCATATTAATCTTGCGCAAAGCCAGTGAATAAGCGGTTTCAGGCCTTGCCAACCAGAGCTACGTGCTTATACTTGTTGTATGCAAAACGACTTTCTTACCGCCAAGAAGCAACTACCCATTCTGGGTGTAGGTCTCGGTCTGAGAACCGAGCTTGCTGACAGCATTTTTGCAGAAACAACAGTAATCGACTTCCTCGAAATCATTCCAGAGCAATATATGGGTAAAGGCGGCGAAAGCAAAGAACGCCTGGAAAAAGCCTGCTCACTCTACAAAGCCGTCAGTCACGGCGTCAATCTCTCTTTAGGGAGCACCGACGAACTCGACCGGTCTTACTTGCAAACGCTCAAACAGTTTGTCTATGACATTCGCGCGCCCTGGTTTAGCGACCATGTATGTTTCGCCAGTCTCGGTCAAGTCTACCTGCACGAATTGCTTCCGGTTCCGTTCAACCGCACCACCATCGAGCACATGACCAATCGCATCAAAGAAGTGCAAGCCTACATAGAATTACCGTTTATCATTGAAAATACTACCTACTACATGAATGTACCGGGCAGTGCCATGAGCGAAGCACAATTTCTAAGCGAATTACTTGAGCAAGCCGACTGTGGTCTATTGCTGGATATCAACAATGTCTATGTCAATTGCCTCAATCATGGCTTAGATCCCTATGGCTTTCTCGACCAGCTACCACTGGAGCGCACCGTACAGATTCATATGGCCGGTCACAAGCAAAACGGCGATATTGTTCTCGATACACACGGCAGTTCCATAGCAGATCCGGTTTACGACTTGCTCAAATACGCCCTCAGCAGACCCGGCGTAAGAGTGCACGGTATCTCCATTGAACGAGACCAGAACCAACCGGCCTTCACCGAACTAATTGAGGAACTGGCCACCATCAAAGCCATCTACAAAAATGAAACTTCAGCCGCTCTGTCGGTCAAAAAGGCAGGGGCTTAAATGGACCACTCAAAGCTGAAAGAAACCGAAGAGACTCTGCTTCGTCTCTTCACTGATAGAGAGTACCTGAACCATGTAAGTTCCGAGGGGCACCTGCCCAATTTTCCGACCTACAGCTTCGACCGGCGCGGTGCCTCAATTTATGCCGCTGTCTTGCAGACAAACCGGCTGGAAACCATGAAAGCCATTTATCCCCGGACAGCAAAGGTTCTCGCTGACCACTTCGAGAGAATCATCAAAGACTACGGTTTGGCCCTGAACAAGCTCGTAAAATCAGAGACGGACGCCTCCAAGAACTTTCTTTTGAACAAATCAGGCATCTACTTCCCGAAATACTTTCAGCTAACGGAGCAACAACTCTCAAGCAAGTATCCCTACCTTGAGACCCTCATTCTGTTTGAAGCAGCCACGGCCGAGTTGGCTGACATGGCGGAGCCAGAAAGATCGCAGACGGATAGAATAGTTTCCCAGAAAGGCATGCAGGGAGGGCTCAGGATAAATCCCTGTCACAAGATATTTCGCTTTCAATACGATATCGCGGAGCTTATTAAAGCTGTAGACGCAAGCGAAAATCCAGGCAACTTACACTTTCCGGCCAAGGAAGTAGTAATGCTGATGCTTCGCAATCCCAGTACCTATAAGATCAGGCTGCTCGAAATCAACAATCTCACAGCCCTTTTGATTGAATACGCAGCCGGCGGCAATAGATCAATTGAAGATCTGACTGCCATTGCCCAAGACCACTGCCTGCTGCCGGCGGAGTCCTTGAATAAACACATCAAGGTCCTGGTGGAAGATCTAAAGAACGAATTCGTCTTTGTCTAGTAAAGGTTGATGCAGCTCCTGAAAAAGCGAAAGACGGAAACTCCGTCTTTCAAGAAAAATAGCGATTAGTCTTCGTCATCCGTGTCTTCGGCTTCTTCCTGTTTGAGCCTTTGCTGTTCCCGCTTGACCGCATCAATGGTCTCTGCGCAATAGTCAGTGGCAGTCTTGACGGCATCGGATCGTTTCATCACATCAACGACAGATCCGGCATTGGCAGTCTCCAGTGCCAGAAGTTCTGAAATTGCGCAAGACTGCTTGACGGTCTGAGCCAGTCGGCAATTCTCATTTTGCTCATCGTAGATATTCATTCCCCCTGAAACCATATTGAGGAAATGTCCGTCCACGGAAACCGAGGTTTCGCTGCACTCGGTGCTGGGAGGCGCATACAAGCTGCGACCATTGAGACCGCTGGCCATTTGCCCATAATTTAGTTTGATATCGGGCAGTACCACCAGCGGATCTAGATTTATGTAGCGTGATCTTTCAGGTCCATGGAGTTTCTCCCGAGCGGCCTGGTCGGCATCAAGCTCCTTTAGCTGTTGCTCCAATTCGTAGCCAGAGAGCCGCTCAATTCTGGGTGATCCCAGGGGCAGTATGTAACCGTCATCGGTCAGATAAGCGTTGCTTGCTTCGTGATAGGTCGTTTTGACACCGGTAAATTCCGACTTGGCAGTTTTACTAAAGACATCCTCGGAAAAATCTATAGTTTGAGCTTCCGACCTACTGGTTTCTTGGCTTACAGTTTTAGTGTCAAGTTGGCTTCTGCGCGCGGACTGTTCCATGGAAATTACATCCATGACCTGATTGAAGGACAGCTCTTGCTGGGCGTCAGTCCTTTCACTCGCCCTTTCAAAATTTCGCTCACCCATGATAGTCAAACCTCAATAACAGAAATGCCCCTCAACCTCAAACAAAAATAGTCTCCCCTACCGGCGAATCGACGGGCGCAAACCCGATCGACTCGCCGGCCCTCTCTCTCCGAAGTCCTATTTCTGCATGGTGTGCCTGAAGGCGGCATTCAACTTACTGTCCTGCTTCAGTTCCATTTGCCGGAGTTCCTCCTTCGTAACCAGATTGCCCTGGTTTTCTACTTGACGAGTTTCTCGCCGCTCCACTGAGGGCGGAGGGGCCTCTTTGGTTTCAGCCCCGGCACATTCGGCGCTCTTCTTCACTACGTTGTCGGAAATCTTAGAGGCATTGCCGATACCATGCTTGATCAACTCTTCTTGCTGAGCGGGGCTTGCCACTTTCAACCAGCTTTGCTCAGCGGCGGAATTATATTGGTTGGCCTTACCCATGGTCTCGGTCGCGTCACAGTTCACCTTTACGGCCTTGGCCTCGATACAGGCATTGTCCGAATCGGAGAAGCCTATACCGCCGCCTGTGCCGAGGAAGTGCCCATCAGCTCGGAAAGCGAAAGTCTGGCATTCATTACCAGGCAAGGCCTCACCTCGGGCATTGGAATAGGATTTATAAGTATTGCCGCCGACACTTATATTGTTGGCGCTGTTACCGGCATTTTGAACGGCACTACCTGCTTGAATCTGATTGGCAAGACTGGAAGTATTACCGACCACGGTGGATTGTTTCCCTTCCAGAGAACTATTGACGGTGCCGTTCACAGTACCAGTGTTGGCTATATGATTCTCATTGCTGGCGGCAGCGGCGGCCTGCGCTTTGGCAATGGCCTCGGCGCTCTGCTGCTGTCCTTGCTCCTGCCCCTGCTTCTGCAACTGTTCCTGCGACATCTGCGGCTTGAAATCAATATGATTCGTATTCTCATTCGTATTTGACGCCGGCACACTGTCCACCGGAGGAACATCGGTTGTGCTACAGGTGCTGCAACCGGAGCGGTGATCATTGGTAGCAAGTACAATCGGCTTTTCTTCTTGTTTGAAGGCGACCTTAAAGGGAGGCATGCTGTCAGCCAGTAAAGCCTGACTGGCAAGGTCACTCATACTGGGCTCTGCGCTTTTGCCAAGCTCAACGTTCTCAAAATGGCTCATGACTGCAATCTCCTTATCTAGATAAATAATTTGGGTAACAAGATTCTCGGGATTCGTGCCGGTCTCGCCGGTCTTTCCGATGGATTAACAGTAATTCATCACAATGACTAAAAATGGGCAATTTGCCACCACCGGTGGAGAATTTCTTCGTAGATCTACGCAGCCCATGCGGGTTTGCAAGAAGAGGAAGGAGCGGATCTCAAATCTATTCTGTTATAGATTTAGATCTAGTTAGAAACTCTTATAGACCGATGCGTGACGAAAAGTGGTCAACCAAAGAGCGGCGGCGATAGTGCTAAAATGCACAGGTCCTGCTGGCCGTGAGCTTAAACAATTGAACCGCATTAAAGTTGGAATTGTCGCCAGAGGTCTCATTATAGTTGCGATTCCGCTTGCCTTTTCCTGCTACTTCGTGGCCACCCTATTGGTACTGCAAAACCAGGCGGAAAACGCCGCCATGAAGGCAGAACATGACCGGGAAATTTCAACCCTGATAAGCGAACTGCTTTACGACCTATATATGGGAATCGGCTCGGTAAAACTCAAGGCTGACAATTTTTCAACCAACAACAATCGCAAAGTTCAAATACTGGCGGCCAAAGAAAAAGTAGGGAAACTGATCACCCTTCTGAAGAATGAAGATCCTTCAGCGACAAGTATCCTTCTTGCACTGCAAGCTGACATTGATAAAGGCAACCAGCTTATTAGTCGCGCCGAAAAAGCCTTTTCATCAGGAGAAAAAGTAGAACTGCTGCGACTCAGGATGGAAGCGCAAGCACTGGCAGACCGGCTCATTTCACCTGAACTGATTGCCCTTGGTGAGCGAAGAGAGGCAGTATCCGCCGGCGATCCCTCCATCGAGCAAGAGCTAAGAGAGCAAATGCGAACCCAGCTCTGGGCGTCTCTCTTAATTAGTATAGCCGCCACCCTGACGCTTTCGTTGATTACCACCCGAGCCATCACCAGGCGACTGGCCGACCTCACGGCCAACAGCAGGCGAATAGCCAGCGGTGAAGCACTGGGGGAGGCAATTCCGGGTAGCGATGAAATTGCCGAACTGGATCATGTCTTCCGTAAAATGGCCGGAGAAATAGAAAGCCTAATACAAAGAGAACGCATTATTCTTGAAAGCGCCGGAGATTTGATCCTTGTTACCGACAATAAACTGAATATCCTGAAAGTCAGTCCCTCAGTGGAAAACATCCTGGCGTTCAAGCCAAACGACCTTCTGTCTAAAAGTTGCCTGGACTTGCTGGCAAAAGCAGGCAATCACGGTGCCCTGGAGAAACTTAGCAAGGCCTCGGCCGGCCAGGACACGGATAACTTTGAAGCCCGGCTGACAAAGTCCACCGGAGAAGTTATTGATTTTCTGGTCTCCCTGAGCAGTGTGCCGGAAGAAGCACTTTTGATTTTGATCTTCCATGATGTCAGTCGTCTGAAAGAAGTAGAACGCTTCAAACAGCAGGTAGTGAGCATGGTCAGCCATGACTTACGTTCACCATTAACGGCGGTCGGTCATACCCTTGAGATGTTCGAGTCAGGCATGTTCGGAAACTTGAACCAGGAAGGTCAAGCACTTCTCAGACAGGCTGAGCATTCCACCAGACAGATGTCGCTACTCATAGTTGATCTGCTGAATCTCGACAAAATCGAAAGCGGCAAGCTGAAGTTATCGATTCAGTCTGTTTCCTGCCGGACTCTGCTGGAAACAGCGCAAACCGTGAGCCCGGACTCAAAAATTGAAATTGCCGAGTGCAAAGGCCAGGTGCTATGTGATCCGGAGCGTACCAACCAGGTATTCGCCGGTCTAATAAATTTCGCCCTGAAAGTGTGCACTTCCCCGCTGGCTATAGTGCTCACCAGTCAGGTGCAGTCGCCCCTGGTTGAGTTTTCTATTGCCTTCAATACTTCCGCACTAACCGAGGAACAGCAAGCTTCGCTCTTCGAAAAGTTTGTCCAGCCGGGGAAAGAGCATGACACAGCCGGATTGGCACTGACAATAAGCAAGGCGCTGCTCGAACTGCAAGGCGGCGCCATCGAGTATAGAGACAAATTGGGCTTTGTCTTTACGCTGCCGGAAGCAAAAAGCTGAAGAACAAATCTGGCGAGATATACCTCTGGCGGAACCGCTAAACTCATGTAAACGGGGAAATTGATTCTGCTTGACCGCTAAATTGCAGTTGTAGCAAGCCTTTCACAGGCGAAAAAGTCCCGAAACCCTGATGTAATATTTCGCAAAATCACTTTTGTTACATTGAAGGATTTTTCAAAAGATAGATAGTCCGTCGGCAAGCAGACAAGTCGATCATGTTCAAGGATTAGTAGCAGGAACTTGCGTCGGCACCGGATTAGGTGCCTCAGGCGCAATGCCGGGCACCGGATTAGGTGCCCCAGGCGCAATGCCAGGCACCGGATTAGGCGAAAGCCCATCATTGGTGGGCGTGCCAGGCACCGGATTAGGTGCCACAGGCGCAATGCCGGGCACCGGATTAGGTGCCCCAGGCGCAACGCCGGGCACCGGATTGGGTGATATGGCCGGCGGATAACTCTGTGTATCGGGAGCAGCAGTGGGAACAGCCGGACTGCTGGTCTGGAAATTAGAAGCGGGCATCTGAACATTGCCTTGACCGGAAGGCAATGTATTCGAACCGGCCGACTGAGTCATTAGACCAGCACCGCTCTCACTCACAGATGAGCCACTGGAAGTAGGGCTTGTAACGGGTGAAGCTTGCGGCTTATTCATCATCATGTAGACAAACATAATGACGCAAATGAAAATCACGGAACCGATCATCACCGCATAACCGCTACCCTGTGCCGGTGGTTCGTAGCCGGAACTTGCCGAATTGTAGCTTGGTGTCGCAGACGGTGCACCGCTTCCATAAGAAGCCGGGCTTTGGGCGCCGGCTGAAACGGACGAACCGCTTGCGGGCATAATGGACGACTGATGGTCCTGAAAATTACGCATCCACTGAGGCACATCGCCGGTCTGTGGCGAAGGTGCGGCACCGGCTCCTGTTGCGGGAGCCGGCTCTCCGCCGGCAGACATCTGAGGCGCCCGACTGGTGCTTGCTCTTGGTCCGCCACCTGAAGAGGGCGCACCCACAGCTCCTAGATTTTGCCCTGTGGCCCGGCTGGACACGCCGCCGGCCAGGGAACCAGGTGCTGAATTGGCTACTTTGGAGGGAGTAGGGATGGCATCAAGCTGGTCTTTTAAACTCATACCGACCATAGGCGATGAACCGGCGGAACTAGCGGCTCCTTCGGCATGCCCCTGACAATGTCCGGCAACACTCACATTTCTTGTTTGTCCACAAATATGGCAGTTTTCAGCGCTCATAGGTTCAACACAACAGGGGAGTCAAGGGGCCCGCTCAAGCTAGTCTAATGCAAGCCGTCTAATAAAATACCAGATTTAACCAGGGAAACCAGCCATAAGTGCTAGCAAAGCAAGCTCACTGAGGAAAAGCACTAGTTGCCCGGGGAAGAAGACTCATCTAGAATTAGCCGAATTCTGGTGGGCAGCTATCTCGGGAAAGTACACTTGGCTAAGGTTTTAATAGTAGATGACGATCCTGAACTGATCCTGGCAGTCCAGTGCTTCCTTTCACCCAAGGGCTTCCTGGTTGAATCGGCTGCGGATGGAATGTCCGCTCTGGATTTCCTCTCTGTGAGCAAATACGACGCTATTATTCTTGATCTCGGTCTACCCGATATGGACGGTCTGACCATCTGCCATAAACTGCGTAATGCCGGCGACTCAACTCCCATAATCATGCTCACGGGCAAGGCAGCCATCAGCGATAAAGAACTGGGTTTCAATACCGGCGCCGATGACTATTTGACAAAACCATTTAGCTTGAAAGAGTTACTGGCACGGTTGCAAGCCATAATGCGCCGCCCGGCAGTTTTCCTTTCCAACGTGCTGCGTTGCGGTGATCTCGAATTGAACACAGAGAACCGCACATTGACCAGGGCAGGCCAGGAAATCAGCCTCTCCCCCATAGAACTATCACTGCTTGAGCTGTTCATGAAGCATCCCCAGCAATTCTTCAGCACCGATACTCTCCTTGCCAGGGTCTGGCCGTCCGATAAAGATTCCACCGACGAAGCAGTCAGGGCATCCATTAAGAGACTGAGAAGAAAAATTGACGGCGCCAACATAGACGAAAGCGAGTCTCTCATTGAAAGCAATCGAAGAGTCGGCTATCGCTTCAGGCGCCGTCTTGACTAAGAACCGGTTCGTTGGCCCGGCATCGGCCGCAGTGGCAATTTACATATAAATGTACTGCCCTTACCAACCTCGCTTTCGACTTCCACGGTACCGCCGTGAAGTTCAATGAAGGTCTTGCAAATAGTGAGTCCAAGCCCCGCACCGCGGTTATTTTTGGCATCGGCGGCGTCTACCTGCTGAAAGCGATCAAAAACGGACGCTAGCTGGTGAGCCGGAATACCGCGCCCGTGATCGGCAACGAATATCAAAACGTGGTTGCCATCCGACTTAGCTGATAGTGAAACCGTGCCACCCTCACGAGAATACTTGAGAGCATTGGACAACAAATTGACGATGGCCCGGCTCAATCTCTCAACGTCGGCAACAATAGTCAAATTGGTCGGTCTGGCATTGATGGTTACCTTTCGTTCAGCGGCCAGTCCCAACACCGTCTGTACGCACTGTTCGAAGATTTGATTTAGGGGTATCTCTTCCAGCACAAGTTCCAGAATACCGGCTTTACCTTTTTCAATGTCGAGCAAGTCGTTGATAAGGGAGAGCATTACAGCCGCTTTTCTGTCCGCAACTTGCACAAGTCGGGCGCCCTCAGTGGTCAGGGAACCAACCATGCCTTCATCCAGCATCTCCAGAACATGCCGGATGGTAGTAAGGGGAGAGCGCAAATCGTGGCTGACCATGGCCACTACCTCTTGCTTCAGTCTCTCAACTTCCTTTCGCTCGGTGATATCGTGCACCACTGCAAACACCGTCTGCTGCTCTTGCGACCAGCAAGCCGACCAGAGTACATCACACTCGCTGCCATCCTTGCGAGCCATCCGAGTCTCGAAAATAGCCTGGCATTGCTCAATGGTAGTGCCCTCCATAATGCGCTGCACCGCTTCTCTGGCTGCTTCAACGTCCTCAGGCACAATCAGTTCGAAAAAACGAGTGCCAATCAAGTCTTCAGGATCAAACCCAAGAAGTTTGAGCGAAGCCGGACTGACCGTGGCAAAACGTCCGTTCTGGTCAATAGAACAAATCACATCCAGGGCGTTTTCAAATATTGCACTTTCCCGCTGGGCTGCTTCCCTCAGGGAACGAGCCATTTGGTGAAAAACACCGTCCAACTCCGATATCTCATCATCGCCGAAGGCCGGGGCATTGAGTTTCTGCCCGGCCGCCAGTCTGTAGGCATTATCTCTTAAAACGTCCACGCGCCTGCCTATGCCTCTGACGAAGAAAACCGTAAGGGCCAGAGAAATCAATATGTTGAACAGCACTCCAACAGCAATCAGCCACTTGAGCCGGGTTCTGGCCAGCATCTGCGCTACTTCGTGTTCATGCTGCTTGCATTCCTGCTCGTGTATGAAAGCCTTCAACTTGGTCTCCAGCTCATTAGTACTGGAAGCGATAGCACTAAACATGTGCCTGGCGCTAAAATCAGCCAGGTTACCGCTGTTTTCAACAAGAAACTTTCTGGCATTGCAGAGAGCATCGAGGCCCTTCTGGGCATCAGCTAAAAGCTCGCTCTTACTGCCCTCACCGCCAACTAAAAGCCCCTGCAGCGCCTTTATCTCAGAGGGAATTTTGCCTGTCAGTTCTTCGAAGCGATCATAAAAGAGCGGACTGCGAGTGCTGCTGTAACCGAGCAAGGTCAAATTGGCATCATGAAAAAGCCTGGACAGATCATCCGCCTGATAAATGATGGCTCTGGAGCGGGCCTGCTGCTGAGCTTCCGCATCAGCCTGCTGCAAGAGCGTTACCAAAATGAAAACAAAGAGAAGCTCAAAGAAAAGGGGCACGGCGACCAGAATGGCTCCCTTTTGACTTAATCTGAGGCTTACTGCCATCTACTTGCCGACTCCCGGTTGTGGCAAATCTACATTTATAGCTTATTGCCCGATCTGTGACCAGATGAAGCCTCAAGCAAGGAGCGATGGCAGCCCTTGCCAGTTCAGGGAAGAGTCGTCACGTTAACGTCACGATATAAACCTAGATTTAGCCCATGGAAAAGGCTCTTTACTTGAGAATGAGGCTCCCGACCGTGAAAAGAAGCATTCTACTACCCTTACTTATGGCACCGCTGCTTCTCACCGGCGCTACCATTCCTATACCTGTACTCGCTCAAAACGCACAATTCGATCTGAGCTCTTTTGATGGAGCATCCTTTAACGGTGGCTCTTTTGACGGCTCATGGCCCCAGAACTATTCGAACCAGGGATTCAACCCCGCCACACAGGCCACCTTACCAAACAATTACCTACCGCAGGCGGCCAACGCCATACTCTCTACGGGGCGGACAATGCTGCCCGTGGTCTCAACCGGCTCAGTCGATTTCAATACAGTAGACCTTCCCTTTATCCGCAGCAATGGCGGTCAGGGCGCTTTCTCAGGCGGTCCCGGAAGCGGTGGCGGCACCGGCAACGGTTCCTCGCAAGTGCCGCCCGACCTGCCACCAGGTTATGCTGCCGTCATGTGTCACGGTGTCTACGCCGGTGCCATACCACCCGGTGGCAACATCGTAGATTTCTGGAACGGCGCCTATGGCTTTGCCGGCGATGAGCAACAGCAGGCCGCCCTTCTGGAAGAAGGAAAATGGCTGAGAGAGCACGGTCAACTGGATGGTCTCTAGTTCAGGACCACCACACCAGTTTCCGAATACCTTTTGAAAGCACCGCCCTGGCGGTGCTTTTACTCTTCCGGTGAGGTTGAACTGCAAACCTTGGGATGGTCGCCAATCCAGACGCGAACAACACCTCTTCGAAGCAAAGACCTTTCAATCTCAGTCAAGACCACAAAAAGTCCCCAGCCAAGACAAAAATATGAGGACTCGGCCTCGGCTCAAGTCCTCAATATCGACACTCACAGCTCTTGCAATCTTCCTGGACCTAGGGATAGGTTCCACCCATCTCTCTGGTAATAATGAAGATGTCATTCTCGGTGGGTCCACCGGGACGCCTGTTGGCAAAGCTCTTCCAGGCAGCGGCAGGGTTGCCGTTATTCCACAAGTCAGCTTCCTCAGGGGTGAGATAGCCGTCAAAGACACCATGGGTATAGACCGGCTGGTAGCCCGGTCCGGGCGGCGGCGGGATATTTTCATCGGAACCGATACTGCCACCACTACCGCCACGGTTACTGACTCTCGAATCCAGATTGGTAGCCGAAATCGACACGGGGTTGGCCATATTGCCCTTGGCCCCTGATTGGGTCCACTCGCCGACACTGATAAACTCGTCAGCCCCCCAGGCATCAGGCATGACGCTGCCGTGACCGGTAGTGAGCCCGAGATCTCGAATACCCGTTATACCGGCGTCGATTCTATTGCATTTTTTGAAATTATCGATGGGCGGCAGACCGTTTACACCTTCATCACCATAGATGTTTTCCGCATTGGCGCCGGCGTTATAGACAAAGCTGTCCAGAACAGTCGGAGGCAGGCGCCGCTCGCGACCACCCGCCCGCATTTGATAAGCACTTAACTGAAAAAGGTTGGTAAGGTCACTATCCAGTGCGAAAGCACTCTGCAGGGGAAGAACAGCAGAAAGAGCTAACAGTAAAGCGAACGGTATTATTTTCATGGCGCACTCTCGTAAAGCGGGGCATTCAAGCGCGAAGTCTTTGCGTGGAAAGACCATACGAAAATAACGTGACGGCAAGGTGACAGGTGCATGAAATAGACTTTCTATCATCCAAATCATCAAGTGCTGGCCATGCTGGCCGATTCAGCTGGAGTCTGCCGCATTCAATCCATAAGCGATTCGTAGGATCACCACTGAGTGGGCGTCTTCACAGAACTTTTCAGTCATTTACATACAGCAAAAACTGTTCATAGTCCCTGACAAAACTTGATGCTTCAGTGTTTTCATCCTGTGACCAAGAAGCAATACTGCAGCCGCTTTCGACCCACTAATTTACAGTTCTTAGGACTGTATATGTAAACAATCAGCAGTCGATTTCAGCCACCAGTAATTTCTGCCGTTATCATTTCTGCATTGCCGGTGGTGCCAGAGGCATAGCGGCGATATGGCTGAATAAGCCATTCTAGTCAAAAGGTGTGAGGTATCCCATGGAAATCTGGACAGTTGTTCCCCTTATTATTATTCCCGTTTTGGCTCTTCTCGGTCTTCTCAAGACAGTCGCTTTCATCGACGCCAAACAGAGCTAATCGACGAAACTGCAGTCGTGAAGCAGGCAAACTGGTCGAATACTCTTCGAAAGTCTGCCTGGTTTAGCTTGGACAAATTGGTACTGCTTATCGAAAGCTGAAGGTCAGAATCCCCAGGGAATCTGACTTTCCGTGCAAGTGGCAGATAGTACTTGCACAAGTTTCTCCAGCAGGTAAGCCTTCGATAGAGGGGGCGCTTGCTGCGAATCAGACGCCACGTATCAAAGCATGACTTGTAAAATAGTCACATCGATGAGACGCCCAAACTTGCTCCCCATTTCTTTTAACACACCAACTTCTCTAAATCCTGCTTTCTTCGCCAACGCAAGACTGGCCGTGTTTTCAGCCGTGATGTGTATGATCATGGAATGAAACCCTCTTGCTCTGGCAGCATTCAACAATATGTCGTTCAGACATTTGCCCAGACCACATCCAACAAAATCACGGTGTATATAAATGCTTCCTTCTGTGACCAGGCGTCCGCATCTTGGGTCGCCCTCGTTGAGACAAGTGGCGCCGGCTAACTGCTGTTCGTTGCCATGTTCATCGACTTTCACGGCAACAATTACAGCCAAATTCCTACTATTTTGTTCTTTCAGCCAGACTATGGCATCTTCAACAGTTTCCACATGTTCCTGAAAGTTGGATGTATCATTTAAGACATAATGATTGTAGAGATCGACGATAGCCGGCAAATCACGTTCTTCCGCCGGTCTGAAAGTAAACCGCCCCAGCTTCGGTAAATCGATAGTTGCTATGGCTTGAGTGCCCATGTGTCCGCCTTCGCAGTCAAAATCGAACCAAACTATATCTGTAGTTATGCCCGTTTTCCGCCCCTTAATGCCTTCCCTATTTTCAGGACCGGCGGCGCCGCATTTGCATCACAGCGCCGCACCTAATATGGTGCCCGGTCCAAGAGCAAAAGAGAAAAGGCCCGCATCAGTGCAGGCCTTCCTGACAAAAGTACTCAACGCTCCACAACCCCAAAGGTTATTGCCAGCGTTTTCTCGAAGAACCAAACATTTCCGCCGAAGGGAAAAGCCGGTTTTGACGGGACAAGGTTCATGCAGTCCCTTAAAAAATTTGGGCGATGAGAGACTCGAACTCCCAACCCCCTCGGTGTAAACGAGGTGCTCCACCATTGAGCTAATCGCCCATGAGCGTGACAAGGTCACTTCCTCAAAGGGATACCCAGTGTATCATGAAGGCCGGGTGAGGCGCCACGAGCCCTTAAGACTGTTTACAGAGCTTGTCTTTGCATTTGATAAAGCAGCAAATGGCTGCGCCTGCTATCCTTAGATACAATTGCCGGCCCCCGGGGTTGGTTAAATGACATCCTGTTAAGGCCAAAACATGCCGGAAAATCCATCCACCGTTATCGGCAAGCCAAAACTCACAAAAGGCTGCAAAAAAGTTCTCGAATACCTGGAAAGACTGCACGAATTGTCCAGTGCTCAGGACATTTATGGTCTGATGCGCACCGAAGACCAGAAAGCGCCAGGTTTGACCACGGTTTACCGTTCTCTTGAGGCGCTCGTAGCACAGGGGCTAGTGCAAGAAGTAGTGCTGGGCGACGGAGAACGCCGCTACGAAGTGGTGCATCCGGGCGAACATCACCATCACCTGGTTTGCCAGTCTTGCAATAAGAGTGTGCACCTGGATGAGTGCCTGGTGGAGCAATTCGAAGAAACCATTCGCAACAGCTATGGCTTCCAGATTAAGAGCCATTTATTGGAGCTTTTCGGTCTTTGCCAGGATTGCAGCAATGGTCAAAGCGCAGGCACCTTGCCAAAGCACGACCATAAGCACTAAATATAAGTATGGAAAATCTAAGGGTGTCGGCAATAATGACGGATTCTCAAGAATCTGAGATAGAGCTAAAGGCAGAAGCGCTGGAACTGCCAGATCCTATAGATATGGGAGCCGACAAAGCTATTCTCTCCCTGGATAACCTGGGTATTTTCGCCTCCATCGCCTGTTTAATCCATTGCCTGGCCATGCCGGTCTTAATTGCCACAGTTCCATTTATCGGGCTTAATTTGAGCTTTCTTGAAGAAGAGTGGGTGGAAAACATCCTCATCGCCGCCATCGTGGGCTTTGCCGTGTTCGCCATAGTGCCGGGCTATTTCCGCCATAAGAAGCCCATAGCCTTAGTCGGTCTGTTACTGGGCATGACCATGGTCGGTCTGGTAGCACTCGGTCGAAACACCGTGGTTGACGCTAAACTTGAGCTAACCCTGATAGCGGTAGGCAACTTGATTCTGGTCATAACCCACCTCTTGAACAGACGCTTTACCACAGGCAGTTTCCTGGGTCACAGTCACAAGGTCGGCGAAGATCACAGCGGCTGCAAACACTGAGATTTAAATTTGATTTATGGCAACAACCGAGAGTCCTTAACCTCACCTTAAAGCACTTGGCAAGATACTGACAGAGTGAAATCCGGCGCTCAAGCAGGTTAACAGGAACCAATCATGGTCACATTTCTCTTCTACATGGTCGTCATAACACTGGCAGTGGTCTTCCTGCTTTCAGTAGCCCATGATGAAGTAACAGCCTTTTTCGATGCTGTTATGGACATGTTTCATCACACACTCTCCCGCTCAAAATAGAGTTTGTCGCTACTTGCCAGTTTCTTCAGGATTGGAGAAACTATGGCAATGGATATAGATAACTTCTACATCGGCGCCGTTTTGATCACAGGCATCACCCTGGCATCCGTGCTGGGGCTTTTGATTGTGCGACGCTACTGCCACCTGGAGAGACTGAAGCAGTGCCATGAAGTGGGCGGCTATCTGCTCTCAGTGGTGGGAACCATGTACGCGGTTTTGCTCGGACTGGTGGTTGTGGATGCTATGACCAAGTTTCAAACCGCTCGCAGCGTTGTGGAGAACGAGGCAAACAGCCTGGCCGATGTCTTCCTTCTAGCCGAGAGCCTGCCCAGAGCCAAAGCGCTGGCCATCCGTCAACTCTGCGAAAAGTACGTTTCCGAGGTGGTGGAAAAGGAATGGCCGGACATGGCTAAAGGTCAAATAAATAAGACGGCTCGCAGGCACGCCATTAACCTGATGCGAGAAGTGAACGGCTTCGAACCGGTGACGGAAAATCAGAAGGCCATCTATCCGCTCCTGGTGCAAGAGGCTTGCCAGGTCTGGGACAACAGACGCGCCCGTACCAATCTAGCCAGTTTCGGCGTACCGGCGGTGGAATGGTTTGTCTTGATTCTGGGAGGAATAGTGACAGTAGTGTTCACCTACTTCTTCGGCGTTGAGAGTGTCGTGGCACAAATATTGATGACTTCCATGGTGTCTCTCTTGATATCACTGAACATGTACCTGGTAGTACTCTTCGGCGCGCCGTTTTCAGGAGATTTACAGGTCAGTAGCGACGCACTGATGGTGGACAAAATGATCTTCGAGAACCAGCTTGGCTTGAGGCAGGATCCCGAATTTAGCCCTAAGTTGTAGCTCTTGCTGAATCTGTCCCCTGCAAGATACCAAAAAGAAACGCCCCGCTTTTGAGCAGGGCGTTTGCGATTGATGAATGCTTATCTGAAACTTGCTTTGCCGTCTTTCAACCACATGGTAGGAGAGAAACGCTGCAGCATTGTGCCGAAGGACCTATCGAGGTCTCTGACAAATTCGCGCCAGATGAGCCATGATTCTTTCTGGCGCAGGTTCGAAACCATGCGCAGCCGAGAATTGGACTCACTTCTTTCGTCGTTGCGGAAATTGCGGGAGTGCTGCCTACCGGCCAGGGTGTCATCTCTCATGAGAGAGCGATAACCGGCGGAGATTGAGGAATCAACTTTTTGAGGCGGATCGACGGGACCACGTTCGTCACCGGAGAACTTTACTTTAATGACTGCGGTCTTGCCGATATTTGTACCGATGGAAGGGTCAGTGGCTCTCATTAGGGCCTTGGTTGACATCTTTGCTACCTCTTGATTGGCGCCGGTATATATGCGAGGGATAAAGCGAAGTTTCGCACTTACAGAGCCGCTTTTGGCACGTTGCTATTATGCATGACAAGTATTCTTAGAGCAATACCATAAAAGGATGATGTCTATTTATGGAGCGGGCTTCAATACTTGCACCAACCTCTTGAAAGCCCAAAGAAAACTGCATGTATCCCTCACAGAATGCACAGACTTTCATCTCAGATAAAAGGTTCCGCCCCGCAGAAAGACTACTGCAGGCACATCGAGAATTAATATATACAACTGGTTCAGGAGCCGAGGCTGACAAGTGGTGCTTCCATAAAGGAGCAGGTTGCACAAGCACAAATTCGCCCTGGTAGCACCCGCGATACCAAAATCAAAGAGCCCGCCACTTGAGAGTGTTCCTTCGGCCGGTCACTACCAGTTCAATACTGCTTTCAGGCGCTTCCGGGCATGAATACTTTCCATGGCAAACATGAAATCGCTGACAACCCACTAGAATAACCAGGGGATTTCATCTAGGCTTGATAAAGGCGGCGATTGCAGGCACAGTCATCTAGTCGAAGACGATGGTCAGACCGCGCCAAACGGGAACCTCTTATCTGGGAAACAGCCAAACCAGTGGCAGACGAAAAGGACGAGCAGGACAAAGAGAATCTAAATCAAGGCAGCCGCCCTGATTTATTTGCTGGTATTCCAGGCTACACCCCGCACGGTTTCGGGCAGCCGACGCCGGCCGCATCAGAAGGTATAAATCCTAATGTGGAGCCCGCAGTCGCTGGACCGAACGCCCCGTTGCAGCCGGCACAGCCCCAAAGCAATGGCGAAAACAATTATCCGCAGTTGAAGCTTCCTCAAAGTCCCCAGGGCGCGGCTCCCGTCTTTCCTCAGTTACAGTTGCCTCCGGCACCCAATCCACCGGCAGAACCGAGGCGGGAACTGAAGCCTGCCCCCTATGTCAGACGCAGCGACAGCACCGGCACAAACATGCAAGCGCTCAGCCCCGAGCAGGTGCAAAACATGCAGGCCGCTGCCGATGCGGCAGCCCGCTCGGCCCCGCCGCAGAACCAGGGCAATCGTCCAGACCCCAGGCAGAACATCACGCGCGTGCCGCTCAGACCGGACGTGGTCATGGGCGAGCAAGGCGAGGCGATTCCGCCGCGCGGTAGTCTCGAGGAACTGCACATGATCAATCAGCAGTTCATTTCCAATGAATACGTGCCGAAAACGCCGCCGGTAATTGTCCCGCATCAAGACCCGGATAAGCCATGGGCAGCCGGTGCCGAACCACAGTTCGAATTCTTCGCGGAAGAATATGAAGAGGCTCTGCGCAAGGCTACAAAAGCCAGGGAGAAGAAGCCGGACAAGGACGCGCCTCCCACCAAGCCCTCGGTCTGGCAAGAAACTTTTGCCAATGTTATCCAGAGTCAGACGGAATCCTTGCAGGCACCGCAGCCGGCCGGCAAGACCGTAGAGCCTGCTCAACAGCCGCTCCCACAAGGTCTAAACGGAGAAAAGTCGGCTCTCAGCGAGACCTTCACCAAAGCTCCGCCCAAAGAGATTTCACGCGGGGCAGCGGCCTTGAGAGCGGCAGGATTTTACGACCGCAACGCGGCTAACGACGAAAGCCCGCAGCCAGATGCAGGCTTTCGCATGAACCGCCAGGATCTGCTGGGAATACTGGCCTTCAACCTGCTGACGGCGAAGAACATTCTCCAATCGCCCCGGGTTTTCTTCGCAAAAATGCCGACAGACGGCACGCTGGCGGAACCTCTCTTCTTTCTACTGGTAGTGCAGACCAGCGCCGCCATTCTTAGATGCATTTTCAAATTCAGCCTCACACCAATTTTTGCAGAGCTGGTCATGGGGCTAATCTCAGCTATTCTCGGTGCGGCGCTGCTCAATTTTGTGTTCCAACAACTAGGCGGCAAGGGCAATTTCAATGCCGCCCTGAGAGTAGTCTGCTACGGAAAGGCACCCATACTGTTATCCTTTCTGGCCCTGGGCAAGCTCGAAATCGGAATCTTTGCAGCACTGTGCTACACCATGTATTTAAACTACCTGGGCTTTACGCGGGTCTATCGCAAACCGAAGGAAGTCACCCTTCTGGTAGTGATAGTCATGGCCGTACTTGGCAGTTTCTTCCGCATGGGCGCGCCCTGATGAGCGCCGTTTACTTTTAGCTTCAGCCTACTAACTGAGGCTGCGTGCTCTCTGATGCTTGTAGTAAGCGGCACAGGTGCCGTCGGCCGAAACCATGGTGGCACCCTGAGGGCTATCAGGTTTACAGGCTTTGCCGTAGAGCGGACACTCGAAAGGCTTTTTCAAGCCGCGCCAAATCTGAGAGGAGATACAACCATTGGCCTCTGGACTGCAAGGTTCGCTGGGAGCGAAAGCCAGGTGCCCGTCAAAAGCAGCGAACTCAGGGCGAAGGGCATAACCGGCCATAGGTACTACACCAATGCCGCGCCATTCTCTTTCGCAGGGAGCAAAGACCTCACTGATCAGGGCACGCACTTCAAGGTTACCCTGGCGACTGGCGGCCCGCTTGTACTGATTTTCGACGGAGACTTTACCGTACTCCAGCATGTTGACGCTCTTCAGTATCCCTTCCAAAATATCCACCGGCTCAAAACCGGTTATCACAATAGGGCGGCCGGTGGCTTCAGCGATGGCTTCGTAGCTCTCATAGCCGGTTACGCAACAAATCTGACCGGGTCCCAGAACAGCGTTCACCATGCAGTTGGAATCCGACAGAAGCGATGAAACTACCGGCGGCAAATTGGCGTGATAGCTCAAGAGCAGGAAGTTGTTTACACCGAGACGGCGAGCCTGCCAAACAGCAAGGGCATCCATCTGCACATTGTTCTCAAAGCCTACGTCGAACAAAACAACGCGGCTATCAGGATTACTGCGGGCGATGCCGATACATTCCAAAGGCGAATACACGACCCGCACATCGAAGCCCTGCGCCTTAACTTCCAACAAGTCTTTGCTGCTGCCGGGAATTCTCAGCAGTTCGGCGGGAGCACAAAAGATCACATTCGGTTCCTGGGCAACAGCAATCGCCCTGTCGAAAATATGCACCGGCACCGAGGCCACGGCACAGCCCGGACCGTGCACCAGGCTCAATTCCGGAGGTAACAGCTCAAAAAGATTATTGCGCAGAAGTACCTGCGTCAGATCCCCGGACACTTCCATGATCGTCCAGGGACGAGTCATGCTGGCAGCAATCTTGCGAGCCAGACGAGCAACTTGTTGCTCATCACTGTGGTCGGCTCCGTTCAATTTGAGACCAAACATCGAGTGGAATCTGCTCCGGCTGACCTTGGGGGGGTACCTAACTTAACCAGCTCAAATAATTGAGCATGGAAATCGCCTACTTTGCCTGTTCAACTTGGGGTGGGTAAAAACCAACAAAGCCAAGACTAGATTACCCATAAACAGGCTTATCAAGTTGTACTTTGTAGCCATGTTACGAGTAGTTTCAATTTTGCAACATCTTGACAACGCTCGTTACTTTGCCGACTCTTGCTCTTGCCGCTCACGGCTCAGGTCTTATCCCTGGGCAGAACCAGCTTGGAAGAAAGCGGAGTCAGTCTCTTCAAGCCGGCCCGGTCGGTCATGATCAAGAGTTTGTCGCCCACTGATAGGGGATTGCTGGGAGCCGGGTTCCAGTCCACCGTGCCATCAGCCCTTTCATGGCAGAGAATAGTTACTTCATAGTTGCCCCGCAAATAATCTATATCGTGGCCGACTAGAATCGTATTGGCTTCCACAGTCAATTGCACAGCATTGATGATGGTGCCGCCAAACTCGAAGGAATCGAGTATGTCGCCGGAAATGGCGGCCTGGGCAAAGAGCCTGGCTGACCGGGCGGACGAACTATAGGCTCCCTGAATACCCATGGACTTCTCTACTTTCTTGGCCAGGTTCTGGTCAAACATTCGAATCACTACTCGAATTTTTGGATTTAGTTCCCGTGCCGTCAACGCCGCCTCAAGGTTAGCCAGATCATTATCGGTTACACAAATGATGGCCTTAGCCTTAGGCACCGAAGCCCTCATCAAACTAGCAGAATCACGCACATCTCCAAAGAGAACCGGCACATCGTAGCCGGCGACTTCAGTGGCGAAGCGAGCCTCGGGATTAGTCTCAATAGCCACCACGTCTTCGCTAAAACGCCGCAGGTGCTGCACCACACGCACCCCCACATTGCCGAGGCCGCAAACCACAACGTGGTCTTCCATGGTTTCAGCGATCATTGACTGCCACTCCTTTGAGTACCGTTTATGTTGAAAGAGCAGGTTGCCGAGATGCACAACGCCTTCGGCAATAATTATCAGCCCCAAAATAGGCAAGATAAAGAACAAGGGAGAGAGCCGATAGTCATCTACATAAGTGAGCGGACTCTCAAAGAAAATCATCAAAAGCGTGTAATAGGCAGCCTGGGCCACTGTCATGGTGGCGCCGCCAAGAAGATTGCGGGGATAAAAACAGTAAAGCAGGGCTACCGAAACACTGAAAGCAATAATCATGCTCAGAAGGAAGCCCCGGAACTCCCGGAAGAGTATTTTCAGAAGCAGAACGAAACGCCGACTTCGCCTTCTGGCCAAATCGTACTCACCCATGACATTCTGTACTCTAAAATCCACGTAAGAGAGTATACCCGAGAAATTACTTCCCTCTCAGATTTGGTAAGACCGCGGCAGGCGCGCCCTCGGGGTTGATTGTAAAGATGCACGCGTGCTAGCATTTTGCTTTCAGGCTACTATGTAATGAAAGCCTTTCCTCAAGAAGTTAATCGGGGTTCTCTTGCGAAGCGTCGCCAGACAATCTGCCAGCACTAAATCCGGTATCGTGTCGGGAGCGCCGTTCAGCGGCGTCCGGGGAGCAACCATTTTTGGTGGCAAGACGCTCCTGTCAATGAGCGCAGCACTTCTCCTTACAGTTTTTGCAGCGCAAGCGCAAGCACAAGAACACTCGTCCCAAACTAGCGGCACTATTCCCGATACCAACCTGGAAGGGACCGCATACAAGCGTGATCTTCAAAATACCTGCCTGCTAACACTGCACATGCCACTGGCAGCAGAAGCAGAAACAAAAAGACTCGGGAAACTTACACCCCAAGTTCGAAGCGACCTGGTATCGACCATCGACAACTTTGATCTGGTTTCAGATAAACTCTGGCGTGGAGCGGCCCCAGGTAAGAAGGGCATGCAGCTTCTGGCTAAAAGTGGGGTTAAAACAGTGCTCGATCTGCGCATGCCTGGTCTTGGGCCCATACTGGAAGAGAACCAGGCCAGAGATCTTGGTATCAACTACGTGCACATGCCGCTCACCTTTAACAAGCCCTCTATGGACAAGGTGGCACAGTTTATTAACATCGTGGAAAGCCCCATCAACCAACCTGTCTTCATTCACTGCCGCCAGGGAGCAGACCGAACGGGAACCCTTGTAGGCATCATGCGCCTTACTAAAGATAACTGGACATTTGACAGAACCTACGCCGAAATGAGGCAGCATCATTTCAAACCATGGTTCCAGAATTTGAAATCTATGGTTGCCAGTTTCGACAATAAAAACACCCGTGCACAACTGGCTCAAGCCATAAAGAAAGACAGGCAAGATACTCAAGCACAACTTACGGCAGGCAACAAACAAGTTGTGCGATAAGCCAATTGCAAATCTATTTTGCCAGTGCCGTCAAAGTTCTTGCCGGCGCTGCTGAAGTGCTTTCCCTCTTACAGGCGAGAATCCAATTCCGCAACCGTTCATAGACACCGTCTGCACATTCATCCAGGTTGTGAGAGCCGGGAAAGTAGGCAATCTCTCGCTCTCCCACCGTCTCTTTGAAGATGGCCCGAGACCATGCCGGAGGCTCAACTACATCAAGTAGACCAGTCATGACCAGAACCTTCCTGTTCCGCAATTCCCTGATGGGATTGGCTCCATAAGGTTGACTGGAGATAGGCACCACACCAATAACGTCTGGCTCAAAAGCAGCCGCACTGATCATAGCGGCGCCGCCCAGAGAATGCCCGACCAGGATAACCTTTTCCACACCAACACTTTTTAGATACTGCACGGCCGCACGAGCGTCATAGACCGTCTCGGCAAACTCCTGCGGTTTGCGAAAACACAAATGAACAGTCATGATGCGATCACTGGAAAGTGAATTGCCTAACTTGTCATAGAGACCACGGGCCGGAGAATCGAAGGTGCCGGCCACCCCTCCAGCCACAACCACACCCAGGGTCGGGCGGCGTCCGCCTGAATAGGTCTTGAGTTCGATTAAACCGCGCGCGCCGGACAGCGTTACCTGGCCGGTAACCAAATCAACCCGCACTACTTTTACATCGCTCGGTTGACTAGACTTAGCCCAGGAAGCATCAACCACCTTCGGAATCGGTAAATGGGCGTTCACTCCGAAGGGAAGCAAAAACGGATACATCGGATTCAAGTCGTAGAACACCGCCAAACCAAAGATTAAAAGCGCCCAGGCCGGCTTCAGCCTCCATCTTCCTGATGCTTTCATTCTTCACCCTTCGGCGGGTAAACCCCGACCAAACCCCTATAGTTCCATCCTATTGCCGGCTCAGACAACCAGGCAAGATCAAATTACGAAAGTTTGCTCTACGCCGCCAAGATGCCCCATCGAGGTAGCCAGATCACAACTCCGACACTCTAGAGTTGTAATCTACATTGATTAAAGATTGGACCTCTACCTTTACTACCATTTTCTTGCCACGAGCCCCCTACCATGCCTGAAGCTAAGACTGAAAGCCATGACAGGCCAACCAGCCCGCCGGAAAACACCAGCTTTGTCTGGGACAACAACTGGTGCAGCGCTAACCAGCAGGACTGGCAAATAGTAAACAATATGGGCAAACAGACCGATCTCTCCAAGTACGGTTTTGGCGAGCTGCTGATCTCCGACGACAAAGGCTCCGCTGCCAAAGAAAGCAAAGACGACAGCGCCAAGTATCCTGAAATTACCGGTAAGAACCTGCTTCCCGGCATTGAATACAGCCTCGTCGAGGGAAAAGAAACAGCCCAGGAGA
>JACRFZ010000056.1 GCA_016212515.1 Candidatus Melainabacteria bacterium
ATGAGTGTCGTTGCGTTTGCTGCTTTTGAGCACATGTTTGCCCGTGTCATGGACGCCGTGGCAAACCTGGCATGAAATAGTTGCCTTAGGGTCTCCCTTACTGATCTTGTCCATAACTTTCTCCTTTCCCTGAGCCTCCTTTCTCTAACTTAAGTGTATTTCCTTATCCCTTTATCAGCTATCGGTCAGTAAGCTGATCCTTTGGAATATTGTTAAGCAGTTCGACAGCCCATATTTCTGCCTTCTCGGGGCTCGGCGGTCCCAAGCGGGGGAGCCCGTGGCTGACGCGAGAGGAAGACCTTTAGCTGCGCTGGTCGGGTTTGAAATCACTAAGGTTTCCAACCCCTTAAATAGATACAATGGATAGTTGTGAAGTGGTGGAAAAGTTAACACAGATGGCAAAGTCTCAGCAAATCAAATACGTACCCAAGCAGCCCCAACCCAAGGTGGAAGCGCCGGTTATGCCGGAACTGTCCGACTCCAAGAATAAGACCTGCTATCAAATTTTCTGGGGGGTGCTGGTCGGCGGTGAGCTGCTCAGTTTGACCATGATTTACTTCGGTGTACGTTCGCTTATGGAGTCGGCGGGGTCCGAACCCAACTGGACTGCCATTGTGCTTGCTTCCGTGATGATCATCTTTGCCTTAATTACGGCTGTGGGTAGTCTTCGGGCTGCTCTGGTGATGGCCGTGATGATGGCCGCCCGCACTTATTCTTATGAAGCCTGCGGCAAATTCTGTGAGAAAGCTATTTCCCTGCGATCCTTGATTCCCGGCGGAGTGGCCTGGGCCATTCAGACCTTGCTGGAGTTTAAGGTGCAGAAGGGCGAGTTCGATGAAGTAATAGCCGTCGGCACCAGGGAGTACGAGGCCGCCCTCGCCAAGAACGCTAAAGAATATGGCTATGGCAGTGTTTGTGCTTGTGTGGGTACCGCTTATTCCATGCGTTCGGAACTACATAAGGCAGCCGAATGGTTGGAGAAGTCTGCAGCTCAGTACAAAGCCATGTTCGCCAGCCTGGAGAAGGACAAGAAGGTCGCTAAGATTCCGGGCGGTGCCGACAACGTGTATCTACGTTATGCTGAGAGCCTGCTTGGTCTCAGCGGTACTTACCTGCGCCTGAACGATAAGCGCAATGCCAAAGAGCGGCTTTCTTCGGTTTATGAGATCACCAAAAAGGTGAAGGATTGTCCCGAGAAAGAAGTGCTGCTGAAAAGGACACAAGAGATTAGCAAGCATCTCAAACACTGGTAACTAAATGACCCGGCGTCTTCTTCCCCTCCTCTCCTGTCTCCTTCTGTCACTATTCGCTCCTGTGGGTGCGGAAACCTTGCAGTTGGGCATCGAGCATTCGGAATATTTGCCTCCCATTTCACAGGATAGCGGTACAGACCAGAGCAGGCATCCGGTCTCGCTGTTAAGCTCCAATGCGACTAGATACGGTGCCCAGCAGTACTATCAGAGCAGACCCCAGAAGATGGTGGAATGGTTCCAGATTCCCGCCTGGATGGCCGGTACCTGGAGCAAACAGGGGGATGTGACGGTTAGCGCCACAGACCTGGTCACGGGTTACCGCTCCAATATCAATCAATGGACGGACAATCGGATGACCGTCTCTTTTGGTCATCAGATTGATAGAAGCGGCGCCATCTGGCAGGCTAACATTTTGCCCGCCGAAACTGATTCTATGTCCGGGGCAAAGAGCGTGCGGTTTATTGCCGTGGCAAGGAAGTGTGAAAGGTTCTCCCCCAGCGAGCTGGTTACCCGCACCCATTACATAATTACTGAAAGCTACGGAGCCACAGGGCAAATTTGTGAGCAGTTTCAGCAAGAGTCTTTGAACGATTACACCATGCTCAACACCGGTGAGTTGATCAATCGTAGCTCCAACAGAGTTTTCACTTATGCCGGTCGGCCAACTCGCGACGGTAATCTGGAGAGCCGCTTCAACAAGCTGGCTGGTTTCAGCCCTCGCAACGAACTGGACGGCGTTGACCTGCGTAGTGCATTTGTCAATTTTCTGGCCTCTCAGGGGCGCCCAGACCTGGCTCCCTGATCGCAATTATCGGCTCTTTCTGCATTGTTGCGGCTGATAAGGGAAGGGACGGTATTTTATTTTCTCCTGTTGGCAAGCTCTTGAAGCGCCCGTAAAATTTGAGTTATAGAATCTTGCTTTGTTGTCAGGCGGAAGAAGAGCGGCACGGTAATTTGCTAGGATGATATTCAGAGGGGGGTCCTGACACCATTTTTAGCTCCGGTCTTCCAAACAAAGACTTTTCCAGGATTGTCCCCTCACCAATTTTTGTTCAACCGAAGAAATTCTAGAAAGACACTGAATGAAGTTAGTTCTCTACTCCCTTGCGGCAGCTATACTTACTCTCGCCGGTATGAGCGCCGTGGTGCCGGCAGCCGATGGATTTGAAGATGGGAGCGGTAGCGAACAGCATATTGACTGATTCTTCAGTGGGTTTAGCACCCTGGGGTAAGCTTCGTGAAAGAACTGGACGTTCGTCGCATTCTCTATCAGACTGAAATCAGAAAGGTCCTCAAAGAAAATCCGCGTCAGCGGGTAGTGGATGAACTGGAGCTTTCCCGTGGTGAAGTGCGGGTTGATCTGGCTGTGATTGGCGATATTTTGCATGGCTATGAGATCAAAAGCGAGAAGGATAATTTGGAGCGGCTGCCCAGGCAGACGCTTTATTACGGTCGGGTTTTCGAAAAGATGACTCTCGTGGCCCATGAACGCCACGTGGAAGACGCCGTAAAGATTGTGCCCGGTAACTGGGGACTGATTGCCGTGGGCAAACGAGACGGCAAGCCTTATGCCAGCGAAATCTGGCCGGCAAGGCTCAATTATGAGCTGGACCCCCTGGCGCTTGCTCAGTTGCTCTGGCGTGATGAAGCCCTGGAACTGATGGAATACTTCGATCTGGATCGCGGTCTCAAGAGCAAGCCTCGCAAGGTGCTCTGGCAGGCGCTGGCCTCAGGCTTGACCCTGGAGCAGTTGAAGACCTTTGTATGCTTCAAACTACGTACTCGCAAGGGTTGGAAGCGGCCCAAGCGAGTCAAATTGGTGGAAGAATTCAGTTCGCCGCTCTGAAGAACTTGCTCTATCTGGATTTGAGACGGTAACCGATGCGAGGAATGTTTTCGATCATCGAATCACTCTCGGCCGTATCTCCATCCAGGGCTTTGCGCAGGCGCTTGATGGCGGTTCTGAGGGCATCGGTGCCGGATTCCGAATCTGCGTTCCAGACCCTCATCATGAGTGCTTCCGTGCTGTATACCTTGTCCGGGTTGCGCATGAAGAATTCTAGAAGAGAAAAGTCTTTGGGTAGAAGATGCAGTGGTTGCCCGGCTTTCGTGACGGTGTGCTTGGTGGGATCAAGCTCCAGATCACCGACTTTGATGGCATTGGAGACCATCATGGCCGGTCTGCGCATCAAGGCTCTCAGGCGTGCGGAAAGCTCCTTCATAGCAAAGGGCTTGGTCAGATAATCATCGGCGCCGGCGTCGAAACCCTGTTCCTTGTTTTCCACATGGCCCCGGCCCGTGAGCATCAATACCGGCGTCATGCCGCTCATATTGCGATAGCGCTTGAGAATTTCCACACCTGACATGCCTGGAAGCTCCCAATCGAGAATAATTAGATCGTAATCGCCCTGTCGCAAGTACTCCCAGCCAAGGGCACCGTCATGCACCAGCTCCAGGGTAAAGTTCTCGCCGACGAGCCATTCTTTCACCATGGTGGCGAGGTCTTTGTCGTCTTCTACATAGAGAATTTTTGGCATCGTATTATCCTGGGCAGGGCAATTCAAGAATGACTATAAATGATGACGGTTTCGAGATTCGACTATAAACTATGGCAGATGTCTATGGAAGATTTTCTGGATGCAAAGTGTCTCTCATTTTATTGACCGGTTAGTTAAGTGAAGCTTTCACTAACCTCTAAAGCGATAATTCTAATATCCATGCCCCTGATTTTTGAGGTCGGCTCTGCTTTTCTTTTGCTTGATTTGCAGAAACAGGCGGAGGAGGAGGCCGAGCGTGCCAATCATTCCCGGGCTGTATACGACAAGATAAATTCCATCAGCAAAGAAATATATGAAGTATGGAACACGGCCTCTTCCGTCAGCCGCAGTTCCATGCTTACAACCTCCTTCCTCAATCAAAGCTATAAGAAGACTTTCGGTCATTTGCGCAAACAGTACCAGGAACTGGTCAGTCTCTCCGGTACCAAGTCCAAGCTGGCCGGTGCCGTCGGCGAAGCCATCAAGGCTCTTGATGATGCTGAAAAGATCTTGGATTCCACCTGCGAGGAACTGCGTTCGGGTAAGTACGACGAAGTTTTCGCCAATCACAAGGTGAAGGAAAAGAACCTCAAGGATCTCTATTTGAAGATGCTTTCGCAGGAGTTTTATCTGGCTGAGCAGGAGGAGGAGAAACTGCTCAAAGATAGCCCCATGAGATTGCGGCAGTATCGCCAACGTACCATCAATATCTTCCTTATTGCCCTTGCTGGTAACGTAGTCTTCAGTCTCATCCTGGCCGTCTTCCTGGTGGGGCGGGTTACCAATCGCCTCGGGCACCTGAGCTACGAAGTGCGTAAACTCGGCACCGGGCGCCCCATAAGTGCGCCGCTTTCCGGTAGCGATGAGATTGCCGGTCTGTCCAAAGTGCTTTCCACCATGGCGGTTGAGCTGGATACCCTTTTGCGGCAGCAGGGCGCCATTGTTGCCAATGCTCGTGATACCATCTGCGCCATTGATGATAAAGGTTGCTTTACGGCCATGAATCCGGCCGGCGAGAGGCTCTTTGGTTATTATGCAGATGAGTTAAGGGCTTCTCGCTTTGTCGAGTACGTGTACGCTGCCGACAAGGAGAAGGCTCTCAATTGGTATCAGACCCTGCGTTCCGGCGCCAGTGGCGAAGAGGTGGAACTCAGGATAGAGCGAGAAGACGGTGCGGTGGTGACGGCTCTCTGGAGCGGCCAGTGGTCTGAGGCCGATCGCAGTCTCTTTTGTGTTATTCACGATATCAGTGAGCGTAAGGAACTGGAGCAGGCCAAACAAGAGCTGACGGCCATGCTTACCCATGACTTGCGGACTCCGTTAACCACCATACAGGCCTGCCTGGAGATGTTGGAAGCCGGTCGGCTCGGTAGCTTGAATGCCAGAGGCGTTGAGCTTGTGCAGGTTGCCGATCGCAATGGTGCCCGCATGATGAATCTCATCAATGACTTGCTGGATATTGAAAAAATCAAGTCTGGCACGATGTCTCTCGAGCTGGCCCCGGTAAGAATTGCTGATATGTTCCAGGAAGTGGATCTCAATTTGAGCCAGTGGATGAAGGAAAGCCGTATTGCTCTCAAGCTGCAGCAGACTGAGCTTTGTGTGCTTGCCGATCGAGACAAGATTTGCCGGGTGCTCTTTAATTTGGTGTCCAATGCCATCAAGTTTTCTCCACCTGGTTCCCGCATCTCGCTGTCTACTTTGCGTGAGGGCCACTGGGTCAAAATCAGTGTTACCGATCAGGGACCGGGCATTCCCCCCGATCAACTAGAGCTCATATTTGAACGCTTTGCCCAGGTCAGTTCCGCCGAGCATAAGGGTAAGGGTGGTTCCGGCTTAGGCCTTGCTATTTGCCGGGCCATAGTCAATTTGCATGGTGGAAAAATCTGGGCCACCAGCTCCCTTGGTCTGGGCACCACCTTCTATTTCACTCTGCCGGTGGCCTGATTCTCTAAGTCGAAGGTGTATATGCCTTGCTTCTACTTTAAATATGCGAACAAGAGCGCTTCGATATAAAAATCGGAAAGAAAAAGGTTGACTACCATACGGCTGTATGGTTTAATTTCTTCATCGGGGAAATGCAATTGTGAATTAGAAAGGAGGCTATAGCGCTGGCTATGGTCCAAGTTGGTGTCGCTAATTTAAGACGTGAGCTTGAGCAGCTATTTCCTGGGAAATGGCTTTCCGCAAAGGAAAGCGCCAGGGTGCTCAAGTCTGGGGTGGAGTCGCTTGATGCGGTTCTTTCTCCTGTTCTTATCCGGCGACACATGTCTGAATGGGTAGGGTCTGCTTCTTCTGGGAAAACAACGGTCTTAAGAACCATCTGTGCGAATTGGTGCGCAACCGGCCTGAATATTATTTATATAGATACTTTTGACAGGTTGCTTGCTTCCGATTGGGCCCTGGTGGGCACTGAGAATAAAGGGCGCTTCTGGGTTTTAAGAAGTGGAGATTGTGCTGATTTGGATGGTCAGACCAGATACGGTCAGCATCACAAGTACGATTATGTGAAGAATGCGCTGTGGGCCTGTGAGCAATTGATTCGCTCTCACGCTTTTGATGTGGTCATTCTTGACCTGGCGGACAGAGGAGTCATCACGAGCAATATTAACGCTAGATTGAAGAGGTCCCTGGAGCGATCCAATGCCTCTCTTGTTGTGCTCAGGGATGATGACTCCACTTCCTCTTCTTTTGCCGGTTCGGGCGGTAGAGTTGATTTCAATTTTATCGAGCCCATTAAGGTAGAACAGGGCGTCAGTGGTCCGGTGGCAATCGTGCCCACCATCAGGAGCAATGTCTTTAAAGCCGGTTTGTCTAAAAGCCTGGAGGTAAGTGTGGCTCCTTATGTACCGAATCGCCTGTTTACGCATTCCCCGGTTCCCGATCGTCGTACATCAAAAAAGGGATGAGCTTAAAGGCAAGCCTTTCGTCTTGCTTGCCGCAGATCAATCATCCAAAACAAGTTTAAGTAAAGACAGCAATATTGGTAGATGCAAAATTATTCTCTGCTCCCCGGAGGCGAGTAGAGAGGGCATTGTGCCGGCTATGACCTTTACTGAAGCAAGGGCAATTTGTTCGTCACTTATCTGGAGGGCTTATGATGACAAGTTATACAAGAATGCGCAGAAGAAATTGGCGCGAGAGCTTATCGCGCTCTCCCCAAGAGTCAGTTGCGCTGAGCCTGGCATCTTCTTCATCGATGCTGAGGGACTTGGTCGCCTGGGCGGCGAGGGCAAGCTTTGTCGAGATTTACTTAAGTTGGCTAGCTGTCATGGTTTTGTTGACGGCCGGGTCGGCATCGCTAGTTGCGCTTTTGCAGCGCGTATAGCCAGTGCCGGTACGAAAAAACGCTGGACAATGGTCCCTCCCGGCCAGGACGTGCACTTTATGGCACCACTTTCCATCGATCTCTTGCCTCTGGCGGCAGAGTCGAGAGCCAATCTCCACGGGCTGGGAGTAAAAACTATCGAACAATTTTTGGCTCTACCGAGACCGGCTTTCGTGGGGAGGTTTGGTGACGATGTGCTTAGAGCTTACGACCTGGCTTCCGGTCTGGATTCTTTCAGTCCCACGTTGCCGGAAGTTGATAGGGTTTTTCAGTGTGCCTTTGATGTTGGTTCCTCTATGGATTCTCTCAAGGAGACACTTTTCGTTCTGAAGAGCATGCTCGACCGCCTCACGGCCGCTCTGCGCACGCAAGGCTTTGTTGCCGAGGAGTTGACGGCTCGCTTCCTTAATGATGATGAGCTATTTGAAGATCGCCTCATCAAACTTTTACGTCCGTCCAATAACAGCCGCTTCCTTCTCGATGTATTGAGGCTCTCTCTGGAGTCGAAGCCGCTTACCCGTGAGTTTACCGCTGTTCAACTTGTGGTTTCTCGTTTTAGCAAAGAAGTCTTTGAACAGATTTCCGTTCCGAATAATGAAAAGGAGGTGCGATTAGATGATAGTGAGTCCATTACTTTGTTGATGCAGCGGCTTACGACCAGGCTGGGAGAAGATGTCCTTGTGCGTCCTGTGGCAAGTGATCATTACACTCCTGAGGCTGCCGGGTTCTGGCAGCCGGTGCTGACTAGAGCCAATCCCGCTTGCTTACTGCCTGTTGATAGAGACTATGTAGATCGTTATTTGGGCTCTTATGCCCCTGGAAAGGATAGCTTAATGCCCGGTCTGGTACTTAAGCGTCACGTGCCGGCTATGCCGGTTTTTGTACAACTAACCGAAGAAAGCCTTGGTCAGGGACCTCTTGAGAGTTCTTTGCCTACGGCTGTCACCTATAAAGGACAGTGGTATCGCATAAGCCGTATCACCATACCGGAACGTATTTCCGGTATGTGGTGGGAGGTGCCTGTTCGTAAGTCCTACTATGTCGCTCTATTGGAGCGGAAGGAGTTGTCTTTAGCAGCCAGAAATATCAGAGAGTTCGGCAGGAAGGGAAAATTGCAGACAGTATTGCCTTCTTTTATGACTGTTCTTTTGGTCTTTGATCATCAAGAGCGCAGCTGGTTTGTGGAGGGTGTATTCGACTGATATGGCTGCCATTGACTATGCCGAGTTGCATTGTCATTCCGCCTTTTCCTTCCTTGACGGCGCCAGCTTGCCTGAGTCGCTTATAGTAAGGGCCCGGGAGCTGGGTCTTTATGCCCTGGCTCTTACCGATACCCTTGATCTGGGCGGTATGCCTCGCTTTTCCCAGGCCGGACGGGAAAACGGTGTTGACGCCATAGTCGGGGCTGAGCTGGTGCTGGAAGATGATTCCCGCCTGGTTTTGCTTGTTTGCGATCTGACTGGTTATAACAATCTCTCCGCTTTGATCACCAGGGCTCGTTCGAACTGCGAGCGCGGTTCGCCGCGGGTCAAATACGACGATCTCTTTGAGCGTTCCCAGGGGCTCCTGGCACTTTCCGGTGATGAGAACGGGGTTATTCCCCGCGCTCTTTATAGCGGTAACCATGGGCAGGCGCTCAAGAGTTTGAAGAAGTTCCGGGAGGTTTTTGCCGGGCGGTTTTATCTGGAGGTGAGTAATCATCATCTGCCCCAGGAAAATCTTGTGGCACGTCGCTTAATTGAAGTTTCGCAGTCTACTGGTGTGCCCTGGGTTGTCACTAATGCCGTGCGTTACGGGCGAGCTTCGGAGCGCATTGTGTATGACGTGCTTACTTGTCTCAAGCACCGGGTTACTCTGGCCCAGGCCGGCCGTCGTCTTAAGCCGAACGGTAGCTGGTATCTCAAGTCGGCTGATGAAATGGTTCGACTTTTTAGCGAGAATTTAACCGGTGTGAAAAACACCGTGTTTGTGGCCGAACAGTGTCAGTTCCGGCTGGGCTGGCTCGACCCGCCGCTGCCGGCTTTCCGCCTTTCTCGGGAAGCTTATCTTGCTCTTTCTTTGCCGCCTCCTCCGTCTTCACTGTCGCCTCCGTCTTCATCGCCGTCGTCGTCGTCTTCTTCTTTTTCTTCTTTTTCTTCTTCTTCTTCTTCTCCCTCGTCTTCACCTGCTTCCGCTGGGCAAGACATGGTTTTAATTGAGCCGGTTGAGAACTGGCAGGGACATGGACGGGAGCAGGGGCAGGGACGGGAGCAGGGACAGGGACGGGAGCAGGAGCCTGGAAAGGACCTGGATGCTGGTGCACTGGAGTCGAGTGGCTATAGTTACAGCGAATTGCTTCGCTTTCTGGTCTATCGCGGGGCCCTGGATCGTTACGGCGATCTGAGCGAGAAGCCAGCCTACCGAAAACAGCTTGAGCACGAGTTGAGCCTCATCAATCGTCTCAAGCTGGCTCCCTATTTTCTCATTATGTGGGATATTGTACGTTTCGCGCAGAGCCGCGGTATTGCTGTGCAGGGACGTGGTTCCGCCGCTAATTCGGCCGTCTGTTATTGCCTGAAGATTACGGCGGTAGATCCTATTTCCATGGATCTTCTCTTTGAGCGCTTTCTTTCAGAGGGTCGCAGCGAACCGCCCGATATCGATCTCGATATTGCGCACCAGGAACGTGAGCATGTTCTGCAATATGTTTACCGCAAGTATGGGCGCTTGCATGCCGCCATGGTCTGTGAGGTGATTACTTACAGGGGCCGTTCGGCTGTGAGAGATGCCGCTTCTGTACTGGGTTTTTCCCTGGAGCAGGCTGACCTCTTAGCCTCTCTGGTCGGACATTGTGAAGCGGCTCAGGCTGCTGCTAAACTAGGCGGGTTTGATAAGTCAGGGGCGGAGTCTGAAAGTGGTGAGGGTCTGCTTCGACCCTATGGTTTCGACCTGGCAGATAGACGGGTGCAGTTGCTGCTGAGAGTGGTAGCCGGGTTGCATCAGTTGCCGCGACACCGCTCTATCCATGTGGGTGGTTTTGTTCTTTCTGCTGCCCCCATAGGCGAACTGGTGCCGGTGGAGCCGGCTTCCATGGCTGAGCGTACCGTCATTCAGTGGGACAAGGACGACCTCGACATAGTCGGTCTCATTAAAATCGATCTGCTTGGTCTTGGTATGCTGACCATGATTCAGGAAGCACTCAAGCTTTTGCAAGGGCATCGTCGGATTTCCCTTGATATAGGCAAGCTGGATATGTTCGACGAGAATATTTACCGGATGCTGCAGACCGCTGATACCGTAGGGGTCTTTCAGGTTGAGTCGCGGGCGCAGATGAACATCTTGCCCAAGCTTAAGCCCACTTGCTTCTATGACATTATAGTTTCTATCGCTATTGTTCGACCCGGTCCTATTCAGGGCAATATTATTCATCCATATTTGCGCAGAAGGCAGGGCTTGGAGCCGGTGCAGTATCTGCATGCCAGTCTGGAGCCGATTTTGAAGCGCACCCTGGGGGTGCCGCTTTTTCAGGAGCAGGGTATGAAGCTGGCTGTTACTGCTGCCGGTTTCACCGCTTCTCAGGCTGATGAGCTGAGAAAGGTGATGAGTCATAAGCGTTCACTTGAGAAGATGTCCAAGCTCTGTCAGGCTCTGGCTGTCGGTATGCAGAAGAACGGCTTTGGACAGGAAGCAATTGAGACTATTACCCACCAGCTCCGGGCCTTTGCCAGTTATGGCTTTCCTGAAAGCCATGCGGCCTCTTTCTCCTTGCTTGTTTATGCATCTGCTTATTTGAAGCATTACTACCCGGCGGAATTTTATTGTGCCATGCTCAATGCACAACCTATGGGTTTTTACAGCCCGGCGTCTTTGCTTCGAGATGCCATGCGCCATGGTGTTACGGTCCGACCGGTGGATATGGCTTTTAGTGCCTGGAATTGTACTCTTGAGGTTGAGGAGGGCGGTACGAACGAAAAGTATGCCTTGCGTCTTGGTATCAGATTTGTCGAGGGACTGGGTTCCCATGCCGGTACTTTAATTGGTGCAGCGCTTGAACAGGGTTCCTTTCGCAGTCTTGCCGATGTGGTGGAACGAAGCGGTCTTGGTGCTTCCGAGCTGAAACTTCTGGCTAATGCCGGTGCTTTCGAGAGTTTCGTGAAGGGGCGAAGAAAAGCTCTCTGGCAAGTGCTTTCGCTTCTCAAGCCGCGCCGACCTACGCCTTTACTTGATTATCTGGTCAGTGAGGATAATTGTTTGCCGTGCAGTAGCAGCAGTAATAGCAGCAATAGCAGTAGCAGTAGCAGCAGTAATAGCCGCAGTAATAGCAGTAGCAATAGCAGTAATAGCAATAGCAGTAATAGCAATAGCAGTAATAGCAGTAGCAGCCTTGGCGTTGGCTGTGAGTTTGATTTGGATCCGGATGCTAGTTTTGCTCTTCCTGTCATGAGTGAAGTAGAGGAGGTGATGGCTGATTTTGCCACCATGCAGCTCAGTACGGGACCTCACCCCATGAGCTTCTACAGGCAATGGGCGGCGGAGCGGCAAATTTATTCTTGTGGCGGGTTGCGCACCGGTATGGATGGTGATGATGTGGAAGTTGCCGGCGGTGTGATTTGTCGTCAGCGCCCCGAGACCGCCAAAGGTTTTGTTTTCCTCACGCTGGAGGATGAAACCGGCATGGCCAACGTGGTGGTCAATCCTCGAGTTTATGAGGTGTATCGGGCCGTCATACTCTCCACTAAATATTTGCGTGTATTTGGTCGCCTCCAACTGGAGCAGGGCGTAGTCAATGTTATTGCCAGGCATTTTGAATATTTGCCGGGCATCGACAATCAGGGTCGAATAAAGGAGGCTAAGAAAAAAGGCGCCCATGCGACCAGGGATGAGAATGCACAGGCAGCACTGATTTTGCCTTCTCGCAATTTCCACTGAGTGCCTTGCCTGTGTTCCTTTGGTGGCAGTCAGTCGATGAATCAGCGTGCCAATCTGTTCGGTAATAAGTCACTAAGACCTCCTGTCTCTTTGGCAACAAATCACTCAGGCTGCCTGACTGTTCGGCAATAATTCATTCGGGCTGCCTGTCTGTTCGGCACAGTTTTTACTTGGGCACAAAACTCATGTAACGGAAGAAATTAAATCTGATTGACGGCTGAAAGCCTTATTCAGCAAGGCTTTCATTTGCAAAAAAGTCCCGAAACCGTGATGTAATATTTTGCAATATCACTATTGTTACATTGGTACGTGTTTTTCTGAGAGACCCCCGGTCTCCCATGCAAGATGAATTTGAAATTGCGCCTTGCCATTTGAGCCGGCACTTTTGCGTTTGCCGCAGTCGCTTCCGTCGTACTTGGTTCCGTCGAACTTGCTTCCGTCGTACTTGGTTCCGTCGCAGTCGCTTCCGTCGTATTTTGCTGTCGCCGCTGCTGTCGCTGCTGTCGCTTCCGTCGTTTTAATCTACGAAGTTGACCCGGTCTCCATCAAAATTCTTGATAGCCACCAGAGATTCTACGGGAATGTCTTTCACTCCCAGTTCTACAAGGGCTTGCCGGCCGCCTTCAAAGGCCTTTTCAATGACGGCACCGATTCCAACTAGCGTAGCGCCGCTTGCCTGCACCAGTTTGACCAGGGCTTTGATGGTCTTGGCTGAGGCCAGAAAATCATCCAGAATCAAGACTCGATCAGAACTTGAGAGATACTCAGGCGAGACTATCAGTTCTACCATTTTGCCATGGGTATGAGATTGAGCGGCTTCCTTGTATGGGTTGTCGGCCATGGTCACCGGCTTATTCTTGCGGGCGAAAACCAGAGGAACATCAAGGGTGAGGGCAGCCGAAAGGGCCGGTGCTATACCTGAAGTTTCGGCCGTGAGTATGCGGGTAGTGCCAAGACCTTTGAAGCGATTGGCAAATTCTTCGCCGACTTCCTTCATGAGGTGTGCGTCGATCTGATGATTCATGAAAGAATCGACTTTCAGTATGCCCTTACCCAGATACTTCCCTTCGCTGAGAATTTTATCTTTCAGTCTTTGCACTTTTTTCTCCTTCTGTATTTTCTTCTGTAAGGCGTGTGTTCAGCAGTCCTTTTAACCCCAGTTCTTGTCTGCAAAAGTTCAATTCAAACTGATCAGGCTGATAGTTCAGCTTGTTTGCCAGGGCAAGTTTCTTTTCTCCTTCTTTGCGGTTACCTTTTACAAGATCAATTATGGCTAGATGAAAATTGGCAGCGGCCCGGCAATCATCTTGCTTCAAACATTCCATTAGGTCTTTGGTGGCGGTTTCATAGTCGCCTTTCATGATGTTTATGGTGGCTCTGGTATCATAGGCGGTGAAAAGGTGAGGCGAGAGTTTGATTGCCTTTTCGGCATCGGCCATGGCCAGGTTGAGATTGTCACCTTCCTTATACGCGGGCAACCGCATCCAGGCTCGATTGTTGTAGAGCATTGCCTGACCGCTATCAAGCTTGATGGCCTGGTCTAAGTCTGCCACCGAGTTCTCCCACTGATTCAAGTTGTGATAAACGATAGCCCGTCTAGCCAGGGCGCCTTTATTCGTTTTGTCTCTCTGCAAAATCTGATTGAGATCCCGGAGCGCTGCTTGAAAGAGATCAAGTTCCAAAAGGGCTTCAGATCTAGCCAGAAGAGTATTCGTATCGTCAGGTAAGATCTTCAGTGCTTCGTTCAACTTGTCTATGCCGTGCAGATACTTTTTCTCTTTTACCAGTCGCTTTCCCTCGCTGCGCAGTAGATAATTGTCTACCTTGGGATTGTTTTCCATGCGCCTGGTATCGATTTCCGCCATCACCGGTGCAATAGAAGCGAGAGCCAGGGCTGCGGCCAGGTTAAAGCGGAAGCTAAGACCCTGGCTGCGATGCTTGATGGTGAGAATCAGCGCAGCCAGGGCTCCGCTGAGGAAACCGCCTATGTGAGCGGAATTGTCCATAAAGTCGCTAGTGAAGCCCAGTAAGAAACTATAGAGCAGGAAGACCAGGAGCATGATCAACTCTGGTTTTCTAAGCCTCTGCCCGGCTACGGCTTTTTCTCTTTTGAGCCAGGAAACTACTATAAAAGCAGCTACGATGCCATAGATTGAGGCGGAGGCTCCCACGGAGTTGCCGGTGGGATTGAAGAGAATGCTCGTCAATCCTCCAATTACACCGCTCAAGAAGTAGATAAATATGAATCTTGTGCGCCCAAGGGCTGCCAGGGCAAGCGGTCCGAACTCGATGAGGGCATAGAAATTCACCGCCATATGCACAATGCTGGAGTGCAAAAGTCCGTAGCTAAATAGTCGCCAGTATTCTCTTTCCAGCAGCGTGTTTGGTCCGAAATTGGAGCCCCACTTGATGAGCAAGTCTCCATCCACACCCTTGAAGAACTGCCAGCCTGAGAAAGAGAGTTCAAGGGCGTAAAAGAACACCAGAATAAAAGCCATGGTTGCCGGGAGCCCCTTTAGCTTATTAATTCCGCTTACCTGACTCTTTTGCTCTGCCATTAACTGCTTCCCTCAGCTAGATAATACATGCGCTTCGGCAATTTAGCAGTTGCTCACCTTCGCAATATCCCCATTGCAGACGAAGAGGCTGTAGAATTCTTAGCATTGTCTAGGAAATGGATCTAGTTAAGGGAAGTCAATATGAATATCCTGGTTGCCCTTGATGGCTCGGAGAGCTCCCAGCGGGCTATTGAATTTATCCAGCAGAGACCCTGGCTTGATTTAGACCATTTTCTGATCATCAGTGTTGTCGAACCGGACAAGGCAGATGTGAGTATGGCCTCGGCTCTTACCAAGACTTCCGAGGCATTCTTTGGTGAATGCGAGAAAGTATTGAGTCGTGCTCGCGATTCAGTCAAAGAGAAGCTGCCAAGAAATAAAATAGAAACCAGAATTCTCACTGGACCTGTCAAGGATACGATTATTGATTGCGCCAGAGAATTTAACGCTGATCTGATTGTAATGGGGTCGCAGGGGCGTAAAGGTATCAATCGCTTGATCATTGGAAGCGTTGCTGAAGCGGTTTTGCGCGGGGCACCATGTTCGGTGCAAATCATCAGGAAAAAAGGTTAGTCAGAATTCAGTCAAAACAGGGATAAGACAATGCGAGTAATGATTGCTCTGGATGGTTCGGAGTGTTCCAAATATGCCCTCGACCATGTGGTGAAGCGCCCCTGGCGTGTAGATGATTTGTTCTTGATTGCGCATGTGGTGGAACCCATTCCGGTGGATATAGGCATAGCTTATGTTCCCAATGCCTACAGCCAGACCGATGGCGCTGCTGCCGACGCCGCCTATGCTCTCATGGAAGTAGCCAAGAAAGAGTTGCATGAAGCCTTGCCCTCTCACAGCGTAGAGACGAAAGTGGCCTTCGGCATGGTCAAATCGGAACTCTTAGACCTGGCTAAGAGCTGGAAAGCAGATCTGATTGTCATGGGCTCCCACGGCCGTACCGGCTTTAATCGGCTCTTGCTGGGCTCTGTGGCTGAGGAAGTGCTGAGAGGCGCACACTGCTCAGTAGAAATAGTCAAACAGCACAAGTAATTGCCACAAGTAATTGCTAATTGGATAGTGGAAATAGTCAAACCGCACATGCAGTTTCAAACTAGTCCAGGTGCAAGGGATACGAAAAGAGAGCCGTTACCCCAAGGGTAACGGCTCTCTTTATCAGCGGAAAATTTGACTTCAAGTTCGAGCGATTCGGTTGAACTTGAGCAGAGTGGGACGACGCCGACTAAATTGAATAGGCGGCCTGTCCCATGTCGGTCTGAGCCGTAAATTCGGCGGAAATTGCAGACTCGGTATCGGCTTCCACTTCCATGTTTTGCAGTGGACGCTTTCTGGTTTTGCAATTTTTGTAGAGATCGGCGCCCAGTACTTTGAGTGCATTCAGAATGCTGGTCAGCTCCTTGCCGCTGCCGGTGAGCGAGTACTCTACCCGGGGCGGTACTTCCGCAAATGTCTGTCTGGAAACCAGTCCCAGTTCAGTCAGCTTTCTCAATCTCTGGCAGAGGGTTTTGGCGCTCACTCCTTTCAGGTCTCTCAAAAGCTGGGTGGTGCGCTTGGGTCCGGTTGCCAGGTCGATAAGGATCTCTGAAGTCCAACGCGGACTGAGTACTGAAAGTCCGAAGTCAATTAGCTTGGCATCGTCTTTATCAAGCGCGCCCTGGGAAGAGCAATTACTTTCTAATGTGTTCATAAGACTTCAATAGAACTCCTGTCCTGAATGTTTGACTGTTTGCTGGCGCAAGAAAAAGCCACTCTCCTAATACTCTCCTGATCTGGACTAATTGCCATCATGCAAAATAATGAAACTGCCGGTGGCTAATCATCCTTGCGAAGGAGCGGCTGCAAGAGAAATTGCTGGTATTAGACCGACTGTTCTAATACTCGCGCTTCGAACCAATGGAATCAGAGGCACTATCCTGAATGCAGGCGGCGCTGCTTTTCAGGACCTCAAGACTTTTCAAAAAGTAGCTACGTAGCTGATTCTGTTCAATAATATGTTCGTCGAGTTTGCGTAGCCCACTCTTCAATATCTTCTCAGCTTGACTCAGATCTCCCTGCTCAAGGAGCCTTTGTCCGGCCTGAAGATAGAGGTCGAATTCAGTTTCGCGCTTTCTGTCTAACATCGCTTTTCGGTCTCATCTCAAGCAAACCCACCAGAACATCATCCGATAATGGCGGGTTGCTAACATCAATCCAAATGGTTAAACATGGATGGTCCTGAGGCTGATTTCATTCGAAGGGATGATTGACAAATGGTAAGTATTGAAAGTTAAGCCTCATCTAAGGTGAACCTAGAGGTGGACTGGGTTGCCCTTTATTCGGTCGGAATGGTTAGAACTCCATCAAAGGCAGAGCAAAGCTGAATTTAGAGCCCTTACCTTGGGTACTTTCACACCAGATGCGGCCGCTGTGGCTGTCCACTATGCGTTTGCAGAGGTAAAGCCCCAGACCGGTGCTTGCATAGTAGCGGCGACCGGGCGAAGCTTGCCAGAAGCGTTGAAAGAGCTTGGGCTTATCCTCGTCGCTGATGCCTTTGCCGGTGTCTTCTACTTCCAGGAAGGCTTCAGCTTCCTTGTAGTTTACGCGGACCGTTACCGATGCCCCACTGCTGGAATATTTGAGCGAATTGTCAACTAGATTCTGGATGACCCGCCTGATCTCTTCCGGGTCAAGCAGCACCATCTGCACCTGTTTCGGTTTAACGAAAGAGAGGTTAATAGACTTGCTTCTAGCCAGCGGGTCTAGTTCTTGCACCACGCGCTCGGCAATTTCCGAGAGGTCAAAGGGTCCTATTGAGAGTTGTTTGGCGCCGGAGTCGTAACGGTAGACATCCAGCAAGGTCAGGACAAGATTGTAGAGAGCGTCGTTGCTCTGAAGAATCGAGTCCAGCATTTGCTTCTGTCCATCTGTGACCTCGCCGAAGTCGCCTTCCATAAGCAGTTTCAGCGCCCGATTGGCTGCCAAAATCGGCGTTTTTAGGTCATGGGTGAGGGTGGCAACGAAGTCTTCGCGTTGTTCTTGCAAGCGCACGCGGTCGGTAATATTGGCAAACATGGCTACTAGACCGGGGCCGCTGTCCAGTTCGGAGGTAACGGGCCAGACTGCCCAGTCAAAGAAGCGGCTGTCTTCCTCCCCGAAAACGCAGGCTTCAGCCTGCACCTGGTAGGTTTGGCCTGTTTCTATGGAGAGTTTAAAGCGTTTGCTGGACAAACCGGGACAGACTTCCTCGAAGCTCTTGCCGATGATCTCAGATCTCTCTTTGAAATTGGATAGCTCTACGAATTCTTCATTTACTTCTTCTACCAGCAGATCGCGGTTCAGGCGAATAATCCCAACCGGAGCCGATTCCAGAATGCTCTTTGTGACTTTTTTCTCTGTTTCTAAAAGTTGAATTGATAATTGTTTTTCTCGCAAAGCTTTTTCTTTGGCCAGAATGTAAGTGTCGATGGCGAAGGACATATCGAAGAAAATCAGCTTGGTGAGCGAAGTTACTGTTTCGGCATAGACTTTACTATCGAGTTTTTCCCTGAGCAGGTCTTTCATGTACAGTAGGGCGCTACAGTAGGCCCCCAGGTACCATTTTGGATCCAAGTTGATGCGATGGTGCGTGCTGCCGATGCACCATCTGTCTCTCACATATTCCACCGCGTAGTTGCCCTTGGTGAGGCGACTGAAATAGTTTTGTTGGGCTGATTTGGCTCTTTCCAGCACGGTCTGATTGGGGAAGAAGGCGGCAGTTTCAGGGCTTGCCAGGAAATGGCTGTAGAGGTGCTCCATCATCTCTGCCAGGTGCGGCTCCAGAAGTGGATCAGCCGCTTTTACCCGCGCTTCATCTTCCGGGCTGAAGCGCAGAAAGTTCATGCGCTTTTCCACTTCCACCAGGTCCGGATATTCGTCCACAGCCTCCTGCAGGGTGTCGCAGTGAGTGTAGTGGGTTTCTCTCTTATTCAATTCTGTTGAAGTCTCTTAAAGTGGCACTCTTGCTGTAATAGTTATGGCATAGTGTACTATGTTAATCTTTCTAGGATAACCAGATACTTTACGCCGGTGGTGATGTGAGCGAAGTTGAAAACGTGAAAATCAAAGTTCTTCTTGCGGAAGACCATGCATTAACGAGAATTGGCTTAAAGACGGTTTTGTCAAGAACAAGTGATATTGCCGTCATCGGGGAAGCCGAGAACGGTCAGGATGCCATTGATAAGGTGGAAGAACTTAAACCCGATGTGGTTTTGATGGATGTAGGCATGCCGATCATGGACGGCATCGAGGCCGCCGGCAAGCTGCGCCTCTCCCATCCGGAAGTCAATATCATTATGTTGACATCTCATGATAATGATAGCGACATCTTTGCTTCTCTTTCCGCCGGTGCCGGTGGCTACTGTCTCAAAGATGTGTTGCCCGAGCGGCTTTACACGGCTATCCGCTCTGTAAATGCCGGCGATATTTGGCTCGATTCCTCCATCGCCAGTCGGGTTGTAAGACTTTACAACAGTAGCGGCTTTGCTGCCGGCGGCAGTAAAGCCGCCAGCAGTCCTATTGACAGTCAGGATAGTTCAGTTGCTCATGATGCGCCGAGAGCGGCTGCCCATGGCACCCATAGCTTCTCCAATTTGCCGTCCCTGCCTGAACCGCTGTCACCCAGAGAATTGGAAGTATTAGGGCTTCTGGTGGATGGACTTTCTAACCAGGAGATTGCCGACAAGTTGATAATCTCCCTGGCCACGGCTAAGACCCATGTGCGCAACATCCTCAATAAATTGGCAGTTGATGACCGCACCCAGGCGGCAGTACAAGCCATGCGTCGCGGGCTGGTCTGAGTAATTATTCAATCTGCTCTTCCTTTCCGGATAGGGAATGGTCGGCTCCAAATATCTGCTCGCTTCTTGAACTTTTTGCCTGGAACCGACGTCTTATTATTTGAGACTGCCGGACTTTAGAGGTTGGGGGAGACTTCCTCGCCGGTGGTCCCATTAATTGAGGGCCGCTCTGGAGCAGCCAAAGCTAATTAAGGCACATCATCATGGCTGAATTCTTGCACGCAGATAACGCTGTAGGGCATCACTACGGCAACTCCGATGCCGACGCAGTGGTGACCGCGGTTAAGAATATTGGCCCGGTGGTTTGTGGGATCATCCTTAGGTTCGTTCATGAAATTGGCTTGCACCTGATCTATCAGTCTGGTGAAGCCGTTGAAGTTTTTCTGCCAGCCGATGTTTTCCCAGACGCCGGCAGAGATTCCAGCCGCCCTGGCTCGGTCTTTCGGCCAGCGCCCTTCAGGATCCTGGTGATTGAAATAGTTTCTGGCCGCCATGTCTTCTGCAAAAGTGCGGGCTACTCTGGCCAGGGCACTGCTCCTTGCCACCGGTGGTAGACCGTTGGCAGCTCTGTCAGCATTGACCAGTTGGTACATGTGGCTTTCCAGGGCGTCGACATTGGGTCTTTCCTTGGGCTTTGCATCTTCACCCATCTCATCTTCGGGGTCTTTGAACATTGAACTGCCCATACCGCCACTACTACCGCCGGTGGTGCCGGTAGTAGGCTTGGCTGCTAATTTTGGCAGCGGCGCGTAACCCTGGAAACTGATCAGCGGATTGGCTACGGTCACTCTTCCGCCCCTGACTCTGGCAATGGTAGCTTTCAAATTGCCTGCCACGGTAGTGGTCAGTAAAGCATCTACGGCCGGTCCCGAATCAACCCCTCGCCCTGCCAGAGTAAGCACTACATCGCCGCTGTTGAGGCTTAGATCGGCTGCGATACCGGAGCCGGTCAGACCGGTCACATAAAATCCTCTTACTCGCTTGCCGCCTACCAGCACGGCGGCTGGTACTCCCCAGGCTCCCAGCGCACTTGAAAGGGTTTGCTGATTGGAAAGTCCATAGACAGGCTGGCTGTTCTTGCCTTTGGCTGCCGGTGCTCCCTGGACCGGCACTTGCGCAAAGGCAAGCCCGACTGCGGTCAGTAGAGACAGCAGGCAGACCCAGTGGCGGCCGCTCCGCCGGACTGCGGTCTTGTCTGCAAGTGGGCGAAGGGCTCTTGCACTCTTGCAGATCAAATCCCTGCGGGGGTCACTTAACCGGTATCCAGGCTCCACCAACTTATCTCCTGCTGTCGCGATTGCTGCCTATATTTTAGTCAGTTTTGCCGACATCGTTGCTTTTTCTTTGCTCCCGCGGCTATCTTCTCAGATGCTAGCCTTTGCCTGAGAGCGCTCTTCTGGCGGCTCGCTCGCCCGCAATGACTGCGCTTTCCAGGCATTGAATACCGGCCAGGCTGGAGTGGGCCAGACTGTAGACCGGGCTCTGATTCGCTCGTGAGAGGGCCGCCAGGCGCCGAAAGTAGCCTGGTGTAGGCACTACGATGGCATGACCCCAGCGGCTTAGAACCACTTCCTTCAGTTGCCGCCGCCAGTTGCCGGCTAACGGGCGACCACCTTCTGCAGCCTGTATCTCCGCACCGCTCAGTATTTCTTGTGCAAATATGCTGCGGTCTCCTGCCGCCAGTTTTTCCCTTCCCTCCGTACCAGGGCTCCAGGGTCTGTAGACTGTCAGCACCGAGCCCATGGATTTTCGGTAAGTGCCCTCTTTCACATAGGGTGTTTCTGCTTTGATGATATCGGTGATGCCGCATTCCGGGCTCAGGGCCCTGAAGTTGTCGTAAGTGCCCGGGAAAACTTCCTCGTCAAAGATAAGGTTTGCTACCAAGTAGGAGCCGTAGCGAAAGGTGAAAAGAGGACCTTTGCATTCGTTTGTCACGCCGCTCAAAATTCTACCTGTCACCATGGGTGGTGTGGCCATGATCAAATGCCGACAGCGTACCTGCTTGAGTCGTCCCCTCTTCTCATAAACTACCGTAGCGCCGCTGTCGTCCACTTTGGCCGACCAGACAAATGCTTCGGTCTTGATCCGGTCCCCACCTTTGTTTAGTTCTAGCCTTAGAGCCCGACCCAGAGCTGGATTGCCGCCGGGCAACACATAGCTTTTTTGAAACAGGTCCTGCAAGAGCCAGGAGCCGGAAACAATGGAGACTTCATCGCTGGTGCCGCAAATAGAAGACTTGAGATGGCTGTCGAGGAAAGTCCTGAATGCCGGCGATAAGGGGGTAAGCAAATCTTTCAACTTACCCTTGTCCAGCGACAGAGCCTGGCTGAAGTTGTCCTCGATAGATAGTTCGAGGTCTTTGACCGGTCTGATGATAGGCTCAAGGTCTTTCAATCCCTGATAGAGAACATTTTGCAGGCTCTTGTCTGCTTCGTTGTAGGTCTTTTGCCGAAAGAAGAAGTCGTTTTTATCACCGCCTAAAGCCTGAGGTTTCAGACCCATTTCGGCTACCAGCTTGGCCGTGGCACCCTCGTCGTCGCAGTAGTACGCAGCACCCAGGGAATAGGAGAGTCCCTCTCTTGTAGTTTCGCCCCGGGACTGCCCACCGGTCTCCTCATACTGTTCCAAGAGAAGAAAATTTTCATGGCGCAGTCTGTAGGCTGCCGTCAGGGCCGCCATACCGCCACCCACAATGACAAAGTCTACCTGCGATGACTCCAGCTTGCCGAACTGCGGTAATTCACCGTTTCTCAGCTTGTGCCCCATGGTAAAGTCGTCGCCCCGCCAGGGTCCGAGTTTAAAACCGGATTTGCTTTGCTTTGTGTCGGCTGCTCCTGCCCTTGTGCTTGAAGTCTTGCCTGTCGCTTTGCTGCTTTTGGTCTGCGGCTTGGCCAGGAGGCTCTGGTCTGCTGCACTGAGCGCCAGAAAGAGCCCGCCTGCTATTTTGACAAAACGGCGGCGGCTTATGCCTTCCGAATAATCCTCGTTTCCATCACCCATGCAAACTCTTTTCCCGACTTTCTTCCCCAGGGTCATCCTGGGAATTTTATCCCTGACTTCCCATATATTGAATCAACCTTTAGATTAAGCCGCTTGGCAAGGTCTGTGGTTACAATTTGAAAACCAAGTAGCGAACTCAACAGTGAGGCAATATGGACGCGACCGTTAAGGAAGGAAATTCCGCTGTGGAAACAAAACGTGAAAACTTGATCGATGCCATTGAGCGCATCAAGAAGGGCGGTGCTGTCAAGTATCACCAGAAGCTGAAGGAAGAAGGCAAGCTTTTCGTGCGTGACAGGTTGAGGCTTTTGCTCGACCCTGGTTTTGAAGTAGAGGACGCTCGCTTCGCCAATTGCCGTGATATGGAGTTGCCTGCTGACGGCGTCGTAACCGGCATCGGTCAGATTGAAGGCAAAACGGTTTGCTTTATGGCCAACGATTCTACCGTCAAGGCCGGTTCCTGGGGCTGGCGTACGGTTGAAAAGATCATCCGCATTCAAGAAACTGCAGCCAAACTGCGTGTTCCCCTCATTTACCTGGTGGACTCCGCCGGTGCACGTATCACCGACCAGGTGGAAATGTTCCCCGGTCGTCGCGGCGCCGGAAAAATCTTCCACAACCAGGTCGCCCTTTCCGGCTACATCCCGCAAATTTGCCTGCTCTTCGGACCTTCAGCCGCCGGCGGTGCCTATATACCGGCTTTCTGCGACGTGATTATCATGAACGAAGGGCGAGCCTCTATGTATCTGGGCTCTCCCCGCATGGCCGAAATGGTCATCGGCGAGAAAGTTACCCTGGAAGAAATGGGTGGTGCAAAAATGCATTGCTCCGTCAGTGGTGTCGGCGATGTGTTGGTCAAGTCGGAAGAAGAAGCAATTCATCTGTGCAAAACCTATCTGCGCTTCATGCCCACCAACTGCGATCATCAGGTGCCGAACCTGGCATCTCTTGAACCCAAGGCTTTCGAAAAGAACATGGAGCAGGTGATCCCCGAGAAAGAGAATATTCCTTTTGATATGCACCAGGTAATCGAGCGCCTCATTGATGAAGGCTCCTGGTTCGAAATGAAGAAACTCTTCGCCGCTGAGATCATCACCGGTTTCGGTCGTATCGGCGGCCGCGCCGTCGGTATCGTGGCCAACCAGCCCCGCGTCAAAGGCGGCGTGCTCTTTGTCGACTCTGCTGATAAAGCCGCGCGCTTTGTCTGGCTGTGCGATGCCTTCAATATTCCTCTTCTCTTCCTTGCTGATGTACCGGGCTTTATGATCGGAACCAAAGTAGAAAGAGATGGAATTATCAGGGCCGGTGCCAAAATGGTATCAGCCGTGTCTTCCGCCACGGTGCCCAAGATCTCGGTGGTGGTGCGCAAGGCTTACGGAGCTGGTCTCTATGCCATGTGCGGACCGGCCTTCGACCCCGATGCCTGCCTGGCTCTACCCACTGCCTGGATTGCCGTAATGGGACCGGAAGCCGCCGTCAACGCCGTCTACTACAACAAGATTATGGAACTGCCGGAAGCAGATCGCCCTGCTTTTGTTGAGAAAAAACGCTCAGAGTACAGAGAAGACGTTGACCTCTTCAAACTGGCTGCCGAACTGGTTGTGGATGATGTGGTGCACCCCCTGGCTCTGCGTCAGGAGCTTATCAATCGCTACAATGTCTACGCCACCAAAGAGCAAAAGGGCTATAAGAAAAAGCGCAGCGTTCTGCCGGTCTAAGTCTGGTTGCCGAAGCGATTAGCTCAGGCTTGATGAGTGAAAGAGGCAGGTAGTGATACTTGCCTCTTTCTTCTAGATTGGCACCGATGCAGTCCGTCAATAGCTTTGTTTGTCGGTTGATGCCCATTTTTGACCGGCGCACAGTCGAGCTAATTTGTGTTATGGTTCTCTGCCCCTACGGGAAACTGCCGGCCGAAAAACGGAGCTGAAGAGAAGAAATGAATAACTGTTTGGTCTTTGCATTTACTTCCATGTTATTTGCCGGGTTTACCTCCGTTATCGCAAAGAAGGGCCTGACAGGTATATCCGGTGATCTGGGTGTGACCGTGAGAACTTGTTTCGTGTTTTTGTTCATGCTTGGCTTTGCCTGGTTTGCCGTGCCTCAAAAAGATTGGGCTGAGCTTAAACCGAACAATTGGCTCTGGCTATCGGCTTCAGCACTGACAACAACCCTTTCATGGATTTTTTACTATAGAGCCATAAAATTGGGCGAAGTGTCTACCGTGGCGCTTATTGATAAGGGCAGCGTGGTTGTGTCGGTTGTGCTTGCCTGCTGGCTTTTGCATGAAGCACTGACCGTGCCGAAACTTGCCGGTGCGCTCTTAATATGTGCCGGACTTGTAGTCATTGCGAGGGGCTGAGAAGTTCTACTTAGAAAGATGGGCCTGATCAACTGTGCAGCTCTTTCTGTTCTATTGAGAGAGTCTTCGATTATGGTGTTATTTCATCTCTAACCTTCGTGAGAGCAAAGCCAAGCAAATTCCTGCCCCGCCATTTTTGCGGGTTATGGGCATCAATATTGCTTTGTCCCATGCCTATCCCCCAGATTCTGTCTCGGGGACTGGCTTCTACCAGCACTTTCGGTGCCGTCGATAGGAGCCTTTGCTTGAAACCTTCATTCTGGCTGAACTTTGCTTGATTGGCTCGCACTACGATGCCAAAGCGTCTTTCATGCCAGACCTGGTCATCGAATCCGCGGACTTTTCGACCGAGTGCCTTGGCCTCTCTCGGAGTAGCACAAGCAAGAATGTCGGAAAGAGCCTCTTGGTCCTGAAAGAGTCGCGCCTTTTCTGCCATCATAAAGTGTTCGGCAGTTTTGTAGTTGATGCCTTCAATTTCAAAATTTGCCGGAAACCACTGACTGAAACAGCTATCCGTGACGGTGCCGTCAGGGCTTTCTTTGTGCCCGTAAAATAGATGGAATTGATAGGAAGCGCCCTCGTTGATACTCTCCAGGAGCCATTCTTTTGTGTAGTCGGCTAGTGTGTTCACGGCTTGCTCCATCAATTTTCTGATTTGAGCATATATTTTATCCATGAGCATTCGGCTTTGTCATCGCCCTTTCTAATGCTGGTGATTCTGCCTCAGACAGCGTGCTACTTTCTTGGTTATCTGTGCTCTAATGCATGATATCGTTCTTGACCGGCCTTTGCTCATAGCTGAATGAATGCGCCTTTTTGAGGAATTCTTTCAGGGAAATGTCGGACTGAGTATTGTCTTGATCGTAAATAGTGAGTGTGCCTCCATCGGCACCGTTTGCATCGAAAGCACGCACTGCCGCTACATGACCCTCGAAGCGGGCGAGCACGGCACGATCTTCCTGCATGGCTTCTTGTAGCTTGGTTCTGGCTCCGTCCACGCCATTCATAAATGTCGGCACTTTCCAGGCGCCGAAATCCATATTGTATACATCGTTGTCTACAGCATGACCGGTCATCAGCTCAAGACCGTTGCCCAGCGAGAACTGACTTTCGGCGCCGTCGGCACTCTCCTGAACGGTGTTTCCACCTGCTACTTGACGGAAGTTTCGGCGCCAGAAATGCTGGTCCATATATTGACCATGTGCTTTTTCCAGAACTGCAGGCCAGATACCATGTTCGGTGCCCTTGGCATAGAGCCCCATCTCTGCCGATGTCGGGCGCTCTACCGTGATCGGCTCATCCCTGGTACCGGGGAAGGTGACAGTGAAGGAGCCGTCATCATTGGCCTTGATCATGTTTTGAATGTCCTCCGGTCTCTGACCTGCCACCGCTGCCACAGCACTCATGAAATAGCAGTCGCCTACACCGTCGCCCTGCTTTACTGCTTCAGGCACTATATTTTTGAGCTGATCGCCCTTGCCGAAGAGAAGGCTGCTCGACTTGACCTCGGATTCGTATGTTGTGGCTATTGTATTGCGTATATGCAGCGAGCCGCCATCCAGAGGGGTGTTCTCCGCGAACCTGCGAATGTCTTCCTTATCGACAGCGCCGTCGGCACCGGCAATCTGGTGGAAGTTGTCCTTGAGATATCGTAAGCCGTTCCGGTTGTTGGGATCTGTGTCGCTCCGCCCGATCACTTGTTCTAGCTCGTCTTTCGTGTAAGGCTTATTCTTCGCCTCGTGGTTGAACCAGCGCAGCATGCCGGTTACGTCCTCCATGGAGGCTTTGTTTTCAACTGCTTTGATGTCGGCCAGGCTCATGCCGGATCCGCCGTCTTTAACCATGGCTTCTATAGCGGTTCTGTCTGTATAGAGTGCGGCGATGAGCTGAGCGTCTTTGCCGGTGTAGCCGGGGTTGGCCACGGCGGCGGTCAGTTCGCTTAAATCGAGCCGTTGGTCGTTGTTCTTGTCTGTTTTGTTGAATACGCCGGCAGCCTGCTCTGAAAGCCGCCAGGTATCGAGCTTGCCGGTATCTACAATTGTTAAAGACGGCAGGTGTTCAGATGCCGTTTTAGTGTTGCCGCTCATATCAGCTAGAATTTGTTTCTGGCTCGCGCTTGTGAGGCTACCAACTGTTTCATGGGAAATTCGATCTGAAACGCCGGTCTGCTCAGGTGACTCCTGCTTCCTTTCGATGTTCCGGTTATGATTGCCGTCCATAGCCAAGCCCCAGATAAATTCGAACTGAGTTTACACAGGGATGCGTGACTAAGTCCGGACAACTGCACCGGCTATCTACGAGCGTACTTTTGGGGGGCAAAAGTGTGTGCTATGGCTACTGGGTGACGATAATACGCACAGTCATCTCTCCGGTAAACGCCTGGTACATGCTTTTCATCCGTGCTTCGAAAGTAGCATCGGATTCATTGGTACCCTTCTGGAAGTCGATGTCACCGAAATTGTGACCGAGCATTAGACGTCCTGATTGTGTCGGTCTGAAGTGGTAGTAGAAGGAACCTACTTGAAATTGGTTGTTTGTACCATAGATGTTATTTGGTCTGTCCGGATTGACGGAGCCGGCCAGGTAGTAAACCGGGTAGCCGCCGTTAGTCATTGGATTGTTGAGCGAGCCGGAGAGAGTACCATCGGCGGTTAGATTTTTTGCTGCCCAGATGTTGGGATCACCCCAAACTCCATCTGCTCTGAAGTCGATCCAGACTTGCTGTCCCGGTGCAACGTCGATGCCGCTATAGGTCCATGCCGAATTATTGGCCGGTACTTGAATTACGGTGTGATCAACTATCTTTTGTCCGGAAGCCTCAATTTCTTCGTAGAGCTTAGGTCGCTTCCAGGGCTCGGTAGCCTGGCTGGCTACGGAAATTGGGCTGGCAAAGGATGTAGTCGGTGCTGGTTGGGCGGCGCTTGCCGGCGTGCTGCCCGGGCTTGCAGGACCATGAACCAGCCCTTGTGGAAACTCCGCACAGCGCTTCACCTTGGCAGTAAAGGTAATGGGACTCCCCAGCCCCTGAACATAGCTCAAAAGAGGTACAGACCCTAAGTCGATGAAGGGTTTCACCTGATAGGTCGACTCAGCCGAGATTTCGTAAAAGCGGTTAGTAAGATCCACAGGCGGTGGAACCGGTTTATTCGGACCAATAGTTTCAGATTTACTGGCATCCATGAAGTCTACTGCTTCAACATAGAGGTCTGTGCCGGTTGCGTTGTAGCCGGCAATTGGCGTCATCTTTAGCATGTTGGTAAAGCCGTTGCCGTTAAAGTCGGAAGCCTTTTTTACGAGAGCGGACAGTGAGCTTTTGAAGTCGGTTTGGGTTGATGCGACCGATGCTGACTGGAAGGCCACGAACCAGACTGTGCTGTAGGCCAGAGCGAGAGAGATAAGATCGATGAGGGGAAAGGCAAAGATGGCAAAGAGAATTAGTAAGAGTAGGGGCGTCTCGGCTGTACTTCCTCTTGCCTTTCGCCGTCGAAACTTATCCATCACTTCTTATCCCCCCAAGTAGTCAGTCGTGATGCCGGTGCGTTAGTTCGACCATACCCGATTGTAAGGTTCTGTAAACATGCTAAAGGTAGCTCCGGTCCAGTTGTTGGCCGGTTTTACCCCGCCACCGATTCGCCGGACAGAGTTAATACTCTCGTGGGTAGTGGCTGCGATTCCTTGACTTGAGCCGCTTACTCAAGCAGGTTTCTCCATGCAGTAAGTTTGCCTTAAGCAGTGCCTTTACTTTAGAAGAAATGGCTGCAACATGCTTTCATGCTCTTTTTGAAATTTCAGAAAGTCTGCCTTGCCTTCAAAGATTTCAGTGTCCGGCAGTTGCCTGATGCGGTCGTTTTCCTTTTCCAGCGCTTGCATATATTCGCTGAAGAGAGTTTCAATTTGTGCCGCCGGTTTATCCAGGGCTGCTTCCAGATAGGTAGCGGCACGTTTCTTGTTGGCTGTTTCGATAAGTGAAAGATAGGTTTTCAGCTTGCCCTGTTTGCAGAGTAAAAGAGCCAGTTGCCTCTGCTCATTTTCAAAGTCGGCATTGGTGTGGGCGGCGTGTTTGAGTATTTCGGCTAAAGTGAGCTGGGCTCTCGTCTTGCCGCCCATCCATTTGGCATGCCACTCTTCCGGGAAGCCCAGGGCGATTTTCATGCTTTGACGTTCGTCTTTCTCCGCAATAAGGTAGCCGTAGCACCTGTCAAACAGGCATGGAATGCCTTCTTCTGCCCAGAATTCGAGATTTTTGTATTCACCAAGGACTGTATGCATCAGTTCATGCATGATGGTGCCCAGCCCGGCACCGTCATAGGTTACTACAGCGTTCTGGGCCGTCAGATAAACGCCGTGTACTTTGTTCTTAAAGCCCATTTTGTCCGTCAGGAAGGCGCGGGCTGAGAGTTTATCCGGAAAAATAAAGAGGGCTCTGGGGAAGTTGCCTTTTACCTTGATGAGATTGTCGTCTACATAGTTGATAAAGGCTTCGGCCATATTGCCGTAGTATTCCAGACGTTCACGGCTTATAGAACCATAAATGAGGAAGTGCGGTCTGGCAATGACGGTTTTGAGGGGGCCGGTTACGTTGTCTACCGTGGTTATCTGTCGAAGAGGCATGAGACCGAGAGACTTGCCTTCCAGTCCGAGCTTAACGGCAAGGGCCGCTTCCGTAGCCGATCTGGCTACATCGCCTTGCCTGAGGGCAATCTGGGCGCTCAGTGCCACTGCTTCCGGTAGGGGCCTTTTACCTGCAATAATGAGGCTTTGATTGATGGCATCTCTGGCTTTCAGCACTTCGTTGTTGTTCAGGTATGCCTGGGCCAGATAGTAGTAGCCGATCATGCTTTTGCTGTTCAACTCCACGGCTTTCTGGGCATCTGTTCTGGCCCGGGTCTGTTGGTTTAAGGCCAGGTTGAGACTTGCCCGGGCAAGATTAGCCTCATAATTGTTCGGGTCAAGTTCCAGGGCTCGATTGAGCTGGGCCATGGCTGCCGGTTTATCGCCTGAGCCGGTGAGAGCCTGGGCGTATAGATAGCGAACCATCGAGTTTTTGTGTAAGTCGGACTTGCCGTCGATGATGTTTTTCAGTGAGTCTCGCACGGGTAGACATTGTCCGATTTCCAAAAGGGCGCGGGTGCAGATGGTAGTCATCTCAGCGTCCGGTTCGGCTTGTTTCTCAAGAATGGCCAGGGCTTGCAAGAAACTTTCCTGGGCGGCAAGCAAATTACCAATGCGGCAGAGGGCGATGGCTCGTCTCACAACCGGATCGGCGGAGGTTGCATCGAGACTGGCGGCCTTCGAAAAATCGCCGATGGCATCGCGGTACGAGCAGATGCTATAGAGAATTTGTCCCCTGGCCAGATAGAGTTCAGCACTTTTGGGATTCTCAACCAGCTTTTTAGCAAGGATGGCAAGACCCTGGCTGTAGGTGCGATTCTTTATGTGACTGAGGTAAATCGCATTAGCGTTACCGCTTGCTGCCGTTGTGACAGCGCTTTGATTGCCGGGCGTCTGCTTCTCATCATTCGGGGCTGTCTCCGTCGGTTCGGCGCTATCGATGGGACTATTGAGGGGCGGAAGTGCCCGGGCGGGTGCGGGAGTAAATAAGGAGAGAAACAAAAAGCTTGCCAGCGGCAAATACAATCTGGCAAAAGCGAACACCGATCTACCTCCTAGTTTGCCGGACAGGGGTTTCTACTCTGATGCCGGTCGTTCAAACTGGGCACGTACCAGTCTGGCGTAGGAAGAGTCGGCTGAAATTAGTTCTTGGTGGGTGCCCTTCTCGACGATTTTGCCATGTTCAAGCACTAGAATCTGGTCGGCATGCTGCACGGTCGAGAGCCTGTGTGCGATGACGATTACAGTGCGCCCTTGCATGAGGTTGTTGAGGGCTTCCTGCACCATGGCTTCCGATTCGTTATCGAGTGAGCTTGTGGCTTCATCGAGAATGAGAATGGGGGCGTTTTTGAGGAAGGCCCTGGCAATAGCCAGACGTTGTTGCTGTCCGCCGGAAAGGCGCAGACCTCTTTCACCAATTACGGTGGCATAGCCTTGCGGCATCGCTTCAATGAAATCATGACAATAGGCCGCCTTCGCCGCAGCGATAAGCTCTTCTTGGCTGGCCTGGGGGTTGCCGTAACGGATATTTTCTTCGATGGTGGTGTTGAAGAGGAAATTGTCCTGGGTGACCAGGGCGATTTCCTGGCGCAGGCTCTTGAGGGAAATCTGGGGCAGGGCGAAGCCGTCTATGTAGATGGCGCCTGATGTTACGTCGAAAAAGCGCGGTACGAGATTGGCCAGGGTTGATTTACCTGAGCCAGAGAGTCCCACCAATGCCACCATTTTTGCCGGCGGAATCTCCAGGCTGATGTCTTTCAAAACCAGGGCTTCATGTGCCGGGTAGTGGAAGGAGACTCTGTCGAAACTAATGGTGTGGGCGCCGGGTTTGAGCGTGACGGGGGTGACACAATCCTTTAGGTTGGATTCTTGATCCAGTACTTCGAAGATGCGAGAAGCTGCAGCTAGAGCCGGCTGTACGATGCCGTTGATGCGCCCGATATTCTTAATGGGAGAGTAGAGCAATAGCAGGGCGATGACGAAGGAGGTGAGCGCGCCTAAGTCCATCTGCTTGTGCACTACCATGGAACCGGCTACCCAGATGACGCAGGCGATACCTATGGCGCCGATCATGGCCAGAATGGGCGACAGGATAGCCTCGGCGCGCACGGCCTTGATGGTATTGCGGAAGAAGACGCTGTTGGTGTCTTCGAAGCGCTTGGTCTGAAGGTCTTCCAGATTGAAAGATTGCACTATTTTGGCGCCCTGTATGGATTCGGAAAGCACGGAGACCAGGTCGCCGATGGCTTCCTGTCCTCCTCTGGACGATTTGCGAATCTTCTTGCCCAGTATCGATACGGGGATGACAATCAAAGAAAGAATCGGCAGGGCGATCATGGCCAGCCAGAAACTTTTGAGGAGGATTACCAGGGATAGTGAAATAAGGGTGATGGTGCGGCTGACCAGGGATTGAAAAGTCTGAGAGATGGCTGCTTCTACTATGGCTACGTCATTGATCAACCTTCCAATCAGGATGCCCGATGACTGACCCTGAAAATAGAGCAGGGGCTGCCGTTGCAGATGCTGGAAGAGTTCGTTGCGCATATCGCGGATGGCTGCCGCTCCCACAAAGCGGATGCAATAGGCTTCAAAAAAGCGGGAAGCGCCCTGCACGAAAGCCACTGCCAGAACGCCCAGGGGCACCAGCCCCAATAAATGGGTTTGATGCTGGTCGAAAATGCGTTTCAGACCTTCGCCGGCCATCCAGGCGATGATACCGTCCATGCCGCCTGAGGGAATGGCTGCCAAAATGCCGAAGACAAACATGGTCATGTAAGGGCGGACATACTTGAGGAGCCGCAAGTAGAGCTTGAATTGCGAGTCGGTTATCTTCACCGGCAAAGGTACGGAAACGGAAATGGCAGCGGCGGTAGGCTCGTCTTTAACCGGGGGCTTGTCAAAGGTCTGCGCCTCGGCAACGGTTGCTGCGTTCTCCGTTTGATTTTACTCTTTTTCCGCCATCAAATTATTTTTCCCGCCCCATTTGCTAGCCATGGCTTTCCGTTAAGGCCAAGAGCTCCCTGGCACAATTGTCGACGAAGTCTCCCTGACCCAGTTCTTTGCGCAGGGTGAGAAGCTCGGCTTCGATTTCCTGTTTTAATCCCGGCACATCGAAGATGTCGAGGCTATATTTTACGAGTTGGTCCGCCCTGCAATCTAGTTGAATTAATTCAGGCACGAGTTCTTTGCCCGCCAATAAGTTCGGCATACCCACGTTTTTTACGCATTTGAAGATGAGAACCAGCAAATAAGAGAAGAAATTGCCGCGGTAGAAAATTAGCATGGGGCGACCGTAGAGGGTTATCTCCAGGGTGACCGTACCCGACTTGGCCCAGATCAGGTCGACATTTTTGTAGAGGGCGTAATTGGGGCTCAAAGTAACCGAAGTAATGTTTTTCTTTTCTCCTTGCATAAGCGCCTTGATGGGGCTTGCTTCCAGGTAAGCATCAATGAGGGGCGCCACTCGTTCCGTGGAGCGGGAGATAACAAATTGCATGTCCGGGCGCACTTTCAGCATATCTTGAATGGCTTTGATGGCCACGGGCAGATGGGCTTTTATTTCTTGCTTGCGGCTGCCGGGCAAAACTGCAATCACCGGTCGGGCCGGATCCAGTCCCAGACCGCTCAAAAATTCTTCCCGCTCAGGCAGTTCCTCCGGGCTGGGTAAGTCTTGCAAGAGTGGATGCCCGACGAAGCGCGCCGGAATTTTCTTGTCGGTATACAAGTGTTCTTCAAACGGAAAGATGGTTAGCATCTTGGTTATGGCCTTACCCAGCACATCAATTCGCCAGGGGCGCGAGGCCCAGACCTGGGGTGAAATGAAGTAATAAATTGGCAGCTTGGGATGGGCTTTGCGCAGAGCTGTGGCAAACTGAATATTGAAGCCGCCCATATCTACAAGCAGCACTGCTTTCGGTTGGCGCTCGCTGACCGCCTTGAGCAGGGTCTGGCGCATGTTATAGAAAAAGAGCAGTGACTTGATTACTTCGAAGATTCCCAGTACGGCAAAGTTGTTGCAATTGAAGAGCAGCTCTACCCCGGCTTTCTCCATCTCTGTTCCGCCGGCTCCGAAGATATGAAGGTCGGGTTGTAACTCCTTGAGGCGACTCAGGACCCTGGCGGCGTGTTTATCGGCTGAGGGCTCTCCCACCACCACCATCAGTTCTGGGGCGGCAGGCTTTGGAAGGGTTTGCGGGTGCTCCTGATGAGGCAGGTTGGAATTCACCTGCACCTCCCGCTCGAGGTCAGCGTCTTGTGCCAATGTGTAGTGCCACCGTCCCCAGTGCCAGGGGAATATGCTGAATATCTACAAGACCGGCGTTCTCGAACATCTCAGTGATTTTTTCCGGTTTAGGATAGGTGCTTAATGACTCGGGCAAATAGGTGTAGGCTTTTTTGTCGTTTTGCAAGATCCCGCCCAGCACCGGTACTACTTTTCCAAAGTAGGCTGAGAATACGGGCGCAAAGACCGGTACCTGGCAGTGACCGAGGTCGAGGTTTGCTACTTTGCCGCCGGGGCGGACCACGCGGGCCATTTCCGTGAGACCCTTTTGCAGGTCGGTGAGGTTTCTCAGACCGAAGCTGATTATGGCTCCGTCAAAGGAATTTCTCTCGAAAGGCAAGTTTTGAGCGTCGCCCCTCACGAAGTCGAGGATGGTCTGGGGTGGTATCTTACGCAGTTTGCGATGGGCTCTAATGTCGGCGATATCGAGCATATTCTGGGAAAAATCGAGGCCGGTTACGGTACTACCGGGGGCCGCCATGCGTGCCAGAAGTATGGAGAGGTCGCCGGTGCCGCAGCAAACATCGAGGAAGCGACCGGGACCGCCCACGTCAACTAGCTGGCCCACTGCGCGCATTTTCCAGGCTCTGTGCATGCCCATGCTGATTACATCGTTGGCCCGGTCGTAGCCGCCGGCGATGCGCTCGAACTGGTCGTGCACGTAAGCTGCTTTTTCTTCTATGCTGGGAAGGGACATGAGGACACCAGGTGTTATTTTACGAAGCCGAACCCTACCACAAGGCAATCCAGCATGAACAAACCGAAAACTATCCAGGTCAGGCGGTCAAGACCTGCTTCGGCCCCTCTTTTACCTGAAAATACCGTGGCGGCGGCGCCGATTCCTGCCATACCATCGCCCTTCGGGGCATGCAGAAGAATCAGACCGATCAGGGAGACGGCCAGGACGGCACCGATTACTAGAAGAGCTATGTAAGCTGCACTCATGAGTCTTTATCACTTATAAACTGGCAAATGCCTTTGTAGGACGGTAAAAATTATATCCTATATGCAAGCCGGGCTTGCCGAAGGTAAAGACAGCTGGTTCACTTAGCCGAAATAGAGGTGGGACGTGTCCGACAAGAACAAATCAGGTAACCATCACAAGGTTGTAATAGTGGGTGGCGGCACTGCCGGAATCTCCGTAGCGGCAAGGCTCATGCGTGCCATAGGCGATGTAGACATTGCCCTGATCGAACCCTCGGAAAAGCACTATTACCAGCCTCTCTGGACCCTAGTGGGCGGAGGTATTTGCGACAAGACGGAGTCGGTGAAAGATGAATATTCGCTCATTCCTTCAGGGGTTAAATGGATCAAAGATAAGGTCTCTGATGTCAAGCCTGACTCCAATCTGGTTAAGCTGGCCTCAGGTGGCGAGGTTCATTATGACTATTTGATTCTCGCGCCCGGTTTGCAAATTGATTGGCATAAAATTCCCGGTTTGAGCGAGACTCTTGGGAAGAACGGCGTTTGCAGCAATTACAGCTATGAGCTGGTGGATAAGACCTGGGAGTTTATATCCAAGTTCAAGGGTGGCAATGCAGTCTTTACCCAGCCCAACACTCCCGTTAAGTGCGGCGGCGCTCCTCAGAAGATTGCTTATCTGGCGGAGGAAGCTTTCGTCAATAGCGGCGTGCGCGGGCGTAGTAAGGTCATATTCTGTTCCGCCAATGCGGGCATATTCTCAGTCAAAAAGTACGCCACCACGCTCTCCAAGGTGTTGGAGCGCAAGCAGATTGAAACGAGGTTTCGCACAGACCTGGTCTCCATTAACGGTGCCGAGCACAAAGCTACTTTTAAGCATCTGGATACCGGTGCCGAGAGCACTATTGAGTTCGACATGATCCACGTAACCCCGCCCATGAGCGCTCCCGACTTTATCAAAGGCTCTGCTGTTGCCGATCAAGCCGGTTGGGTGGATGTGGATAAGAACACTCTGCAGCATAAACGCTACGAGAATGTTTTTGCCCTTGGTGATGCTTCCAATTTGCCCACCTCTAAGACCGGAGCGGCAATTCGCAAGCAGTCACCGGTGGTAGTGGCGAACCTGATGGCGGCCATGCAGGGCAAGCCTCTTGTTCATCTGTATGATGGTTATACAAGTTGTCCTCTGGTCACGGGCTACAATAGTTTGATTCTGGCTGAATTCGATTACGACTTGCAGCCGCAGGAGACTTTCCCCTTCGATCAGTCTGAGGAAAGATATTCGATGTATGTTTTCAAAAAAGACATTCTGCCTCAGGTTTATTGGTACGGCATGATGAAAGGTCTGGTCTAAGTTCCAGTGTCCAGGGAAGAAGATTTGAAATTGCGTTCAGGCTCCGGCTCGCCCCCCGGTGTTCGCGCCATGGAAACTGCCGCTTCTCCTTGCGGTTCTGCCGGTGACAATGTTCGTACCGCTGCCGTGGCTAAGGCTTCCACCTCAGCTGCTCAGCAGTGCTTATCTTATGAGCGCTATTTGCGCCTTTCGGCAGCGGCTTCGGTACTGCTGTTATCTCGCCCTGAGATTAAGAACGGCGGCGGCGCCCCCACCGTTCTTAAACTTGGCACTGCCGATGGTGCGCTGGCTCGCTTCTTGCCGGGTTGGAACCTGCATGTTTTGTCCGATGCCCTGGACGCTTCCAGCTCTTCTTGCGAAACAGGCGCCAAAAACAGGCAGGCACCAGATACCCTGCCTGATCAGTCTTTCGATGTGGTGGTGGCTCTAGGGGTGCTGGAGGGGGTGAATAGCGCCGGAAGGGAGCGTCTTCTGAAGGAGCTGGCCCGTTTGAGCCGTTTCCTTTGCGTGGTGGATATGCCTTCCAGGGCTCTTGTTAAGGCCTGGCCGCAGATCTTGGAATTGACCCTGGACGGTGAGATGCAGCGCAGTCAGTCCATCGGTTTGCCAGACAGTGCTTCCATCGGCACACTTTTTCGCAAAGCCGGGTTAAGTCATAAGTCTTACCTGCATACCGAGTTGGAGGCCTGGTTGCCTTTCGCCGCTCTTTCAGGTTTAAATCCGGTGGCCGGGCGCATGTTGGGGACTTATTTGATGGACCAGGTGTGCGAGCCGGGAGCGGGCATGCCTGCATTGAAGGCACGCCCGGTTCATGAGGTCGGAGCGCTCAGTGCTAAAGATTCACCGGGTGCAGTAGATTTGTCAGGTGAAAATACTGTAGCTGCAAATTATGCCTTTGAAATAATCGCCGCTCACCGCCCCTGAGACATGGGACCATGGTGAGAAAATTCCTCAGGCCGTTGACGGCGGCGTGTCGCGATCGAGAAATTTTTGCAGAATAATTGCGGCTGCTTGCTGATCTACAAGGGCTTTGTTGTGGCCTGTTTTGACCCCTTGAATGGTGAGGGTGCGAATGGCTGAAATGGTCGTTAGCCGTTCATCTTCATAGACGATCGGTAGTCCGGTTTCCCGGGCTAGTTTCTTGGCGAAAGATTTCACTTTCTCAGACTGCTCTCCCATGGAGCCGTCCATGTTTTGCGGCAGTCCCACCACGATTTGCACCGCACCATGGCGCATGGCAATGTTTTTCACTGCCTGCACATCATTTTTTGTATTGGTGCGCTCGATTGTTTCAAGACCCGCTGCCGTCAGGTGCAAGGGATCGCTGATGGCGACTCCGATACGTCTGTCGCCTATGTCAAGACCAATAATTCGTGGTTTTGCGTTACTCATCAAAACAATATTACTACTAGAATATGGCTTCAAGATGAGCGTCTGTTTCTTTTGGGGTTGTAATGAGACTATATCTGGTGCGCCATGGCATCGCCGTCGAAGGATTAAAAGGCGGTATCACTCGCGATAGCGAACGCCCGCTTACGGATGAGGGGCGGGAGGAAATGAAGCTTGTGGCAAAGGCCCTGTGCAAAATGAACATCAAGGCCGATCTGGTCCTGTCCAGTCCTCTGGTGCGTGCTCGTCAAACTGCCGAATACATAGCGGAAGCCTTTGGTCTGGATGTGAAGTTGACTGACGCCCTGGCACCGGCTGTGAATCATACGCAGCTTTTCAAAAGCGTGGCCAGGCACGAAGGGGCGCGAGAGATTTTTCTGGTTGGACACGAACCGGATATGGGTATGCTGGTCGGTAATCTTATTTATGCCGGACCGACCTTTGAGATGCCCTTCAAGAAGGCCGGCGTCTGTCGCATCGACGTCGACTCAATGCCACCTTCCGGACCGGGCGTCTTGAAGTGGTATATGACACCAAAGATTGTCACCTCTTTGATGGGCAAGAACTAGCTGCTTCAAAAGCGCGGCTGACCCGTGCAGAGGATTGGGACTGGAGGGCAACTCCAGTCCACACTTTTGCTTGCACTTTCGCTTAGCTTAAGTATGTCTATCAGGCCAGGGCTGCTGCCAGCGGTGCCGGCGGCTGGCAATTGACCCTTTCTGCTTCGGAGAGGGCCTCAGCTTCGATTGCCCAGACATAGAGGCAGGTGAAAAAGGCTGCTCTTATATAGATGGACATTGCCGTCACCAGAACTACCGACATGGCCCAGAAAGCGCCGCCGATCATGACGATAGGGGCGGTGGCCGGGATGTGGTTGAACCAGACGAAGGAATAACCGGCGACACCGCCTGTGCAGACGGCGAACATGACCAGTCGGTTGATGGTGTCGATACCGATTTCGCCTACACCGATGGCGATCAAGTTGCCCTGACCGATGCGGTCGGCCCGTTTAAGGGCGCCCCAGAAGGAGGTGCCTTCGATAACGATGGCAGGCAGAATCAAGTGTCCGGCCATGGTCCAGAAAACTTCCACGATACTGGAAAGGAAGTTGATGCCCATGCCGAAGATGCCGGAACCGCGCTTGTCGCGCATGAAGCGGGCAATGCGTTTGGCGATGAGGGTGACGATACCGAGTGTGATGATGGCCGGCAGCGAGCTGAAGACCGCTGCACAGGAAGTTGAGAACTTGCCGGAGCCTGCTCCTTCCGTCAAATGGCTGTAGACCAGGGCGGTGGTCACCCCTTCCAGGAAGCGGTTGGTGAGCCACCAGAGTGAAAGAATGGCCACTACAGCCAGGACCGCGTCGGGGCTGGCTGCATCGGAGAGGGCCGAGAGACCGCTCTGGTCCCAGGGACCGTTGAGCGCCGTCTGGGCCATCATTTGCTGTATATCGGGTGCTTTGGGCATGGCGGCGGCTATGTGTGCAGCCCCGTGCTTGGCGGCTTTTGCGGCATGTCCGCCGTGCTCTGCCGCCAGTCTTGATTTGCCTTCCAGGAAGAGCAGAATGGCAAAGAAGAAGTTGCTGAAGACGGTCATGAGACCTGGAATCAGCAGGCGTTTGTCTTGCCAGCCCATTTTGATGGAGGCAAGAATTAGTTTCAGACCCCTTCCAAATGATTCAAACATGTTCGGTATGACCTCAGAGGCACATCAATTGATTTAGTAAGGTTTTCGACCCAGCTTTCGCTTGAGTCATCGCTTCAAAAAGGGGTTTCCAGAACCTGGAACCTCGCCATCATTGTAATTAGTTGCCAAGCGAATGTAAAGAACTTTTTTATCGTTTTTGCAGCCCATTTTCCACTTCCAGGTCCTCTTCGGGATAAAGAGCGTCTAATACCTGCCGGTATTTCTCCGTTACAAGCTTGCGCTTAACCTTGAAAGTGGGCGTCAGTTCATTGTCTTCAATGGTGAAGTCGCGATCGAGCAGGGCAAAACGCTTGATTCTCTCGAAGTTCGCCAGCCCCTCATTCTTTTGATTGACCGTACGTTCAATCTCCTGCCTGACCAGGGGATGTTCGGTCAATTCCTCCACTTCTTTGAAAGTGAGCTTGTTTTTCTCGGCAAAAGCCTTGAGCCCGTCTTTGTGGAGGGTGAAAAGACAGGTTATGAATTTGCGCCTATCCCCGTAAACCAGGCAGTGGCTTATGAGCGGATCGCCTTTGAAGAGATTTTCGATAAACTGCGGGGCCACGTGCTTGCCGCCGGCCGTGATGATGATGTCTTTCTTCCGGTCTTTTATCTTAATAAAGCCGTCCTGGTCGATTTCAGCAATATCGCCGGTCTTGAACCAGCCGTCTTCAAAGGCCTCTGCGGTGGCTTCCTGATTTTTGTAATAGCCGGAAAAGACCGAACCGCCCTTCACCAGCAGCTCTCCGTCAGCGGCAATTTTAACTTCCACACCCATAAGGGCCTTGCCCACTGTGCCGGGTCGGTTCTGGGTCGGTGTATTACAGGCAACTGGGGCGCAGGTTTCCGTCAGTCCGTAGCCTTCCACGATGGTCAGACCGATGGTGTCGAAGAAGTCCTGTACCTCTTTGGGCAGAGGAGCGGCGCCGGAAACCAGCATGCGCAGTCGCCCGCCGAAACGGCGCCGAATTTTTGAGAAAACCAGGCGGTCTGCCGCCCGTAGTTCGGCCTGGTGCAGTTGCTTTACCAGGCTGGGTTTGGCGGTCAGCACCTTCTCATCTTCATGGTACTTGCGGCCCAGGGAGAGTGCCCAGCGAATCAGTATTTGCTGCGGCTTTGGCAGTTTCTTCGATTCAAATTGAATGCGCTGATAGGCTTTCTCGTAAAAGCGGGGTACGCCGTTGATGATGGTGGGGTGCGTCTCCACCATGTTGCGGGGCACTGTTTCAATGGCTTCCGCATAGGCCATGGTGATGCCGAAATAGATGCAGAGAAACTGACCGCCCACCCGTTCGTAGACATGGGAAAGGGGCAGGAACGACAGTACCAGGTCTTGTTCTTTGAACTCGAGGCGATTGCCGATGGCCCGGCAAACGCTGATGATATTGCCGTGGGAAATCATTACCCCTTTGGGCACGCCGGTAGTGCCAGAGGTGTAGACAATGGAAGCTAAATCTTCCGGCCCGACGGAGTTTTTCAGTGTTTCGAGAAATTCCTTGTGGGCCAACTGGTAGATTTCGCCGTCTTTCAACAAATCGTCCCAGGTCATAATGCGAAGGTCGGGACGGGAAGGCGGCGCCTCTCCCTTCATGAGCACCACGAATTTGAGTTTTTCCGGCAGGGTGGAGATCTGTAAAACCTTGTGCAGTTGTGCCTCGTCCTCAATCATGATGCAGCGACAATCGCTGTGCTTGATCAAATACTCTACTTCCGGCACCGCCAGTGTCGGATAAATCGGGACCGTTACTGCCTTCAATGAAAGAGCCGCGAGGTCGGACCAGGTCCAGCGAGGGTTGGGCTGTGAAAGGATGGCCACATGGCTACCTTGCTCAATGCCGTTTTTAGCCAGACCGGCCATGGCCAGATCCACGATAAGTCCGTGCTCTCGCCAGATTACCGAGTTGTATTCACCTTTCACCTTGTGCAAAATCGCCGGCTTGTCCGCTTTATCTCGGACTTGCTTCCAGAAGGCATCGACGATGGTTTTGCTTGTTTCCATGGTTGCGGGATTACTTCTCAAGACTTCCTAAGAGCCAGCCGATATATTCCTTCGAGCCTTTTTCCACAGGCAGGGCAAGAACCTCAGGCACATCATAAGAGTGAAGTGCTTTTACCCTCGCTTCGAGTCTAGCGTAAAAATCGGTCGAGGTTTTCATGACAAGCAGGCTTTCTTCATCCTTGACCACCTCACCTTGCCAGGAGTAAACCGAAGTGACCCGGGGCACGATGTTCACACAAGCAACCAGTTTCTCTTGCACCAGTGTTTCGGCTAAAGCCGCGGCTTTATCCTGGGGACAGGTAACATAAACAACCAGTACTTTAGCCTCGCTCACCGGGCTAGTACCGTTTCATGGTGGAGAGTTCCGCGCCGCATTCCGTCAAGAAGGCCGTGAGGCTGTCGGCTGCTTTGTTGAAGAGCATGCCCTGTAGCCGGGGCATGCGGTAGCGCTTGGACATTCGCACCGAAAGTACCGGCACTTTCATCTCTTCGGCGATAAAGCCGGCCAGGGGCTTGATGTAGTCATCTTGCTTCTGGGGACCGATCTCCTCCAGGGCTCCAAGCTTGAGTCTGAGCCTGTTTTCGAAGTCGTAACCCTTGCTTTCACCGTAGAAGGAGATTTGCAGACCCGGGGCCTCCTGCCAGGTTGCCCCCATGAGCATGAAAACCAGACCAACCTGTCCGTTCTTGATGACGTCTTTGATGATGGCCTTGAACGGCGTGTCCTGGTAATAGCAGGGATCTGCCACCAGGCAGTAATTGGAGCTGAGGGTGTGGCAGCCCGTGCGGCGGTTCATCAGGGCAGCCATGGCACCTGTGAAAGATTCTTGCTCTTGAAATTCGCCTTCCCTGAAAAATGCAGTGGCATGGGGAGCCAGCACCAGAATCGGCAATTGCCCGCCCATAAACTTGTAGTCGGGCTCGCCGTAGGGAGGCATCTGCTCGTATCTTTCCGCCAGTTGGCTTTCATAGTGGATGGCCCAGTCAACCGGGGCGGAGCGAGGCTGATTACCTATGATGTACCGGAGGGCCAGGTCGATGTAGTTAAATCTTGCCTGAGAATGGCTTGCTACCCAGGGGCTGAAGGGGGCAGCTCCGAAGACGGTGACCAGCTTACCGCTTCTGTGGGCGTAGAAGATTTCCATGGCGGTGCCGTAGTTGGCCCGCTCTATATTGGCCAATAAGCCGTCGCTCTGGTCTATCAGTTCGAGGGCGCGGCGCACCCGCTGATCGGAAGTGCCGGCCAAATCGATGGCTTCGTCAAAATTAAATTCCGTCTCCGTCCAGGGCAATTCCAGTGGATTGATTACCTTGAGACCATGGTTTGTCAGCCTGGTCATGGCAAAGGTGCGCCAGTCGGCCTGGGAACTGCTGTTGCGGGCGGCCGTGTTCTGCACCTGGCTGAGTTCGCCAGGGTCTATGGAAGCGCCGGTGAGGTATATGGACGACAACATTGGCTATTGCTTACCCCTCCTGCTGTTCAGGACTACCCTGGGAACCGAGCAGTTCCGAACTGACTGCGTGAAGATCGTTAATACTCCTCTATATACCACAGGGGCTGGGTTTTGCACCAACCAGCAGGATATATGCTCGGCATGTACCGGGGGCTATAGCTGCATCACTCAAGGCTCTCCGGTTGTATGTTCGTTACTGGTGTACTAGTTGCAAATGCCTGAGATTGTCGCCCCGGGCTGCAAAAACGGGCGACGTCTAGTTAGAAACTCAACCGCTAGCGGTTAATTGCGTTCGGGAAACGGAAACTAAACCGTTATCGGTTAAGCTTTTATTGAAATGACCCGTCGGTGTCAGACCGGTATTTCTGGAAAGTGCCAAGGGGCTCAGGTCGGCGAACTTAAGGGATTTGGAAATGTTTTCAGCAAGAGCAAAATTGGCGGCTGACGCAAGAAGAGTAGGGCTGAGGCTGGCTGCCCTTTCCCTTTTGCTGGTTAGTTTGGGTCTTACCGCCTGCTCCAATTCTTCTCTTACGGCTTCCCGGGCCGGTGCTCAAGACCAGTCTCCCAACTCGAATATTCAAACCGGTGCCCAGACTCCCTTTGATCCAAGCCAGTATCGTGGGCAGGGCCAGGCACAAACTCAAGGTCAGGTAGCCGCACCGGGTCTCTATGAAGATGAGGTTCTCGCCGCTCAGAACAATCGTGCCATAAAGGTGGAAGTGACCTGCACCACCCGGGTGAAGAAGCTTTTGCCGGAAGACACCAAAGGTCGCCGCCACCAGAAATTTCTTCTTGGTCTGAGTAACGGCACTACCGTACTGGTAGCTCATAGCATCGATTCGGCGCCCTATGTACCGATTTCTCCCGGTGATGTGATTACTTTGCACGGAGAATATATTTGGAACGCCAAAGGTGGGCTGATTCACTGGACGCACCACAGCGACAGCCCTCGCCATGAAGGCGGTTATATTGATTTCAACGGTCAGCGCTATCAGTAATTATCGTTTTCGGCGGTATGTGTAATCACAAATAGTGCCTTGACTACTCTCTGGAAAATGGCGCCCCTCTTGACATTAGAATGTGTTCACATGATTGTTATTACATTTAAGAGATGCTTTTCATTCTGCCAAACCGCACTTATACTCGTGTTCTGAAGTGCAAGATTTCAGCACCAACAAGAGGACATCTGATGCATATCTCCAGTGCGCAGGTAGGAAAAGCTTTCGGTCTCATCGTGGGCATGGCCCTCACGCTGGCAGTATCAACTGTGCCGGCGCAAGCCTCAGAAGCATCCACTGCCGGAGTGACAGCTGCCCCGGTCGGGCTTGCCGGTTCCGGCGACCCTGCCATTCAGGAAGCAGTCAAGTATATTCAAAGCCATCAGGTGGTAAACGTAGAAACTGATACCGTTTCAGTCCAGCGCTCGCGCCGCAAGCCGGCAGCTAAGCGTTCGGCCCGGCATGTCTACATCCTCGGCGGCGCTGAAGCCTTCCCGATGTAGTCACTGAGAGAGAAATTTAAAATCGCCATGAAAAACGGCTCAGTAAATGTCCCCGGTTCTGAGCCAGGCGCTCAGCTTGACTTGCCAGGAAAAGGTAATGCAAGTTCATCTCCTGCTACTTTTCCCCAGCCTCTCAGTTACGACTACGGAGTGTGCGCCGAGAAGCTTCTGGGTTACACCCTGAGCGGTCATCTGGACCTGATCACGGCTGCTTCACCCGATACTCAAGCGGTTGTCAGCGTTCTGGAAGGCGAGAAGCTGACTTACCTCGAGTTTCAGGCTTACACCAGAAAATTGGCTTGTGCCCTTTTGGCTAGAGGGGTAGAGCGGGGCGACCGCATCGGCATCTGGTCCACCAATAACTGGCGCTGGTTGGCTGCCCTTTATGCCGTTTCCCGAGTGGGCGGCATTCTCGTTAATATCAATCCCGCTTACCGAGTGCCGGAACTGGAGTACGTTCTGAACCAGTCCGGTGTCAAACTGCTCTTTACCATTCCCCGCAATCGCTCCTCCAATTATCTTGAGATGCTGCAGGAGCTGAGCCCCCGGCTTTTCCCCCATGGCGGCAAGGCCGTAGCTGCCTCCACTGTTCCCACCTTGCAGGATATCGTGGTCATGCCCGGTCAAGATCTGGACGGTACCCGCCAGGACTTCGTCCCCGGTGCCGAGCTTTTCTCTATGGAAAACTTTCTGGAGTTAGCCCAGTCAATTACTCCGGAAGAACTGAGCCGCCGTGAGGCGGAAGTGCAGTTTGATGACCCGGTCAACATCCAGTACACATCGGGAACCACAGGTTTTCCCAAGGGTGTTACCTTGAGCCATCACAATCTGCTCAATAACGGGCTGTTTGCAGCAAGAGCTATGGCACTTGATACTAAAACCCGCTTCTGTATTCCCATGCCCTTTTATCATTGCGGCGGCATGGTCAGCTCGGCCCTGGCTACCTTCACTGTAGGCGGTACAGTCATCGTCCCGGCTCCCTACTTCGAAGAATTGACCGTCATGAAGGCGGTCTCCGGCGAGAAAGCCACCCACATCTCAGGGGTGCCTACCATGTTCATCGGACAGCTTGAGCACCCTAATTACAAAGACTATGACTACACTTCCTTGCGCGGCGGCTTCATGGCCGGGGCACCGTGTCCGGTGCAGTTGATGCGTCGGGTGGCAAGCGAAATGCATGTGCCTGAGGTTGTTATTCTCTACGGGTTGACCGAGGTCTCGCCGCTGATGACGGCCACTACCATTCATGATTCCATGGAAACCCGCGCCACCACGGTGGGCCGGGCCATCGCCGGCGTGGAAGTAAAAATCATCGATCCTGAAAACGGCAAAGTAGTGCCCCGTGGTTCTCAGGGCGAGATATGCTGTCGTGGACATGGCGTCATGCTTGGCTATTACAAAAATGAAGAAGCCACGCGCGAGTGTATCGACGGCGGCGGTTGGCTGCACTCAGGCGACCTTGGCGTCATGAACGGCGAAGGCTACTTGCACATCACCGGACGGAAAAAAGACATGATCATTCGCGGTGGAGAAAACATCTATCCCCGGGAGATTGAAGAAGTCTTGCATCACCATCCGCAAATTTCCCAGGCTCAAGTCTTCGGCATACCCGATGAAAAGCTGGGCGAAGAGGTTTGCCTCTGGCTTATGCTCAAAGCCGGTGAGAAACTGGACGAAGCGGCACTAGTAGCCTGGATGAAGGAGCGGCTGGCTCACTTCAAAGTGCCCAGGCATGTTCGTGTGGTCTCGGAGTTTCCCATGACGGTAACCGGTAAGATTCGGAAATTCGCCATGCGGGATGCCATGGTGGAAGAACTCGGTCTTTCCCGGGCGGCAGCTATCGAAACCGCCTGAGCTTCGCACCTTTCCGGTTTTGCTCTGGCGATTCTTCCGGCTATGCTCCTGCGATTCTTCCGGTTTTGCTCCGGCGGCTTGAACCTGTCTCGACGCTGAGAGCTTAAGGGCGGTTTTAACGGCGGCGGGGTATATTGCTGATTAGAGTTGATTTCGAGTCTAAATTCCTTGCAATAGCAAACTATGTCAGCGGATCCCCAGAACAAATCGCAGAACGGCGCTTCCGACAGTGCTGCTGCTGAAACCCGCAGCAGTTCAAACAACGATTCTCTAGCCGGTACGAAAAGCAGTACCGGCAATCCTGCGACAGGAACCCAAAGCAGTACCCGCAATCCTGCGACCGGAACTCAGAGCGGCACTTATTCGGGGCTGAAGGACAGTCCGATAATGACCTGGCCACTGATAAGGCGGTTGGAAAGTGCGGCGTTTATGGCCATGTTCCTGGCTGTGCCTTTGTTTGCCTTTCGCGTCGTGGACTATACGGCCCGGCAACTGGCCCTCAATAATGCCGCCCATGAACTGGTGAAGGACATAAGGCGGGTGAAGGAGATGTCTTCCAGCTATGACATGCCCATAACCGTAGAGTCGGCCAGGAGCAAGGGCGGTCAGAGCTGCTATTTGATTCGTTCCGAGAGGAAGACGATTGAAGAAGTGATTTTGCCTCGCGGGGTAACCGTGGTGGGCGGCGTTACCTTTGGAGCAGACGGCAAGCCCAACCACCCGGCTAGTTTCGACGTTTCCATGGAGCACCGCAGTTTGCTGGTTAATGTGGACATGGCCGGGGTGGCCAGCATGCCCTGATCTGGGACTGGGGAAGGGTTGATGGGCATAATGAGACAAATTTGTTATGCCGGAACGAGTAAACTAGGCAAATGATTCCCGGAAAAGCGCTACGCACTCTACGCCTACCCGCTGCCTGCACTGGCATGAAACCCAGGTTCGGGCGCTGCCGGTCAGGGTTTTCTTTAGTGGAGATCTTGGTTTCAGTGCTGCTCGGTTCTTTGATTGCCGGCACCATGGTGGATATGTATTCCAAGGTTCAGCGCATCAATGCCACCAGCCAGAACGAGCAGTGCGCCAACATAATTGTGCGAGAGTTGCTCGAACAAACCAGAGGTCTGGATTATCAATTTCTTTTCAATCATCAGGGGCAGATATACGACCTGCCCGTGAACCGCATAGATGCAGGCATGGTGCCGACAGATGTACGCAACGAACCGGTGCTCTTAGATATTTTCAACAAGGTATGGAACAGCAAGTCTTCAGGCTCTCGATTTAACGGCAAGGTATCCTATGAAATCGGTTTTCTCGGTTCCGACCCAAACAGTATAAAGGTGCAAGTGAAGGCTTCCTGGAGCGACGGTGAGAGGAATGCCACCAGTTCCGGTGGCGCCGGCCGTACTATCACGGCTTCTACGGTAGTGACCAGAACAGGTACAAACTTATGGTCGCCATAAAAACTCGTACCAGGACTCGATCGGCGAGGGGCTTCAGCATTACTGAGCTTCTTATGTCGACCTTCATTTTCGCCTTCTCTATTGCTATTATCGGTGAACTTTCAGTAGTCAGCACACTAGGAACCTTGCGTACCACCAATAAGGTGGATGGTCTGGCGCAGGCCCGTAGTGCCGCAAATAGAATTTGTGATGATGTCCGTCATGCAACCGCCTTTGGTGATTATTACGGTAAGGATGCGGAAAGGCTGAGCTTCCCCTCTTCCACCAATCCCATTTACAATGGCGGGCGTCTGCCAACCGGTGGCTATCCGGTGTCGCCGTGGCCCGCCAATATTCAACTGAACGAGTCTACTCTCATCATTCAGTCTCCCGTTTCTTATCTTGATCCGTTGAATGATCCTACTTCCGCTAGTTATTCTTCCGGCGCCGCAGAAAACCCCCTCAATGGAATGCCAATAATGCTTCCGAAAGGGAACTTTGATGGTGTTTCCGATCCCCCGGCTAATATGCTCAACCTGGATACCACGATTTATTCAGTGGTACCGGATACCACCAGAACCGGTGAGTTTCTCCTGCAAGTGGCTCGTTTTCCAGGTGCGGCAATCACCAGTCCTGCTCCAGGTTTTCAGACCAGCTACAAAGGTTATATAAATCCGCCGCAAACAATTTTGAAAGGAATAATCGGTCCGAAAGCCCCGGGGGCAGTGGAATCTGATTTGCCCCAGGTATTTTCCTATCTGGCCAGAACTCAAAAGCCGGGGGCAGCAAGCACCTTCTCTAAAGTTGCCCCCAGTTTCTCCACCGTAAACGACATACAGGGGGTAGCGTTTGATGTAGAGGTGCGAAATACGGGCAACAGCAGTACAACAAGCACGGGTAATCTGACGCAATTCATACCCTTGCATGATGAATCTTACATTAGATCAAATCGCAATATGGTGCTGGAAAATACGGGGACGGCGCCATGAAGAAGCATTCCCCAAATAAGGTCAGGAGGCGCTTGCCGAACCGGGAGCGAAATAGGGCCATGGCCCTTGTGTCCATTGTCGTTCTTGGTGCCTTTGCCATTGCTGTAATGATGACCATGTACCAACTTGCCATTAATGTGGTGCGCAGTGAGGTCTCTTACAAGACCGCAGCGGAGCTTAGAAATGCTGCCGAGATCGGTGTAGACTACGCCGTACAGCAGTTGAATAATTCTATAGAAACCGGTGATCCCTGTGCCATAGACAAGACCATTTCGGATCTCCCATCAGCTCTGCTTCCCGATTCCACTAATCTGACAGTGCGAATCAATGTGCGCGAGATCGGAGCTACTGAGTGGGGCAATTTCGCAGCCTATTCGGCCATTTATTCAGTTGCTCTCGATGCTTCCAAAGGACCCGGGGCCGGCGTTCAGGCTCGCAATTATGATGATGTTACAAGAACTAATATCAAGACGAATTACTGGCGAGTTGTAGAATCTACCGCTCGCAAGGGTGGCTTCGCCCGCAGTATCAAGGTCTATCTGCAGCCTAGATTCGATAAGCCTCCGGGCGCATCAGATTTCAGGGTTACCGGTTCCACCAGTGCTTCTTACTTCAACAGCCCGATGCTGGGTAATTCTCTTCTCAACATGTCGCCCGCCTCTGGTAATTTGACTGTAACAGGCGGGGCGGATGTGATGACCGAGGATGGCACCGTCAAGTACAAGTTCGCAGCCCAGTCCAACCGGCTTGCTGTTGTCGGCGATAATACTTCAATTCAAGGCGATTTACGAATCACCAATAACAAAGCCGGTGCTCCCACCAGTGTTGCACAATACGCCAGCCCCAGTAACAGTTCCCTCATCGCCGGCAGAGTAGAGAGCAATTCGGACATTGATGCCGGTTTTGTAGGCAACCCGGGAGTTCTCCCTACCCCAGGCGATACTGTGCGAGCAAATGCCGACTCCGTGTCCAGCCCGAGCAATCGAGTCGGCTTGAACAATACTAATCCGGTCTCTTCTACCGAACTAAGTTCTCAGGCCGCGCCCGCTCCTGTTATGACCGATAGCTCGGCTAAAGCCCTTCCTGATGTCACTTCGGTAAGTTCATTAAGCAGCGGCTCTTATTACACCTCCAGTCTCAGCACCGCAGGCAACTCCGTTACCACCACCGGCTCGGTTCGTATTTTCGTGCAGGACGGGGCCAGTTCAGATGCCGCTGTGGACCTTTCCACTTCTACTTTTATCAATAGTGGCAGCCCCGAGCAGTTGCAGATCTGGTATAGCGGTACTCGCGCCGTAAATCTAAATCTGGATGCCGACTTCAAAGGTGTGATTTACGCACCGAATGCTCCTGTTACCCTGACAGGTAGCAAAGACTTTAGCGGAGCCCTCGTGGCAGATAAGTTGAATCTGCTCAATTCCGGAACAGTTAACGTGAGCAATAGTTTGAGTTCCGGCGGATCACCAGGTGATGGGTCACCAGCCGGTAGTGTTTCCTACTGGACCAATGCCCAGGGTGAGACCCTGGTGCAGGGCTACAAGGTAGTCGGCTGGCATGAATATTCCAGGGCCATCGTACCCGGCCCCTAGATTTGCCTGATAACGCTTCGTCACTGAATTTGCTGAACCAACATCCCCGTTGGATATTGAATTTCAAATTCAACTCAAGAGGCTACAACTCTATGCCTCTAAACCCGTGCTTCTCATAATATCCGGTGATTCTTGCACCGTTCCATTGCAGCGTTATTGCTTTGTCCTGGCGAGCATTAGAGATCACCCGTGGGCTCAGTATTGCAACGTTTTCGCCGCCGGGAAGGCGCACGCTCTTGTAGGTAATGCCACTACTTCCCTCCTGACGGAGCTTGGCGGCAAAGCTTTGCGAGTGGCTATAGTCATTGGTGTCATATATAGTGGCGAACTCTTCTTGCATGTTTCGAATATCGTGCAGCATGCCGCTTATATCCGCCAGAATCAGCCGCTGATCTAGTTCCTGGGCCGGTTGCCTTGTGTCTGACATGAAGCGACTTCGATGGTGCGACGTTTCTGCTATGGCGGTCTCAAGGGTCTTGCCTGCATAGTAAGCACCAAACTGGTTTGAACTGAACCTTGATCCTGAAAGGGTTAGGTTCAGAAAAGTAAAGGAAGGTAGCACGAGAGCGGCACCGCTGCCGTGGAATCTATCCTCCACAGGCAGTTTGCTGAGATCCATCATCTTCAAACCAGGATCGGTAAGGCTCTCTATTTGTGCCAGAACTTCCCATTCTTCGGGGTCGGATGAAAACTCTTCGAAGAAATTGACCGGTGGATATTTCGTGGAAACCAGCCTGTAGGACGGCCGCCAATCTATTTGAGCAAGCGGAACCACCAATTATGCCTTCTGGCTGTGCAAATATTGTCTGACCAGAAAGAGGTCTGCCACTTTACCCTGCAACATCAGGTCGAGGGCGCTTCTGCCGCCAAACAGGGGCGCGGTATTTGGCTGCCGAACCCAGGTATTGGCAGTGGCTTTGGAGCCCAGTAAACTTTGCAGGTCTTTATAAATGCCCAGAAGATAGCTGATGCGTTCAATTTTATCCGGGTCGAGTCTGGCTGTTTCTGGGTGGTTCTTCCACTTATAGAAGGTAGACTCGTTGTTTAGACCTAGAAGGATCATTTGCTCGCCGTTGGTCAGTTGCCACAGTTCGCCGATTTTGAAAAAGGCGTTGAGGGCAATGCTGCCTTGATTGCGATTGGTGCCGGTTGGAGCTTTAATTGCCATTGGTGTGCTCTGAAAATGGAGTTAACCTCATGATATCTCCGAATGTGGAGTGGGTCAAGTTCTACCATTCTTAGCCGGCCTCCTTGAGGGCGCGAGGCCTATTGTGGAAGCTAACTCTAAGCCTCGCTACACCCTGGCTCAACTCCTGGCTGCATCCGACTACACCACTCCCCAGCCTGCCTCAGAGCGTGAATGGGTGGACGGGTCTGCCGTAGGTCGTGAGCTGAAATGAACCGTGGCGACATTTACCTGGTCGATCTAGACCCCTCTCAGGATCATGAGAAACAAGGACGCCGCCCGGTTCTAGTCATCTCGCCCTCTATCTTCAATAGCACTACTGGCGTTCCGATGGTCCTACCGATTACAAATGGCGGTGCATTTGCTGAGCGCATCGGCTTTGCCGTGGAAATTACAGGTATAAAAACTACCTACCATTTTCGAATGACACCCGTGCCTGGTGGGGCTCTGCTTCGTGCCTTGTAGGCATTGCAGAACCACTCAAGAATTGATTCCATCTTGAAGCAGCCTGGAACAAAGAAAATGAAAATAATTCCAGTCCACCTTTAACCTACGGCAGTGGGGACTCCTCAAAATGCCTCAAACGCCATATTGAGGTAGCACAACTGGCAAGCAATTCCGACTGCCTTATTGCGCATTGATCGATGCAGTTCTAACCCGTTTTCGACAAGTAAGCGAAATTCCGCATAATTTCGCTCATGCCCCATTTTTTGAAATGAGAAGGTGGTGACCGCCTTGGTCGCCATCTTGGGTGTTCTGGACCAAAAACAACGCCTATTAGGCCTCCTACCACTTTAACTAAGCTATCATTCCATTTGGAAGCCCGGACCCCTGTTCCCTAGAAGGACCGCAACGACTTTGGCGAAGGGCGAAGATCAAGACTATCCGCCGGCTCAAGACCAGAGACCAGCAGCGGAGCAAATGCCGGAGGCCGCCCGAGCGCAGTAGCCTGCGAATGGGCCGCAGCCGGAGCATGAACTGGAAGACGAGATAACGCTCTCGCCGCCCGGGGGTGAGCCAAGGGCTCTCACCTATAGAACCGGGCAGGTGGTCGGTAACGACTATATCCTGGATGAACTCTTAGGCCGGGGCGGTATGGGCGTGGTTTTTGCTGCCCGGCACCGGTTTATTGATCAGAAGTACGCCATCAAGATTTTGGCTCCGGAACTTTTGACCGAGCGCAATTGGTTGCGGTTTCAGAGAGAAGCGCAGTCTCTGGCCAAACTCAACCATGAAAGTATAGTGCGAATCTTCAACATGGGAATAGACAAAGAGTCTTGCCCCTATTATGTTATGGAGTTTTTGAAGGGCGAGACCCTTGCCGATAGACTGCATCGTCTTGGCCCCATGTCTGTGGAGGAAGCCCTCGATTGCTTCATTGCCATTGCTTCTGCGCTGCAACTTGCTCATAAGCAGCAGATCATTCACCGTGATATTAAGCCGAGCAATATAATTCTCGTCA
>JACRFZ010000057.1 GCA_016212515.1 Candidatus Melainabacteria bacterium
AGAAACTCAGGGGATTTTAACATTCCGGGAAATATCGAGCTTTCTAATCTAGCCGATAAAACCGCCACAACTCAATAATGAACACCCTTCACAACTTTTGACCCTAGCTAACAGATGCCATCTTACCGGGTCACAGGCAGACTACCTTAGATGCTTCCAATCAGAAGCGCAGCCCAAGGGCTTGAGCATGACCCCATCAGGGTTTGAAAGAGCAAGCGCTACCTTAAAAGTACTCTCCTGAAACAGTTTGCTGTCCCAGGCCAGTTTAAGTGCCCCAACCTCAGCTTCAGAGCCGCAGCGAGCCATACTGAGGTGCGGGAAATATTCGCTTATTGGGGTCTGTGTTTCAAAGGCAAGCCCCGATAGCAGTGTTACCGCCCGGCGCTGACACTCCAAAAGCTCATCTGATGGCTCAATGGCCAGACCCAGCCAGAGATAGCCCCTATGGCGACCGCGTCCCGGTCGTATATAGAAATGGGAAGGCTTCAGCACCAGTGAGGGAGGAAAGGAGCGTTCACACTCAGACTTAAGGCTGTCAAGCTTCTCGCTGTCGCCCAGAAACTGGCAGAGCGTCACGTGCGGCAGGCAGTTCTCGCCAAGCAAGTAAACATCGGCGATTCCGGCGAAATGCCGGTGGGCGAAAACCAGACAGGATGAAGCGAAATCCCCATCCTCGGGCACCAGGGCAAGGTTAAAATGATGCGGCAAGCTATGCCTTTCCAAACAGCGGCTTTATAGTGAGATCCCTATGGTATTTCATGAATGAAGCCTGCACAATATCGAAGCCGAAGCGTCCTTTTACTAAATGATGGTGCAAAGTCATGAAACACCGCAATATTCACCTTTCAAAAGCTCTTACTATGGCCCTGGCTATGGTTTCCGCCGGGCAACTGCTGGCTTGTTCAAGCAGCGGCAGCAAAGAAATTGACGGTACCCTGCAGGCCCAGAAGCAACAGTTTCCAGCGGGCTGGCCGGGAAACCGGGGCGAAGAGGGCAGAGGCAACCAATCCGGCGACAGCCCGGTCTCAGATTCAGGCGGTTCCGACAATCCAGGCGGAGTCACTGCCGGCGGCAACGCCGGAGCATCCCCGCCCAGCACCGGCAGCGCAGACTACCCTGGTCAACCCGGCGTAAGTGAACCTGGTTATGCCGGCAGCGGTGAACCAGGTTATGGAGGAGCACCGGGCGCCAGTGTTCCGGGCAGCAAACCGAACTATCCCGGCCAAGGCGACGGAAGGGAACCGGGCGTAAGCTCCGGCAGCAGCAGCAGCGGAGATGTAGTTGTAGGCAGGGATGTTGTATCGGAAGACGGTCTGACAGTGAGCCATACGGTCACCGGTCCGCAAAAGGAATGGACCACCGAAGAAATGCTTCTGGCAAGACCCATGGGCATGTCGGGGGAAGAGCGTGAATTCGACTCCAGCCACAGAGCACCGGAAACCATTCGAGAGTGGACTCTTGGACAGTTTCAAGAGTATATAAAGTCACCCCTGGGCAAACAAAGCATGCTGGGTGAAGGGCAACGCTGGATTTCCTTGCGGCGAATGCTTAGAGGCCAGGTGCTAAATTCCAGAGAATTCCTGGCCGGTAAAAAGCTTACTGTGCCTAAACGTCGTCTTAATCCGAACGAAGCACCTGTGGTCGATCCGGAATTTCTCAAAGATACAGCTGCCTTTGCTCCGGAGAAGTCGTCTGAAACATTTGAGAGCTTGAAAGCCTGCCGCCAGGAGATAGCTGATCTTTGCAAGGAACTTGATGGTCTCAAAATGAAAGCCCGCAAGCGCGGCAAGCTGGAGTCCATGGAAAACGCTATAAGCTCAGTGGAGTGGGAATAATTTAGAGCAGAAGGCGCCCGGAAGCCATAAAGGAAACAGCGTCTCCAGTTCCGAACCCGAATAGAACATCGACTGAGGCCCTATGTCCACCGGCTCTACCGACACACCGCAGAAGAGAACCAGCACCCACAGCTTCAGTGCCGGCGATATGGTAGGCGACTCCTACCGTGTTCTCTCTTTCATCGGCGAAGGGGCCATGGGCGAAGTCTACCGGGCCAAGCACGAGATGATGCCCCGGGAGTACGCCCTCAAAGTCTTAAACACAAACCAGATCACGGAAAACTCCTGGCGTCGCTTTCAAATCGAGGCCCAGGCCATTGCCCGCATGAATCATCCCAATGTAGTCGTGATCTACAATCTGGGCGTACATGCAGGTCGACTGCCTTTCTATGTGATGGATCTCTTGAGCGGAGAATCGCTCTTTGACAGACTGAACCGAGTAGAGCAGCTTTCTGTGGCAGAGGCCCTACCTCTCTTCATTCAGGTCTGCGACGGTCTTGCTTATGCGCACAAGAAGGGCATCGTACACAGAGACATCAAGCCGCATAACATTGTGGTGCTCAGTGAGCCGGAAGCCTCGGGGGCCCTTGTGAAAATCGTGGACTTCGGTATCGCCAAACTGGCCGAAACGAAAGATCCCCAGAATCAGCAATTGACTAAAATGGGGGAAGTCTTCGGCACGCCCTATTACATGAGTCCTGAACAGTCCATGGGTCAGAGAGTGGACGGCCGGTCGGATATTTATTCTCTGGGCTGCACATTGTTTGAGGCTCTCGTCTCCACACCACCCTTTCGCGGCAAGAGTTCCACCGAAACCATGCTCCTGCATCAAACCGCAGCACCACCAACCCTGGCAAAAGCCTCAGGGGGACAGACCTTTCCAGAGAGCGTGGAATTCATTGTCGCCAAAATGCTGGCTAAAGAACCCATGGAACGCTACCAGTCAATGGAAGCCGTCAAACATGACCTGGAACTGGCTCTGCAAGGCAAGGATCTCTCAGTTCTGCCATATATGGCCACCAGCCAGCGCCAGAATTACGATACCACCGGCGGCACCACCTCCAATTCCGCCACAGCAGGGCGTACTACTTCGTCTCCGTCGGCAGCCGGTAAAACTACTGCCAGGCAGACTCAGCCTAAACTGACTCCGCAGGAAGACTCCGGGCAATACACTATTCCGCCCAACTCCTCCGGTCTGGGCTTGAAACTCGGCATAGCCGCAACCGCAGTGGTACTCCTGGCAGGAGCAACCGGCGCCTACTTCTTGCTTAAGCCGGGAAGCACAGAAAAACTGAAGCTAGCGGATAAAAACCATCAGCAAACTGACACCGCCTTAAAGACAGCCCCGGCAAGAGCCGCACAAGGCGCTGGCGTCAAGCCGGTCACTGCCAAACTCAAGGAAGAAGATGATAACTCTGTCGGCTTTGGCTACAACGATCTCACATCGTTGACCAATTCAAAAGAGATAGGCAAATACACTGAAATGATGACCGGTGACAAACTAAATCCCAATGATCCAAATTGCTCCATCTACCAGACAACTCCCTATAGCAAAGTGGTAAAGCAAGGCAAAGCAACCATTCTTGAATTCAATTTTCCCGAGGATGCCTGTATCGGAAGATTGTGGCGCGATGACACGGCGCAAAAGACCATGGACAATCACCAAGACGCCATTGGCAAAGTAACGTATTCACCAAGGGAAAAGAGATATTACCATCCTTCTCTTGCAGTCGAAAAATACCCACAGTATCTCAAACGTTTTCAGAAAGGTGATTTATACGGGCTTCTAATGTCCAAGATGTTTCAAAGCACCACGGTATTGGAGGCTTGCGCGACGATTCCCTCAATAAAATCTCTCAACCTCGACTTCTGCTCTGGACTGCCACCCTCAAGCGCAGCAATCATCAACAAATACCAGGGGCTTGAACGCCTTCGCCTCTCGCACACCAATTTGGACGGCGCCCTGTTTGCAAAACATGGTACCCTTTCTGCTCTTCAAGACTTCCAATTCGACAAAGGTAAGAATGTTTCGCCAGTCTTGCACGAGCTGGCAAGCATCAATAGACTCAAAACTCTTAGCATCGCCAATACCGAACTAAGCTCATCCGATTACGAAAACATAAGCAAAATCACGGAACTGACATCACTCAATATTTCGGGCTGCCGCACAAGCTCTAAACATCTGGAGCAAATAAGCAAGCTAAAGAATCTCAAGCATCTGGCAATCGCCGGAGTAAGAATTAAGGACAGCGATGTGAAGTTTCTGCAACGGCTCCCACATTTAGAGAGCCTTAGCCTCTCCGTAACACCCGAGATCGCCGATTCCATACAAGAATTGAAAAGGCAACGCCCCAGCCTGAATGTCATACAGGCATCAGACTGACAGCTGCAAGTAGTTAACCGGAGCAGGTGCAAAACTCTAAAACACCAGCCTGGTTGCTATAATCATGGCCCCTATGCTTAGAATCAAGATCAGACTAAAGAACATGAACGGGTGATCCAGAAGTGAGCTTCGACACCTTCATCCTCGCGCTCGGCTGCCTCGCCCTTGGCTTCGTCATTGGTAGGAAGGTGGGCTCGAGCGGAAATAAACAGTTCTCCAGAATAGAAGCAGAGAGTCCCCGGCCCGTGCGGAGCCAAATTACTACCGGCGCGGCGGCGCAAATTGCAGCCGCTTTGCCCGCTCAGGAACTGGATGAAATCACCATGCTGATTCGCCGAGGACGCCTGCTAGAGGCTATAAAGCACTACCGCAGCGTCACGGGACAGGGACTGAAGGAATCCAAAGACGCCATAGATTTGCTCAAAAAAGAAGTTATGTAGACAGCCTTGTAAAAACCAAAGGAGAACCCATGGTAACGCTAGCCGACGCAAGAAGAATAATTGCAGCCGCCGAAAAGAAAGCCGCCGAAATTGGACAGCCTATGAACATTGCCGTCGCAGACGGTGGCGGCAACCTGGTAGCCCACGTGCGCATGGATGGCGCCTGGCTCGGCAGTATAGACATTTCCATCAAAAAAGCTTATACCTCCAGAGCCTTTGACATCGCCACCAAAGATCTGGCTTCGCACAGTCAGTCGGGCGGTCAATTCTTCGGCATCAATGCTTCCAACGACGGAAAGATCATGATCTTCGCCGGCGGCGTGCCCCTCTTCAAAGACGGTAAGGTTGTCGGAGCAGTGGGCGTCAGCGGCGGCAGCGGCGATCAAGACCACGCCGTGGCAGAAGCCGGTGCCGGTGCGTACTAAAGCAGGGTCCCAACGCCAAGAAAACTGATCTAGAAAACGCGATGAAGCCGGGAAGTTAAGAGCCCGGCTTCAATTGCTAGCAGGCGCACTACTCTTGTAGGGGCCGGCGGCACCGGTGAGTTCACCCAATAAGGCACTGTCCTTCAGCACTCTTTGAATAGCGAGTTGATCGAGCCGATTGCCGGAATCGAGCATCTGCTTGAGGGGCAGCACATTAGTGAGAGCCGATGGCAGCGAGAAATCCATGGCAAAAGCACGCAAATCGTCGCTCAAGTCTTGCTGCCGCGGATTACGATAGCCAACCATGCGAAACTGCCCGCCCACGCGGTCAAAGTCGCGACCAGGTTGGCTGGTTAAGACGAGTAGCCGACCGGGATCAAGCTGAATCAACTTCTGACTGGAAACAACGCTGACGGCCCCCTGACCACGCTGGTGCAGGTCATAAATAGCGACTGAATCTTTGGTTTTCATAACAAAGACAACCGAATCAGCAGGTATGAATAATTTACCTTCGCTGAAGTGCACGGTGATGTCATGATCAGGGGCGAACACCAGGTTACCCTCCACAAGCCCGAAGTTGTTGGCGGCGGTCTCACCGGATGTAACAATGCCCTCTGAATTCAGGCGTGCTACTTCAGCCGGCGTAAAGTCGCTGCTATGGGTGACGCTGCCTCCAATAGTGTTTGACTCCTGCGACTCTTTGCGGCGAGCCAGCACATTCATCACCGTCTGAATCTCCTGATCGAGCGCATCCTCCTCAAAGACTTGCGTCAGATCTGTGGAAATGCGCAAGCCGGCGTCATCATTTAAATTTCTGCTCGAAAGCGGCGAAATTTCTCCCAAGAGCCTACCGGAGCCGGTGGAGCTTGAACTGCCAGATCCGCCCCCGCCCACTGGAGGAACCGGTAGGACGCCGTTGTAGGAAATGAAGGGAGTGTTGTAGGGCGGCGAGGGTAAAACTGCTGCCGGTGGAGGATTAAGCGTGATCAAACCGGAGGGAAGCCCGGTGGCAAGACCGGTGAGAGCATTGAAATTACCAAGGGTCAACTGCTGACCGGCATTGATGGCACCGGGGAGATTGAGGGTGAAAGCCTGGCCGGCAGCGGCACCTACTGCCACCACACCAGTAGCGGGGGTGCCGCCCGTGGCCGACACCGTGCCGTTGATGTTGAAAACAGTATTGGTGTTAGCAGGATTATTGGCGGTAAATGTAACCACCCCACCAGCCCCTGTGCCACCAACCGCACTGACTGTACGACCGGCGTTGACGGTGACGCCGTTAGCGGCAACAATCACCTTGCCGCCCTGATTGGAACCATTGGCGCTGATACCGCTAGCGGTGCCGTTAATGGAAGCATCACCAATGATAAACGGATTGTTGGAAGTAGTGCTTATATTGACTACGCCGCCGGTTGCGCCGGTGGCACTGATACTCTGACCGGTACCGTCGATACCAACCACGCGCAAATTGGCGCTGCTGGATGTGACATTTCCACCTGCGGCATTAGTACTGCGGGTCTGAATGGTATTAACAATAACGTTCTGACCGGCTGAGGATAGCGACACATTGCCACCGGCGCCTGCCACACCTGTTGTGATTATATTGCCGACACCACTTATGCCGTTCAACGCAGAAAGGCTGACGCTGCCGCCGCCGGTGGCACGTGAGGTATTGATATCATTGCCGGAAAGACTGAGGCTACCGCCATTGGCACCAAGAACCACGGCGCCGCCGTTTGTAGTCACCGGCGAGGAGAACAAGAGATTGCCAGACTGACTATTGACGGTGATGGCGCCGGCCACCGTGGCCAGACCATTGTTGATGTTAATCCCGGCACTGCTTAGCTGATTGGCATTAACCGCCAGATTGCCGGTGCCCACCCGGGCGTTAAGGTTTCCGGAAGCAGTCAAGTTAACGCTGCCGCCTACAGTGATGTTGCCGGCATTACTTTGATTAAGACCGATGGCTCCGGCAAGAGCATTCAGGCTGGAGGTCGGGGTACCTGAGCCTTGTATATTGAGGGACCGACTGGCGGTATTGCTCTGCACGTTGAGACTGCCGGTGACGGCAGTGACGGTGGCAGCGGCAGGTCCCGACTGCAAGTTCAAGTTGGCAGTATTCAAATTAATGCCGGTCTGCCCCCTGAGGTCCGCACCGGAAGCTAATGTGATTGAATTGGCAGCACCTGTTCCAGAAGTCAAATTCACAAGACCGGTATTGGAAGTGATATCGCCGGAGACTCGAATATTTCCGGTAATGGGAGTGCTGTAACTGAACGAATTATTGGTGGTGATATTACCCAGGTCGAAGGTGCCGGAGGCACTGTTAGGATTGGTCAGCGTCAAGCTCATTGTGGCGGCGGTACCATTGGTAATACCATTGATACGACTAGCGGTGACACTGACGTTATTAGCGGTACTACCGTTAAAATTAACGAAGCCGGCGCCGCCGGCGGCATTGATTATGCCATTGACGCTGCTGCCGGTCACGGTCACGGCACCCGGATTGGCGACTGAATTAAAATTGACATTGCCGGTCTGCGAAGTAAGACTGGAGCCGCCGCCAGTGAGAGACACACTGACAGGCCCGCCGCCGGCGCTGCCCGAAATCTGCAAGTCGCCTACTGTGGACCGCAGCAATGCGTTGTTGGCCAGGCTCAAAGTGGGAGTATTGACGGTAGTTGTGCCGCCGGACACCGTCACCCCGGTCGCCAGCGCCACATCAGAACCGGCGCCATTGCCGGAATCCACAGTCAGCGCGCCGGTAGTGCTTATGTTGTGATTCAATCTGATATCGGCATTGCCGCCATTTCCCGTACCTATCGTGAGAGCGCCGGCACCGGAGTTGATAGCGCCGGTCGTCACTATATCGGCACCGCTGCCCAGGGCCCTGAAAGTAGTAGTGCCGGTGGAAGTGACCGGACCGATATTCAAGTTGCCGGACTGGGCAACCACCGAGAACGTGGTTCCGGTACCACTGGCATTGCCTGTTATGGACGCAACATTGATATTGACCGCATTGGTTCCACCGTTGAAAGCAATCAGCGGCGAGGCGCCACCGGCCTGCAAGGCGCCCGTGCCGCCCACCATGGTTATGGCACCGGCGGTGGTTCCATTCAGATTGACCGACGAATTAACCGAGCGCAAAAGAGCGCCGCTGCCTGCAGATATACTGAGAGCACCACCGGCGCTGTTGCTCTGCAGGTTGAGAGCCCCGGTATTGGCCCTCAAGGCGGCATTGGTGCCGAGTGTGATGCCGGCGCTATTGGCGTTGACCGTAGCCCCCTGCACAACCTGACTGTTGGCCAGAATAATTTCCGAACCGGAGCCCGTACCACTGTTGATGGTGAGGGTGCCGGTAGAGCTGGCACCAGCGTTGAATCTGACATCGCTATCAAGACCGCTGCCGGCCTGTAGCGTCAGGCCACCGGTGCCGTTGGAAAGCGTGCCGCCGACGACGATATCGGCACCGGCACCACCAGCAGTAAAGTTCGTCGCACCTGAAGACGTGAAGGCGCCGATGTTCAAGTCACCCTGGGCAGTGGTGACGCCGGCAGTGGAAATAGTTGTACCGTTGGACACCACCCGTCCATTTATTTGATTGACATTTACCGCCACCGTACCACCTCTGAAAGAGACGGTGTTGGCGGCGTTCAAAAGTCCATCGGCAGGACCACCGCTCACTGTAATGTTTCCGGCCGTGGAGGGATTGAAGAAAATATCACCGCCGGCTGCCGCGGCATTGATCTGAGAACCGGCGGACATTGTCAAATTGAGAGCGTTTCCGGCAAAGTTGGACTGTAAGGTAACATCACCGGCGCTGCTGGTCAAAACACTGCCGGCACCCAGGTTCACAACCCCGGAGTTAACGTTCAGATTACCGACCACACTGACATCGGCACCGCCCTGAAGAGAAACCGCTGCCGCACCGCTGTTGCCGGCAGTGATCACTCCGGTACCGGCAGTGTTGCCGACATTGCCAGAGATTAGCACCCCTCCGGCGGAAGCCAGACCAAGATTGCCGGAGGCAGTGACTCCGGATACTTTCAAGTCGGCTCCTGCCAGTCCGGAACTGACACTGAATGTGCTACCGGTGCCGTTTACAAACCCATCCAACTGTCTGGCTGAGACATTCACGGCACTGGAGCCGCCGTTCAAGTTTATATTGCCGTTGCCGCCGTTGGCCGAGATCACACCGCTGGCAGGACCGCCTGAGATGTTTACGGCGCCGGGATTAGCGACACTGTTGAAATTCACATTGCCAGTGGATGAGGCAAGAGTAGCGGTGGCGCCGCCCAGAGTCACCGACAGCGCGCCTCCGCTTGCAGAACCGGAGATCTGTAGGTCTTGTGCTGTAGATCTGACGGTGGCGGTGTTGGCCACAGACATGGTCGGAGTGGTGATGGTGGTGGCACCGCCCGAAACCGTCACTCCGGAGGCAACCGCAAGATCCGAACCGGCACCGACGCCGGTGTTCACCAGTAGAGACCCAGTGGTTGTGACATTGTTATTGAGGCGAATGTCGGCGTTGCTGCCCGTGCCGGTAGCAAGAGTGAGGCTGGCGGCTCCCGCATCAATGCTACCGGCGGTAATCAGGTCGGCACCGTTGCCGGCAGCCTGCAATAGAGTAGTACCGGTGCTGGTAACCGGCCCGACCCTTAAATCACCGCTCTGGGTGACCAGGGAAAATGTAGAACCGGTGCCGCCGGCACTACCGACAATGGAGGAAACATTAACATTGACGGCGCTGCTACCGCCGTTGAAGACAACCTGCGGGGTAGCACCGCCGGCTTGAACAGAGCCCAGACCGCCAGTCATTGTGATGGCTGCGGGGCTGCCGACGCTATTGAAGTTAACGTTGCTACTGGTCGAGCGCAAAAAGGCTCCCGAGGCAAGCGAAACATTGAGAGCACCGCCGCTATTGCTTTGCACATTCAAGGCCCCGGTATTGGCTCTCAAACCGGCATTGGTACCCAGGTTGAGGCTGGCGCTATTGGCATTGACCGTCGCCCCCTGGGCGAGCTGGGAGGCGGCAATGGTGATGTCAGACCCGGTGCCGGTACCGCTATTGATAGTCAGCAAGCCAGTGGAAGTAACGGCGGAATTGATCCGCACATCGCTGTCGGCACCGGCTCCCGCTTGCAGAGTCAGGCCACCGACGCCGTTTGAGAGGGAGCCGTTCACTATTATGTCGGCACCGGTTCCATTGGCGGTGAAACTGGTGGCGCCGGAGGACGTGTAACCGCCAAGGCTCAGGTCTCCGGCAGCCGTAGTCACTGTGCTCGTGGTGATGGCAGCCCCATTCGACACCACGCGCCCATTAATCTGGTTGACGTTGACATTTACAGCACCGCCTCTCATAGAAACAGTACTACCGGCATTCAGCAAACCGGCAGCAGGCCCACCAGTAACGGTGATGGCACCTGCCGCTATCGGATTGAAGAAAATGTCGCCTGTGGCGGCCCCGGCATTAATCTGCGCTCCGGCAGCCATACTGAGATTGAGGGCATTGCCGGCAAAGTTGGATTGCAATGTCACATCACCGGTGCTGGTGGTCAGTACGCTGCCCGCGCCAAGACTGACGGCACCGGAATTGACAGTCAAATTGCCCACCACATTAACATCGGCACCGCCCGAGAGTGCAACCGCTGCCGAGCCGCTATTACCGGCAGTGAGCACGGCCGTACCGGCAGTGTTGGTGACATCACCCGAGATCAGCAGGCCGCCCGCAGACACCAGACTGACATTGTTTGAGGCCGTGACACCGGATACTTTCAGATCGGCACCGGTCAACCCGGAATTAACGGCAAAGGTACTGCCGCTCCCCTTCACAAAGCCATCAAGTTGCCTGACATTAACACTGACGGCACTGGTGCCGGTATCCAAACTAATAGTGCCGTTACCACCGTTTGCTCGGATAACGCCGCCGGCACCACCACCGGTGACAGTAACGGCACCGGGGCCGCCGCTCTGGTTAAAAACCACATTGCCGCTGGTGGAACTCAAAGTGGAAGCAGCTCCGCTCAAACTGACGTTAAGAGCACCGCCGGCCAGATTGCTTTTTACAGTCAAGTCACCGGCACTGCTCGTCACGGAACCATTGCCGGCCACGGTCAAAACAGGCGAATTCAAAGTGAGATTGTCACCGGCAATGGAGCCGGCCGTGCTGACATCTATACTGGCAGTTCCACTGCTACCGGCGGTGATTGTGAGAGGGGAACCGGCATCACTGCTCAAAGCCCCGGCTACTGTAATGTCGGAATTAGCGCCGGAGGTCTGCACTATGAGCGAACCGGCGCCGCTCTCACTGGCCGCGGCGTTGAAAACAATGTTGGAAGCACTACCGGCGCCGCTGGTGATGAAGGAAAGATCGCCGGCGCCTGTTTGTGTGACGGCGGCACCCACAGTGATGATACCGCCGTTGGCGGCACTGCCGGAAGTGGTGAAGCTCAAACCGCCGCCCGTGTTGTTGACTGCACCCACAATAGTAATGTCGCCGGTGACGCCGTTTTGCACAGTGGTCAAACCGGAAGTAGTGAGCGGTCCGACTCTGATCAGGCCGGAGGCAGCTTGAACGGAGAGGGCACCCAGGTTGCCCTGAATAGCACTGGCCGTATCAACCCGGCCGACATTAATGACCGAACTGGTGCCGGCGGCTGCCTGCAATGAACCCAGGTTAACACCGCCGTTGCGCAGAGTACCGCCGGTAATGGTGCCGGAAATAGCTCCTGTGGCACTGTTGAAAACACCGGGGAAGCCTGGCGTGGCTGTTGAGACGTTAATGGTACCGCTACCGGCGCCGCCGGTGACATTGATACCGCCGGCCACGGCTATGGAATTTCCGCCGGCATTGGTTTGCTCGGCAACCAGAGTGGCATTGCCGCCCCCGGTCACGATCGGCACGGCGGCAGCCAGGGCAATGGCACCACCAGCAGTACCGCCAGCGCTATTAGAGAAGGCGGCTACATTGAGATTACCGCCGCCGGTGTTAAAGGAGCTGACATTGGTGAGACTGACGCTTCCACCCTGTCCGGAGCGATCAGATACATCTATGTTACTGGCGGCCGATAGTGGCGTCTGAGCCGTACCGCGCACCCCCGAAGCAACCAGGGCGGAGCCGCCGCCGGTGGCGATGGACATAGCCGCGCCGCTGCTTATTCCGCCTGTTGAGACAAGGGCCAGGCTACCACCACCCGTATTGATGTTGCCCAGCATATTGATGGACTGGCCGGTGCCGCCGCTATTGGCTCCGGCCAACACCTTGACGCTGCCGCCGGCAGCGCTCGTCAGGGCTCGACTGGTGATGCCACCGCCATAACTGTGCAAGAGGATATTTCCGCCGACGGTACCGGCAGAAGTGATATTACCGATATTCAACGCCTGGTTGCCGACTCCCGGCAGTTGATTCTCAATCAAGACATTGCCGCCGGCGCCGCCCACCCCGCTAGCCACAATGGACAGGGTGGAAGTATTGATGGCTCCGGTTCCAACCCCATCACGATCGGCGAGCAGATTGACGGCTCCACCGGCTCCAGCCGACGGGCTGGTGTTGAGGGTGCCGTTCAAGAAGGATATGTTATCTCCGGCGGTGACGCTGACGGCTCCGCCCTGGGTAGCCATAGTACCGGCATTGAGGTTGATAGAGGTATCTCCGAGACCGGAGTTTATAGTGAAGCTGCCGCCGTTGGTATTGACGGTCCCGACAGAAAGATTGACCTGGGAGGGAGCGGCAATGCTGACACTACCGCCGCTCAATATCGACTGACCGGCACCGGCCCCGATAGCAATGCGCCGGTCAGCGCCCGTACCGGCTGAAACCGAGAAGGAGCCGCCATTAACAATGGCCCCGCTGGAATCGAACTGAACTCCGCCGCCGACGCCGCCCACCACTGTCGGCTGCCCTACGGCCACATTGATAGAGCCACCAGTAGAACCAGCACCAAAGGCAGTCAGGGAACCGGCTTGTATGGAATTGCCGCCCGCGCCGCCGGTACGACCGGCGCCGATAGTGATATTGCCGTTGGCAAAGCCGCTAGCGCCGTCAGTACGGATGTTGGAACCGGTAGGCAGGGCAATGGTGCCACCGGCGGTACCAGTAGCATCGGCGAAGGCAAGCAGGGTGACATTGCCACCCGCGCCGGTAGTGCCGCTGGCATCAATCAAACTGACTCCGGCTCCCGTCGAAAGTGAGATACTGCCTCCGGCAGCGCTTGCCCCGGTGACTGTAACCGAACCGCCACCCGGCACGGCGCCGGCCGGCGGAGCACCGGTGAGAGTAGCCGTACCGGCACCGGCAGCGGCAGTAGTGAAGGCCGCACCGGCGATCATGGTAATGTCCTGCCCGACCCCGGCATTGCGAGCCGTAATGCTGTATCCGCCGGCGCCGCTATTGGTTATGTTGCCCGAGGCAATAACGGCAAGCTTTTCCCCCACGGTTATATTGCCGCTGATATTGATATTGCCGCTGTTATAGTAGGTGGGGTCGCCGGTCAAACACTGCTCGCCCAAATTGAGCACGGCGGTATCGGCAAGCACATGAGAGGCCAGCCCGTATGTATTGAGAGTACCGGTTAGCTCACCGACATTAAGATCGGCCGTGCCCTGCCCGGCGTTTAGATTAACGGCAGCAGAAAGCAAGTCACCACCGGTAATACTAATATCGGCATCACCGCTGTAGTCGCTACTGCGAAACTGGATATTCTGAGCAGCCTTAAGTGTACCGCCCAGATTGTTGAAATTGACATTGGAAGCCAGGGTGGCAGCATCCGTATTGACGTTGATACTGCCTAGAGGCGCGGCAATGAGACCGCTATTGACGAAATTGCCGGACATGGCATTCAAATTAACATTACCGGCGCTAGCCAGCACCGTGCCGTAATTGCTGACCGACTGCGCCGTCAGATTGACAGTAGAACCGGAAAGCACGCCGCTGTTGCCGATATTATTGCCGGCTGTGATGGATAGCACACCGGGGGATGCGATGGTGCCGGTGTTGAAGATTGAGCCGACGGCATTGATAGAAAGCCCTGAAGAAGAGAAGAGACCGCCGGAGGGCATGAGCACACTCAGTATCGGCGAACTGACCACTGGAGCGCTACCGGAGAGTAAGCCGGAAACGGTCAGGTTACCGAAGTTCAAGCTGGACTCGGAAGCGCTACCCGACTGCAAGGTATAAAGGTTGCCGGCAATGTTACTGCCCCCCATCACTACCAGCGGATCGGCGGAGTTGAAGCCGATGCCGTACAGGGTGATATTACTAGGCACCACCAGTGTACTGAGCGTGTCGGTCTGACTGGCTATCAGGGAAAGGGCACCACTTTGACCGGCGCCATCGGCGTTCAGCACTATGCTCTGACTGCCGCTGCCGGTCACCTGCGTGAGAGCGATGTACTGAGATGGCGTCACCATCTGCCCGGGACTGACGACCATGGCGGTGCCACCACTTACGACACCATCAACACCCATCGTCCCGCCCACCATGATGCTGGTGGGAGCAGTCACCGGCGCAACGATAGTGGCCTGGCTGGAAGAAAGATCAAGAGCCAAACTGGTGGGTGACGCCAGAGCGACAGGGACGGGATGGTCCAGGACCGGCGAGCTGGTAGGGACGACAGGGGTCGGCACCGGTGCGCTGGCTGTCGACATGAACGCCACCGGTGAGCCGGCATCGGACGAGGCACTGACAGTGTTCGCAGGGGCCGATAGGCCGGAACCGTCCACCAGCACTGCCGGCACAGGAGGCGTGAGCGTAACGCCGGCCACAGCCGGAATCAAACCCGTGGTGGCATCCACCTGGGGCATACCGGGGGCAGCAGGCACCACCGGTGCCTGCGGTCCACCGCCGGACTGACCATCCTTGGAGGAACCGGGCAAATTGTCCTGCACGGTCACACTCAAACTACCGGAAGCGCCGATGGCTGCCACTGTGGCAGTGTTGTCCGGAACCGAGACGGACTGAGTGGCAGTCACCACACTGGCCGGCTGTTCGAAAGCCTGTGCCAGAACCTGGAAGGGAAACAAAAAGGGCAAGCCCAGGATCAGGCAGAAGGAAGCTGCCGTAAAATTCTTGCGCCAGGGAAGACCGCCGGAGCCCGGAAGCTTGTTCGACTCAGCCAGGGAAAGAGAGGCACTGGAGCGACGAGAGGAGACCGACCGACTCAATTTCTCGATGTTAGTGAGCCGGTGAACAATCCTCCTGGTCAGTCGTCTAACTCTCTTCAACGGATACCACCTTGCTTCCTGGACTTACATTAACCTTAATGAGGTACCTATTCCCCCATCTAGTTATATTATTCCCCCAAACGGGGGACTTCGCAAGGTTGAAGCCCAATTAGCTCGGGCTTTTGCCCGGTTGTCAGCAGCTCAGCGACAAATCCTCGCCCCCTGCCGACTTCCCCCTCTTTAAATGTCAAAATAAGGCACGAACCGGCTTCCCCTCTTTACAAATCGGTACCTTATGTGCGGCGTAATCTCCATAATTAACCTGAGCAGCCAACCGGGCCACCGGCAGCCGGAACCGATTGACACAAAAAACTTGCAGGCCGGCCTGGAGGCCATGCACCACCGGGGACCGGACGGCAAGAAATACTGGCTCAGCCCCGATGGCAATGTAGCCCTGGGCCATGCCAGACTAGCCATTATTGCCGTAGCCGACGGCGATCAGCCCCTCGCTAACGAAGACGAAACCATCCGCGTGGTCGTCAATGGCGAACTTTACGACCACCAACGCCTGGGCCGCGAACTGGCCGCACGAGGGCACAAAATTGCCACCAGTTCCGACTCGGAAATCGCCCTGCACCTGTACGAAGAGCACGGCGTAGATTTTCTCAAGGAATTGAGAGGGGAATTTGCCCTTTGCCTCTACGACGAACGCAAGCAGCGACTACTTTTAGCGAGGGATCGCTTCGGCATCAAACCGCTCTCTTACTCGGTGCAAAACGGTAGACTCTATGCCGCCTCGGAAGCCAAAGCTCTCTTTGCCGCGGGCTTGCCCTGTGCCTTCGACGAAGAATCAGTCTTCCACACCCTGAATATGCAGTACACCCTCAGTGACCGCACCCTTTTCCAGAACATAAAGCAACTGCCACCAGGGCACTTCCTGCTGGTGGAAGACGGGCAGATCAAGATTGCCAGTTACTTCGATCTGGACTATCCCCTGGAACCAAGTCAGACTGAAGCCGGCGCCGCCCTGAGCCGGAGCCAGGAGCAAGAGTATATCGAGGAATTTGCTCGCCTCTTTGAAGAATCGGTACGATTGCGGCTCTTCGCCGACTTTCCGGTTGTCTGCCATCTTTCCGGCGGGCTTGATTCCGCCTCAGTTCTAGCCATGGCAGCAAAAAACAGCAGCCGCCCCCTGCATTGCTTTACTGTTTCATTCCAGGAAGAGGGCTACGACGAGTTGCCCATTGCCAGAGAAATGGCCGACCTTGTCCAGGCCGAACTGCACACGGTGCAGGTCTCGAATCTGGACATCATCAACAATCTTGAAGATGCCTGTTACCTCTCGGAGGGTCTGGCCGTAAACGGACACCTGTCGGCCAAACACATACTCAACAAGACCATTCACCAGGCCGGCTTCCGCGTCTCCCTCACCGGCGAGGGTTCCGACGAAGTACTGGCCGGTTATCCGCACTTGCGCAGCGACCTGTTGGCGAGCCGCGGCGAAGAAGAAAAGCTCAAGTCACTCTATGCTGCCAATCCCATGTCCAAAGGTATCATGCTGGCCTCCGGCTCATCCCTTTCTCTCAAAAGCGTTGAAAAAACCCTTGGTTTTGTGCCGAGCTTTCTGAAAGCCAAAGGCACCCTGGGCATGAAGATGACGGCAGTGGCAAATCCGGCCTTTATGGCCGGTTTCGCCCAAAGAGATGCCTACGACGACCTGCTTCGAAACTTCGACGTGGACGGGCAATTGAAGGGACGCCATCGCGTCCACCAATCGCTTTATCTCTGGAGTAAAACTGCACTCGCCAATTACATTCTGCGCACCCTCGGCGACGGCGTCGAAATGGGACAATCCCTGGAAGGCAGGCTGCCCTTTCTCGATCATAAGCTCTTTGAGTTTCTCAGACACCTGCCCCTGACCATGAAAATAAAGGGAGAGACGGAGAAATACATCCTCAAACAGGCCCTGGCAAAGTACCTGACCAGGACCATTTACGAGCGCCACAAACATCCTTTTGTAGCGCCTCCTTTGAGCCGCTTCGCCGACAAGGGAGCGCGACGTCTCATGCAAGAAAAGCTCTCCGACCCACAGTTTGCACGACTCGGCTTCTTCGAGCAAAGCAAGCTTCTCAAACTTTTGAATAACCTGGAGGACCTCCAGGAGGAAGAGAGGGCTGCTGTGGATCCGGTGCTAATGACCGCCCTGTCCTATCTATCTTTGCAACGGAGATTTATGACACCATGAGCGCCCAAGCCGATACAACCGGAGCAGATAAGCCGGAAACGGAAAAGAATTGGTGGCTGAAATTCTACCAGGATACGCCTTTCATCCAGTATCTCGATAATGCACACCAGGAAGATCAGGAGGATATTCTGGCATTTCTGGCTGAGCACACACCCCTGCCGGAAGCAGCCGTCATCTATGATCAATGCTGCGGAGTGGGCTCCATCAGCTTACCTCTAGCCGGCGCCGGTCACACCGTATATGGTACCGACCTCTGCCCCCAGTTTATTGACGAAGCGAAGCGCCGCGCCGAAATACTGAAGGTGCAAGAGCGGGCTCATTATCTCCTGGCCGATGCCACCATTTTTACAACACCCCGCCCCTGCGACCTGGCCGTCAATCTCTACACAAGTTTCGGCTACGGTGATGACGGCGTTAATCTGGCCATGATCAAAAAGGCCAGAAGCAGCCTGAAAGAAGGGGCGCCCTTCTTGCTCGACTTCCCCAATTTCTACCTGGTCATTTCCCGCTTTCGCAAGCATATCGTGCGCCATATCAATACCGCAGCAGGGATTCTCACCGTCAACCGCGAAGCAGTTTTCAGCCCGGAGGAAGGCCGGCTCTTGCAGGAGTGGACTTTTATTGAAGCGGACGGCAAGCGCTCCTGCCAGAAAAGTAGCCTGGCAGTCTACTTACCGCATCAGATCAAAGACATGCTCAGGCAGGCCGGCTTCGAACGGGTAGAACTGACCGGAGACTTCCATGGTTCGCCCTTCGGCGTTGACAGTCCCCGCTGCATAGCACTGGCCAGATGATCGTGAAAGAGCCCGCCACCAAAGACAAAAGCCCTGACTGGCAGAGCTTCCTGGCAGTTTTTCAGACTGTGGTGGAAGCTTTTCCGGAGCGACCGGCCGTAATCGAAGAAGGGCGAGAATTCACCTATCGTCGCCTCTACGACGAGGCCCTTCAATTGGCAACCAGATTGAAGGCAGCGGGAGCGGCACCGGAGACGGTGCTGGCCCTATGCTTACCAAAGTCTTACGACTACATAAAAGCCTTGCTCGCCATATGGCTGGTGCGCGCTGCTTTTACTCCCGTAGATGCAGCTTTGCCGGTGCAGCGCCTGCGATACATCTTTCAAGAACTGATCCAGCAAAACAAAGAGCAGGGACAAGACAAAATTCTGCTGCTGGCGCGGCATGAAGACCAGGAACATCTTCTCAGTGCAGCAAGCGACCAGCTGCCACTGGAACCGGTACCGCTCACCTCTGCCCACCCTGAAGAGTTGCCGACGCTCCCGCATACTATTGCACAGGCCGGCGACCTGGCCTATATCATTTTCACCTCGGGGTCTACGGGGCGCCCCAAGGGCGTAATGGTTGAGCAGAGGGGGCTGGTCAACCTGCTGAAAGAGCAGATCCAGGCTTTTTCCATAACGCAAGAGAGCCGTTCACTTTTCTATCTTTCCACCAGCTTCGATGCCTCCATATCCGACATCGGCACAGCCCTCCTGAGCGGGGCGGCATTGATAATTGAGAAAGCCGACAAACTGAGACCGGGGAAAGAATTGATCGAATTGATGAAACTGAGACAGGTCAGTTATGTGGACATCCCTCCCAGCGTGCTCAAGCTACTTGATCCGGCCCAATGTCCGCCCACCCTCAAGTCGATGGTAATCGGCGGCGAGGTCTGCCCCCAGGACGTGGTCAGAACCTGGGCCGCTAGAGTCAAGCTGGTTTGCGTCTACGGACCCACGGAAGCAACTGTCTGCACCAGCTTGAGCCACTGCGGGGCGGACTGGCAAGCGCCCTTGATCGGCGCACCCATCAAAAATATCAGCTACGCGGTATTAAAGGAAGACGGCACAACAGCCCAAGTGGGCGAAAGCGGCGAACTCTTCATTGCAGGCATAGGACTGGCCAGGGGTTACTTGCATCGCAGCGACTTGAACCGGGAACGCTTTCTCACCAGAGACGGTATCAGATACTACAAGACCTGCGACCGCGTACTCGTAAATGCCTCAGGCAACCACGAATTTCAAGGTCGCATCGACCGCCAGATGAAACTGCGCGGTCTTCTCATTGAACCGGAAGAAATAGAAGCCAGGCTCTGCGAGCATCCTCAGATAGCCCGAGCAGCAGTACTGAAAAGAGCGGTCAGCGCAAGCAGTAATCGGGAAATGCTGGTAGCCTATCTTCTGCCTTCCCGCCCGGATGAAACCTTACCGGCCACCAGGGAATTGCGGCTGCACCTGAGCCGCTCCCTGCCTGTCTGGATGCTGCCGCAACGCTACCAGTGGCTCGAGACTCTGCCCCTCACCGCCAGCGGCAAAATAGATTTGACGGCTCTCACCGCCTGCCCGCTCAAAGAGCACAAAAGCGCGCCGCCACTTTCCCGTACCGGAGCAAGCGCGGCGGAAGAGGAGCGCATAGCCCATTGCCTCTGTCGCATCCTGGGCTATGAACAGGTAGACCTGGAGGACGATTTCTTCGACCTGGGTCTGGATTCCCTGGGCGCGGTGGAACTGGCGGCGGCCCTTGCCGTCAACGGTCTAGAGCTTTCCCCCGAAGCCATTTTCACCCATCCTAGCTGCACTCGGCTGGCTCGCTTCTGCCGCAACAGTAATGCCGACCACGCGGGCGAAGACTCAGGCGATGTAATGGAAGCAGCCGCCCTCACCAGGCGGCTGGAAGAGTGGCCGAAGTTCCAAGCCCTGCTGCACTCGGGGGGCAAGCTTGCGGTGGCTGGCGCCAGTGAGCGCAAAAAGCGGAGCGGTACGCTCTTCACCGGTGCCACCGGCTTTCTCGGCATCAGACTTTTGAAAGAGCTTTTGGAGGCCGACCAGGCAAGCAACGCTGTCAGTTCGCAGCCGGCAACAATCTATGCCCTGGTGCGGGCCAGGAACCAGGCGGAAGCGACCACTCGCATTTTGAACACGGCCCACCGCTACCTGCAGGACCGGCAGAGCCTGGAGTTGCTTAACTCAGCCCTGAGTCGGGGTCAACTGCGGCCCTTGCCCGGAAACATTGAAGAGGAGCGCCTCGGTCTGGAAGAAGGCTATGAAGAACTGACGGAGGCTACAGATCGTGTAATTCACCTGGCAGCGCGAGTGAATATGGTCTTGCCCTACCGCTCGCTGGAAGCAGCCAACACGGAAGGCACGCTCAATCTGGCGGCATTTGCCATGCAGGGCCGGCTGAAAGATTTTCACTATGCCTCCACACTTTCCGTCTTCGTTTCTACCGATCAAAACCATGGGCGGCTTCTGGAAAGCGACGACTTGAGCCGGACGCGCCTTATATGGGGCGGCTATGCCCAGAGCAAATGGCTGGCGGAAGTGCTTTTGCGCAAGCTGGGCAAACGCGGTCTGCCTCTCAGTATTTATCGCCTGGGACTAATTACCGGCGATACCATAAACGGTATCATGGCCGAGAGCGACTTTCTCACCATGTTCATGAACGGTCTAAGATCCATGAACACAATTCCGCAGGAATGCCTGGGCGACAAAGCGGAGCAACTCTGCGTCGATATTACACCGGTAGATTACGCCGCCACCGCCATGGGCCGGCTTATAACCGGGGAAAACGGGAGCCGCGAGCTTAAAACTTTCCATATTGCCAATAGTGAGAGCTTGAGCCTCAAGCGCCTCTGCCTGAAACTGAAAGAGCGCTTTCCCCAGATGACGGTAAGCCCGCTGGGGCAGTGGCAGGACCATGGCGACAGTGCAGCGGCAGCCGCTTACCTGGGGCTCTGCCGCCTGCTTGTGGACACGCAAGAGAAAGCCTTCGGGCACTTGCGCTCCATGGATTTGTTTCAAGCCACCGACGTCTGCTTCGATACCGTAAACACAGATCGGGCGCTGGCTCCGCTCAGATGTCCTGCACCCGACGATAGGCTCATCGGACTCTACGTAAAGAACCTCCCATGAGGCTCTGACTCTGCCCGCTCCGGTTTACAGAGGCAGAGCGCAGGGAACACAAGGAGGAAGAGGAATAGGGCAAAATGCACGCTGAAGACGAGAACCTGAAAGTACCGGCTCTGCAAAACACCGGTCAAGACAAACCAAACACCATCAGCTTCAGCATGTATCACCCCACCCTGAGGGTGTTGCACTATGTCATCGGCGGTCTTCTGGCCCTGCTCTATCTCTGGATCATCGTATCCGCAGTCATGACCGACAGGCACATCTTAACCAACCCGAGCCTCTGCCTGGCCATATTCCTGCCCGGTCTGGTGGCTGGCGGTCTTCTCTACCTGACCGTGCGCCATCGCCCCTGCCAAATTTCCTACGACAGCGAAAGCCTGGAATTTGCTCCCATCTGGAACCTGCAACTGCACCGCCGACGGAAGCGCCCCTGGCATGACATCCACTCAGTCCAGATAGTCTATCCGGAAGCAGCAGCCACCTGCACCTTCCCCAGCTTCGCCGGAGAAAAGATGAACTGGCGCCAATTTCTTCAAACCGGCGGCATTGGACCCTGTCTCGTTTTCGATTTCAAGTCCGGCGGCTCCGCCACTCTTCACCTGTCGCTTCTGAGCCGAGCTCAGGCAGAAGAGTTGTTCGCCGCCATCGACAAATACGGCGACCAGAGCAAACTCTCCAGCGACTTTGTCAAACTGCAAAAGGCCATCGTACTCGAACATGTAAATGCCGAGAGCTTCACACAACTCTGGAGCGAGGATCTCAATCCCAATTACTGCGCTACCAGCTATGTCCCACTGCCCGGTCGCCACCTCTTGCAAGAAGGGCGCTATGAAATTCTGATGGAGCTGGCTGCCGGAGGGATGTCTGCCGTCTACCTGGCCAGGCACAAAGAGAACAGCAACGCCAAAGTCGTTCTGAAAGAATCGGTTCTCCCACAGGGAGTAAGCGAGGAGCAAAGAAAAAAGGCAAGAGAGTTGTTTGAAAGAGAGGCGCACCTGCTTCTCAAACTTAAACATCCGCATATCGCCAGGGTTCTGGACCGTTTTGTGGAAGACGGAAGGGACTATCTGGTTTTGGAGTACATACCGGGTTTGACCCTGCGTCAACTGGTACAGACCAGGGGCAAACAAAAAGAAAAAAACGTGCTCAATTACTGCAGCAAGCTTCTGGAGATTCTCGCCTACTTGCACGAGCAAAACCCGCCACTTATTCACCGCGACCTTACTCCCGACAATATTATTCTTAGAAAGGACGGCAGTCTCTGCGTGGTGGATTTTGGTGCCGCCAACGAACTCGTCGGTCAGGCCACCGGCACTATGATCGGCAAACAATGCTACATTGCACCGGAGCAGTTGCGGGGCAAGGCCAGCCAGGCAAGCGATCTCTATGCCCTGGGAGGCACCCTGCACTTCCTGCTCACAGGAAGCGATCCGGAAGCTCTCAGTGCCTCCAACCCGCAGAACCTCGTGCCGGAAATCTCCAGCGCCACCAACGCTTTAATCAACCAGCTTACCGCCTTTGAGGCAGAGGCCAGACCGGAAAGCGCCAGAGCCCTTCTGGAAAAACTCTCTGCCACCCCAAGCGCAGCAGCGGCAGGCAATAAGCAAGATAGGAACCAGAGCTGATGGCATTTCTTGATTCGCTACGAAAACAGCTTGCGGGCAAAAGTGAGCCAAACCTCCCCAAGCTACCCGACCTTCCTGCCGGCGCCCATGAGATTTACATACCTTACAGCGCCTGGCGCGCGCAAATTCGCTTTCGCCGCCAGCTTATGCTGCAGGTCAATTACAGGAAAGAAGTCGCCAAAATTCTGCTGACAGTCTTCGGAGTTTGGATAGCTTTCGTCGTCATCTTACCCAGAGTGGTCGAACCCCTTCTGATACACGGCTTCAATATCTACATCCTCAATATTCTGCTGTATATCTATGTGGGCATTATTTCTTACCCATTGCTAACGTCACCGTCTAATCTGCAAGTCGGTAAAGAAGGCATCCGCTTACACTGGTTATCGGCACTGGGACTGATCTCCAGCCCCTGGGTAAGCTTTGACTACATCGATCAAATTACGGTTTCAAACTTCAAACGCGGTTGGTATAAATCTCGGGCCATCGATATCTATATCGACAAAGCCAATACGCCGTCCGCAATTCGCACAATACTAAATCTAATTGCACCTTCCCTCTGGTGCCTCAGCCTCGATAAGGACAAACTCAAACTGCGCCTGGACATTGCCGCCATTACCCATGAAGCCGATCTACCGATACTCCTGGGAGCCCTGCGCAATCTCTTGCCGGACGAAAAACTGGGACCGGAACTTCTACAACTGGAACAAGAAAACACCGGTGCAAGCTTTACAAAACTCTGGCTGGACAGCTTCGACGCAGGGAACCCACAGCTAACAAGAGGCAATCTGGAGGCGGGAGAATTCCTCTGCGGCAAGCGCTACGAGATTGTCGACCAACTGGGGGCCGGAGGGCAGGCCGTCACTTATCTGGCCATCGATCACGAAATGCAAGATGCCACGGTAGTTTTGAAAGAGTTCGTCCTGCCGGTCAGAGGAGGCATCGAAATCAGGCGCCGGGCGCTGGAAAACGTCGAGCACGAAGCCAAACTCTTGAGCACTCTCGATAGCGATCAAATTGTCAAACTTTTGGATTGCTTCGCCACGGGACAGAGGGCCTACCTGGTATTGGAGCACATCGACGGCGCTTCCCTGCGCCTAATCGTGCAGGAAGGAGGCGCGCTACCGGAGCAAGAAGTAATAGCTCTGGCAATTGGCATGTGCGATGTTCTCAACTACTTGCATTCGCTTTCGCCGCCCATTATTCACCGCGACTTTACCCCGGAGAATCTACTGCTGCGCAAAACCGGTCAACTGGCATTGATCGACTTCAATGTAGCCGAACAGTTGGAATCGAAGCAGACCAAAACCATGGTAGGCAAACACTGTTATGTGCCGCCTGAACAGTTTCGGGGCAAGGCTGACGAACAGAGCGACATCTACGCTGCCGGTTGCACAATCTTCTGGCTTTTGACAGGGCAAGACCCTGAACCAATAAGCACTTCCCACCCGGCCTCCCTTTGCCCCGGCGTCACTCCGGCCATGGACGCCATCGTCGCTCGCGCCACTGCCCCCGATACCAGCGCTCGTTACAGCAGCGCCCGCGAGATGAAAGACGATTTGCTGAAGGTCGCGCAACAGGCAGGCTCATCTCAGGCTTAAGGTAGGCTCAAGCCGGTACCTTAGCTAGATCTTTCAACGCCGCTAGAAGTTTTTCTACATCTTCTTCACTATTGAAAGCTCCGAAGCTCAGCCGCGCCAGCCCTGTTTTTTCGCTATTCAAAACTCTATGGGCGGAAATAGCACAGTGCAGCCCGGAGCGAATAGCGATACCGTAGCCGGTATCAAGCCAGTCAGCCACACGGTCGGCCGTCAAGCCCTTATAGCTGAAGGAAACCACAGGCAAATACTGGGTTTGCTTGCGCAGTTCGAGGGTGCTCTTTTTAGCGCCGGAGCCGGCCGCCTCCCCTTCCCCCTGCAGATGTTCAAAGCTGCGACCACGAATCTCGATGGCTTCCATATCACGAACGCTGTCGAAAAAGAGACGGGCCAGTTTCTCCTCGTGGGCCAGAATATTCTCCAGACCGCGCTCTTGCAAATAACGCACACCCTCGGCCAGACCGGCGGCGAGCTGTACTCCATGGGTACCAGGTTCCAGGCGATCGGGCAGAAAATCTGGCATAGCCAGACTATCGGAATGAGAACCGGTGCCGCCGCAATTAGGCGGATCGATGTCATGCCCTTCCCGCACATAGAGAATGCCTACACCGGGCGGTCCATAAAGACCTTTGTGGCCCGAAGCCACATAATAGGAAACCCCCGAGAGACTGCCCAGGTCATCCAGGATCAAACCGGCACTCTGGGCAGCATCCAGCAAAAGTGGAATGCCGCTCAAATCCAACATGTTGGATACCGACTGCAGGTCCAGTAGCGCCCCGGTTACATTGCTTGCCCTTGTAAAGACAGCCAGTGCCGGCTTCGGCTCCTCCGAAACCAGTCGCCTCAGGGCCGTCAGATCGACGATAGCCCCGTCAGCCCCGGGCGGCACTCGCACCACCTCAATTTGATCGACTCGTTCATGGTAAGCCAGGGTGCGCATGACGGCATTGTGTTCGTAGCTTGTCACGAGCACACGGTCACCAGCTTTCAGAGTGCCGGCGCCAAGCATTCCGCTCACCACCATATTTATTGACTGGGTGCAGCCGGAGGTAAAAATCAAGCGCTCCGAATCAGTAAGCCCGAGAAAATCGGCCACGGTCTCCCGCGCCTCAAAAAATCGGTGAGACGCTTGATAAGCAAGCCGGTGGGCGCCCCGACCAGGGTTGCCGGCGCTGCGCAAGGTCTGATCGCAAACCTGATAAACCGCTTCAGGCTTGGGATAAGAAGTGGAAGCGTTGTCAAAGTAAACGATTTTGTCTGCCATGAACTTTCCTTTGCTACCTTACTTGCCGCTGCTCGCCTCATGCTAGCATTCTTGCCGGGTGTAATGCAGTAGATAGAAAAAAGCAAAAGTAGAGGCTCCCTTGAATAGAACACTGCTGAGTCTGTGGTCAGCCGCCCAGTCGAAGCGCCATCGGCGCCTGGACAAGGCAAGAACTTCCAGAGTGCTAACGGCATTAAGCCTCTTGCTCTGCCTGCACTCATCCACCTGGCAACCCTTGACTGCCGCCCCCCAGAGCCCCAGACCGGCCGAATTCAGCCAGGAAATTGCTGCCCTCTGGCAGAAACCATCAAGGTCATTCAGCCAGGCCATCGAGGCTCTCGGCAAGGAAAGCCGGGAAGCCTCCATTAAGCGCCTAAGCGATCTCTCCAGCGGCTTTGGAGGCAATGTTTCTGTGCTGGAAAAACGGCTGGCCGACTATGTGAAGGCCAGGTTGTTGAGCAAGTCGAGCCTGGCGGAAGAACGCCTCAAAGCCCTCGAACTTTTTACCGATACCAGCGCTTACCCACTCTTAAAAACGCTCTGCCTCTGGCATTGCGCCGAACTTGCCGCCGCCTCAGGCGATGAAGAGAGACTGCGCACCGTTCTCTCTACGATTATGCGCGCCCACGAAGCCGAGAGCCAGGAAATTGCCAGGGCCACCTATGAATTGGCCCAGTCTTACTTGCGCACCTCAGAAGGAGAGCGCGCCTATCCGCTGCTCACGTCCCTCAAACAGCGTTTTGCTTCCACCGAATACGCCAAAGGGGCCAGTTATTACCTGGGGCAAATGGCCCTCAACCAGGCCGCCGGTTCCGCCTCCTCGGCCCAGGCTGACGCCGGCAGCGGAAACGATCTCTATAATCAGGCCCTGCAACATTTTCGCGAATACTTAAAGAACAGCACCGGCGGCCGTTTCTCGCCGGAAGTGGCCGACAAACTGATGAGCCTTGGCAGCGGCACGGCCCCCAAACTTTCACTTTCAGCCAGCGACCTGGATACCATCGGACTGGTCTACTTCAAGAAGGGTGACTACAGTCGCGCTCTCAGCGCCTGGCAAAGCGCTCAGGCTCTGCCCAAGCCTGCCGCCGACGTCCGCCTTTTGCAAAAGGCCCAGTGCCTGGCCAAACTCGGCAAACGAGAGGAGGCCCTGGAAGCTCTCTATCAGGGCATTGCCAGAGATCCGGCCTCTACCAGCTATGACGAAATTACCGACGCTGTCACCGGCCCCCTCACAAGGCAGCAAACAGCAGAAGTATGGCGCAAGATTGTTACCCTCAAACCCAAGCATCTCGATCATGCCCTCTGGAATCTGGCAGTGAGAAGTGAAGACGGCGAAGCAATCAAGCTTTTTGAGCGGCTTTTGGCGGAGTTTCCCACTTCCGAACATGCCCCGGAGTCGTTGTGGTGGATATTCTGGCACCAGACAAAAACCATTTACCCGGGCAAAATACAAGCGAACAAAGTCAAGGCACAGTCCCTGGCCCGGCTGGCCGACAGCGCCGTCAGCCGCTATCCACGTCACCGCAGTGCGGCACGCTTTGCCTTCTGGTCGGGCAAAATTAGCGAAAAACTCGGCAATGTGCAGGCAGCCAAACTAGCCTATGAGCACGCCTGGCGCCACTACCCCACCAATTACTACGGCGGAAGAGCGAGAGCCCGCCTGCAGGCCCTCAGCTCGGCGGACAGAAAAGACCGGGGCTGGTCCATTCACACAAGCCGCAGTGGTCCAAGGCAGTGGAACTGGCCCGACGCCGAAGCTCTCTTCAGTTACGACAAGCTATTGCCCATGCTGGGAGCAAAGGCACCGATGCTGGCTCTTGCCGGTCAATACGATGAAGCCCTCGCCCAACTCTCGCCCCGAGAACAAGAGGCGGTCTTTGATACACCTGTCGGCAAGGAACAATTAAGCGGCTTCAAAGCTTATCTATTTTTACGCCAGGGCCAGGAAATTGACGCCATCCGGGCCGCCGGTCGAGACCTGGGCGATATTCCAGAAAAGACGCCGCGCTGGCAGATGCTCTATCCCTGGGCCTTTGCACCACAGATAGAAGACGCCGCCAGGAACAATAAAGTGGACCCCTATCTGGTGCATGCCCTGATCAGAGAGGAATCCCGCTACTATCCAAAAGCCCTCAGCCGCTCCAATGCCATCGGTCTGATGCAACTTCTGCCAGGCACCGCCTTTGGTGTAGCCAAGCGAATCGGTCTACCCCTGGCAAGCAAAGAAGATATCTTCATTCCAGACAATAATATCAAGCTTGGCACTAATTATTTGGCTTACACCTTAAGCCGCTTTAGCGGCCATGCCATGATGGCCGTAGCCAGCTACAACGGCGGACCCAACGCCGTTAAACGCTGGCTTGACCAACACTCCAGGTCCGGGGGCACGGACCTGGATTTGTTCGTGGAGAACATCCCCTACCGCGAAACTCGCGACTATGTGCGCAAGGTTTTCGGCAGTTATTGGACCTACGAGCAGATGTACCCGGCGGTAGCGCCGCGACAATAGTCTCGTCTGTGCTCCCGATCAAATTCAAGCACATTGCCCCCGACCGGCTCTTTGCACAAGCCCGGCCGCGCATTCAGAGCCTCTATGGTGCGCATCGCTCGACATGCCACATAGGGATTTTGATCCCGACAGAGGATACGAAGCACGCCCGGAGGCAAGGAAGCATCTTCCGCCAGACCATACCTTACGGTCGGATCGGCGTCGAAGGCCAGAGCATAGGTGATATCTACAGGTGCACGTGGATTGGCGCCCACAGCCAGTCTCACATCAGGGTCTGGGTCTTGAGACAACTTCTCCAGCAGGTCGGCCGGCGTGGACTGGTTTTCAGCCACACGTAAGCGCAGACGCTGGCAAGGACTCTCGGCAAACCGGCGCAAAAGAGACGGCTCGCAATCAGGGTCGCAGGCCTGTAAATAATCATCGAACTTGTTTGACTTATGCAAAGTAAAATTGGACATAGGTAATCACCTCCGCCTCTAGTGGGATGATTTTCTGTGACTATAAACGTAGAGTACCTACCAACAGGTATTCAATTTAACTGCTGTTGAAAAATCTCGAAATCAACCTCCTTCAATGGTTTCAAAGAATGATGATTTTGTAGTTCTTTCAATTAATTGTCTGGGCAGATCGAAATGCTGCCAATCTTTTTTATATAGCAAATTCAAAATTCAGGCAAGCCTTTTTAAGGTTTTTCGGAAAGATTTTCTCGTCCGATGCAACACGGTAAAGAGGCTTCCATAGTGGATCTTCACCTCTGTCGCGGCTTGCCGCCAATGGAAAAGTTTAAAAAAAGAAGGAAATTTTTGGAGAACGGGAATCTTTTTTGCGATTACTAATATGGCTATTTGAATTGGAAATCACCAACCATAGACTGAAAGGAGATTTGGTATGAACTTAAAACCACTGCTCATGCTGGCTCTCATCGTCAGCACCAGCAATTGCATATTCAGCCCGGTGCCACCGCCGGCACTGGCAGAGGACGGCCTCGCATTTCCCGCCTTTGCCGACTCTACCAATCCATGGAATTTTTTCCGACACTTCGCCGCCCTGCCGTCTCCGGGCGAGAGCTTACTCTGGCATGGAGAGAAGTCGCAATTTCAACCCTCTATAAAACTGGCACAGGAGGGCAACGATTTGCTGATCACCTGTGAAGTTCCGGGAGTGGAGGCCAGGGACATGGACTTGACTATCACCAATAAGACTCTCCATCTGAAAGGGAAACGAAGCCAGGATGGCAGTAAGAGCAAGGGTGAGGCAGGCACCATAAATTTTGAGGAATACCTGACTCTGCCGGCGGCGGTAGATAGCAACGGGGCCACTGCCAGCTTGAGAAACGGCATCTTAAAAATCAGAGCCCCCAGGCTGAAAGACGAGGGCAATGCCGGGCGCAAGATCACCATAAAGGAATCCGCTGAAACACCAGGCTAATTGGCGAAGGAAGGGGGCGGGTGCAAAACGCTAAAGACCTTCGCCTTAAAGTAGATCTTTGTATTGATCAACCATGGCGTTAAAAGTAGCCTGCACCTGCGCCCAATCCGAAACCATCAGAGCTTTTTCCAACTGACTGCACCAGCCGGCCAATTCGTCATAGCCGCAGGAGAGGCAGAGCCCTTTCATCTCATGGGTGGCCGATTTGATCTCGGCGTTATCTTGATTGTGCACGGCTAAGAAGAGCCGGTTCATAAGCCCTGCAATAGATTTACGAAAAGCCTGGTTGAGCGGCGGATCAATTACAGCCTTTAAATCATCGAAGGTCTGAAGCGAACCTGCCATGTCCTTCAAATCAAGCCAACGAGACAAAACGTCTTTGAGATCCAGGAGGCTGAATGGTCTTACCAGAATCTCGTCCATGCCGGCATCGAAGCCTTTCTCCCGCTCCTGCGGGATAGACTTGGCGGTCACACCGATAATGATGCTGCGGGACTGTTTTCCCTTTTCCGACTGACGGATCTGCCTGGTGGCTTCCACTCCACTGAGGGCACCCATCTGAAAATTCATCATAATAACCACGAAGTTGTCCTTCGTGGCGGCTTCCACCGCTGCTTCGCCGCTTTCTACCGCTACGGCACTGCAACCAAGACCTTCCAGTTGCTTAACCAGAACCGCTCTATTGACTTCGTTATCCTCAGCCACTAAGACTTGTGAAGCAGCCATTAAAATCCTCATTGTGCCGACAGACCGGTACTCGAACCAGTACATGGTACGCTTCCCCTGATTTTACATCCTTATTAGCGTAGTAATCACCCCGGACATGAAAACAGGCAAACTCCCCAAAAGCCTTATGCCGCAATGCCTCTGGCAAAAGCACCCGCCGGCGGGAACTGCTAAACTTTATATATAAATCTCTGCTTCCCATAACCGCTTGAAAATCAGGTCCCTTCAAATTGACAAGAGAACTGCGCTCCCCCCGAACCTCAGTAGCCTCGATTGCCTCCCTGGCCTCTGTCCTTATCCTGGCATCCAGTCTTGCTCTCAGCCAGACTCACCGGGCGGAAGCTCAGGGCAATGCAGCGCAGACCCTTAAACTTATTCAGACGGGTAAGTTCAAACAAGCTTATCCGTCAATTAAAGCCATGGCCCAGGCCGGACCAAGGGAAATGTCTCTGCAGTATTATCTGGGAATCTGTGCCCAGGGTGTAGGAGATAGGCCCACTGCCGAGCTTGCCCTCACCAGAGTGATCGTAGGTACCGAAGCCAATTCACCCTACAACGTAAACGCTATGCTGAGCTTGCAAAAATTACAGCCGACCCTGCGCCCCTATTCTTGCACCAGGGCCGGCAAGAGCCAGCGCTGGGCTCCGCAATCAATGCCCCTGAAGATGTACATTACCGACGGGCAAGGAGTGAATCCGAATCTGGGCGGTCGTGACCTTGCCGCCACGGAAGTTACACAAGTGGTAAATCACGTGCGTAGCGGCGGTCTGCACCCCCAGGCCGGATACAAACCCTCTTTCAAGAGGGCCATAGCGGACGGCATTCAGGTCTGGGACTGGGCAATTAAAGCCAAGCTGGTCAATTTCGCCCTGGTGGGCAGCCCCAACAATGCCGACATAATCGTGCTCTACTGCCAGAGAACCCAGGAAGGATTTGGCGGCATTACAGTCTGTCCGCCGGAAAAAGGACAACCTTGTATAGTACAGATCTCCCTGGAACAGACCGCCGCACTACCGGAAGCGGAAGCATTCAAACTGATCAAGCAAAGAGCGGCTGTGCAAATAGGACATGTAATGGGACTGGCCCGCTCCAGTTCTCCACAAGATCTAATGTATGAATCAAGCCAAAATCCGACCGCCGTCGGAGCCGCCGCCCCCAGCCAGAATGACCTGGCTTCTCTGCGCGCACTCTATTCCATGCCCTGCGATATCTTCTTCAAATAAGAGAGACTCGCGGGTCGGCGGCAAGACTAATAATTGAGAATGTCATTTCCTCAATTTGCAGGCAGCTTGTGACACTTTTGTGACACTCTGCAGTGCCGCTTTTCGCAGGTTTGTGACATTCTCGTGGCATAGTTTGATACCACTTTTGGTTGCAAGTCCCTGGCGCTGAAGAAAAGATTTCTTCCACGCCGCTATCCGATTGCAGGAACGAAACCCAGTGTTCATCACAGTTTACGGCAAGTCACAAAAGTGCCATAAACTTTAAAAACGGCAACTACGTAATTTCCCTCATTGCAACCGCTCAATAGTTATGGTTTGCTAATACACAACTCCCCCCGAGTACAGTCTGAAATATATCCCCTCCCAAACCATGTTCAGGAGTGCTTTGCTATGTCATGCGAAAGAAACCAGAAGTGTTTTCAACCCCAACAAGATCCTCTCGCCGCTGAAGGCAGAGCCCTGGCTGAACTGCTCGACAACAGACAACCTGAGCAAGTAGCTAACTACCTGAGACAAGACTCCTACAATATGTCTCCCGGCGCTTTCAATAAAGTCTTAAACGAAGCTCGCCGCAACGATAGAAAAGGCGTCGGCGCCGACCTCTACATCGACAATGACGGACTGGTGGTAATCGACACCAGAAACAGAAACGGCGATCAACTGGTGGTGGCCACCCGTGAATACGATCAGAGAATGGGACGTGTCCCCCAACAACATGACGACAGACAGGTAGACCGTCGCGGACAGCCCATCTACAGACCAGTCGATCCCAGAGATCAACAAGGTCAGCGTAGAGACGCCGTCACCGATACGGTTGTAGACGGTGTAGTGGGTGCGGCAGTTGGTGCCGCCATCCATGGTAGAAAAGGTGCTCTGGCTGGCGGAGCTGGTGCCGTGGCAGGCAAAATGGTAGACCAGGTGGGCGGACCTAATAACCGCGATCAGGTCACCGACACCGTAGTCAAAGGTGTAGTGGGTGCGGCAGTCGGTGCCGCCATCGACGGCAAGGAAGGTGCCAAGGCCGGTGCTGCCGGTGTCCTCGTCGGCAAAGGTCTGGACTGGCTGCGCAACAAATAGAAGCGCGACGGTTCACGGCTCGCAGGCATCCTCTCCTAGTGCAGCGGTAGTTTCACTCAGACTGGCAAAGCAAAAGGCCCCTTGTTCCATGCTCACGAGAGCATGAAGCAAGGGGTTCTTTTTCCATCGATTTCAAAACGGCGCCAGCGCAAAGCCCAGTTCTCCTTCATGGAAGACCTCGTAAACCCAGTCAGCTTGCGGACCTATCACGAGCATGTCGCCACCCCAGAAACTTTCATAGCCAAAAGCCAGAAGTGCCTGCAGCTTGAGTTCGATGGCCGGCTCCGGCTCTCCCCAGGTAAAGTAGACCGTAGATTCGAGCAGATCATATTGCGCTGCTCTATCAGCAAGAACCCTGATGGCGTCTCCATGCGCCTCTTCGTAGACAACGCGGCTAGCCGGCAGAGCATCGAAATCGACAAATTTGTAGCTGCTCATAGGGAAGCGCCTACGAAAATCCTCCACAACCGGCTCTTCCCCAAAGGGAGGGACCAACCGATAGGACACCGAAGCCTGATCAAGGGCTTGCACAAGTGGCTCTAGCTGGCTGTTGAGAGGACGGTAGCGATTGATGGCATTGATGGCAGCAAGAACCTTGACCCGTCGGCTCGTATCCAGAGCAGGAAAATCCGAAGCCAGAATTACACGCCGAACCGGCTCCAGAACAGCCTTCAAGGCCTGAAGTCGCTCGCTGCCGTTGAGCGGCGCGAAACAAGAGGCCAGGGACGCCGACTCTTCCACGCCTGCCCGAAGCAGAATCGGCACCAGTTCCTGCATGATCTTGTAAGCTTGAGCGAGATTCACAACCGGCTCCTCTTCTTTACCCACAGCAAGCCGGGAACTATCCGGCTCACTGATACTAGGGCTTCTCCACTTGCTTAAGAGCAAACACCTTATGTTCAGACATGGTCAGTAGTGAGAAATAGGACTGACTGAAGAGCAAATCATAATCGGGAATAGTGGAAAAGCTAACGATGTACTTCTCGCCCCGAATAGGCCACCAGCGCCAGGTGTCGCGCGGCGGGGCGCCGCGATAGTGGCTGGCATAAATATCCAGCCCGCGCACAATATTATATTCGGCGCCACCGTCTATTTCTTTGTAGCTTATACCGCTCTCTTCAAGCCGATTCAGACAAAGCCAGCGGGCGCGATTGGAAGCCATGTAATCTTGCCCGGCGAAAAGTGAATAGGTCAGATAAAGCAAAAGTGCCAACCAGGGCAAAGGCTGGTTCAATCTCACTTTCACCAGGGACAGGGCATAGCCCAACACCATCAATGCCGGTACCAGACCAATCAAGTAATACCTGTCGGTGCAGCGCACCAATGTTTCCACCGATAGAAAACCCAGAGCCGCAAGAAAAGAAAGGAGGATGACCAGCCTCAAGGCTGTTTGTCCGCCGCCGCTGCGGCTCGACCTCACAAAGGAAGCCGGACCCTGGCGCAACCGTCTCAGGGACAACCAGGCAAGTGCCAGAAAACAAGCCAGTAGATGCCAGGCACAAAGATAAGAGAGGGCCGTAAGAAAGTTTTTGTGCCCGCGCCGCAAACCGGCAATGGCGATACCCATAAGGCCCTGGGCACCCACCGAAGTGACGCGCCAGACGTTTTCGCAAAAGGGCATCAGCCGGTGTCTTTGAAAAACAGTAATAAGAGCGGACGCTGCCGTAATGAGAAAGGAAGCGAGAAGAACAATGCCGGCCCCGCCGGACCATTGGCGTCGGTTCTTGCCCAGCACCACCGGTAGTGCAGACCAGGCGAACAGAACCGGCAAGGAGAAAATGCCCAGATATGAAAGCACGTCGCCACAGGCAGCCAGAAAGAGAGGCCAGGACTGCCCCGGCTCCTGCCAGAGAGATTGCAAGAACTGGCGATGGGCAGTTCTTGCCAGACCATAGTGATTGGCGATGGACTGTCCGGCTGCTTCCCTACCCATGAGCCAATTATCAACTGAGAAAGCAGACAGAAGCGGCAATACTAGAAACAGCAGCGACAAGAGCAGTGCGCTACTGTCCAACAAGGCCGGTGCCTCGGCGGCAGAAGCAAAAGACCCCTTCTGCCGTGGCTTCCAGTTAACCAGAAAGAGTGCCGGCGCACAAAGTGCAAAAATCACCGCCGACTGCCGAATGGAAATGGCGGCCAAGAGAGTCAACATGGAGGCAAGCACCAATAATCTGGAACCCTGCCTGATAGAAAGAACCAGCAAGACAAAGAAGGCGCAGACGAGGGCCAGTGCCGTGCTGTCGCTCATGAAGCCGAATGCGAGATTTATCATAATCGGATTACCGGCGTACAAAAGTGACAAGAATAGCGCTTCCCGAATACGCAAGCGGCAATATCGCAAGGTCAGGTAAAAGGCCCAGGCGCCCAGAAGCGAGACTATAAGCGATGACCAGCGCAAGTTCTCATAAGAGAAGCCTGCCAACTGACAGAAGAGCGCCCCCCAGAGAATGTGCAAGAAACCGGCGGCACAGACAGTGGGCATCACAAACTTGCCGGTTTGCAAAAAGGTTCGCACCGCCTCACCATAAGACCAATCATCATTGAGCGGGAAATCACCGGCAGGAGAGATCACCGCCACAGCGAGCGCGAAAAATGCAGCAATCACAAGTAGGGGCATGCTTTTCCGCCAGGTCCCAACCGCTCCCTTCTGACTACAGGCGGCAGCGCCCGGCAGGGCTTCTTCAGGAGATGGCAAGGAGGCGGGCAAGGATCTTTCCTGGCGTTGGAACGCGGAGATTAAAGAGCAAATCTGAAACCGCTATTCTAGGCATGGCAAAGCTGTTACTGCAACTACCGGCAAACAGAAGAAAACTCCAGATAAAAGGTTTTCATGTCAAAACCGCCTAACAAAAAGCGGTACCAAATACAGTACCGCTTACGGCTGCCGAACACAGGTTCGAAAGTTAGCCGAGCGCGTGTTTCTCTTGCTGCTCTTTAGACTTGGCTGAGTTCGTGAAACCAAACAACTTGCTGAAGACTCGCGCTTTGTTATCGGCGCCCTTAGAGGCATCGGAAGCAGGAGCGACAGAGGGAATTTTGAAGCCGCAAGTCTGGCAAATATGTTTATTTGCCGGCATCTTAAATTGACATCTTGGGCAGAGCAAATATTGCATAGATCCCTCTCTTTCTAATTCGCAGTATAACACAGGAAATCAAGTGCGGACGCCAGTCTACGACACCGTGAAGGATTTACCCAACTTTTTACCTGCTTCTTACTTTCCATCCAAAAGTCTCCTTGAAACCCCGGCGCAAGCACCTGGAACTTGCCGCTCATTGTGAAAACCGGCACCGGTCAAAAATTAGGCTCAAATTGACGACAAAACA
>JACRFZ010000058.1 GCA_016212515.1 Candidatus Melainabacteria bacterium
AAACTATCGTCTGCGGCCACTGACTCCAGCTCGGGCATGAGCCTTTCTTGAGTAGCCGCCAGAAGCGCTCTCAGAAGCTCGGAACAGATCACCTCTACCATGTCTTCAGCAATGGCCTGACCTCCGGAATACCACTGTACGGCGCCGGTATCGCCAATTAAACTGCGCCACTTTTCCAGTGGCTCATAATTCATGGCAATCTCATTCAAGGTGAGCAGGCTGTCGGCCGGCACCAGATAAAAATTGATGCACTCCAGGCGCCCCTCGATGACCAGGCGAAAGCTGTTGGTACTGAAACCGGCTTGCACAACATGGGTGATACCTTCGCCACATGCGCCCAGCTTTTTAGCTTCGGGCTCTGAAGCGGTAATGAAAAGTTCGCTCAAGCCCATGAGGCTGTTCAACTCAGTGGAAAAGCCGAGCAAGACATTGGAGGCATATTGCACCAGCTCAATGGTGGCGGTGGACAGCCGCAGTTCCTTTGCCTGTTGGCGTTTCTGATCGGAGCGGCGGCGGTCGAGAAAGCTCATGGCGTCGCGGGCCAGATCAACTATCAAGTCTTTGCGGCTGGAGCCGAAAGAGGACTTGTAGAGTTGCATGATCCGGTCATTCATAAGCGAAACATCGTTAGAGGCGCCCAGGGCTCGTAGATGAAAAATCTGCCTGTCGATGGAGCGGTTGAAATGGTCTTTGATGCGCCACTTGTAGCAAAAGTAGTTGTTCTTGGGGAAGCTCCGGCGGTTTTTCAATTCTTCCAGGTCGACTGAATTTCGCAGCATAAAATCCTCCCGGGCCACGGCTATGGCAACGGACATGTCAGTGAGTAATCTATTTAGTAAGGCTTGGTTGAGTACTTGCAGGGGATGGTTTTGGTATTGGGCTCAGCGGCAACCCCTCATGACTCCATCCTAGTACGAGGCTGGGTCGCCGTAAATTGACGAAGGGGTACTAACGAAAACGTGTAAAAGCGGGGGCCCTTTGCATTAAATCTACTTGACAGCATTAGCCCGGTGCAGTAAATTCATCCACGAGGCACTTAGCCTCACTTGGGGCATTTGCTCCATTTATTCACTTACTAAAGCACGCTTTGTGCAAAACAAACACATGTGCCTTTCAAGCACAGGTTATAGCGCTAAAAACGCTCCCAGGCTTTTAAAAGCTCGGCATTTGCCATGGGCCGCTAAAGGTCAACTTCTCCCCTTACTACCAGGGCGTTTTCAGGCTTTTCATCTTTCTCAAGCGAAATACCGCGAGCGAAATACCGCAAACGAAATAGATGAATAGCAATTAAGAGCTATAAACGGAAACCAAGGGGCAAATACCTCCGCACTTTTTACCGGCGGAGGGGCATAAAGAATTTGCAGACCAAGGAGAATGTCATGAATTTAGTCAAGAAGCAGCGTGAAAATCGCTACCGCCTCGGCGAACTTTTTCTTGAGACTGGACTGGTGGACGTTTCGGCTGTATCGGAAGGGCTCTCCATCGCCAAGCGCACTTCCTTCCCTATCGGCAGAGTGCTGGTTATGACCGGCTGGCTCGACGATCATGACGTCAATTGCGCCCTTGAACTGCAAGGTCTCTTGCGGGAAGGCACCATAGACAATTCCCTGGCTAAAGACCTCCTGCGCTTTTGCCATCTAAACAAGGTAGATATCAACGAGTCCTTCCGTCTTAACGGCTTGAGCCGTTCCGGAGAAAGCCCCCAGACCCGTCTGGGCAGGCTGTTTCTAGCCGCCGGCGTACTTGATGAGAACCAGCTTGCTCAGGGTGCCCGTGAAGCCCAGCGCCACAACACCACCCTGGGAGGCGCCCTGCTCATGTTGCGCTTCGTCTCGGCCAAGACCCTGGAAGGCGCTCTCAACCTGCAGATCATGCTGCGGGACAACAAGGTCAATTTCGCCGAGGCCATCGCCTTCTGCAAAGAAATGCATGAACGCCAGGTGAGCCTGAGGGAAGTGCTGGGTGACAACGGCAAACTGGTTCGTTCAAACAATGCCGCACCCAGACTGGGCGAGTTTCTCATTTCCGCCGACCTGGTACAGCCCAAAGATGTACTGACTGCCTGCGAAGTCGGCACGGAAGAGGACAACAACATCGGCCGGGTTCTCATGAACCATGGTCACATCTCAGAACTGGCTCTCGAAGCAGCTCTCAAGCTTCAACACATGATTCAGAATCGCGTTCTCACCTACCGCCGCGCCATCAAGCTCTTGCGCCTGGTTTGCAGACTGGGTGCGCCCCTTGAGCAAATCATCGAAGAATCGGAGAGCCTCGACGAAGTCTTCAAATTGCTGAGAAGAGCAGCCATCGTACCGGAAAGATTGGTGAGAGATGTGGCGGCCGAAATCATCGACTTTGAAGATACAGTGGCCGAAGCAATGCTAGCCCGCGGCTATGTCAATCCCATGCACGCCCGCATCGGTCTGGCCTGCCTGGAGCGCGTCAAGCAAGGCGAAATCTGCGAGACCAAAGCGGCCTTCCTCGTACATCACTGCTGCACCAAACCCGGCGAGGAGATGGATATGTTCTGCCGCATCAACTGGCAAGAACTGAAGCGCGTTCAGATTCGTCAAGACCTGCTGGCCTGATTGCAGCCGCTTGAGCTCTCGTCCCTGGCAATTCTTAGTAGAGACCCTTTTGTAGAGACTTTTTAGTAAGGTAATTAAGGAGACCGAAGCAACTTCGGTCTCCTTAAGGCATTTAGCGCTGACGACAGTCAATAGCGGCGTGCCTCCAGATGGGTACGGCCACCCATATAGGGCTGCAAGCACCCGGCCGTCTTTCTCCTGATGGTTCTCCAACAGGGCGATGAGCAGGCGTGGTGTGGCAGCAGCCGTGTTATTGACCGTATAAACGTAGGGACGTCTGCCGCCCTCTTCGTAGCGCAAATTCAGACGCCTGGCTTGAAAATCAGCCAGGAAGCTGCAGGAATGGGTTTCGAAATAACCGCCCCGGACCGGCATATAAGTCTCGATATCATGCTTGAAGACCTGTCCCTGACCGATGTCGCCGGTGCATACCTGCACCACTCGATAAGGTAGTTCAAGCGCATTGAGAATGGCTTCGGCATTCTCGAGCAGCTCGTAATGCATGGCCAGACCAGCCTCCTGATCGGCAACCGTAAAAGCCACTTGCTCCACTTTCTGAAACTGATGCACGCGAAATAGTCCACGGGTATCCTTGCCGGCCGCACCGGCCTCCCTCCTGAAACAGGTGCTCAGACCGACGAGGCGCCTGGGCAGTTCCTGCTTCTCAAAGAGCCGGTTGCGATGCATGGCTACCAATCCCACCTCGCAAGTGCCGGTCAGAAAAAGGTCATCCTTCTTCAGCTCATAGGCATTCTCAAGGCCCAAGGGGAAGTACCCGGTTCCTTCCATGGCCTCCTGTCGTACCATCACCGGCGGTGCCACTGGTTGAAAACCGCGCCCGACAAGATAATCTACAGCATAACGGTGCACCGCCATTTCCAAGAGCATGAGATCGCCAAGTAGGGCATAGGCACGGGCACCGGCCGCTGCCCTCGCACCGACAAAGTCGACCAATCCGAGCCCTTCCACAATGGCAAGATGATCAAGGGGCTGAAAGTCAAACTGCGGAAGCTCGCCTCTTCGGTAAAGCTCAACATTGTCAAAGTCGCCGTTGCCGACCGGCACAGCCGGCAGAACCGGAGCCGGAACCAAAAGAAGCAAACGTCGGTATCGATCTTCCAAATCGACCTGCCTTCTCTCAAGCGCTTTCAACTGCATGGCTACTTCTTTGCCTTCCGCCAACGGCAATCCCGCTTTCCTAGCCCCATTCAGCGCCTCTGCATCAGCCCCAACCACCTCCCTTTCTTTCAGCATGCCGCACTCTTTTGCGATAGCGTTCCGTCTTTCTCTCAACCCATTGATTTCCTTGTTCAAGATAACGAGATCGTCGTAACAAGCCAAAAGCTCGTCCAAATCGAGGTTTATCCCCTTGTCTCTAATCGTCTTCTTAAAAAGCTCCGGTTCCCGTTTTATGTAATTGATGTCCAACATCTCTCATTTCCTCAAAATATGCGTAAAAAGCAGCAGGCGAGCCCCGAGGGGACTCGCCTGCCTGGTATAAGTACTTGCTTGGCGCTTCAGCTCAACTAATCAACTAACTAATTGAACCTGCTTGTCTTTGACTTCTATCTTTTGATAAGACCAATAGTCTCAATTCATGAACAAGATGAAAGCCCTGAAATAACTTTTGCGCTGTGACAAAACCGGCACGGCAGAGCCCCTTCATTAAGCTCTGATGATGAAGAGCGAGATGAAAGTGAGAGGTTAGCGGTGTGCCGATTTATCAACATACCTCTAGTTTGCCTGGAGAAAAATTTTTGTCAACGCTTCTTTGCGAATAATTGAGGAAGCAACAATCATCTGTAGCTGCGCAAAACCAACTCGTTGACCACACCGCGTCCATCGGCTCGACAATTGATAGCCCGGGCTGCCTTTACAACAGTGAGATCAAAACCATGGTACAAATCCCTGATTTCAGCCGTATCGGAATTGCTGACCATTACCAGTACACCCCGCTCATGCAGGCGGCGCGCCAGTTGAGCCAGTCTAGCCTGGTCGGCCAGAGTGAAGCTGTTCTTGGTATAAGACGTAAAGCTGGCAGTGCGGCTGACTGGCTGATAGGGCGGATCGAAGTACACGAAGTCGCCGCTCTTGGCCTTCGACGCCAGATTCTCAAATGAGCCGGTATAAATGGCGGCATTCTGTAAAACCGCACTGGCAGCCATCAAATTGCCGGCATCCGCTATGCGCGGGTTCTTATACTTACCAAAAGGCACATTGAACTGTCCCTGGCTGTTGACTCGATAAAGGCCGTTGAAGCAAGTGCGATTAAGAAAAATCAGTCTGGCAGCCCGTTCTAAGTCTGTAAGCTGAGAAACATCACGGGCTCTTTCTTTGTAAAAGAGATGTTTGTCATTGCGCATTTTAGAAAGCAGCGCCAAGAGTTTTTTCGGCTCCTTCTGCACCATTTTGTAGCAGTTGGTCAGCTCCGGATTGTAATCAGAGATATAGGCTTTCTCGAATTTACGGTTTTGACTCAAATGAAAGTAGACGGCTCCACCGCCGAGAAAAGGTTCGAAGTAGTTCTGGAAATCTTTCGGGAAGAGTGCAGCATACTGGCTCAGCAAGCGACCTTTGCCCCCTGCCCACTTGAGAAAGGGCAGGGCGATAACAGCATCCTTCACCGGAGATTCTTTAAGTGATTCGCGCCGCTGCACCAAAGGTGACACCACTCCTTGCTAATAATTGCCTGACCGTATGATAATGCACTTCCCAGACATCAGGACCATACCCCCCTGCAAACACCAGACTGAGAGGGGTTTTTCGCTCAGCGAAAAGATCTATGATAAATTCGCTGCGTTTCTGCATTACAGAAAGCGGCAACTTGAGAAACTTGGTGCCCGGCAAAACATCCTTCTCATAAGCATCACTGCCGTCTACCAAAAGCACAAAGTCAGGCTGAAATTCTTGCACGGAAGCAGCCAGACCATCTTGCAACATTTCCAGGTAGCGAGCCTGATCCTTTTCCGCTACGGCAATGTCTTTGTTGCTCACACTCTTCTCTTCCGGCCAGCCTTCATGGGAATGAATGGAAAATGTGTAAACGTCCTTGCGACCGGCCAGGCAGCGGGCGGTTCCATCGCCCTGGTGAAAGTCAACATCAACAACCATGACACGCTCAGCCAGTTTCTCCCTGAGAATCTCGTGCACGGTTATTGCTACATCGTTGATGGCACAAAAGCCCCGACCTTGATCAGGAAAGGCATGATGATAGCCGCCGCCCAAATTGGCACACATGCCGCCGGCAATGGCTTTCCGCGCAGAAAGGAGAGTACCTCCGGCCTTGAGAAGAAAGTCGTCCAGAATGGTGTGGAAGGGCTTGACCGCACCAGGCAGGCGACCAAGAGCATCCAGCTCTTCTTTCAGTTCAAAAATTTCCAGCCAGGTACTGGACTGAGTAAGGCTCTCAAGATAGGCCTCGGTGTGCACCCGGGTGACTTGCTGCCGCTCCAGCGGACGGGGCGTTTCGTATGCAGGTGTCTGACCCAGTTCCATGGTCAAACGGCGCAAGACCATGGCGCCTCGATCCAGGGCAAAAGGCTGATTCAAGCCGTAGGCCGGCAGGTCAGTCTGGTACTGGGGATGAAACACAAGATGGCGACGAGTATCGGCGAACCTCTTCCGGCTCGGGTCCGGGCCGCCATGGCAATCTGAATCTGTGCTGAAAGTAGTCATCCCGGTCAGTATAGCAAGGGCGATCAGGGCAGTGGTGGCTATTTATCAGCCCCATCAAGGGCCTTTACAGAGCAAATGCAGAAAGACCGATCGCCGCTGCTTCCGCTATTGTTGTCAAGATGTGCGAGCTGGCCATATCTTGTCGCTCCAAAGATTGCCAAATTGTCATGTGGCTCCTCTTGCAGTAATGCCGCTGCCTCCCCGCTTTTCAAGAGGGCAAGTGGTAGAAGCTTACCGAATCCTAAACCATTAGTACTTAGCAGTTATTGAATAGGCTGCAAAAGCTATATAGGCTTCAAGGCCATCAATTTTCTCTATTTCTGGTTTCAAGCAAAGCTCAAGCATTATTCGACACCTCTCCTCTTTTTCTCCCATGAGTCATTAGATCTGACTCAAGCGAAGGAAGACGGTCACGATGTCGCATGCGCCTGAGCCCTGGGACCCTAACTAACCCGAGCGTTTTCCAGAGTTTTTCTTGAGGGAAACGTTCCGACTCTTTCCTGGAGTATCAAATGTCTACTGCAACTACCTGGCTCTGGCTGGGTCTTCTGATGTTGTTCGTCCTCTTGAACGGAGTCTTCGTGGCTATTGAGTTTGCCCTCATTCGCCTGCGCAAGACCCGCATCGAGGAGATGGTGCAACAAAATGTGCGCGGTGCGCGCACGGTACAGCATTTATCTAGCAAATTGGACGACTCGGTGGCCGGCGCTCAATTGGGTATCACAATCATGGGACTGGCTGCGGGCGGCGTCGGAGTAGAACCGATCAGACAGGCACTGGAAGGCGGTTATGCGCTCCTTGCCCAACTGATCCCGAGCCTGGCTCCCTACCAGATCCCCGGGCTCCTGGCCATGGCCGTCTCGTTCACAGCTCTCACTTTCCTGCACGTCATCATCGGCGAGCAAGTACCCAAGTTAGTCGGTCTGCGCAGTCCCGAGAAGGTGGCTCTGGCCCTGGCCGTACCCTTCCAGCTCTTCTGCAAAGCGACTACGCCCTTCCTCTGGCTGATATCAGTCACAACCAGAGTTTTCATGCGCCTGCCCGGCATGCCGCGCGGCTCTTCCAGCGATGAGGCACCACCATCGGTGGACGAACTGATGATCCTCGTGGAGAACTCCGCCCGAGCCGGCACCATCGGCAAAGCCGAATCGGGTCTGGTACAGCGGGCGCTTGAGTATCGCGGTCTCACCGTGAGAGACGTGATGGTGCCCGCCAGCCACATGGACTGCCTGCCGGAAGAGATGAGCCTGCTCGATGCGCTGGACGTGATTGTGCGCACCAAGCACAGCCGCCTGCCCCTCTACCGGGGTTCACGCGACACCGTCGTCGGCATCCTGCGCACCCGGGAGCTCCTGGATGTACTGCGCAAGAAACTCAAGGCAGAGACCGTCAGGCCGCCCCGCTTACCGGTTCCCTCTGCAGGCGCCGGCGAAGCCATCGGCAAACTGGGGGCTTACATCCGTCAGCCCTACTTCGTCAAGCACGACACGCCGGCAAGCACCCTCCTGGAGGAGCTGAAAACCCGTCATTTGCAGTTGGCCATCGTCACCGACGAAGCCGGCAAAACCATCGGCCTGGTCACCCAGGAAGACCTGGTGGAACAGCTCGTGGGTGAAATCCACGACGAGGACGACGGCCCCGTGGAAGGCGTTGAACCTATCGGCGAAAATCTCTTCAAAGTGGAAGCCTCGCTCACGCTCTACGAGTTCCGCCGCGTCTTTGATGCCCGACTGGTCTCCGCGAGCGGCACCACACTGGCAGAGGTCTTTCAGGAGAACTACACCGGCGACCCAAGCGAAGGTGCCAGTATCGAACTGAACGGCTTTGCCATCAAAGTCTTGACCGTCAAAGCAGACGGGCAAGGCAAGAACTTTATCGAATGGTTCGAGGTGAAGGTGTTACCCGAGACCACGGAGTCCGCCGAAAGCGGATCTGCCAGTGGCGGGAACGGCACCGGAAGCAATTTCCACTGACGCTGAAAGCCTCCCCTTCCTGTCTCTACCGTGATTTTGCATGGTGGTTCTCAGGGACTCCGGGGCTTCAGACAGTCAAATTGACTCGCACCCTGAAACCCCATGCAAACAACAACCAATAGGAACCGGAGGCCCAAATGCTCTGGCTGATTGCACTTACCTGTCTATCTTTACTGCTCTACTTTCTCTACCGCCGGCAATCCCGCCCGGAAGCACTGCAGGAGCCGGCAACGGCCAAAGCAAAATCCGGAAAATACAACTGGGAATCGCCTACTTTCGAGGCCGTCGGTCCGTTCTTCATCAAGCCCTGGCTGCAGCCCGGCAACCATCCGCACTTCGCCGAAGACGGCAGCGAATGCATGGAAGTTCTCTTCCACACTGCCAGGCGGCTTGGCAGCTGCCGGGTGGAAGTGCGTGAGTTGGATGCCGCCGACCAGTCTCCCATCTTGACCGTGCGCCCCGATGCCAGAACCGTCAACCTGGTCGGCGTTGCCAATCAGGTGCAGTATGTGGCTCGCCTCACCGGTCTCAAGAGTGATACGGCCTACGGCTACAAGATCTTCTTCGGCGTAGAGGAAGTTCACAGCTCCACCTTCTCCACTCGCAAGAGTCGGGGGCAGGAATTCCGTGCCATCGTATTTGGTGACATGGGTTCCGGCTCACCCTGGCAGAAGCAAGTGGCTTACCAGATGTCGCTGCCGGAGCGAAGCGCTGCCGACGCCGCCAGCGGCAAAATCAGCACTCATCGCAAACCGCGAGGCGCCGATCTTCTCATCGGTAGCGGCGACATCGTTTACCACCATGGGCGCTTCAACGAGTACCTCAGTCGCTTCTTCCCGGTCTACCAGGCCGGCAAAGACTCACCGGAAACAGGTGCGGCCCTGCTCGATAAGAGCATGTTCATCTCCTGTGTCGGCAACCATGACATGGCCAAATACGACCCGGAGACGCTCATCTCCTTCAGCGACTATCCGGACCTGATGGCTTATTTCGCACTCTTCAGCCTGCCATTGAATGGCTTCAACCCGGAGCACGATCTGGGTGAAAACGAGGTTTCCAGAAAGGGTGCCGGTACTCAGCAGGTTGGCGCCAACCTGCCGCCCATGACCGGCGACAGGCAGGCCAGACAAGCCCTGCTCGACGCTGCCGACGGTCGCTATCCGCGCATGGCCAACTTCTCCTACGATTACGGCAACGCGCATTTCCTCTTCCTCGACGCCAACACCTACATGGACTGGAGCGAGGAGAGCCAGCGCGACTACGTGCGCAAAGACCTGAGCAAGGTACCCACCGGCGTCTGGAAGATCGTGGTGCTGCATCAGCCGCCCTTCACTTCCAATCGCAAGCACCAGCGCGAACAGAACATGCGCTTCCTGGCCGACATCTTTGAAGAGCAAGGCGTAGCGGTCGTATTCTGTGGCCACGCCCACAGCTACGAACGCAGCCGCCCGATCAAGTTCAAAGTGCTGGAGGGTGCAAAAGCCTTGCATCGTCAGGTGGAAGGTTATGTGGGCGGCAGCATTACCATGGACTTCGAATTCGACGGCAAAGAGAAGCGCCGCCCGAACGGAGTCATCTACATCGTCACCGGCGGTGGTGGCGCCAAGCTGGACAGTGTGGACCTCATGGAGCGTCCCGACCTGTGGCAGCCGTGGACCGTGAAACTGATTGGAGATCGCCACTCCTTCAGCATTGTCGACTTCACAAGGGACACCCTCAGGCTCAGGCAAATCGACCTGAATGGAGAGGAAGTGGACCGCTTCGAAATCTTCAACCCCAGCCTATGAGGGCCAGCCTATGAACGATAAACCCACCGGAAAAATCACCACCGCTGCCTGCAAGCAGGCTCTCGCCGACAAGTGGCCCGAAATCTTCGGAGCCGACCTGGCAAAGCTCGCCAAAGACTGGAAGCGCGTCTCCAAACGAGGCAGCGCTGCCAGGGGGGAAACCGTGGAAAGGCTATTCTTTCACGGCACTCTGCCCCTCCAGGCTCTCGTCAAAGAGAACCAGGGTGTCCTTAGCGAGGTGATCATCCGCGGCTTCGCCCCCTTCGACGGCGGTGACGGCGAGGAAGAGGACGAGGACGGCGAAGGCACCGGTCTGGCCGCGGCCAAAGCTGTCATGGTCGAGCGCGCTTACCGCAATGAAACTTTCGAGTTCTTCGGTAAGTATCCCTGCTTCCGTCCTCAGGACTTCTTCTTCGAAGTCTGCAGCGAGGAAGAAGCAGACCGAGACGGGCACACCTGGTACGTGCTCAGCCCCGTGAGCGGTTTCAGCGGACGCCCGGCAAGCTATGACGAGCAGTTGGACCACATGGTCGGCCGTTATCTGCCCGAGGGCGACGGCGAAGTCATGGAAGCCACCTTCTGCACCGAACTTTCCGTGGCGGAAATCAAGGAAGAGCTGAAAAAGCGAGGCTTTCGCCCGAGCGAGGCAGACCGGGAGTAAACCGCCAACCTGACAACCCCGGTCCCGCAGTTTAGCGTGGCAGTCCGGCAGACCAGACATCCTCGATGTTCTGGCACCTGCCGGGCTGCACCTAAATTTTCGGCGAATTTACTACTATAGCACATAACAGGTAAATATATCGGGTACTAAATCTAATGGAGATACTCTCCGATTCCCTAATTGGTTTAATATAAAAGCACTTAGTGCCCGCAGATACCAGTCAGTTCAACCCAGGATAAAATGCCCCTCCAGGACTCGTTCAGTCGTAAGTCCGACAAGCCGGACCAGGCCCAGGTGCGATCACCGCGCCCGGCTAAGTGGCCCCGGGTGCCGACCGTGGAAGACCTGGAGTTCAGCTTTCAAAGAGCCAAGGATAGCCCCGGTATTCCTGCGGCTATGTCCTGGAAGCGAACCGAATCCTCCAATTTCGTTCTTTCAGTCACCTGGGAAACCGGCGGCAAGGGCGGCGAAGCCACCTGGCTGTTGATGGCCGAGGAAATGGGCGATAACGTAGTCCTCTGGAGCTTCCGCAGCCGCGACGCCGGCGTCATCCACAAGCTCATGGAAGAAGCCATCCAGGCTCTCGACCCGACCAACCAGCCGGAAGATGAGAACGCCGGTCAGGTGCAAACCGTGGTCAAACCGGGCACCCAAATCGACCATTACGAGATTGTGGAAGAAATAGGCTGCGGCGGCATGGGCGTGGTCTATCGCGGCAAAGACAACATGTTCGAGCGCACGGTAGCCATCAAAGTTCTGCATACCAAGCTCCTGAGCGATCCCCTCTCCAAAAAGCGCTTCGAACAGGAAGGCAGAGCCACTATCGCCCTCGCTCACCCCAATTTGATCTCCGTCTACCACTATGGATTTTCCAGCGCCGGTCTGCCTTTCATCGTCATGGAGTATGTGGACGGCAAGGGTCTCGATAAGACCCTCGAGCAAGTGGGTCATCTGGAGTTCGGCGAGTTCATCGAAATCTTCCTGCAAGCCTGCGACGCGCTCGGTCATGCCCACGAACGGGGCATTATCCACAGAGACCTGAAACCCAGCAACTTAATGCTGGTAAACCTGGGAAAGAAAGAACGTCTGGTCAAAATAGTCGACTTCGGCATTTCCAAAATACTTCCCCATGGACGTTTCCCGGGGCAAGACCTGACCAATGCCGGCGATGTGGTAGGCAGCCCCCTCTACATGAGCCCCGAACAGTGCAAAGGGCTCTCTTTGGACGGACGTTCCGACATCTATTCCCTGGGCTGTCTGATGTACCAGGCCATCACTGGAGCCCTGCCCTTCCTGGGCGAGAACGCCCTGCAGACACTAAGCAAGCACATCTGCGATCCACCGCCTAAATTCAAGGAAATCGCACCGGATCTAAAAATCCCACCTGAGCTTGAAAAAATCATCTTCCGCACCCTGGAAAAAGAGCCGGAAAAGCGCTACGAAACAGTGGCGGAGCTGCATGCCGACCTGGAAGCGATCGCACCCAAATCGAAAGGTCTGAGCCTCACCACCACCACTCTCTCCAAAGTGACGAGCACAGCCACGGCCGGCTCCGTTCATATTCTGGTGGAAACCGATACATTGCCCCGTTCCACCCTGGAAGCCGCCGTACAGATTCAGAAAATGCTCAGGGAAGGCACCATAACTCTCGCCGAAGCCGCCAGTGCCATCAACCGGGCCCACGTCACCGGCGGCGAAATAGACATTGAAAAACTAGCCAGCCCCCGCGAGCACACCAGCTCCCTGGTGGTGGATACGCCTCTGGAAGCGGTGCTGGTGGAAGCAGGTCTGATTTCCAACGCCGTCTGGCGTACCCTCTTGCAACTGCAAGCAGCGATTCGCTCCGGCGAGATGACTAAAGACGAGGCAGTGCAAGAGTTTCGCAAGCGCCATCCAAAAGCGCCGCCCAAAGAAGCAAAGCCGCCGGAAAAAGAAAAGGCACCAATTGTAGTACCAACTAATCCCGTCGACATGCTCAAGCAAGCCGGCATTATCACCCAGGCCGACCTCGATGCCGCCAAGAAACAGGCAGCCGAGAAAGGCACCAAGCTGGAAAAAGTACTGGTCTCCATGGGCAAAATCGATACCAAGACGGTGCTGGCCAGCTATCAGTGCATGACTTTGTTATCCACCAAAAAGTTAAAGCTAGAACAGGCAGTAATCGCCCTCAATTTCTGCGAGCGCATGCGCGTAGACTTCTCTGAAGCCGTGCAGGAATTGGGATGGAACATATAATCCCAAACCAGGGCGGCAACCAATTTATAGGCAACAGCGAGCCTGAGTCATGCCGAGGCATATGGGCAGGGTTTGCGCCTGTTCTTTCCGAGCCGGTTTACTTCGCCGCCATAAACGCCGACCGTTTCCTGGCAAGTTCTACGGGCGGACGCGTTATCGTAAGCAAAGAACCCTCCTGGCGCACGGAAGAGACCATCACTTATGAAGCAACTCTGCTGGAGTCACTGAGCGGAAACAAAAGGCTACCTTACCAATTGCCGCTACTCTTGCCGTGCAAAGACCATGCCGGCATTCCCTATCTGAAAAGCGCCGGCAGAATCTGGACAGCCAGAAAATTCATTGCCGGCAAGAGTTTCGATTGGCGCCGGGCTACCTGGGAAGAGACACACTGCCGGGCAGCAGCGGAGGCACTGGCAAAATTACACAGACTGAGTTCAGAGGATGCTAGCCTGACCGCCACTCTTAAGCAAGGCGGCAAAACGGTAGACTACGAAAAAGCCTGCCTGCTCGACCTGGAAGGGCGCCTGAAAGAGTTTCAGGCTCAAGTGGGAGCCCGTCAAGGCCGCTCGCCTGAGCGGGGAGCAGAGACAGCCCGGCGCTGCCTGGAGAAAATTCGTCAGGCTCTGCCTTTTACCGACGAAGTCGAGGATGCCGTCTGGATTCATGGAGACTTTCATCCAGGCAATGTCATTTTCACTAGCGCCGATACAGCCGTCGGTGTTATAGATTGGGACTTCGCCAGAAGAGGCGATCGGCTCTTCGACTTCATGTACAGTCGCCTGATGTTCGCCGGCAGCTTCAGAGAAGAAGGCTGCAATGAGCTTTTCAAGCCTGAACTGGACAGAGCTTTCACTAGCGCCTATCTAAATTTGATCGACTTTCCCGTGCAGGAACAAGCCCTCACGCAAAGGGCAATTTTGGCCCTGAGCCTCATCCTCTGCTTCGAGCTGACGACCTTCCTGCCTTCCTCAGGCCAGGGTAAGTCGATAATGAGGCTGACCGAGCAAATCGGACGGCTTCAGCCAGCCCAGGTCAAACTGCCAGCCTGACCAGTTAAGCCAGCCTGGAGAGCGAAGGAAGAGCTTTTTCTATTAACCGCGCTTGCGACCACGGCGGGGCTTATTATCCGCTTCCACAGGGGTCTGAATAGTGTTTGCCGTGGGAAAGCCCTTCAAGTCTAGAAGCTGAGCAAAGCCATCCATATCTTTGGTCAGGCGGCAGGTCATGGTCATGGAGAAAGGTCTGACCACAACCACCTTTCCACCGGCCTTGACGGTCTCTTTGCCGGTGACAAGAAGCTGCACATCATCTTTATCGATGGATGTTAGCGGCTTCACAGAGCTGACTTCGATTTCGTTGACGCGCTTGGACACTTCCGCGTCGGAAATAGCCTTGAGAACGTCGATACTGGAATCGGGAATAATCTTTTGCGCCTGCAACTTGGTTCTAGCACCATCGGAAAGCTCGCCGTGCAGAAGTTCATTGACGGAAGCCTGGATTGTCTTGGGATCTCTATCCAGCAAGTGCTTGGCTACTTCCGTGCAAAACTTGGTCAATTGCTCGGACTTTTGAGCCTTAAGCTGCTCCGGCGTCACGGCGCAGGCACCCAGGGCGAGCGCAGCCATGGAAGCAACCGAAACCAAAATAGTTCTTGAAAAGGAGAGTTTTTGAGAAGCTCTGGAGCTAGTCTTGGTGCGGCTTGAGTTGAACTTGGTCATGTCTAGGTAAACTTTTTACGGTGTGTTGCCAGGTGCCCGGGCGGGGAACCAAAGTACTATGTTACTGCTAATTGGAGCATACTAAAACATTACCCGCCCCTTTACTACTTAAGCGGTTACATCCCGAAAAGGCGAGTTGCCGGCCAGGTTAAGGAGGTTCCGGTGAGAGGCGCTGCTTTTCCACCCTTAACCGGACGACTAATTTGTGAAATGAGAATCGTACCTACCTTGTCCAAGCCTGCCTGGACCAAGCTAATCAAAATCTCAATGGTCTGGGAGGCGAGCACTTTCAACTAGGCACCGGCTATGGTGCGCCGGGCAAGCCCTGTAGTTTCATCTGCATCCTAACTTAACTTCAGAAACCGGCGCGACTCAATCAGGTTGTAACAAGCGATGTAGTGGTCAAAAATTCGAGGTTTCAAGTTGGGAAGCGCAAGATCTTATTGTCCCCAAGTCTATTGACCTTGGCGCTTAAGAAGACTTCAGATGGAATTTCACAATCAAACTTCACTTCCTCAAAATGATAGTCGCTAAAGGCAATACTGTCTTGAGATAACCAGCGCTGCTGTGCAGACCGACACGAAAGTCTATCCAGAGATCGGAGTGGTTTCTTGTCCTCCTTCTTGACTGATCGAGTTTGTCTGAACTGGGAAATATGTAAGCTGGGAGACACGCGCAATTCCTCTATAAAATTCATTGTGTACTCTTCTTCAGACATTTGAAAAGTTCTAACATACTGATAGTCTTCCGAAGGTTGATCCGATCTCAATCGAAATGAAGACACAGCCTGCTGAGTCAGGATTCTGTGCTCATATTCGAAGTCTTCTGACAGAATTGAGACAGCAATATCAGCGACCCAACCAGAGTAGGGTCTATCGAAGAGCAGAGCTTTACCAATCGTTGAAAATCTAGGACTTGGTTCCTCTAAATTCCTAGGATCATAATAAGCTGGGAAGCCACCTCTGAACTGAGTGATGATGGTTGAAAGGCTAGATCGGTTTGAAAATCCCGTTCTCTTGATTTTAGTTTGACCATTCCATTCAAATCTCAAATTACCCACTCTCTGGAAGTGAGTCGCAAATCTTACGGCAGGCTCTAGCTGCCCCTGGTCCTCAGTGTAAAGAGTGCCTATATCGGTGTAGCTACTACAAGTGCGATACTTGTTTAATAGTGCTTGCAGCACGTGATCGATCATTCCAGGGGCCTCAAAGGCAAAATCAGAGCAGATCCCTAATCTATCATGCAACGGAATGCCGACGACTTGATTAACAGCCGAAATCAGCTTACGCAAAGCGCTGAGCAGATTGGGGAATTGCTAGAATGTTTGGTATTTGTAAATGGTTTTCCTGTATGTCCATGTCTCCACTATAATCCGCCAGCAAGAGGGCAAAAGTGTAATGTTTTTGTGAGCATCATTTATTTACTTCTTTGTATAGTAGTCTATGCAAGCCCGCATTTCTCATGAAAGGTGGGTAGCCAAACATTGAAATGCCTCTCGAAATGGCTCAGAATCTGTGTTTACCACAACCCAGACTGAATCAAAACAAGAGGCGATTTCAATGACACAGTGTACAAAACCTGACTCAGACC
>JACRFZ010000065.1 GCA_016212515.1 Candidatus Melainabacteria bacterium
CGACAACAAGCCAAAATCAACGTCAGGCTTCTATTGAAGCGAAACGACTGCCCTTTGGCTATGGTGGAATTACCACCTTTAGCAACTACTTTCTTAAGACCCTGACCAGGCTGGCATCGGCAATGGAATAGATATAGCCGAGACTGAGAGCAAGTACCAGATAAGTGGCGCCGATGGCGAATTTCTGACCGGCCGTAGCCGGTTTCACACCAAGATCGCCAAGACCGCCTCCCGTGAAAGCCCGAAAGACGGAAAAGCCAGAAAGGAGGGCAATGATGAACATCAAGGGAGTCTGCCAGAGCATGGCCAGGGTGAAAATCATGAGAGCGCCTGGCAACATGAACCATTTGCTGATGGCGCCTGTAATGAAGCCGCCGTCAAAGGGTTTCACCGGAATGAGCTGAAACAAATTGAGCATGACGCCGGTCCAACCGGCAGCCATCAAGTATGTCAGACTGTACTGAGCACCAATGTAGTAAAAGAGAATGGATGTATAGCCTCCCAGCATGGGTCCGGCCATGGCTACCCAGGCGTTTACGGCCTGATTGTCCGGCATCTTTCCCATGGCTACGGCCGCACCAATGAACGGCACGAATATTGGGGCATGGGGCTCCAGTCCGTGGCGTTTCATCCAGATGTAATGCCCCATTTCGTGAATGAGAAGAATTCCCACTACTATGAAGGCATAGGTCCAGCCAAAGGTAACGGTATAGAGACCAAGCATCAAGAACATCGAAAAGAAGCTTTTGAGGAAGACGCCAAACTTTAGAGAACTCAAACCAACCAGAAGAAAACTCTTGAACTTGAAGGCAGCGATGCCAAGAACCCCAAGGCTGCCTAAAATGGCGCCTTTGTTCTTCTTTTCTCTGGGATCTTTGCCAGGCTCGCGGCCGCCCTCTTCCATCAATACACCTCTTTGACAGGACTCTTCACATCATATAACCGATCTCATTGATAAATCGTCAAACAAGGCAAAAACAGGAAACTATTAGGCTTAGAAGCAGTCATCTGCTAATTGTGGGCAGCCCTTTCCCTCAATAAACGCCACACACCACATTAAGTGTTGTGCAAAGAGCTAATTTAGCAGCCATTAGCAAATAGAATTACAAAGATGACAACCAGTGCCCCAAGAGATAAGCGCCTTCCCAACCCCTACCGCATGGTAGAGGACCAATTTGCTATCGGTGTGCAACTCCTGGGACAAGTACTCATACTGTGGTTTCAGACCCTTTCTTACATGGTGCGCGGCCAGATCGATCTGAAAGAGACTGTGCGCCAGGCTTATATGATTGGCGTCCTTTCCTTTGTGGTGGTGGGCATTACGGCACTATTCACCGGCTTTGCCATGTCTCTGCAGATATCAAGAGAGCTTGTACAGTTTGGCGCCGACACCGCCATCGGCGGCGTGGTTTCTCTAGCCCTGGTGAGAGAAATCGGACCGATCACGGCCGGCGTCATAGTGGCCGGCCGGGTAGGCTCATCGGTGGCGGCAGAACTTACCACCATGATGATCACCGAGCAAATCGACGCCCTCAAGGTGATGCGTGTGGACCCCGTTAAATTCCTGGTTGTGCCGCGCTACACAGCCGCACTTGTCATGATACCAACCCTCTCGGTTTACGCCATGTTCATCGGTCTGATCGCCGGTATCGTCATTGCTCAAGGCGCCGCCAACGTGCCGCCGGACACCTTCATGGACTCCGTTAAACAAACCATTCTGGACCGCGACTTCTCGGTCCATTTCCTCAAATCCATTATCAACGCCACCCTCATCATTATGTTCAGTTGCGCGATCGGACTGCACACCAGAGGCGGCGCTGAAGATGTGGGCATCGCCACGACCCGTACTATCGTCTGGACGATGATCTCCATCTTCATTCTCAATTTCGTCGTTACATCCCTCACTTACGCACCGCGCTAGGAGCTGCCATGAGCCCTCGAAAGCCGAATGAAGAACCGGTGCTGGAATTGAAAAATATCCACAAGAGTTTCGGCGATCGCCAGATTCTCAGAGGTGTGAGCTTCAACGTCTATGCCGGCGAGATGCTCGGTTTGATTGGTCCGTCCGGCTGTGGCAAGTCTACAATTTTGAAAATCATCTGCGGTTTGCTCGAACCCGACGAAGGCGAAGTGATCAAGCGTTCCGACGAAATCGGTCTGGTCTTTCAGGGTTCCGCCCTGTTGAACTCTCTTACCGTGCGGGAGAATCTGGCCATAGCCTTGCAAAGGCGCAAACTGAGCAAAACCGAGGAGAATCGCATTATCTCCGAGAGATTGAAAATGGTAGGGCTGGAAGGCTATGAAGAATATTCCCCCACCAAGCTTTCCGGTGGACAACAGAAGCGCACCAGTTTTGCCCGGGCCATCGTTAATGATCCCAAGATCATTCTTTACGACGAACCGACCACCGGTCTTGATCCGGTTATGTCGACAATTATTGAAGATTACATGATCGAGCTGGAGCAAAAATTGCAGGCAGCCTGTATCGTTGTCACGCACCAGTATTCTACCTGGACCCGCGCCGGTGACCGCATCTTGCTCATGCACGCCGGCAAAATCGTTTGGGAAGGTACCCCCGAAGAAGGGATTAACTCCGAAGACCAATATATGAAACAATTTGCTCATGCCACTCGTGAAGGACCGATGTTGGCAGGGGCTTTTGAGGGCTGAACATTTAATGAACTCCAAACCCAATCTAGAAATCAGAGTCGGACTCTTCTTCGTCATCGCCATGTTTATGTTGACGATTGGCTGGTCGTGGCTAAAAGGCGTTTCCATCAACCACCCGCCCCAGAGATTCAGCGTGGTTTTCAGCGATATTGCCGGTCTCAACAATAATGCACCGGTCAACATCAACGGTGTGCGAGTGGGAACAGTTGAAAAAATCGAACTCTTGCAACCGGATTCGGCCGGCAAGAGCCCGCCTTCGGTTTTGCCTAAAGACGACCTGAGCCGGCAAAGCGCTACCACTCAAGAAGAAAACTCAAGAGCCATGGTCAATTGCCAGCTCAAAATCAACACCGAAGCGGTGACCATTCCCGTGGGCTCTACGATCACCATTCAAACCCAGGGTCTGGTGGGAGCCAAGTACATTGAAATCACCCTGCCCGAGTTTACCCCCGGTAAAGAAGTGCGCGCCATCTCAGCCGGTGAGACCGTGCGTGGTCAGGACCCCATTCGCACCGAGTTGGTTCTCAACAGAATCGCCACCAAGTTGAACGATATCGTCACCTCCGTAGGCTCCGAAGAAGTAGGCGTCAGCCTGGCCGATGCCCTCAAGCACTCGGGAGAAGCAGTGAGCGCCTTCAACCAGGCCGCCAAGAAGCTTGACAAGAACATGGATCGCTTTGAGAAAGCAGCCGACAGTTTCACCGATACTACTAAGAAGGTAGGGGAAGTGGCACAGGAAGCCAAGAGCGCCGTCAGAGGTGCCAACGGTTTCTTCCACAAAGGCGAGGAAGCCCTGGGTTCTATGGGCAGCCTGGCTAGAGATGTAAAAGTGACCAATAGCAAGGTAGGCAAGATTCTTGATAACCCGGGACTTTCTGCCGATCTCAAGGACACCGTCAATCTGGCCAAACAAACCGCCGATTCCATCGGGGTGACCATTCATGAACTGAACGGTACCCTGGCTAATCAGCCTCTGCGCCAAGATCTAATCACCATGCTCACCCGCCTCAATGAAAGCGTCAACTCCATCGAACGCTCCGTCAAGACCGTAGACAAGCTGGCCGAAGACCAGGAGCTTCGCTCCGACATCAAAAAGGTAGTTTCCGATGCCAGGCTAGCCATGGACAAGGTAGAAAACTTGGTTAACGAGCCGGACTTCAAATCGGATCTGAAAGGTACAATCGCCAGAGTCAAAGATGCCGCAGGCAACGTTGACACAGCCGCACAGCAGCTACAGCAAGTGCTCGACAAACCGGCCCCGCTCATGCACATGCTGTTTGGAAGACCGGGCAAGCTAGCCCCCAAGAGCCAGAGTGCCGGCAACAACACCTACAAAACCCGCTAGAGACGCAGTCACAAGGAGCGAATAAATGGCACTGGAAGCCGTCATAGGTCTGGAGGTGCACGCGCAGCTCAAGACGAATACCAAGATTTTTTGTAGTTGCCCCACAGCCTTTGCTGCCTCTGAAAACGAACAAGTTTGCCCTGTTTGCCTGGGTATGCCTGGTGTTCTGCCGGTTCTAAACAAGAAAGCAGTGGAATTCGGCATTCGCACCGGTCTGGCTTTGAACAGTAAAATCGCCGAGACCTGCCGCTTCGACCGCAAGAACTATTTTTATGCAGACTTGCCCAAGGGCTATCAGATTTCCCAGTACGAAAAACCCATCTGCCTGGGTGGCTACATTGAGGTGAACGGCAGAAAAGTACAGATCCACAGAGCCCACCTGGAAGAAGACGCCGGCAAATTGGTGCACGCCGGTGCTGCCGGTCTCCACTGTTCCGACTACAGCAAAGTAGACTTCAACCGTTCCAGCATGCCCCTTCTGGAAATTGTCAGTGAACCGGATCTGACCAGCCCCGAAGAAGCTCGCCTCTACCTGACCGAACTGCGCAACATTCTGCGCTACATCGAAGTATGCGACGGCAACCTGGAAGAGGGTTCTTTCCGTTGCGATGCCAATGTCTCCCTCAGACCGGTGGGCCAGAAGGAACTTGGCACCAAGACCGAAATCAAAAACATGAACAGTTTTCGGGCAGTGCAACGGGCCATTCAAAGTGAAATTGAAAGGCAAACCGCCCTCATCGAAAAAGGCGAGCGCATCGTACAGGAAACCAGACTCTGGAACGAGGCGGAAGGAAAAACCCATCCCATGCGCTCCAAGGAAGAAGCCCACGACTACCGCTACTTTCCCGAACCTGATCTGATGCCCCTGACCATCAGCCGCCAGTGGGTGGAGGAAGTGAGAAAATCCCTACCTGAGCTGCCGGCCCAGAGAAGACAACGCTATCAAAGCGACCTCGGTCTCTCAAGCGAGGACGCTGCCGTTCTCACCGAAACCAAAGAACTGAGCGATTTCTTCGAAAGCTCACTGGCTCTCGAGGCTCCCGCCAAGGCCGTGGCCAACTGGTTGATTGGTCCTGCTACCGCTTACTTGAAAGAGAGCAAGAAAGAATTCTGCCAGACCGCCCTCACACCTCAAAATATGGCGGATCTCTGCCAGGCAGTCAGCTCCGGCAAAGTCAGCTCCACCATCGCCAAGCAACTCCTCCTCGACCTCATGGCCGAAGGCGGTGACGTCGCTAAGCTGATTGAAAGCAAGGGGCTGGCCCAGGTCTCGGACGAAGGTCCAATCAAGGCGATTCTGCAGGAAGTACTGGATAAGAGTCCCAGCCAACTGGCCGACTACGCCTCCGGCAAGGTCAAGCTCAGACAGTATTTCTTCGGGGAAGCCATGAAAGCCCTCAAGGGCAAGGCCAATCCTCAGGTGATTAATAAACTGCTGGATGAAATGCTGCCGCCGGTTGCGGCCGGTTAGAGTGAGGCAGCCTGCTTTGAAAAAGGCATAATAGTGGTATTAATATAGGAAACCCTGGAGTTTCGCCGTGCTCGCTATGCGATTCAAAGTTTTGACTGTGCTTGCCGCCCTATCTGTGGGCAGTGCTGCTCCAGCCTATAACTTCAAAGGCTATTACGCGCCGGCCGTGCTTGAATCACCCATGGTCGACAATGTCACCTATACGCCGGTAGGCATGGGTATTGTCACTTCCAAAGCCGGCTTCCGGGTGCATCCTGTCACCGGACGGGGCGATTTTCACAACGGCGTTGACCTGAGCGCCAAGTTGAACGACCGAGTTTACTGTTTGCTCGACGGTGTCGTGACCAGGGTAGGCTGGCGCGGCAACCTGGGAGTGGCAGTCGAGGTTTACCACCCTTATCCCAATGTTCGCACCATTGTCGGCCACCTGAACGCCTATTCGGTCATGCCCGGTATGCCGATTCGACGGGGTCGGGTGATAGGCTATGCCGGTTCCACAGGGCGCTCCACCGGCGTACATGTGCACTATACGGTGATTAAAGAAGACACCCACGAGTACATCGAGCCCATGCAGTTCATCAACCAGGTACCTCAATATGTGGTAGCGCTGCGCAGCGCCCAGGCCCAAATTGCCTACTCGCAGAATCTCAAGTCTTTCCGCAAAATCGACACCAAGCTGATTGATGTGGAAACCACCGAAGATCTTCCGGAAGGGAAAAAAGGCAAAGAAGCGGACCCCCCGGCCAGCATGGAACCCTGAATCTCAAGATCAGGGCGGCAACTGCAGCCGGGCCAGGATTCTAATTTATAAGATAGAGGTTACCGTCCTGGCTGCCTATGCAAACACCGCCACTGGTGAGAGCCGGTGAACTGACTATCGGTCTTTGAGTCTTCAGCTTCCATTTTATGGCGCCGTTGCGAATGTCTATGGCATAAACATTGGCGTCAGGGCTACCGCAATAGAGCATGTTGCCGGCAATGGCAGGAGAAGACGACAAAAGCGGTACAGGCGAATTAATAGGAGTCTTCCAGAGCACCTTGCCGCTACGGGCATCCAGACAATAGAGCTTCAGATCATCGTTGGCGGCAAAGATTTTACCGCCCGTGCCGGTGGCCGCAATACTGAATGACTCTGCCGCCCCGGTCTTCCACTTCTGCTTGCCCGTGGCCAGATCAACAGCATAGAAGGCGTGGTCCCAGCTACCAAAATAGACAAGATGATCGAGCACCATGGGAGATGCCATGAGCTTGCCGCCGGTGCGAAACTGCCAGACTAGCTTGCCGTCTCGGGTAGACAAGGCATATACATTGCCGTTATGGGCGGTGACGATAACCATACCTGGTGCAATGCAGGGCGATGAGGTAATGCGTCCCAAGCTGGACTGTGGAATACCCTGGGTGTTGCTGCTAGCGGCATTTGCATTAGCGACGGCCGGATCATTGCCGGCTCCCTCACCGACAGCGGTGCCGGCACCATCCTGAGCGCCGCTACTGCTTTCAGCAGCACGGGGAAACTGCCAGCGCAACTGTCCCGACTTTGCATCGAGGGCGTAGAGATTGCCGTCCCATCCACCTACATAGGCAACGCCCTCATGTACGGCAGGCGAAGATGAAACACGATCCTTGGTTTCGAATGACCAGATAACTTTTCCGTCGCGATTGTTCAAACCATAAATCTTCTTGTCCTCACAGCCTACAATCAGCATTCCATCGCCAATGGCCGGGGAAGATTTGACCTTATCACCCAACTTACTGCGCCAGAGCAATTTGCCGTTTTGTTCGTCAACCGCGTAAACATGCCCATCATCGGAGCCGAAGTATATAGCTCCTTTATATATAGCCGGTGAAGAATCAATTGGACCCTCGGCTGGAAACGTCCATTTTATGCGGCCTTGGCTGGCAGGAGGCATATCTATATAAGAGTTTCCCGTGTGGCATGGATTATGCAAGAACATTTGCCAACCACCACGGTAATGGCTTGCTATGCCCTGCGCAGCTTTTGTAGCGTCCGCGGTGGCTTCCGCCGCAGTAAGCTTGGGTGCAGTTTCCTTAGCCGGAGGCACTGCTCCAACGCTAGAGCCTGCGCCAGCTTGAGCTTGCGGCTTAGGTGCAGGAAGAGCGGCAGACTTTTTCTGTGACTCTCTAGACCGGTCGGTTACCATCTTGCCGGTCGGCTTGCTAACTGGTTTCTGTTGAGAGGCGGCCGGTTGAGAATTAATGATTGAAGATAGAAGCACAAAACCCAAACTTAAGGACATTAATCCGAAAGTCGCATGCCTTGTCGTTTTGAGTGCGGTTGTCATGGGATACACTTTGCCTCGGTAAATTTGCGGTTGATCAAATTAGCTCGGGAGCGCTCCCCAACCGGCTTCTAACAAGAGCAAATTATAGTGCTTTAGGCACGACCTTTTACAAAATTGATGATTCCCGGCCTTCATTAAATGCACCGGTCGACCATACCCATTCGAGGTCCAATTCATCAAAGGTTCAGCAGGCTGGGCTTTTTGGGTATCGACACAAGTGACTGAATATCTATATTTCAGATACACCCGCAAAAAAAAACTTTCAAAATTCCAGTCAGAATCACTTGTCTAATAGGAATCATGGTGTTATCATCCCTGGCTGTGGGTTGGAATGAGCATTTCCAACAAGGAGGAAATCAGAATGAACCGAGCTGAGCTCGTTGAGAACGTCGCAAAAGCGACAGGTCAAGCTAAGTCCGAAGTGACCAGAACCCTGTCCGCTTTTATTCACACTGTTACTGGCGCTCTCGCCAAAGGTGATAAAGTCACTCTCGTTGGCTTCGGAACCTTTGAGCGTCGCATGCGCAAAGCCCGCACCGGCCGTAACCCCAGAACCCTTGCTCCGCTCAAAATTGCGGCTGCTCGCGTTCCGGCTTTCCGCGCTGGTAAAGAGCTGAAAGATATCGTCAACGGTCGCGCTAAGCAACCGTCCCTCGATCTCGCTAAGCCCAAAGCTGCTGCTAAGCCGGCTAAAAAAGCCGCTGCTAAGCCAGCCAAAAAAGCCGCTGCTAAGCCGGCTAAAAAAGCTGTCAAAAAAGGCGGCAAAAAACGCTAAGCTCTGATGGGCTCTTGCCTGGCGCAAGAGCCCATCGCTTTCATCATGCCCAAAGCCTTGTGCTTAATGCATGATGGTCCAAGAAAAATTGATAGTTCAAATGCAAATTTCAAATATCAATTTGGTATCAAAGATTAGGATGGATTAGGTAAGGTAATCGTCAGTTCAACCCACTTCAAAGACAAGGATCGTTTTCTGAACGGTCCTTGTTTTTTTTACCAAGGCTCAAATTCTGCCTTGCACTACCTGAGTGCCGAGCATAACAAATCGAATTTGCAACACTGAACTGAAAACTGCGTGCGCAGTTTTCACTCAAATCTCACCATCACCTGCTCCAAAAAAAACAACCGCTTAAGACTCCGCTTGGAAACCTCACGCGAGCCTAGCTAGCCTAACTCCCTCTCACCAAAAGGAGAAAGTTCAAGCCCGACGCGGTTTGCGGAGATCTAGGCCAGGTTAGCTTTTTCTATGATTTTACGAGGCCTATGGCAAATGGTTGTCAGTAATAGCCAGTATCATGAGTACTAATTCTTTCGCTCTCTTTAAGGCCGGTAAAACCAAACAGTTCACCACACCGCACCAAACTCTCTCCCGCATGCCAGAAATGGTTTGAGGTGGAAGCACG
>JACRFZ010000005.1 GCA_016212515.1 Candidatus Melainabacteria bacterium
TCATTCTGACCATTTATATGACTCTCCTAACTTTAAAACTTAAAACGGGATTTCGTCTTCGGAGGAGAAGATGGCATCCAGGTCTTCGGCTTCTGCCGGCTTCTTACTGCCGGTGGAAACTTTGGCCAGGCTCTTTTCTTCTTTATCTCCGCTTGCTCTTCCGCCTTGAGCTACCGTTTGAGAGAGGTTTTCGACAGCGCTTGCGTCTATCTCCACATCTCTTTTCTTCTGTCCTTCCTGAGTGGCATAGTTATTTATCTGGAGGCGTCCGTCAACGCAAACCACATCACCCTTCTTGATCTCCTGAGCGCAACGCTCAGCCAGATCACGCCAGGTGATTACTTTCACGAAGTTTGTTTCGACACTTTGATCCTGGCGATTGGTTGAATCAACACCAATAGTGAATTCGGTTACCGCCACGTTGGTGTTCGGGGTGAAACGCTTTTCTGGAGCTCTCACCACACGTCCGGATAATACGATTTTGCTTAAACTCATGACTCACCTGCTGGAAGTAGAGAAACGGTAGACAAGCACAACTAGGCGTGAACTGCCGGTTGTTCCTGTACGACGATGAGCGAACGAATAATGTCCTCGGAGAGGGTCATCATTCGTTTGAGCGGGCTTATAGCCTCGGTCTTACATTTGAAGACGATGAGTACGTAATAGCCGTCTCTCATTTTGTCTACTTCGTAGGCAAGTCTTTTACGACCTTTCTTGTCTGTGGACTCAATAGTTCCGCCTTGAGCTTTGATGAACTCTTCGACGGTCGCTACTGTGCGGTCTACAGCTTCTTCGTCCAGATTGGGTCGGACGATGAACATAGTTTCATATGTTTTTGCTTTTTTCTCAGCCAATTTTCTATCCCCTACGGTCTCAATGTCCTGCTTGGCAGGCAAGGGCCTTGTATCAATGTGTATACGAACGGACGATTTTAGCACGCAGTCGGTACCCCGTCCGCATTCTCCGGCGTTTGCGTAAATTCTTGTAATCCTCATACAATAATGTACAGACAGGCAGGTTTCAGGCAGAAGGAAAGGTCATTTGGCATGGTGGAGCAACCGGGCACAGGGGTAAAAAGGCAGCACTCGGTAGGGCTTCTGGTGCTTTCACTACTGACTTTTCTGAGTACCGTTCCGGCTTTCGCCAGGGAACAGTGGCAGATGCAGCACCCGCAAGGTCCGGCGCCAACCGGGCCGATTGATCCTGGCTCCCTGATGAATGCCATCTACGACCCGACTAAGAACACGGCGCCGTCTTCCTTCGCGCCTGGTTTGGTGGCAGCTCCCAATGCTTCCGTGCCGGGTTTAGCCACTCCCCAGAACGGTAGTAATGCCAGGAGCAACAGCAGAATGCCTGCTCCGGACATTATTCAGCAGATAATTGCTACTCGCTTGCCGGCCGGAACCGTGCTCACCGGAATTCTGGCCGACGACCTTTCTTCCAACAAGAGCTTGCCGCAAGACCTGTTTTCCATCGTTTTGCCTGACGGCTACTTTGCCAATGGCGTTGAGGTTATTCCTCCTAATGCCAGAATTGTTGGCACCGTGGTGTCCGTCTCACCGTCCAAGTCTATGAGAGGGGTTGGTACCCCGGGAAATTTGCAAGTTGGTCTTACCACTTTGATTTTCCCGGATGGACGCTCCTGTAAGTTTTCGGGGTTCATTGATAGAAACCCTGCCCACGACCTTTTGACGCCGCCGCCGGTAAGGACCAGTTCTATGAACTTCGCTGATTACAAGCGTGATGTCAGCTCTTTTTTCGGTTCCTTTACTTCCGGTCTGGGAGCCATGCGTCGTATTACAGATCGTGGTCCGGATTTCTCATTGAAAGCCGGCACCATGGTGCCGGTGAAGCTGTCTGCAGGGCTTGATATATCCCGAATGACTGCTCCGACGGTTGCTTCCCCGCTTAATGGAGCCGGGGGTAATCTTCCGCCTGCCACTCCCGGCAATGTGAACAATGGCGGCGTCATGTCCTCCGGTCTGGTAAATCCCTTTGCTGCCGGGGCTGCCAATCGCCCGCCCGGTTCCACTGGCGAACATGATGCGATACCCAGTATTTTGCCCGTAGATTTGCCCGATCCGTTTTAGAGTCTTGAGTTGTAAGAAAATAGGCAAAAATTCCTTACTGCCTGGAAGAACTGCTGGTGCGCAGGTTGTGGATTGGTGCACGGCAATAAATTTTGCTGCATTTTCTGACGAAGTTTGAAGCCCGGATTGAAGCTTGAGGTGCTTTTCCCGGTTCAATTCTGGACGAGTGGGTGTAAGAAAATCTGTTGGAATTTCTGACAAACTCAGAAGCCGGGATTGAAACTTGAGGTGCTTTTCCCGGTTCAATTCTGGACGAGTGGGTGTAAGAAAATCTGTTGGAATTTCTGACAAACAGAGAAGCCCGGATTGAAGCTTGAGGTGCTTTTAACGGTTCAATTCTGGGCGAGTGGGTGTAAGAAAATCTGTTGGAATTTCTGACAAACTCAGAAGCCGGGATTGAAACTTGAGGTGCTTTTAACGGTTCAATTCTGGACGAGTGGGTGTAAGAAAATCTGTTGGAATTTCTGACAAACTCAGAAGCCCGGATTGAAACGTGAGGCGCGTTTCCTGGTTGAATTCTGGACGAGTGGGTGTAAGAAAATCTGTTGGAATTTCTGACAAATCCAGAAGCCCGGATTAATGTGCGAAGTACTTTTGCTGGGTGCTTTCTTTAGCGGTTGTCAGAAAATACGTTGGAATTTCTGACAATCACCAAAGTCGAAACGTGAGGCGGGCTATCCCAGCTTTCTCTGGACAAACCCAGTGCCAACTATGGTTCTGCATTCTTTCGCTTTTCCTGGAGCCTGTGTGTAAGAAATTCCACTAGATTTTCTTACCACCTCCACCTTTCTGAGTTGCTTCAGGCGAAGAACAATAAATTCTTCCTCGTGCATTGAACTTTCGCTCCGGTCTGCGCGTTCTCTAAATTATGGATTCTGTCCACCATCCTGATCAGCCACTTTCCGGGAGGTCGCCATGCCAAGTTCTCACGCATCCAGGTGTCTCGCCGCTGACAAACTCCTTCAAGCTATATCAGAAAAGAGCCTCACCCCTTCTCAAATTCTTCGCGAGCTTATAGCAATCATGCCGAAGAATTATGTGTTCACAACCAGGGAACTGTTGCCCTTCGCCTCTCGTGACAACGTTGATACTTTTCTCTGGCGAATGGTAAAGGCCCAGCAGCTAGAGAGGCTTGCCAGGGGTGTATTCAGAGAAAAGCCGGCCAAGGAAGATGGCCTGATACTCACCAAAGAGCAGGTTCTGGCAATTAAGCGAAGAGCATTTTCCGGACGAATGGCTCGTGCTGATGCTGGAGTTCTGGCTCAACGTTCTCTCAATTCGGCATCGCCAGCCAATGATAGGGCTCGGTTTCTTTCCGATGGCTCGTCCAGCTCTTTCAAACTTTGGCCTGACAAAGTGACACTAGAGCTGAAGCGAGCCGGAAGGAGGCTGATGGCCATGGGTGAAAGTGAAGCTGGTCGGGCTCTGCGGAACTTCTGGTTGCAGGGTGCTCGCAGGTGCAAACGAGAGGAAGTCGAGACCTCCCTTGCCAATCTGAGCGAAAAAGAGCTAACTCAGGTCATTGCGTTGAAAAAGGTAATGCCTCAATGGCTTACGGAAATGCTTCCCTCGCACATTGAGGCATCCGAAACTGGCCTCATTTCTTACATGCAGAATACTTTGTTCAGGCTCTGGCAGCTTGAACAGCTCCGGCACTAATCTTCCTGGGGCTTACCTTGTCCGGTTGAACCAGATCTATACTCTGCCAGGTGTCTCCAGCCCTGGTGCAAAATCAACTGGTAGGCATAGATCTGTTCGAGCCAGCGACGCTCACCTTCCGGCAGATCCGGTCTTTCCAGCCGGCGCTTGAGGGAGCCGGTAATCAGTCTGGTTTCTTCAATGGCTTTGCGATACGAGCGCACAGGTTTTTGCAACTGAGCCCATGCCGAGGGTTGTTCCACCCTGGGGGCGGTAGCCGCTGCTAGGGGCCGTTCGCTTCTCTCAAACTGGCGATCACGATCACCGCTTCTATCCCGGTCCCGATCTCTATCCCGGTCACGGTCACTTGATCTTTCTCTTTCGTTAACTACGCTACCGCCATTCCCGTTGTCGCGATCTTTGGCCGGCTGTTTGCTCAATACTTGTTGAGCGATCGGATTTTGAATGACATTTTTATGCTTGTCACCACCACCGCCACGTCTTCTTTCCTTACGTTTGGTGCGATAGCACTCAAGGCAGTCTCTGAGGCGAGGGTTACCGTGTTCGAAAGTTTTGGAGCAGGTCTGGCATGTGAGGGTGTGCATGACCTGGGACTTGCCCTGTCCTTCACCGGCTTCACTACCTTCGCCTTCTTGAGCCTCTGCTTCTTCGGCGATTTCGGTTTTGGAAACAGCCGCAACTTCTACGCTGCTTTCAGTTTCTTCTTCTGGTTCTTCCGCTTCTTTCGCTGCTTTGGCCGTAATGCGAGTGGCTCTAGCTTTACTCTTGGTCTTAGGAGACTTCTCTTCTTCTTCCTCAGCTTCCTCTTCGTCTGCTTCTTCGACGTGTTTAGCTTTGGATTTTGCTGCGGGTTTCACCGCTTTGAGAGCTCTTCCCTTCTTCTCTGATTTTTCTGCTTTGCCGCTTTCTTCCGGCTCGTCACTGCTTTTCTCTCGCATTTCCTCGAGATGTTCCATGACTTTGGGATTAGTCAAGCCATCTTCTTTCAGTTTGCGGATTTCCTGCAGTTCATCGAGAGCTCTTTTGGGAAGCACCTTGATGCCGTTTTCATCGGTGGCTGTTTCTATGTTGAATTCTTGGATATAGCGTCTGATAGTAACGCTTGTGACATTGAGGTCCTTGGCGGCCTGGGCTATTTTGGTGCCCTCTACCTTGCTTCGACTCATCGATTAAAATAATCCTTAATTACGCTATGGCTACGTTGTTTTGCTGTTGTTTGCCGGCCAAGCGAAAAACACGCTCTTGTACTGCTGCAAACTTCATGGCTCTGATACAACCTTGAGGACTCGATTAACCGGCCAGAGCAAAAAAATTGCCTGCTTCGGTTTACCAACTTGCTTAATTCAAAGCTTCAATTCAAAGTCTAATAGGTCTTTCGCTATTGGCTGAGCACGCTAGGGGCTCGGCGCTGATATATCAAGAACCACTAATAAGGTAACTCATGTCGGCTCAGCCATAGATGAGAGTGTTGTTAAAATATTCTAAGACGGCTCAGCGATTCAGCCGGGTCAAGTCGATTTTGTCGTATCGGTAGAGGTAGCGTGGCGTTCCGCCCATTTGTTTCAATAGCAGGGCATCAGGTCTTTTGTGAATGGACGTGACGACAAATGGATTGTAGGTTGGCTCAGGCAGAATAAGACCGGAAATGAGGGGCCATGCCAGCCGGTGTCCCATGTTCAGGGTAACCAGCCCGGTTGTGTCTATTAGTCTGGCTCTGGGGCCCCACTCTTTGCTCAAATATGGATTAGCCGCCAACCAGCCGGAAATTTCCGAACTGTCTTTAGCAACCGGTTCCCTGTCTTTGAATAGATAGTCTCCTGCCACCCCGGCCAGTTGTCCGAGAAGCTTATTCTTGCCGGCTTTTGACAACAGACCGCTGGTGCTGAGGGTGCGACCGTTCAATAAGCCGCTTGTGCCGCCGGAGATCAGTCCGGCGGCGCTCTGCCGCACTTGTTCGCCGGAATCTATGGGGCGTCCCAGTCTTGGCTGACTGTGCAATGCCTGGGAGGTCAGGAGCGGTTTGTCGTTGTCATTGGTGAGGACATACAAGTTCCTTTGCACCACTTTCTGCAGGTCGTCTTTCTTTTGTTCAGCCGTGTGGTAGTCCATGTCTGAACAGGAAAGAATAACGTTGCGGAATATCGGTTTGGGATAGATGGCTTTTGCCGTGCCATAGGCGAAGGCGTAGCGAGAGCCCATGGAGTGAGCCAGAAAATCGATCGCGCTGTCGGCTGTCTTTTCCTGAGCGAGACGATCTACGAATTCTCTAAACGGCTGCTCGCTCCACTCCAGGTTGGCTTCGTCGCCTGTGTAATCGGCAGTGTTGCCGGGTGAGGGCCAGGTGAAGCAGATGGGAAGAATTTCTTGAGTAGGGTTGCGTCGGCGGTATTCGTCAACCAGTTCAGCCAGTTCTCTCATGGCTTCATCAAAGGTTATGTCGTAGCCATGTACATACAGGCAGATCAGCCCGTGAAAGTTTCTGATGCGATTGAAGAAGTCTGTCTCCTGAACTCTAACCAGGTTGCCCGGATTCGCTATTTTCCAGTAGGAATCGCGGCTGTCCATGACTGTGCGCAGTTCCGCCCAGGATGAGGCCTGAAAGGTCGAGGCTTTATCGTCTGGTCGCAAGAAGCTGGCATATCCATAGTCAATTGAGCCGGAGCCTACATTTAAATGGCGGCTGCCTCCATAGAGCGGGCGGCCGGAAGGGCTTTCATTGAGGCGGGTTGTGGCAAATAGAACTGACAGATCGCGGCTGGAGTTGGTTTCCCGGTCCGGGATCTGGGCCATAGTGGCCGGGGCTGTAAGAAACACCAGCAAAAATGCCAGTATTGCTTGAAACTTTGTTCCGGAAGCAGTCCGATAACCGATTTTTCTGAAATCTGGCGGTATGAACATAGGTCCTCTGTTTTCTTACTGAAGGCAACGGCGCGGCAGCGGCGAGGAATTTACTCGACCTCGACTCAATAAGTAGAGAATATAGCAAAAGCTCAGGAGTTTCCCTGTATGCTCCACTTGGCAAGGGTGTAAACTTGGCTAAGAGTAACTTGAGAGGGTTATCTTGAGAGGAGCTGCCAATTGCTTCCCGAGGACGGCGTCGAAAATTCTTTTGATGGTGAGGTGACCCGCAGCGCGCGGGTTAGCGGTCCATTGGCGCTGGAGCTTTTAGTCTCCTGGAACGAGCCGGAGAAGAAAAGAAAGAAAGGTGTTACCAGAGTATCTTGCCAGCTCATCCCTACCTCTCAGTTCATTCTCATACTGGTTGTGCTGATTGGCCTTTCCATTGGGTCATCGCTATGTTTTGGCGGCAAACTAAACGTCGTCAGTCTTTTCAGCACTTTGATTTTGATCCCGCTAATTATCGGTGCTTCCACCAAGTTACGGATAGATTTCAGCTCTAAAGGGCTGAAAGCTGTGAATTCAATTCAAAAGGATATGCTCTACGATCGTTCCGTGCGTCTCTGGAAAGACCTGCATTCAGTCAGGTTGAGAGGCGCCGGTGCTGCTTCTTCCGCTCTCGTGGACAGGCTCTTTCGCCGCCAGAGAAGGCTTAAGCCGCAGACCGGGTTCGAACGTTTTCTGACTTTCCTCGGTAGAGGTTGGAGCAAGCAGGGGTTTCTTGTTTTCGATTTTAAGTCGGGGGGGATGGTTGCTTTTCCTCTCGGTGGATTCGATGCCGCCAATCTCGAAAGGCTTTTTCTCACTCTCTCTCGCTATGCCGATCCCATTGTTCTCAATGCCGATGTGATTGCTCTCCAACGCGATATTTTGACGGGCGGAGAAGTTCAGAATACTCTCAGCTACACCAGGATGTGGGAAGACAGTCTGGCCGAGCGCTTTGAAGTAACAAACTTTGTGCCGTTGAGCGGCGGTTCCCATCTTAAGGATGGAGTCTTAACCATCTTGATGTTATTGACTTGCAGCGGCATGTCCTCGGTTTATCTGGCTCGAGATGAAAGCGGTAAGCGTTTCATAGTTAAGGAACTGGCGGTACCTCTGGATAACGAGAGCGCTGGAGCCAAGTTGCATGAATTGTTCAGGCGAGAGGCGAAGCTTTTAGCCAGCCTCAACCATCCAAATATTGTCTCCGTCCTGGATCACTTTGTTGAAAGAGGAAGGGATTATCTGGTCCTGGAATTTGTCCCCGGTTTAACACTCAGGCAGCATGTGAAATTGAAGGGCACCTTTTCCGAGGCGGAAGTTCTGGAAATTGCCTGGCAATTGTCGGATATTCTAATATACTTACACGGCTGTTCACCGCCGGTGGTGCATCGCGATATCACCCCTGATAATCTTATTATCGGAGAGGTGGACAGAAGGATCACCCTGGTTGACTTCGGTGCCGCCAGTGAATTTGTTGGTAATATGACCGGAACTTTGATTGGTAAGCAGTGTTACATCCCCCCGGAACAGTTCCAGGGTAAAGCCTGTCCGCAAAGCGATATCTATGCCGTTGGCGCCACCCTCTTTTATCTTTTCACCGGGCAGGATCCCGAGCCTATTGCGGTCAGCCGACCCAGTTCTCAGATTGGCACCAAGCCCGGTACCAAGAATGAACCGGCTGTGAGCCCTCAGTTTGATGACTTGATCGCCTTGATGACCGAGCAAGAGCTGGATAAGCGACTCCATGATGCCTGCCAATTCGAACTCAAGTTGAAAAACTTGCAGCCCGGAGTGAGGACATAATGACTGACCTTGCATTGGAGCCGGCTGAAGATGAGAACCGCCGGTCGAAGTTTGAGACAACCGAATGCCAAACCGCAAATAGTCAGTTTGATGAGCAGGATTTTGTGGTGAGTGGTTGGGTCCTGGCCGAAAGGAGTCCTAGAAAAAACTCTTTCTTGTGGGTAAAGCAGTCTCTGTCGCTCTGCCTTTGGTCGCTTGCAGTTGTTTCTGTTTTCATTTTTTTCATTGTTTTGATTGTTAATGGCTTAGCCAGCCATCAGAGCGGACCCTTCTCGCTACAGTTGCAGGTTGGAATCATACTCAGCTGCATCGTTCAGGGGTTGTTGATCTTGGGCATCTGCGGCTTTGTTGTATCTCTTTTCTCGCAGAGGCTGGCCGGCGATTTCCCCACTAATTTGGTTCTGAACAAATGGGGACTCAAATTTGCCTGGCGCCATGCCAGCAGTTTCACTACCGACTCACTGCACTGGTCTACTCTTCAGTCTGTCAGTTTCTTGAGGGGCGAGGGTCGAGCCGTTGATGATCTGAGCGGAGGCCGGTTGCGACTGGTATTTTGCACAGAGCATCTGGAATTCGGACAGAGAATTGAGATTTACCGGCGCACTGCTGCCTTGAGAGCAATGGAAAGATGGTCTTTATGCGGACTGTTCACTGGTGCACCACTCTCCCTGCAAATCCCTCTTGATGCTTTCACTCTTGAGTCGGATCGGGAGAAGATCATATTCGCCTTGAATGAACTGGCACCGCAGGAGACAAAGGATGCCAGCTTCTTGATGCTCAAGAAGGGAAGTGACGCGCCCAGTTATACTAAGTTTTGGCTGGACGACATGCAGTCTTTTAAACGCAGACGAGAGGACGATCTAGCTCCTGGTACTACCCTTCAGGAAGAGCGTTATCGTGTATTGAGCCGTCTTGCCACCGGCGGTCAGGCAAAAATTTACAGGGCCGTGGAAGGCAATAGGCCTGTTATCCTCAAGGAGTTTGTGCTGCCTGTGCATGGAGGTGCGGAGGTGCGGCAACGCTCCTTTGCCAACGTCAAGCGCGAATCCGA
>JACRFZ010000059.1 GCA_016212515.1 Candidatus Melainabacteria bacterium
CTGCGAAAAGTATGACGGCACCTTGAAGTGGAAAGCGCCGCTAAAGGGTAAGCCGGCTGCCACTCTTGCCAGTGTCGACAAGCAGGTTCTCGCCGTCAGCAGAGATGGTTTTCTGGAAGCCATTGACACTAGAAACGGTGCTATTGCCTGGCGCCTCGCCCTCAAAAAAGAGGTCGAATCTCAGCCTCTCTTCGTCGGCAATCTGATGTACTTTGGTGCCGTGGATGGTGACCTGGTATGTCTGGAACTAAGTGCCGCCGAGACTAAAGCGAAAGCCGGCTCCGCTTAAGGCAAGCCGCTCAGTTTGTCGGCCAGAAAAGCCAGAAATGCCACTATGGAAACTACGCCGTTCACGGTGAAGAAAGCGGCATTTACCCTGGAGAGATCACCGGGTTTGACCAGGCTATGCTCGTAAATGAGCATGGCGGAAACCAGCCCGAAGCCTAAATAGTAGAAGAGACCCAGATGCAAAGTTTGCCCCAGACTAAAGAGAAAGGCGGCCGTCATGAGGTGCAGGGCTCGAGAGATCATGAGAGCCCTGGCTACTCCGAAGCGAGCCGGTATGGAATGGAGCTTCTCACCTTGATCGAATTCCACGTCCTGGCAGGCATAAATAATATCGAAGCCGGCCACCCAGGTGACAACGGCTAGAGCCAGAAGCCAGGGTGCCGCGCCGATCAAGGCACCGCTTGCCGCTACCCATCCGCCCAGCGCCGCACCGCCCAGTGCAATGCCCAGAACAATGTGGCAGAGCCAGGTGAAACGCTTGGTAAAGGAATAGAAGCTCAGCCAGAAGACGGCGATGGGCGAAAGCTTGAGACAAATGGGCGGCAGATTACCGGCGGCCAGAAGCATGACAGTAAAGGAAAGAACACTAATCAAAAGTGCAGTTTTACGGCTGATACGCCGGGCCGGTATGGCTCTATCCCTGGTTCGGGGATTTCTGGCATCGATACCGGCGTCAATCAAGCGGTTCAACGTCATGGCTGCACAGCGGGCGCTGGCGAAGGCCAGCACCGTCCAGAAAACAGTGGCGGCGGCGGGTAGGGAGCTTAAGCCCTTGCCTGGCAGAGAGAGAATCAAGCCGGAGAGGGCAAAAGGCAGAGCAAAAACCGTATGCTCGATCTTGATCATCTCAGCCCATTCTCTGAGAGTCTTAATTAGACCGGCAGGTGCAGCCTTTTCTTCCGAATTGGATATATTTCCACTTTGCATATACCTAACTGTACTTGAAGAATTTGCCGACTACTGGCATCATTTGGAAGGTTTAAGAATAGCCTGAGAGAAAATGTATATGAATTTCGACGGAACTGGAAAAACAATTGATTTGCAAGGCGTCGCTTCCTTTGCCTCCCTGGTAGACCTGCTATCTCAGGAGCTGGGCGTACCGGCCGGCAAAATGCTCGGGCAACTGCCGAACGGACCGGATACATTCAACCAGCTTCTTGCTGAAATTGATATCAACAGCCAGGGCTTCCTGCGCAAATTGACCCTCACCTGCCAGCCCGGTGGTTTTCTCAGCCTGAGACTGGCTACCCAGTGGGGCAGTGAGCGCAACAGCTCCCATACCTCGGGCGTCACTTCCGACTATCATCTGACAGCCACCGTGGAGCAAATTCTGCCCCAGGCCAGAGCCCTGGCTAGACATATCGAAGATATATTCGGCGTACAAGATCGCATGGTCACCCTCGGTCATTCCGATAAGCTGGCCACGGCAAGCGTTTCTGCCTCTCAGATCGAGGCCTTCGAGAGACAGGAAGGTTCTTCCGTAGTCACGGCCCATGTGCCCCGTGGACGGGAATAGCCGAAAGCGCGAAGTTCCTTCTTGAGTTTTTCATAGAGCACCTTGGAACCATGTCTGGCATCCAGGGGCAGTTTCTTCATCACCACAAGCTTGATGAATTCCTTTTTACAATAGGCTTCCAGCTCAGGCTCCAGGTTAGCCTCCCGCCCTTTCAGGGTGACGGCTAGAACGGCTAAAAAGGACGGCCCATCCAGCTCCACATAAGCAGCCTGACCGATGCAATCATGAGTTTTGGCAAAGGCCTCCACCATAAGCGGATAGCGACCTTTCTTGCAACTGCTTTCATAACCGGCTCGGCCCGTCAAAAACAGCTCATCGCCGCATATTTTAACCATATCGCCGGTGGCATGATAAACCCTGGTGCTACCGTCATTTTGTAGCACCTTCAATTTATTGCTTGAGCGCTGCTCATGGAAATAGCCCTGGTTAACGTGCTCGCCCGCCACCAGCAAGTGCCCCTCGCTGGCACTGAGCCTGGCAAGGTCATCCGCGGTCACCGTAGCTTGGGTCAAGAGCCTCTCCAGGTCGCCTTCCGCCAAGATCAACATGTTCACGCTGCTGTCTTCACATTTGCCCAGGTAGAGACCCTGACCCCGGGCAGCGCCTGCCAGCAAACGCCGATAACCGCTACTGTTTTTAGAACTGACGCTGAAATGGCAGATAGGCTCGGCTTCGCTGGCTCCGTATACGGAAGTGACGGTAGCCTGGGGCAGGCCTGTGAGCACGGCTTCAACAAGAGAGGGAAAAATGGGAGCGCCGCCCACTAGAACTTCCTTGAGACAACTCAAGTCTTGTCCGGCACGTGCCTCCAGAAGCCCGGTTAGAAAAGCGGGAGCACAGAGAATCTTCTTCGGCTGATGACGAGCAACAAGCTTAAGAGCCTTCCGGCAAGACTTTTTGCCCACCAGAATAGTGGTAACGCCATAGAATAAATGGGCCAGGGTAAAGACCGGCAAGGTGGTCAATGTGGTGTGAGAAGCAGAGAGAGCAAGACTTTTGTCTATGACCTCGGCTTGTTGAACTAGAAAGCCGTGACTTCTCTCAATGGCTTTGACGCTACCGGTGGTGCCGGAAGTAAAAGTAATAAGGGCGCCGCCATTTCTCTCGACAAAAGCGGCCGCCGGTGCCTGGGCACTCTTCCTATGGCTTAGAGTCAAGGTGCGATAGCGGCAGGCAAATAAAGGCACAAGCCAGGGAACCGTCAAAACAAAATCGGGGCGCACGGCCTCAAGGCAGGAAAGTACACGTCTGACACTGCCTGGCTCGATCAGTAGAACCCTGGCTCCAACACGCAAAATAGCAAGTAGTGCCACAAAGAAATCGATACCGGGCGCAATGGCCAGGAGCACAATCTGCTCTCTCTTGAGGCCCTCTGCAAGAAGAGCGGCGGACTGCTGCTTTACCCTCTCGTTCAAGTCAAAGAATGACAGAGAACGGCCCTCTTCATCCACAATGGCCGTTCGCACCCCAAAGGCAGCGGCGTTCTCTTCCAGAATCAAGACAATATTGCAATTGGTCATCACGAGCTAAGCTCCCTGGCATAAACCGCGTAGCGCCTTATGGTTTGACCATTAAAGAGGTCAGGCATATAAGAGGAAAAGCCGCCCTCTTTGTAGAGGGCAAAGATGGCTTCTTGAAAGTTTTTTGCCCGGCCCAGTTCGAGCATGCGGCAGACCATACGCAATCCCAGATGACGGTAAGCGGGATCAGGATCTCTGGCAATGGTCTTGAGAATCAGTCTTGACCCCCGGGTGTCTTTGAGAGCCAGGCAGAAGCCCACCAGTTTTCCGGTTGCGGAAGCTCTGGCCATTAGCACCAGCTCACCGTCCATGGTGGCTCTAAGGGGCTCATAGAGCGAGATGAAGGCTTCTTTTGATATGGCACTATACAAGAAATTGGCGGCAAAGGCCTTTTCGGTCAACTCATAAATAGCTGACAGTTCCTCTTCGAAAGCTTCCACCCGAAAGCTCTCAAATTCGACTTGCATAGGTTTCTCGGCAAACACTTGCGGACAAGCTTCCAGTGGCACGCTCTTGGAAGCATAGGTAGCCAGTTGCCTGTAGCCCCTCTGCTCAAGACAACTGACTAACCCTGGCCAGTTCCGATTATAAGGCTCATACAAAAATGGTGCCGCGCCACCGTCTTCGATGACGGTACGGTAGCGGTAAAAGGTATTGCCGGCCAGAGGACCCACCAGTTCTGTGGCACCACATTCTCTCGCCTTCCTCTCCAGAAGCGGCAGAAGCAGCTCGGGATCTGCCTGCCCGGGGTCGGCGAAGTACATGCGACCGCTCCCTGGAAAGTCGGGACTCTTTGATAGAAGGCTCATTAAATCGGTAGTAGTGCTCTGCATTTTTATTATTCCTATTTACTAGAACTTGTGCGCTTCTATGCCAGGCAGACCAGGAAACTGAGAGAGCCCAGGGAAGCCAGGGTCCCCTGCCTGAACCAACGTCTAGCAGCCGTGCGGCTCTCCTGTGGCGCCCGGCGCAAGGCAAAGATGAGGCTAAAAAGGAAGACATAGAGAAAAGCCAGCAAGGAAAACCAGGGCGAAAGGTTCTTGCCGCCCATGAAAACGCAGGGCAAAAAGAAGAGGCACCAGCTCTTGAGGGCATTTATAGAGAGTAAGAGCAAGCGATCTTTGCGCAGTTGTCTTTGCTCCTGACTGACCAGGCGAATATGCGCACTGGCAATGATAGAGCCATGAATGGCAAAGGCCATGCCGTAGGCAAGCAAGAGGGTGTTCGACTCAAGCAGAAATCTGGTGCCCGGCAGGAAAAGAAGGGCAGCCGGTAAAACAGCGAAGACCGCTTCCTGTCCGTGTATCGGTCCGGCCAGGCGGAAGCGTCTCGGTAAGAGAGTCTTATAGGAAGCCAATAAGACCAGAGGCAGAATAGAAAAGAGCATGCCGCCTTCGGTGATGGCCAGGTAGAGATAAGCCAGACTGAAAAGGGTGCCGCCGTCTGCCAGGGTAGAAGAACGCTTGAGCAGGAAGACCATCAGGGTTGAGGCTATCAGGCATAGCAGTTCCACAGTCAGGGCCGCCACACTGATACTGAGGGCCGAACTGAGAGCGAAGTATAGTGCCAGAGGCACAAATAAATTATCGAGCCCATTGCAGCAGAGGGCTTCCACCACGGTGGAAAGGGCGGCTAGAAGTGCCGCCAGCATGAGTACATGGTAGAAAGGCAGGGTGGTACTGAAGGCAAGTACTACCATACTGGTGCCGAAAGCCATGAGCAAAAAGGCCAGTGAACCTTCCACGGTCTTCGCTCCGTGCTTGAGCCTGTAAGGAAAATAAGTGCGACTGCCGAAGCGACTGCCGATTAAGGCTGCCGCCGAGTCGGCGAAGGCCAGCACTGCTATTGGTACCAGAAAATAAACCGGCTCCTTAGCCAGAAAAAATATAAGAGCCACGGCAAGAGGAAAGAATAGTTCACCATAAGACTGCCGCTCCACGCCGAAAAGCACCGGGCGCAAACAACCCACTGCTTTGAAGCGCAGATAGATGAACATTGAAGAGACAAAAGCCGCCAGAAAGAAGACCGGCTGCGGCGCATCGAAGAGCCAGGGGAAGGTGAGGCAAAGTGCGCCCATAACCAGATGCACAAGCTTCCTCGTGGTCTCAAAGCGATTGCCTGTGGCGTCGACCGGTCTGGCTCGCATAAATCGCGCACAGGCGACCAGCACGGCAAAGAGGCTCAGAACGATAAAGCAAATAGCAAGCAGGGCTTTCATGACACAATCCTTACTAGAGCACGGTTTCCAGAGCAAACCGCTTGTAGAAAAAAGTAGGGCAGACACCCGGCAGGGAGTCGGTCAGTTCCATTTGGGTAGCGGTGCGCTGATTGGATAGTTCTTGCAAAGAGCGGTCCACCAGCATATTCCAGTAGATAAGACGGGCGCCCTTGCGACCAACGCGCAGAAGCTCTTTTGCCACTGCCGCACAGTCTTCCTTGCTCATGTACTCAAAGATGTCGGAAAGGTTGAAAGCATCGACGGAGTCTTCTTCAAGAGAAGACAACACATCTTGCAAGCCGCCCTGCCGCAAAGAGATTTTGTCTAAGTTCGAAGCTATGACTGCATAGTTTTCGGGCCTTAGATAATGGGGCAAAACCTTCCCATAGCAACCTTTGAGAATATAACTGAGATAGGCATTTCCCTGCGAGGCACCGCTTTTCAAATGTGTTTCCACAGCTTTAGCGATGAATTTGCTAAATGAGTCTTCCGCCTCCTTGAAGAAACTCCGCTCTCGGCCAAGCAAGGCGGCAACGGCTCTGGAAAAGAAGAGCCGCGATGCCAATCTATACAGGGGAGTATTCCACTTCCTTTCGTAGAACTCGGCGCGAGAAGCCTCCGACCGCTCTTGCAGCAAGCCGTCGATGGTGCTTGCACGGTGCAGAAGCGGCAGGAGGAAACGAGAAAAAATACGAAAGTAGCCTTCCAACTTGCCGCAGTGTATGACACCGGCAGCCAAGACTTCCTCTCTTTTAACAAAATAGTTGAGACAGGAAGGAGAGAGCACCCGGGCTTGCTTCAGCTTCTCAAAGATAGCCAGGCGCTTTAGTCCGTCTCCCGGGCCGCCTCCTACACCGAGAAAGAGCAGGGTCTCTTCATAACTCAAGCACTTGAAGCAGCCCATCTTCAGTTCCAGAAGGGCAAGTTGGGCCGGGGAGAAATCGATAGCCAGCACTCGCTCCACCCGCTTACCAAGGCTCAATATGGAAAGGGTATTGTCCCCGGCAGAGGCAATGGAGACAACAGTCTTCAAAGAGGGTGCTTCTGTCAGTCCCGCAAGTAGAAGTTGACTGTCCTCCCAGCACTGCGAATACCTGATCAGGGCGCTGTTCAACTGGCTCCTCCCAACGGCTCTCATACCACTCTCCCTTTTTGCTCTCAACACCTTCATTGTGCACTCAAGGCATTGACTTTTCAGGCACAAGCAAACAGATTCGAAACTGCTTCTTCCAAAATGGTGACCTTGCCGTTTCGTCCGTCCACTTCCACCAGATCGCCGGTTTTCAGGCGGGTCGTGGCGTTCTCCACTGCCACCACACAGGGCAGAGATAATTCCCTGGCCACGATGGCCGTATGAGAAAGCAAGCTGCCATGGCTGACCACCAGTCCGGCCGCCAGGCTGAAGTGCACAATCCAGCCGGGATCGGTGCGTTCGGCTACGAGTATCTCGCCTTCCTGGAGAGCTTCACTTTCAGGGTTTCTAATGACGCGCACCCGCCCCCGGCAGATGCCGGCACTGGCGGCCTGACCGACCAGCACCGAGGTGTGAGGCGAAGCTTTAACCGCTTCCTCCGGCACCGCTGTCGGCACCTCCTTGCGATCGCCGTAGGCACCGCAGAAGGTCAGTCGCAGGGGCGAGTCACCCGCCCCTTCATACTCCCGCTTGCGCAAGTGCACAAGCCCGGCCAAGTTGAGGCTGACGGCCGTGCCTCCGATGAAACCAAGGATCTCGTCAACGGTCAGAAAGTAAATATCCTGCGGCTGCTCAATATGTCCGGAGGCAGCCAGTCTTTTGCCCATGGTTTTGAAAATGAGGCGCACCAGGCCAAAGACCCGGGTGCGGGCAAAACGCAGATTTTCCCGTCCGGCAAGCAAGGAAGCCGTAAGAGAAGCCAGAAGAGCTAGCGGCCAGGGCAGGGGCTCCAATGCCTGGGGCGGCAGCGGGTTTTCCACCGCCGCTCTCTTTTCAGTTCTAGCAAGGACAGCCAGGGTGGAAAAGAGTACGGAAGGATCATCTTCCAGGCAGGCGCTTTCCAACTTCAATTCACCAAGACTGCGGTCGGCAAACTTTTCCAGATAGAGACAATAGAGTCTTTCAGCTTCCGGATGTTGCTTGAGCCTCAGTCTGGCAGCACCGGTCTTGCCGCTTTCCATAAGGCTGACAAGTTCGCGGTCACGGGAGATAAGCCCGGCCAGCTCTTTAAGAAGCAGGGGCGGCTGCCCCGACACAACGGCGCTCTTACATTTAAGATAGAACGGCAAGCATTCCATCCGTTTTTTGTTACCGCTTAAACTCTTGCGCAGGGCTCCGTAGGCGATCATGGCGAAGAAGTCGTTTACTACGGGGGCATCCCAGCGGGAAATAAGCTTACTCTCCAGGCTTAAATAAAGGCTTGCAAGCTCAGTCAAAGAGAGATTCTTGACCGCCTGCCTATCGATGTTGAGGGCCAAATTAAGACGCCTTTCAAAAGACCTTTTGAGTAGCGGCAAAGTAAGTGCGGCAAAGAGAATTTTTGTCAGGCAAAAGAGCCCGCCGAGTTTACAGAAGAAATTAGAGGAAGCGGCTTGAGGCTCCTTTGGCAGGGGCTCTTTCAAGCCCATCATCTGCTCCATAAAACCTTTATTGCTTTTATAAAGCGGCAAAAGTTGGATCAAGCGATGCCAGTTGCCCAGGTTGTAATAAATTTTGCCTTCGTGGTAACCGATCATATACTCGAACAAATCGCTGCGGCTTTCCACCACTGAGGGCTTCACCCCCATGAGCAAGACAAAACTTTTATAGACTTCCGTATAACACTTGCGGGCAAATGAGAAGGTCAGGGGTGAAGTCTTGCCGGGGTAACTCTCCTGAATGTTACTGGCATCGAATACGGTGCTCTGGGGAGCCACCGTGGTGATGGGCCTGGCCTGCAAAATAAAGAGGCGCCCCTCTCGGTCGAAACACCACTCTACATCCATGGGACGACCGAAATGCTTTTCGATGGCGCCAAGGGCCCGCAAGAGCTGCGCCAGCATCGCTTCAGTCAAGTAAGTGGGGCGCGCCGAGCCTGGATCTGGCGCACTACCGGCAATATAGAGGGTCTCACCGCTGACGGTGCCAGCCATTAGTTTATCGCCGGTGCCCTCCACCATTGAGATTACAGGACGGGCTTTCTGTGTGACAGGATCGAGGCTGAACATGACACCGGAAACGCTGGCATCTACCATGGCTTGCACCAGAACCGCCACGGGGCCGCTGCCCGCGAGACCCTTGAGCTTCCGGTAAGTCTCAATAGACTTACTTTCGACCGAATGCCGTACTTTCTCTACATGGAGCCCCACTTGAGACTCTTCTACAAACAAGTAAGATGTGAACTGCCCGGCAAATGAATTGGTCGGACCGTCCTCCTCAATGCAAGATGAGCGCACGGCGAAGCTCCGGCAGCCCGATTCACCCTTGATCCGGGCAAGCGCCCCTTGCAACTTTGCCACGGTCACTTCCCCCGCAGCGATCACAAAAAAGGGCGGTACCTGAAATCTGGCGCCGGCGCTACCGCTCAAATACTTGAGCCTCGAAAGTCCCCGTGCTTTACCGCCACAAATGTCGCAGTTGGCGCGGTCGGCAAAATAAATCTCAGCAATCATTTTTAATTCACTCCCGAATGCATGGTGCAGTTCAACAGCACCACCAGGTAACCAAAGAGAACGGACATATTAGAGAGAGCAGCAAACACTTTCGAAACTGTCGGACCACCCTTCTTAAGAGCCAGAAAAAGAGCGGAAAAACAAAGCAGGTCATAAATGAGAAAAGCCAGCCCGGCCGCAAGCGGCTGCCCCAGATGGGAGAGGCAAACGGTGAGAAAGACCTGGGCGGCAATTATAAAGAGTGCAAGCCAGAGCGCCGCTTGCTTTAAGCCAAGGTAGCCGCTGTAGCTGACGATACCTTCTCGCTCGCACTCGGGGGCAACTATTTTGCGCCCGAACTCCACCACCATGCCGCTCATGAAGCTCGCGGCAAAGAACCAGAGTAAGCCTGTGGCAAAGCCATTGCTCGGACCAAAATCGTAACTGGTGATGAGCAAGTCGACAAAGAGCATAATCAACATATGGCTCAGCATGTACAAGATCGGCCGCTCTTTCAAATAGCTCGACAGAAAGAATTCCCTGCCCATGAGCCACATATAGACCCAGCTAGCAAGCAGGCAAAGCACCACCACTTTGCCGGTCAGAAGGGCAAAAGCCAATTGCAAGGCCATAAGAGCAAGGGCCAGATTGGAGAGTTCCTTCAGGGAAATGAGACCCCTGGGCACCGGTCTTTCCGGGAGATAGCGGGCGTCGTTAAGGCGGTCTTTGTGCTCATCGATAACCCGCAGTTGGAAGAAAAGAAAGACCGTTGTGAGCATGGCGGCCAGGCAATGAAAGAGGCTCAATCGGCATGAACCCAGGCGCAATGAACTACTGAGACTGAGCCCCGCCAGGCTAAAAACCAGGGACATGAGCACGAAAGAGGGCAGGGGAAAGCGTTCTTGTAGATAAGTCCAGAAGCGCCCGGGCAAGGGCAGGGGGTTAGCCCCGGGCTTGCCACTGCCTTCAATTTTCAAATTTTGCATGTTCTCTACCTCACCCTTGCATCATAGTCAGCCGGATGCAGGGCACAGGTAGCCCACGAACAGTTTCATTAGTGTTGCCGGGCGGGAACTTTCTTGTCTCTGTCTTTACTCACAAGAGTTTCACTTCGGGGGCCTTAAGCTTCAGCCATTACCAGTTTTCTTCAGGAACAAAAGCATGGACGATGAAGAATTTTATGCACCTCTACCGAGGCGAATTTGCAACAGGGTTATACAGAAGATGCCGGAGGCACTTCTTGTAGGCGTAATCACCTCGGCCGTCTCCTCACCGCGAGGACCCGAGGCTGCTATACCGCTGGGCATTCTAGCCTTCGGCAACAGCTTGAGCCAGGCCGTCTTGCCCCAGGGCCGCAACAAAGCACCTTCTAAATTAGGGCACTAACCGATCAGCCACTAGCCGGCCAGCACTTCACCGACAATTTTCTTGACCAGATTTCCGTCGGCCAGTCCCTTTAGCTGAGGCATAGCCGCCTTCATCACAGCACCCTGATTGGCCTGACCAGGCTCCAGTCCGGCAACAATTGCCTTGATCTTTTCCCGTACTTCCGCTTCAGAAAGCTGTGCGGGCAGATAGGCAGTGATGATTTCCTTTTCCTTGCTTTCCTTCTCCACCAGCTCCTGCCGACCAGCCTTGCCGAACTGTTCGATGGAGTCGGCTCTTTGTTTGACCAGCTTACTCAAAACATCCAGTTCGTCTTGCTCGGTAAGCTCTCTGCCGAGGGCATCCTTCTTGTAGGTGAAGGCTGAAAGCACCGAACGCAATGTATCGAGACGCAACTGGTCTCTGGCTCTCATGGCGTCTTTCAAATCAGCGGAAATTTTCTCTTTGATGCTCATGGCAAATGCACTCAAGTATTCACAGGAAACCATTAAATGATAGCGCCTTGTTCACACCCTTTTCATAAAGACAGTTCATTCTTCTAACATTAGGTAAACTGAGCTGCGGTGAGTGAAGGTAAAAATGAGCAGAAGAACAGTTTTGACGGCAATACTAGCCGCAGGCGCACTAGCGGGACTTTTGAGCTTTGCCGGGCAGGCGAAGAAGGAGAATAGTAAAGTGGACGGGAGCAAGATTTACGAATTTAAAGCCAGAGCTCTTGATGGTAATGAGATTGAGTTCTCGAAATACAAGGGCAAGGTAATGCTGATCGTCAACACCGCCTCTGAATGCGGGTTTACTCCCCAGTATGCCGGACTGGAAGCCCTAAACAAGAAGTACTCTGAGAAGGGGCTGGCGGTACTTGGCTTCCCTTGCAATCAGTTTGGCGGGCAAGAACCGGGGGACAGTGCCAAAATCGGCGCCTTTTGCACCCGCAACTACGGCGTCGACTTTCAGCTGTTCGAGAAGATTGATGTCAACGGCAAGGACGCCCACCCGCTCTATAAGTATTTGACGGAAGAAGCACCGGGTATGCTCGGCAGTGAAGCCATCAAATGGAATTTCACAAAGTTCCTGGTAAACAAGGATGGAACCATGGTGAAGCGCTTCGCTCCCAATGTCAAACCTGAGGAGTTGGAAAAGGATATTGAAAACCTGCTTTAGTCGGCAGGGCTTTCTCTGTAGCTATATAATTGCTGCGTGCAGTTACTTGCGGCGGAGCTTGAGTTCGTGCCCTGGCCAAACACGCGAGATTATGTAGAGGCGCTCAGGGACACCGGTCTTTGCTTTGCCGATGATGACCTGATTGATAGCGTCGTCGACTGTAACCACGAGGGGCTGCCGCTAGCCATCACCGGCAATGCCGCCTCCATTTTTCGTGTGGTCAAAGATGATAGGGCCTGGGCCGTGAAGTGCTTTCACTGGCACCAGGATCATTTTTTGCGCTACAAAGCCATCGAGAAGGCGCTGCAAGCCCTCAACAGCAGGTATTTTTGTAAATTTGAATATATCAAGCAGGGGGTGAAGGCCCTGGGGGCCTGGTATCCCATCGTCAAAATGGAATGGATCGAAGGGGAAACCCTGGAGAATTACATCCTCTCCAATATCCAATTCCCGGCCAGAATCGCCAATGTCAAAAAAGACTTCAAAGACTTCCTTGCTACCATGGCCGGTGCCGGTCTTGCCCACATGGACCTGCAGCACGGCAACATTCTGGTGCATATGGACCGCATCAGACTGGTGGACTACGATGTCTTCTATGTGGATACCCTGGCAGAACTGGAGAGCCTGGAGTTAGGTCACCACAACTATCAACATCCCAGACGCCTGAAGCGCGATTACGGCGCTCATATGGATAATTTCTCGGCCTGGGTGATTTTCGCCTCGCTGCACTGCCTTAGCCTGGATACCAGTCTCTGGCATAAACTGGCCGGTGGCGATGAGTGCCTGCTTTTCCGCCAGGAAGACTTTGGCAATCCCTTCAACTCCTATGCCTTCTCCCTGCTGGAAAGCAGTGCCCACGCCGAAGTGCGTAATACCAGCAAGCTTCTGCGCTCCTTTTGCGAGAAGCCGCTTTCTGAGATTCCCACCATCAGCGAACATCTCACAACTCCTATCGATCTGGCCCCCCTGCCGGCCATCAGCACGGTGCCGGTCTGGATAAAAGCGAGGGAGGAGAAGATTAGCCCCAAAGCTGATGACAGAGCCGCCCCCACAACCAGTCGAGGCTTCTCCTACGGCACTTTCCGCGACTTCAACGAAGCCGTCAAAGACGCTTCCAACTTCGAAGACCGTGAACTTCTCAATTCCTTTTGTTATCTGGAAGATACCGCCGTCGGTAAGAACTCCCGCGTTTACCACTTTGTGGGCGAAGACCGAGAAATTGCGCTCAAGTGCTTTCTGCATCATGTGCCGGAAAGGGAACAGCACTATGAAGCCATCAAAAATGCCCTCAAGGGTGGTATCAGACCCTACGGCGCCCAGGTGCATTATCTGAACCGCGGCATCAAGGTGAACGGGCAGTGGTGCCCGGCTCTAAAAATGGACTGGTTCAAGGGGCGCACTATCAATCAACTGAGAGCAACCAGAGTAAATGAGGCTACCGCCAGTTTTCTTGCCGATCGCTTCGCCGACCTGGTCAAAACCATGCGCCTGCAAGGCATCGCCCATGGTGACTTGAGCTTCGACAATTTAATGGTGGTGGATAACGACCTCAAGATCGTGGACTATGACGCCATGTACGTACCTGAGCTTGCCAGATCCCAGGCCATAGAATCCGGCACCCCGGCTTTTCAACACCCGCAGCGCAGCCTCAAGTATTTCGGACCCTACCTGGATAATTTTTCCGCCTGGATAATTCACCTGCTGCTCAAAAAGCTTCCCACCAGACCAGACCTTGTTGATGTTGTCGATGCCTGCCTCAAGGATGAAGGGCAGACAGCCGTCTTGAAAAGCGCCCTGCGCTCTATGGAGACCAATCGGGAGCCGGAGGTAAGGGAAATGGGACAACTCTTGCGGCTGCTCTTAGCTCATGGAGTTGCAGCTACGCCCTATCTAGACCCTGACAGAGGCTTTGAGAAATCGCTCAAAACCACTACCGAAGTAGTGAAAGAACGCACCACCAGCCCCTTTCTCAAGCGCAAGCCGAAGCCTTGATGGAAGCGGTTATTCAGTGCCCAGGTTCCGCCTTTACTTGATAGCGGGGGACATCCGGTCTGTACAGCGGTCTGTGATTTGATGGTCCCATAAATTGAATGCTATCGGCGATGCGCTCCCAGCGCTGCCGACGACCGGGTGCAAAGTTCTACCGTTCGAGCATAGACTTCTCTTGCTACCTGAAACTCCATAAGCACAGGTCCGGCAGCTAATCTACTCAAATCCTGGGGATAAATGCGACCATCCTCTGAAAACCCATTGTTATTTGCATAGAGCTCTCCGATATCCTTTATGCCGGAATGCAAAGCCTTGCGAGCCGACTCGCCCCAGGGAGAAAAGACAAAACCCTGGTTAGCAAGCTTTTTCTCCAGTGCATTTAGCCGCGACTCAGAAATGAATCGGATAGGTCCCAATCCGCTATTCATGCGCTCTCTCATAGCATCGGCAAAGCCTGCCAATTTAGCGTTCGGCTCCATCGGGCTATCTTCCAGCACCTTCAGTCGTTCAGCCAGCTTCTGATTGCGCTCCGGCTCAGAAGAAGCTTGCCTGTGAAAATGACGAGATTTTCTAAGCCGGCAGGTTAACTGAAAGGAGGGTAAGATCAGGTTTCAGGGGAGCCAAACTTGCAGGTTGGACGAGACAGTCAATCAAAAGAGCCGCCAATGGCGAAAACCCTTGAGTCAGTGCCTGGCTCTATCTGCGGCAGCTTCTTTAAGCATGCCCAGTTTCTCATAGGCCTTTGCCCGCTTCAAATAAACTTCCTCGACTTCGAAGGGTTCCATCTCAAGGGCTTTTGTATAGGTTGAAAGGGCCCCTTTGTAGTCTTTCAGGAGCATCTGCGCGTCGCCCTTTTGCAGGTAGTAAACATGGCTCATGGGGGAAAGCCTGATGCAATTGTCAAAGTCAGCCAGGGCTGCTTTACCGTTGCCGTTGCGCAGGTCAATTTCGCCCTTATAACGCCAGGTCTTCAAATTCTCAGGGTGGGCAGCCACCATCTTGGACAGCACCGCTTCCGCTTCCTTTTTCTTGCCCTGCTTGAAATATATCTCGGCCAGATTTCGGTAGGCGGGCGGGCTGGCCTGTTCCAATTCAATGCCCCGCACCAGGTCGGCTTCCGCTCTGGCCAGATCACCCAGGGTCAGATAAACAGTGCCCCTGTGGACATAATCCTTGCCCTGTGGCACCGGTTTGGCCAGGAGTCTGTCGTAGTCACGCAAAGCCAGCTTATATTTCTTTGTGATGCTATAAATTTCGGCTCTGATTCTCAGGGCGCGAGCGTTACCCGGATGGGTCTTCAAAAGCGAATTAACCAGCGGCATGGCCTCGGCAAAGTTCTCCCGCTCCATGAGCCGGTCCAGTTTTTGCAAAACGTCCTTGACGTTCTTTCCGGCGGCCGACAGGGGTAACACCGTTAATGCAAGAATTGCAGCCGGCAAGAGAACTCTGCATATGGTCTTCAGTGGCGCCAAGCACGGGTACCCCAAGGGCAAAGAGTCAACTAACCCCAGATGTCCTTTTGTTCCTTGGGGTTATAGTAGTAGATTGACTGCAAGAGTCCTATGGATACCAGATCGACAATAAGGGCCGTGCCGCCGTAACTGAGGAAAGGCAGTGGCACACCGGCCACAGGCATGATGCCGATGGTCATGCCGATATTGATGAAAGAGTGGAAGAGAAACATGCACATGAGACCGATGGCTATGGCCGCCCCGGCTGGATCGCCTCTGGATTGCAAGGCGATGAAGAGCGCCCGCACACAAATGACGCCGTAGGCAAGCACAATCAGAGCGCAGATTTTAAAGCCCAGCTCTTCGCCGATAACGGCGAAGATGAAGTCGGTATGGCGCTCCGGTATGAAGGCACCCTGGGCCTGGTTGCCGTGCCCGAGACCGGCACCGGCTACGCCGCCGGAACCAATGGCAATCAGACTTTGCAAAATGTGATAGCCGGAACCACGGGGGTCGTCGTAGGGATTGACGAAGCTGGTCAGGCGTTTCTGTTGATATTCCTTGAGGACACCCCAGAGATGGGGGCGCGCCAGCCCGAAACCATAGTTGGCACCGACGATGGCGATGATGAGCAGAAGCCTGAGCCAGAGCTTGAAGTCCAGGCGGCGCCAGAAAAACAGCAATATGGTGAAAAGAGCGCCCAGGAAGTAGAGCCACCACTCTTTGTTGACGGCGTTCAAGATGAGGCTTATGAGCGGACTTATCAAAACCAGGATGTCGGTGATAGTAGCACCGGCCCAGTAAGAGAGCCCCAGAAAGACCGCACCGAAGGTCAAAGAAGTACCCAGGTCGGGCTGCTTGAATACAAGCACGGCCGGTGGCCCCAGGATGATCAGTATCTTGAAGATGTCGAAGAAAGAATTGATAGGGTAGCGCCTCAGCCAGGCCGCCAGGGAGAAGATAACTATGGGCTTGGCTACTTCCGAAGGTTGCAAGGTAATAGGTCCAAGGGCCAACCAGCGCTGCGCCCCCTGGGCGGAGTGACCCTTCAACATAACCGCCACAAGTAGCGCTAGATTGAGCAGATACAAGAAACTGACCATGTATTTATTGGTCCAGAGTTTGTATGGAATACGCGAAACGGCCAGACTCAAAGCAAGCCCGGCCCACATGTATTGCAACTGCTTATCGAAATAACCCTGGGTGTGCTGAGAAAAATGCAGCACATTTAAACCCACCATTATTAGAAAGGCGGTCGCTCCGAGGAGCCAGAAATCGATACCCTGGAAGGCACGAAGTATGGTCCTCAGAGCGGAGGGAATGAAATTTAGATTGTCCAGGGTCTGGGTGGTCATAAACCAATCCCCAAGGAACTAACCAACAACTTTAGTTAGCCCTTAGCACTTTGATCTGAGCAGGCGGAAATTCGCGATAAGCGATGCCCGACGCTCATATTGTTGCAGATCGAACTGGGTTGTGTCTTTATCGAGTTCAAAATAACGCGATACAACCGCAACCAGCTCCTCTTCCAGACTCTCCAGGCGACCAGCCGGCAACTCCAGACGGTCATGCGTGAGCATATTGCGCATGCGGTCTTTGGCTGTGGAACGGGCGCCGTCTTGTTTGGTTTGCGAGAACCATTCGAATATACGTAATTGCATGATTGGCCTCCTTAAACCCTGACTGTGGGGTTGAAGAAACTGACAATCCTGCTCATCCAACTGGGGTTTTTAACCTCCAGATCCATGATCGGGACTTCCTCGCCGCGAATGCGTTTGGCAATGTTGCGGTAGGCAAGACCGGAGCGCACGTTATCGGTGCCAGAGACCGGTTCGCCTTTGTTGGTGGAGACGATGATTTCTTCGTCTTCCGGCACAACGCCAAGCAGTTTCACTGAAAGGATCTCAAGTACATCGTCCACGCTCATCATGTCGTTATTTTGCACCATGGTGGGGCGATAACGGTTGAGAACCAGGCGATATTCCTTGATTTCGTCCTTACGCGCTTCGAGCAAACCGATAATACGATCGGCGTCTCTGACGGCGGACATTTCAGGAGTAGTGATGACGATGGCTTCTTCAGCACCGGCCACGGCGTTCTGGAAACCTTGTTCGATACCGGCGGGACTGTCCACCAGCACGAAATCGTACATACTCTTCAATTCTTCGCAGAGAGCTTTCATCTGGTCAGCGTCAACTGCCGATTTGTCTCTCGTCTGGGCGGCAGGCAAAAGGCTCAGGTTAGGGAGCTTCTTGTCTTTGACCAGGGCCTGTCGTAATTTGCAACGCTCCTCGACTACGTCGACAAGGTTGTATACGACCCGGTTTTCCAGACCCATCAGGATGTCCAGATTCCTGAGTCCGATATCCATGTCGACCAGGGCTACCGAAGCGCCGCTTGTGGCAAGCGCAACTCCGATATTGGCTGAAGCCGTGGTCTTACCGACTCCACCTTTGCCAGAGGTGATTACGATTACTCGACCGCTCATTTACTATCCTCGTGTGGCTACTTATACTTTGGGATACTGACACTAACGCGGATTTCCCGCCTACATTGCCGAAAGAGTTAGTGGTACTGCTTCGACGCTAACAAAACTATTTAGTCAAACTTATTCTTGGTGATGCGAATCTTTCCTTCAAATATTCGCGCCGTTTCAGGACCGGTGCCATTGGCATAGGTGATGCGCTTGCGATCGGGTGAGCGCGCAATGGCATGAGCAATGCGAATTTGGATGGGTTGCAGATTGAGGGCTCTGATTTCGGCCTCGGTATTACCGCCGATACCAGCATGAGCGATACCGCGCAGAGAACCCCAGACGGTGATATCACCCTCGGCCATGATCTCGGCACCGGGATTGACGTCGCCTACTATAACCAGATCGCCTTTGTGGCTGACGGTTTGACCGGAGCGCAATGTCTGTTTGACATAGAGCACCTGGGGCAACTTTTGAATGGCGGTAGCGGTATCTTCCTTGGTGCCGTCCTTGCTCTCCGGCAATTTTTCTTCTAGTTCGGCAGTGCTTTCTTCCATGGTTTCGTGTTCAAGCTCAACCACGGAGACGCTGGTTACTTCCGCTGCCCGTCCTTCCTCGGCTTCCGCTTCCGGAATTTGATCTTTGGGGATTTCCAGATTGACCTTGGGCAAATTCATGGGTTTGACAGCCGAAGCTTTGACGCTGTTTTCGCTGAAAGCATCTCTGGTTTTTTCGTTTTTACTGTAAATCTCTTCGGGGAAGACTCCCACGCCTTTGGCGATAGCTAGAACTTGCGCAGCCTGAGCTTGATTGAGAGCAATATTGCCCATACCCAGAATGACGCGCGACCCCTTCCAGAATTTATTGGAAGACTGCAGGGTCGAACTCAAGTGCTCAAGCGCTTCTTGCAGGCTCGAACAACCGCCGAGATCGATGAAGACGCCCTGATCTGGTTGACTAATGATGGCAATTTTTGACATGCGAAGAGAGTCCGCCTGAAGAACTGTGTTATATGCAAGAAGAACTTATGTAAAGCTCCGCCGAAACTAATCCTATTGTCTGGCAATGCCCACGTCAAGCCGGCTGGGATACGCACCATATATGCAACCGCCATAAAATTTTATGACAATCCCATAAGGAAACGACCTGCACTGCTGTATGCGGCATATCTACGGCGATACAAGCTTATTGAAATTTATCCAAGCTGCTTGAACGATCGCATATCGAAGCGATAGCTATTTACTTGGAAGTACTTACTTGATCAAACATGCTGCCGATAAGTTTGCGGGCAGCAGTGTGCGGATCGACCTGTCGCTTGATAATTCCATCGAGCACTTCTTGCACTTCCGAACTGGATTTGAGCGACTCTTTCAAATTACGTCTGGCAATATCGGCCACTATCTCAGAAAGCTCGGCTTGAATGCGCTCCAAACGCCGACTCTCAAGCAAGCCCTCTTTTTCAAGGAATTTCTTGTGATTCTTGACTGAAGACCACAACTGATCGATGCCCTGCCCCGTCTCGGCAATGGAGACAATGACGGGTGGACGCCAATCGGTTTTGAAACTATTGAGTTCGAGGGAAGCGGTTATCTCGCTGGCTGATTTGTTGGCACCGGGCAAGTCGCCCTTGTTCACAACAAAAATATCGCCAATTTCCATGATACCGGACTTGATGGCCTGAATATCGTCGCCGGAGCCGGGCATGAGCACAAGTACAGTGGTGTCTGCCGTTTGCGCAATGGCCAGCTCAGACTGGCCCACTCCCACGGTTTCAATGATGATTACTTGATAGCCGGAGGCTTCCAGCATCCGCACAGCATCATAAGTAGCCAGGGCGACACCACCCTGGTGCCCGCGGTTGGCCATGGAACGAATGAAGACGCCGCGGTCGAGAGTATGACCCTGCATGCGAATGCGGTCACCAAGGATGGCGCCACCGGTGAAGGGACTGGAAGGATCCACGGCTAGAACGGCTACTTTTAAATCCTCTTTGCGACATTCGGTGATCAGCGCATCCACGAGAGTCGACTTGCCCACACCGGGGGAGCCGGTCACTCCGATGATGTGTGCCCTGCCGGTGTGGGCGAAAAGGGCCCGCACCAGACTCGAGGCTTCCTCTCCGCCGCTTTCCACCACGGAAATGGCCCGGGCCAGTGCTCTCCTGTTTCCAGAAAGAACGTCTCTAGATATTGCTTCCACTGTCTCTTCCAACCTGGTGTTCTATATAGCGTAAGTTATAGCGTTAGGGTAAGTTAGGGATTTTTACCCTTGAAGGCTTTCAGCCAGCCCGGGGTGTCTTTGGCCACTTGCTGCACTTGCTCTTCCGAGTGCTGCCTGCGCTGAGCGTTTTCCGCTTCATTGAGCATAACAGCCAGCAAGTCTCTTTCGGACTCTCTAGTCTTAAGCTGATGCTGCAGTTCGGTGGTGGCCAGACGAAGATCTTCCACCTCTTGCAGCTTTTGCTCAAGCAGGGTGGTTATTCTGCCCAGTTCCTGATGCAACTGTTTGTTCTCCCGACTCTTGTCGGAAAGCAAGAGACCCTGGTTCACCAGTTCCGACTTCAAATCTTCACCGTCCCGAGCCATTCTCTCAAGCTCCCGCAACTGGGCGGTCAACATCAGGTTCTTTTCCTGTGACTGTACAAGCGCCTCCTGCAGCTCCAGGAGCTTTGCCGCAAGGTTATTGACGTCCATGTTCTGGACCGAAGACAGGGATGTGGAGGATGAACCTGGATTAGCGTCGGTCATAGTCCCTTTTAGCCTCTCAGTCTAAATCGACTGGCAGTTCTCGATATTAGAGTACTCTCTCATCGGATAATTGTATCCGATGGAGAAGTTTGCCGGAAAGATACCCTGGGGTTACCATTACTTGAGCCGTACCCGAGTGTCGGCCGAGCAAGCTGCACTTTGAAACGCTTGTTCAACAAGAATGCCGAAGGTCTTTCCAAATGCCGAACTATGTAATCAAGTGTGCCAGAATATTTACCCCGGACGCAAGCGACTTTAACCGCATCTATGTCCGGGACGACAAAATAGTTCACCTTTCCAGGCATTCCGCCGCCGACAGGAGCGATGCCGTCGGCTCAGCACCTGAAAATGACCCGCAGGGATATCTTCAGGGCTTTGAAGAGCTGGACTTTTCTGAATTGATTGCCGTACCGGGTTTCATCGACCTGCAGATGAACGGTTCCAGCGCCTGCAACTTCTGGCAGGACATAAGCGCCGACCAGTTGGAAGCGCTTCGCCTTGAGCAAGCGCAGCACGGCGTCACCAGTTTCCTGCCCACGCTCATCACCAACTCTCTGGAGAATCTCAAGCGCCACAGAGACTTCCTGGCCAAGCATGGGCTGGGGGGCGCCGGCAACCAGAGAGGGCTGGCCCGCATCCCCGGTCTCCACCTCGAAGGACCCTGTCTCTCACCGCAAAAGCCGGGAGTTCACCCGGTAGAGCATATTCAGCCCCTCAGCCTGGAAGTGATCAAAGAACTGGTGCCGGAAGGCAGCCATGAGGTAGTGCTCATGACGGCCGCTCTGGAAGGGGACCCTACCGGTTCGGTCCAGAACTATTTACAGAATCAACAGGTGGCGCTCTCCCTTGGACACAGTAATGCGACCTACGAAGAAGCGGAGCGGGCTTTTGCCAGGGGCAGCCGGCTGCTTACGCACACGTTCAACGCCCTGCCGCCGCTGCATCACCGCCAGCCGGGAGCCGTGGGCGCCGCCCTCCTCGATGAGAGAGTCACTTGCTGCCTGATAGCCGACGGTCTGCATCTGGCACCACAAATTTGCGCACTGATAGTCAAGATAAAGGGTCTGGACCGCACGATCCTGGTTACAGACAGAGCCGCCGTCGGTACAAGCCAGGGCAGTCTGGTCGGCTCCTCCATCATCCTCGATGAGGCTGTGGTCAACATGATCGACTGGGGCATCTGCGATCTGGCCGGAGCAGTGCGCATGGCCTCTACAAACGCCGCCGCCGCCATCGGACGTGCTCAAAGCCTGGGGCAATTGGGCAGCGGTTTCCTGGCCGACATTGCCTTCCTCGATCAAGATCTGAAAGTGAGGAAAACCATGGTAGGCGGAACTCTTACACCGCTGGAGAAATCGCCGGCCCTGACCTGCCACCGGCAGTAGTGACAGATTCAAGTCTGCTAAACTATTGACTATTTATTTGCAGCCGGAAGCCGGGTTGCTTTATAGTGGTAAGGCTGGAACGTTTCTCGTTCCCTTTCTCAGGGTGACTATGGTCAAGACCAGGTTCGGGTTCAAGCGCATCGGTTGGCTGACGACTTTGAACGTCCTGCTTTGCTGTGGTTTTGCAGCCTTGATATCAGGCTGTGCCACCCAACAAAATCTTGATAATTTCGATCTGGCAGCCTACCTTAAGAAGCAGGAAGGAGTTGCCATGTATGCGGCGGAAACCCGTCGCACCCTGGAGCAGGAAGCCTCGGAAGGCAATGTAGAGTCTACCGCCAAGCTTGGAGTCTATTACTTGATCGGCTATGGCGTTGACACTGATCAGGCTAAAGCCTACCAGTACTTGCAGACTGCCGCCGACAAGGGTAATGCCAGAGCCCAGCTTTGCATGGGTATGATGACCTGGCAGGGTCTGGGAGCGGCCAGAGATCCGATCAAAGCCTATCGCTATTTGCTCCTGGCCAGTAAGGGCATTGGGCAGGACGCCCAGACCGCCCGAGAACTGGCGGAAAATATTGAGAAGCATATATCCCCTAAGGATGCCGAACCGATCAAGAGTGAAGCCGGAATAGAGCTGGTGCCCAACCGCTAACCTCTTAGCCCTCACTCAGGTCCGTCTGTGCCATCATATTTAGTATCAGTGCGGCTCTTACTATTTGCCGCGCTTATTCTTGGCCATTGAGAAGCCTGCCACAACGGCTCCCACCAGGGCCCCGCCCAATACAGTAGACATGCGCCCGCGCCACTGGCGATCCATGTAGCGCTTCACTTTCTCGTCTTTAACATCCGAGATGGTCTTCTCATACTCTGTCACGCGTTCATTTCTAACTGCGTAAATGGCTTCGTCTTTGTTGAGCATACCCTTCTGCAAAAGGGCGTGGGCTCTAAGAGAATTTCTCAAATCCTCCTCGCTGATCAATCCCAGTTCCAGAAAGAAGCGTGCCGAGCGCTCCGGGTCTCTCAGGAGCGCTTCATAACTACGCTGCACTTCCGCCTGGCTGAAAATACCGGACTGCTTGAGAAGATCCACCAGCCTCATATCCTGGTCGCGCTTTTGTTCCGGTGCAGCCTTCTGCACCTCGGCGTCGCTCTTAACCCGCTCCGGTTCCCGCGCCGGGCTCTCCGCTTTCTTTACTACTTCCGGCGCCCTGGCGGAAGCACGCGCATTGGCATTGGCTTCGGCCGCTGACACGACGTCTTCACGTGTGATTTCGTCAGAGGCCAATTGCTTGAAGATGGTTCCTTGCTTGAGCGACTCTTCCGCCTTCAACCAGTGCAAGAAGATCTCCTGCACTTCCTTGACCCCATCTTCTCTGGGGGTGATGCCTCTGGCGATGTTCTTTTGCACGCTCAAAATGGAGGGGAAAAGACTTGGCGAAAGCAGTCCCTGTAAAACCAGGGTGCTGCCCAGAGGCACACCGTTGTCGAAGCTGGTCTGCATGGCTTTCACCAGGTCTTCTTCGGAAATTATGTTGGAATCGAGAAGAAGCTCTCCCAGACTCTCCGCGCTATCGAGCATGAGCATGTTCTGCGCTTCCGAAGTCAGGGCCTCGGCCAGCTCGATGCGATGCTCGTGCACACGTTTGAGGGTCTCATAAGCGCCCTCGATGGAAAGATTACCGTCCCGAAGAAGCCTCTGCACCTGCAAGGAGGCTTCCAGAACGTCCTCCCGCACGCAGCCGCTCATGGTCAAGACCCGACCAATCGGCACATTCAGTCGTTTGGAAACCTGCACGGCCTCGGTCATTTCAGCAGAACTGACTATTTGAGCATCGACAAGAAGCTCACCAATCTTGACGTTCACCGTCGTTTCTTTTGTGGTCACAGTAAAATTCCCGAGCATCCCCAAGCCGTGCCATATATGTTGGGCACTTTCGATATTTTAACCCTAAACACTAGATATGAAGTGAGAATCTATGGTCCCCGGAAAAGCACCGACCACAAAAGGCAGCCTTTCCAGGGTAAAACCGGGCAGTCAAGGGACCTCAATCTCGTTAAATATTTTTCCGCCCCCGTAATTTTCTCTATACTAATTAAGGAAGGCATCAATTCTTACTACATTCCAATGTCGAGGTCCCTCATGAAGCACTCAAAAAGGTGGCTTTTTGTTAATCTGCCCGGACATTCGCCGGCGCCTGCGGTGCCTAAGGCATATTGCCTGACCTTCAGCCTTTCTCTTACTCTCAGTGCCGCCGGTAGCGTACATGCGCAGGGTCTCATGGAATACGGCGGTCTTATGGCCGCCCCCAAGGGATTGCCCTCCGGCAACACCATCAACAGCCTGGTCAGCCCCTACAGCAAGCTCAACATCCCCACAGGTTCCGGTTCAGCGGCCGGCGGCGGTGCCGCCCAATCCATCCTGCCCTACCAGACCGTGGGTGCCGACGGCTCCATCAGCGTTAACCCCAAAAAGGTCAAGGAAATTGCCGACCGAGCCGCCAAAGCTTATGAAGGGGCCCGGGCCAAGCTGAAGCTGGCCAATCCCACGCCCAAAGACCTGAAGGACTGCGAGAATCTGCTGCGGGAGACCATTGCCTTGCGCAACTCCGTCTGGGGTTATAGCGATCCGACTATTCCTGTAATGCTCAATCAGCTAGGCAGCGTCTACGAAAAGCAGAATCAACCGGCCACGGCCGAGTCCTGCTACAAAAACGCTCTCGTTTATATCACCAAGAAAAGCGGTTCGGGCAGCTATGATCGCCTCGATACTCTCACCAACCTGGCCAGGATGTATGAGAAGGCCGGCAAGCACAAAGAAGCTCTCGACAATTACAGCCAGGTAGCTCAAATCAAAGAAAGACAGGATGGACCGAACAATCTCAAAGCCATTGCTGCTCGTCTCGACTGGGCCAGATCGCTGGCAGCTTTAGACAAGCCGGAGAGCGAGTCGGTTTTTGAAAGCACCCTCAAATCACTGGAAGCGACAGACCGCAGTAAGGATGCTGCTTTCAGCAGCAAGCTCGGCTCTGAACTGCAACTCAGTTATGGCGCCTTCCTCACTAAAAAGGGCAAAGTGGAAGAAGGCAAGCGGCTGAGCGAGCGGCTGAGCAAGTTGAGCGCTGCCACCACCAGCAGTACCAGCGCCGCGGAAGAGACCGCTAAGCCGCCGACCTCGCCCACACCGGAGCCGGTCAAAGCTCCGGAACTAAAGCAGCCCTGAGCTGACTAAAGAAGAGACCGTTAAGACTTGTCGGCATTAACCAGAAAAGTTCGCGATGCTTTTGCCCGATACTACAAGGGTCGTGAAACCGTTCTGGATGCAACGGCAAGGCTTATCTGCCTGGTTTATACCCTCGCTTTCGCGGCACTACTGCCCCAATTGATCGGACTTTACGGACAGTCCGGCATCTTGCCTGCTCAGTCTTATCTGGCTCAAATAGCCGATCAAGCAGGTTCCTTTAAATATCTTGTCTGCCCTACTCTCTTCTGGCTCGGCGCCTCCGACGGCGCTCTCATTCTTCTAACGGCAGCCGGGCTCCTGCTTTCAATAACAGGCTTTTTTCGCTGGACGGCAAGCATGCTCTGGCTATGCTTCCTCCTTTATTTGAGCCTACTCAATATCGGTCAGGACTTCCTTTCCTTTCAGTGGGACATACTGCTTCTGGAAAGCGGCTTCCTGGCGATTTTCGTAAGCAAAGGCGGCCGTCTCCGGCTCTCGCCGGCCATCAAAGGTCTGGCAGCGGCTCTATTCGGCGTACTCATCTTCAAGCTCATGCTCCTCTCCGGTCTGTGCAAACTGGCCAGCCAGGACCCCAGTTGGAGCAGTCTGGAGGCACTTTCCTATCATTTCTTGACCCAGCCGCTTCCTTCTCCTGCGGCCGCTTTCTTGCACGGCTTGCCGAAGGAATGGTTAAAAGTTATCTGCCTCAGCACTTTCTTTATCGAACTATTTTGCCCTTTTCTCCTGCTTTTAGGAAGGTCGGGTAAATTGGCGGCAGCACTGACTTTCCTGCTTCTGCAAGGGGCCATATTCCTCTCCGGCAACTACGGGTTTTTCAATATTCTAACCGCAGTACTCTGCCTGCCCCTTATAGACGACCGCGTTTATATGCACTTACTGGGGAAACCTGTCTATGAGCGCCGACCAGCCCCAGGGGCAGGGTCTGAGCCTGCGTCACCAGCAGTCGGGATAGCGGCCTTAGCCATTTTAATTTCCATTGCCTACGCCGATTGCGACATTTTCGCGGCCGGCCTCGGTATCAACTTGCCCCTACGGCTGGTGCTTTTCCTACCCCGGCATTTCTACCTGGCCAATTCCTACGGACTCTTTGCCGTGATGACGACCAGGCGGTTGGAGATTTGCATAGAGGGGTCGGATGACGGCAAGACCTATTTACCTTACAAGTTCTATTTCAAACCGGGTCCCCCTGACCGCCCACCGCCCATAGTGGCACCCTATATGCCCAGACTGGATTGGCAAATGTGGTTCGAAGCCCTGCGGGCAGACTCCGGAGAAGAGAGCAGTCAGTGGTTTGGCAATTTCATGCAAGGCTTGAAGAACAACAATGCCGCCATCACCGCTCTCCTTCTGGAAAATCCCTTCGCCGGAAAAGATCCGCCACTGTATCTGCGTGCCAGACTGCAGCAATACCAGTTCAATTCACCGTCACAGATCCTGAAAAGCGGCATATACTGGCAGATCAAGCCCGAAGGGGCGGAAGCGAATTACTACAGCCTCGGACCTTGAGGCGGAAGCGGATCGCTTTCCAAAAGCAGCACCTGAGGCGGAGTGGCATCGGGAGGATAAAAGAGTTCAAACTCCAGGTCGCGGTTCTCAAAGGGCGCAAGATTCATCTTGTACATTGGCTCGCCGCGCTCGCCCCGGTGCAGAACCAGGTGGAAAAGCCCCTGGAAGGGACTGTTCTCGCTCAAGTAATCGGTCAACTTGACCGTGCCTCTATAAAAGACCGGTTTTCCCGCTGGTTCCATATAGACCAGTTGCCGCACTTTGCCGGCTGCACCATCCTGCTTCAAAGGACAGTTAAAACTGACGTTCACCGTCCGGGCCAGCCGATCATGATTGACTACCCTCAATCTAATCTTGTAGCCAAGGGCGTAGTTGCCATGGGCGGCAAAGGCCGAATCACCGTAACGCCTGATCATGGGAGCGGTCTGCACTTTCGTTCCAAAGTTGCCTCCCTCCAGAGTAGAAATGGGAAAGGCCAGGCTGAGAGGCTTCTTAGCCTCAATGTCCACATGGCCGCGCCCATTGAAGGTCAAGCCCCGGGATACGCCCGAAACCCTGCCATAGATAATCGGCTTGGCGCCAGGGAAGCTCGGGTATTTGAGAGAGGACTCTCTCGGGCGGACCAGGTCCTGGTCTTTAGCCAGGGCATTGGCAAAGGGCTGGGCGTCATCTGTGGGCGCCCCGGCAGCTTGGAAACTCGCCTGGAGGAAGAGACAGAGAGGGCTACTGGTCTGGAACCAGGAGAGATAGGAACGCCCGTTCAAGGCCGGCGAAAGGCCATGCACCGGCACGGCCAGATTATCCAAAAGCAGCCACTGTCCGGCGCCCACCAGCAAGGGCGAACCGTCTACCTGAAAGGCTTTGCCCGTAAGGAAATCCAACGTAACACGGTCACCGGGACCGGCATAGAGGTCGCCGCCATTGACTGAGAGAGCAGGCAGAGGCTTGAAAGGCGCATCCGGCTGACTCAAATAGGTGCTCCTGGCCAGGCGGTGGAGGCTGGCTGCTTTCTTACCAGGGTTGAAAGCCAGCAATCTCAGATGGAGAACCTCTGGTTGGGAGCGGGTTTGCTTGTTGATGTGATGGATAAGGACACCAAAGCGACCATGAAAGCGATAGTTCAAATGGGCATCGGGACTGGCTTTGCCCTCCGGGCTGAGGGTGGAAAGTAAAATTCCGGCTGGCGAAAACTCAGGTACGATCTCGGGGGAATTGCTATTGAAGAGAGCCGACTTATCAAGGTGTCCATGAAGACTCCGTAGTTGCGCGGGCACGTTCACTGATTTGCTTTCCTGACCTTCGGCACAAAGCCCGGGCGGCATCAGTGACAGGGCTGCTAGAAGGAGGGTCGGTATTTTCATTGATTTCGCTTGTCGTAACGTTGCTGTTATGCCGCCCCACACCATAAAGAGCAAGAGATTGAGGACAGGGCGACTAAGATCTACTAAAATTAAGGGTCATCTTAAGCTGGCAAGGCTAAATTATTCAATATTGCTACGGAAGTAAGGTCATGGAAACGAAGGTTGATAAGAAACTGGTAATCGCCGCTCTCAATCAGGCGCTGGAGGGCGAACTTGCAGCCATGGTGCGTTACTTGCATCATTCTTTTATTGTGCTTGGTCCGGGCCGCGGGCCCCTGGTTACCCTCTTTCGCACTCTCGCTCAAGACTCCATGGCTCATGCCACAATGCTGGGAGAAAAAATCGTAGCCCTGGGCGGGCACCCTTCCGTAGCCATGGATGAAGTGGAAGAACCGGGTGAGCAATCGCTTTTGCAGATGCTGGAAGAAGATATAGCCGTGGAAGAGAAGCACATCGAGATGTACGAACGGCATCTCAATCAATTCCAGAAAGATATCGTGCTCAGGCTCATGTACGAACAGATAATTCTGGAAGAAGTTACGCATCTGGAGCAACTGCAGCTTTATGTCAGACACAACGATTTCAATTGAGTTCCAAAATAAATAGTACTGTTAACCGAGGAAAAACAATGAGCGAAAACAGATTGCAGGTGCAAGAACTGAGCATTACTTACTGCGGTTCTTGAGGCTACAAATCACGAGCCGTCAGTTTGGCGGCTGAACTGCAAAGATTGACGGGAGTAACGGCAAAGCTGCATCAATCATATGGTGGAGTCTTTGAAATTGAAGTAGATGGAGACCTGGTCTTCTCTAAATCAAGAACCGGACGTTTCCCCATGGAGGGCGAGGTAACTTCCCTTCTACAACAAAAAGTAAGCTGACGAGGTTATTGTGGGTAGAGACTACGACGCCATTTTGTTTTTATCTTTCGGCGGGCCGGAAGGCATGGATGATGTCATGCCGTTTCTGGCCAACGTCTTGCGAGGCAAGAACGTACCTGAGGCACGCATGAAAGAAGTGGCTCATCACTATGAAATGTTCGGCGGAGTCTCTCCCATCAATGCCCAGAATCGTAAGATGATCACCTGTTTGGAAGAGGAGCTGGAACGCCGTCAGATCAAACTGCCGGTCTATTTCGGCAACCGCAACTGGCATCCCATGCTGAGCGACACCCTCAAACAAATGGAAGCAGACGGAGTCAAAAGGGCTCTCGCCTTTGTCACCTCGGCCTACTCTTCCTATTCCGGTTGTCGCCAGTACCTGGAAGATATCCACAGGGCACTGAGCGAAAATCAACAGAATGACAGGCTGCATATCGATAAGTTAAGGGTCTTTTTCGACCATCCTCTCTTCCTGGAAGCAAATCTGGATTGCATCGAAGCGGCGCTCCAGCAGTTTGATAACCTGGAAAATCTGCATCTGACTTTTACCGCCCATAGCATCCCACTTTCCATGGCCCAGAATTGCCAGTACGAGAATCAGTTACTGTTTGTCTGCCGGCAGATCTGCGGCCGCCTGCAAGAAAAATACAACTGGCCAGGCGGTGAACCGCAATGGCAACTGGTCTACCAGAGCCGCAGCGGTCCAAAGTCTCAGCCCTGGCTGGAGCCTGACATACTGGAACACATGGAGAACCTGAAAAAAGGCGGCGTAAGCAAGGTTCTTGTACATCCGGTCGGCTTCGTCAGCGACCATATGGAGATCATTTATGACCTCGATACGGAAGCCAGGCAACTTGCCGAGTCCCTCCAGCTACAGTTTGTGCGCAGCCTGAGCAGCGGCAACAGTGAACATTTCGGGCGGTTGATTGGTGCCCTCATCGAAGAAAGGCTAAAATCGAATGCAGGGCAAGAGTGTCAGATAGCTTGCCTGACCGGTGCACCGCTTCCGGACGTCTGTCCTGCCGACTGCTGCAGCTACACACCGACCAGACCGGTGCAGACTGCCGGCTCTCACTAGCGCCCACTGCAATACCAAACTCTTTCGAGGAGGTTCCGTGGCTAAGAAGAACAAAATATTGCCCCTCTTTCCACTCCCGGATGTGGTGCTCTTCCCGGGCAGTCCCCTTCCTCTGCATATTTTCGAGCCTCGCTACCGCCAGATGATCAATACCATCATGGAAGGCGACAAGACCTTTGGTGTGTTGCTTTACGAACCTGAACATTCCCATGCCAGGGTGATTGGGTCCTCGGCCGTGGTGACGGAAATGGAACGCCTGCCTGATGGACGCATGAACCTTATGGCTGAAGGACAGCGGCGCTTTCGCGTGGTGAGAACCATCGAAGACCTGCCTTATTTGCAGGGCGAAGTAGAATGGCTCGACGACAAACCCAGCGGTAAGAAACAAACCGAAGTGGAACAAGTGCAAGAAGAGGTTATGACTTACATCAAGGACATTCTTCGCCTTTCCAGCAAAATCAATAACAAGCTGGTGGAACTGCCGGAAGACTTACCCACAGACCCCATGCGCCTTTCCTTCTGGGTAGCCGGTACCATGTATAGTGTGCCCAAAGATCAGCAGGCGCTCCTGGAACTGCAAGACACCTACGGCAGGCTGGTGCACGAAGCGAAAGTACTATCCGTCACCACCAAGTTTCTGGCTGCCAGAAGCGCCCTCAAAGACGCTGTCGGCTAAATTTCAGTCGTGGCTATTCAAGCGGTTCAAGTAGCGGGTGACTAGCCAGCTATGACCCTGCTGGGCCAGTCCCATCTGACTGGGGCTGTCCAGGCGATCGCCGCGCATGATGCGGGTATCGACCCCGGCAATGTGGCGGTCCATGATGCGATCAAAGGAACCGGGTCCGCGGGGAATCATCCTGCCTACGTGGTCTTGCTGACCGGAAGTATGGACCATACCACCCTGTGAGGACGAGTACCTCAACAACTCCAGTTCTGCATGATTGAGCACCTGCCTCTGGTTTGACGGCAGCCCTTTCAGATATTTCAAAGTCTCTTGCGCGGTCAGGTTGCTCGCGGCCGGCAATTCCACCACATGGGGCAGCAGATTGCCGTCTTGATCAAGGAAGCGAAACTGCTTGCTGCCGTCGGTCCGCTCCACCAGCCGCACATGGGCCAGGGCATCGTTAAACTTGTGCTCCACCACGCCGCCCGGCAAATCCATCACCAGCCGCCCGTTATACTCCACCCAGGTCTTGGTACCGTCTCGGTGGGGGAAGTAGACATGACTGCCGGCGGCGTTATCCACCATGTGCAGATGTTCGCCGTTAGCCAGGACGGCCCGGACCGTGTGACCCTGGGGATTGACCTCCATGTTAGGGGTAGCTGAGCCGTTAATTCGATAATGCCTTACCCCTTGCGCGTAGTCGGAAGCAACCACATGCTTAACGCCGTAGCCTAGATCTAGCAAACGGGCTTCCCCGCTGGTAAAATTCACCATCACCTTGCCGCCGCCGTCGAAGGTGGTACTGGCACCATCGATGTGCTGAATGGGCACCCGTTCGTTTCCTTGCAGGTTCTCGAGCCGGTGCACGGTCTCACCGTAGGTGCCGCGACCGGTGAGGATGCGTTCGCCGCTGCCTCTTGCCTGACCGGTCATTTTCATGACGTTCTTTTCTGCCAGAGCGGCACCCGGCACATGGTGCGGGCTGACACCGTCGGCAAAAGCCAGCTTCATGTGCGGGTTGGCTCCATGTGGTAGCAGCAGGTCGTCACCCAGGCGGGAGAGATTATCCAGCTTGACTTTCCAGGAGACCGGCATTTCCCTGGGCAGGTACTCGGTCTGGGTGCCGAGACGGGCCGTCAGACCCATCAATGCGGTATTGAAAGCGAGAGGACCTAGATTTGCGGCCAGGGCCTCCCTGGTTTGACTCAAGTTGGCTCGATTGGCCGACTCCAGAATTCGGGCAGATTCGGAAGCCGCTTGTACGGTCTGCACTCCGTAAGTGACCATACCCAGGGATGCGACGGTGAGAGCAGGCACCCTGGTCCAGGCCGGACCCTTGATAGCCAGACTGAGGGCATAGGCGCCGCCGGTCTCTGCCGCCAGGCGCAAGGGATGCTCGGTAACCTCTTTATAGCCGTGGCTGAACATGCCCGTCAGGGCAGACTCCGAAAGCACCTGCAATTTTTCGCCGGTGCTGAGACTGCCACCCTCGACGGGGCTCTTACGAGGCTGATTGAGACCCTGAACAAAGTCTGCCAGGCGTTCGCTTTCCAGCCCATGGCGACCGACCGACAGTGACTTGTCGTCCGCTTTGCTGAGGTCGCTTTCGCCCGGCTTGTCCAAGATTTAGTCCAATATCTTTGCTACGAGAGCATTTTCCCTGACGACACTGCCCCGGTAAATGGGGGGACTACGAACGGCGAGGCGGGGCAAAGGAGCGGCAGAATTGGGCTGCAAAGCACAAAAATGCGCTTAATGCCGACTTGCCTGTTCTCTGCTATAAATTGACCCTTAATCGACTTTCAGCCCCTTTAACGTGCTGGAGGTTCGGTAGGTCCGTGGAGAATTTCCCGAGGAAAACATCTTGAAAGCCGTTCATAAATTGCCAGCTCTTCTGATCGTCGCCGTCGCCGGTCTTGTAAGCGCTTGCTCTTCTTCAGAAAGCTCTGGAGGAGCTAATGCCGCTGCCAGCGACGCCACTAACAGTAGTGTCAACGCGGCAGCCGAAACCACTGTCAAATCAACCAATACTGGAGCAACAGAAATGACACAACCTACACAAGCCGGCGGTGTTACAACACCCAGCGGTCTGAAAATCGAAGACATTCAAGTCGGAACCGGTGCCAGCCCCCAGCAGGGTCAGACCGTCGTGGTTCACTACACCGGCTGGCTCACCGACGGCACCAAGTTCGATAGTTCCGTTGATAGAGCTGAGCCCTTCAAATTCAGAATCGGCACCGGCATGGTAATCAAAGGCTGGGACGAAGGCGTTATGGGTATGAAAATCGGCGGTAAGCGCAAACTGACCGTTCCGCCGCAATTGGGTTATGGTGCCCGCGGCGCCGGTGGGGTAATACCGCCTAATGCCACCTTGATCTTCGATGTTCAACTAATCGGACTCGAGTAAATGAAGATGAGGAAAGGGCGGATGAGCAAGTTAGTCACGACGTCCCTGACGGCCTTCGCCCTTTTCTCAAACTTTTCCGCCGGGCCTTGCCGGGCCCAGGAGGCACCAATACTCTCACCGGAGCAGGTGTTACCGAGCCTAGCGGGAAATCCCCAAGACCCGAGCCCATCCGGGGTTGAAAAACGACAATTATCAGCCGATTTAACCCTGATTGCTTCGGCCAAAAGTCTTAGAGAATTTAGACCGGGAGCCGTTGGCGAACTCTACCAGGCTCTCAAAAATATCGTAAAGGAAGGCAAAAGCCAGATTCCCGATCTTGAGTGGATTCAGATAAACGGCAGCCCCGCAGGGCGCGTCTATGCCACCCTCTTGCTCAGTCGTATCGAAAACACCACTGCCGCGGAAGCCCTCAAGAGTCTCAAGCCGGACGATGATACCAATGTCGAGGTTTTCACCGGCGGCAGCAAATGTCACTATACCCTCACTGAAATTATTATCGACCAGAGCAGCAAAAGCCCTGTGATTCGACTCCTTCCTTGAGCGGCTCAAGATTGTACCGACACAAGTGCTCAGTCAGGTTTAGGGCAAATTGTAGAGGGGCACAAAATTTATGTGCTTAGATAGAGACGGGAGTTACGATGTCCGTTAGTGGTAACGAAATCGGAGATTTACTCCTAGACATCGGACTCATCACACCTGAAGAGCTGGAAACAGCCCATCAGGAACAGTGCCGGTGCGGTGAACGCTTGACTGTGGTGCTGGAAAAGCTGGGTCTCGTCTCCAACAATCAGCTTAAAGATGCCCTGGAACTGCAATTCGGGGTTAATTATGTGTCTTTATCCAAGCATCCGCCCGCCAGGGAAATAGTCGAACTGCTGCCGGAAGAAATCCGCCTCAAACACAAAGTTCTGCCTATTGCGCAAAACGGCAATCAATACACCATCGCCATGGTCGACCCTGATGACTTGATCGCCATAGACGCCCTCAAGATACAACTAAAAAGCGGCCAGCTCAAAAAACTGGTTTGTACCGCCGATGATTTCGAATTTGTCAGTCAATTGATGAGCGCTCCTGCCAGGGAAGCAGAGCCTCAAGCACTGGCGGTGGCTACTGAAAAGCCGGTCAAAGCTCCCGCCAAGAGTGTAAGCCCTTCCAAAGTGCCGGCCCGCAAACATCTAACCTCACTTTTCCAGGACGATGACGAGGATGACCTGCTCGAGCCCCTACCGGCACCGGCACAGCCACCCTCCAACGGTAAGGAAGTGCAGCCGCAAGAGCCTCTACCGCTAGTTGAGCCTGAAGCGGAACATGTGGCGGAAGCCGCTGCGGAAGCAGTAGCTGAACCGGAAACAGAACCGGCCCCCGCACCAAAAGCGATACCATCTTCGGATAGTGACTTCCTTCTCAAAGAACAGCAAATTGCTCTCGAAATTCCTAAAACCATGGAGATTATGGAAACAGTGGTTTCCAGCGTGGCCACGCACCTGGTGGATATAGCTCCCAGCCTGGACCAGGACCCTCGGCGACAACTTCTGGAAGAAGTAGTCGAGTCGGAATTCGCCGACCTGGACAACCTGGACTTCATGGAACCCCTGGCCATCCAGACGGAAGCAACAATAAAGGAAGCTGAAGCGCTAGCAGAAACGGAAGAAACAGCGGTTGAAACCATTGAACCGGTGACTGCATCTGAAGCAGCGCCAGCAGAGGAGAAAAAAGAAGAGAAAGAGCCCCAACAGGTACCGGACGTTGCTCCCGCCCAGGTACCTGCCAAAGCCGTGCAGCAGCCCGGGGAACAATTGATGAGTCTGGCCAGAGATATAGTTACAAAAGCCATCCAGCAAAAGTGGTCTGATATTCACCTGGAGCCGGAACAGTCGGCCATGAGTCTACGTTATTTCAAGAGCGGGGAAGTGTTGGCCGACTGCAAACTGCCCATTCAAATAAATCAGCCCCTGGCCGGCTCTTATAAGCGGATGGTAGGACTGGACGCCGCCGAATCTAAACGCCCCCAGGATAAAAAACAATCTCTCAATATCGCTGAAACCGACATCGAACTGAGGGTCACCACCATGCCCTCGGAATTCGGCGAAATGATCGCCATTTCAATTCGCTATCTGACCTAGACTTTAGACTCGGCACCGCCCTCAGCGGCGGCAGTGGCCTCTACAACTTGCCCGGTAATATCATTATCGGAATCTTCCAGCAAGTTTCTATTTTTTACGAACCAAATTACACCAAATACAATGGCAGCAACGACAGCCATTCCGGCTGCATAATTGATGACCGTAAAAACATTGGACCAAAAAGGATTGGCGGCAGGCACCTTGGCGGCTACGGTATAGCTGGTCTTGGCCGGCTCAGCCAGGCAGGACAGGAATGGCAAGGCGGACAATAGCAAAGCCGGATAGACTCTTCTTAGACTCAGTTTCATGCTGAACTTCCTCACAAGGTCTTTTTTCATTTTGCTATGCCGTCCTCTGATACTCGGGAAGGAAAGGCTCGGTTTTTTAAGGGCTTTCCTTTACGCATCCCAATATAATATCTCTGCCCAGATCAAGCAATTGGTAAAGGGGCAAGAGCAATAACCCGAGAATTCCCAATTCCCTCAACTTCATCTCGGCACTTACAGCCATGGCAAGGCAATCCGGGTCGGCTTGGGTTAAAATCATCAGACTATGAACATGATAAAACTCACCGCCTGGTTAGTGCTGACATTTTCATACTGCCTGGCAACGGGTAGCCCGGTCCTGGCCCGGGAAAATAAACCCGTGGAGGCCTGTCTTGTTATCAAGGCCAGCCCGGAAGAAGTTTTCGAGCATATAAAACTGTCGCGCACTCAGGAGCCGTCAAGAAGAAAGCTCATTTCCCAGCAAAACAATATAGCCGTCATCGAAGAGCAATTTGACGACCTGCCCATAATCGGCAAAGCCAAATGCACCTATAAAGAGGTGGAATTTCCCGGTCGTCGCATTGAATACAGCCTTCTTTCTTCAGATAAATTGCGCCATTTCGAAGGGGTCTGGGACCTCTCGCCCGTGGATGGCGGGCAGAAGACCCTGGTGAAGCTCTCCAGTTTCACGGAGGCCAAGCTGAACGTACCATTTGCCAGGGAAATCGCCGGTAATTCCGCCCTCAAAGATGTGCGCAGACGTCTCGCCAACCTCAAACACTGGACTGAGGATGTGGGACACTGCGACAGCCTGGAAAGCCACGAGCACCATAAACAATGACAAAACCTTTTCAATCCCTGGCTCTTCTAGCCACCGTCCTTGTGGCTTTTATCCAGCCCTGGACTGCACACGGTACGCAAGCCAGAGAAGCAGACAAGCCGGTAAAGTCCGCTCAAAAGCCTGTCGGCATAGTCTGGGAGAAGGATCTCAATACTGCCCTTCGCAAGGCAAGAGCATCAGGCAAACCGCTCCTTGTAGACTTCTATACTGACTGGTGTGTCTGGTGCAAACGACTGGACCAGGATGTCTTTGCTCATCCCACCATTAACAGGCAATTGAAGCAAAGGGCAGTTTTCCTCAAGGTCAATCCGGAAAGATCAAAACAAGAGAACGCCTTTTCCAAAATGTACACCTCCGGTGCGCTTCCCACCGTGCTTGTCATTAGAAGTGATGCCGCCGGCAAGCTGACTGTCAAGGGTCGTATAGAACAGTACTTGCCGCCGGAACGTTTTTTGACGGAGATACTCAATTTTCTCTAAATAGCGGTCAGCCCTTAATCCCAGGCGGTGGCTGGATTGTATTCATAATCCTCAGATTGGTTCGATGACTGGTTCTGGGGCTGGCTCTGAGACTGATTTTCCGCCTGGGCAGCACTCTGTTCCTGGCTCTGCCTGTTGTCGGCATGGGCCGGTGTTGCAGCTTGTTGCCAACCTTGATTGATATTCACAGACTGCTGGGGGATGTTTGCAAAAGGTCCGGGGGGTGGAATCTGCGGCGCTTGCTGGCCATATCCGGATGGGGGTAGGGAAGGCATATTCTGGCGTGAATTAGTCGCAGTTTGAGGACTGGCCGGGGCACTGTTTGCCGTAGGGCTGCCCCAGGGCGAGGGCGGAGTGGCAGCTCTGGGCTGGTCTGTAAAAGGCGGCTGGCTCGGAGTCTGAAACTGCTGCGAAATCTGCTGCTGTTTTGCCCATTCACTGGTCGGGCTACCGGCCTGGGTTCGGAACTGCGGTTCAGGCACTGTCTGCGGCGATGCATTGTGAGGCATATTATGTGGCAAACCGGCAGGCAGACCAGAGTTTTCCGGTTGAGAAGGCACGCCCCAGGCAGGTTGACCGCCCACCGGCTGGTTTTGAAAGGCATTCGAGTAGCTTTCTGCCGGTCTCACCGCCTCGTAATTGGCAGGCTGACTGACAGCTTGTTGCACCGGCGGTTGGGCTTGCTGAACGGGAGCCACAGGCATATTGCTTTGCGAAATCCTGAAGGTGGAATTGACCTGGGAGCCGTTTTCCCAGGTAGTAGGCATGAAGGAATTGAGACCGCTCTTGGGAGTGGCCGGCGCGTCAGATTGAGGTGCCTCACCCCATGGATTGGAGAATGCCGGCGCGGAGTTGGCAGCCGGGACCGGCGCGGCAGTCTGACCGGCAATGAGAGCATCCACAGCCCGACTGTTAAATTCATCATCAGCCGGAAAGGCCGGCGGCTGGGCACTGAGTACGAAATGTTGCCCGGGATCCATTTCAGCGCGGAACTCCTCGGGAATATGTTTGAGGGTTTGAGCCTGGGTGGCGTAGGGGGCATTCGGATGGGCTGCCGGCAGGACCCCGGAAGTGGCATTGCTCAGCCATTCCATGCAGGTCATGGTGGCAAGACCGGCACTCTGTAATTTGAGCATGAGCATCGTCACGTATTCGGCGAATTGAGCCGAATTGGGTCCGAAATTGCGCTGATACTCTTCAAAAACCTGAGCGACTTCCTGCTGCAGGACGGCAAAACTGGCTGCCAACACGCGATCACTCGTGCGCAAAGAATCCTGCTGCAGTTTGCGCAACTGCCAGTCCGAATCCTGCACTCCCCAGTTTTTGTCCACAAGCCTCTCCTCTTTTTCAACATACCCAGAATGCCTGTAATGAACCTACTTGGAGACTATAGTTGAAACCATGTAAAGAGCTCGTTTACATTCAAATTTTGCCATTAACGCCAATGCTCTCATGTAAAGAGCCCAAGTCTTACCGCAAAGGCTAAAATGTGCCCTGAAACAGTTCTTTCAGTCTAAGCAGAAATTCCAGGGAAGCTCAGTGATGAAACTAAACCGTATCCGGAAGGCCACCCATGTCAAGGTTATTGCCGTCGGCTTGTTGACCCAAATGCTGACTGGCTTTATGACTTGCCAGGCAGCCACTCCTGAGTTCAGGCGGCACTATGAATTGGGTGAAGATTTCCTGCAGCGCGACCAATACAAATTAGCCATACCGGAATTCGATGAAGCTATTAAGGCAGAAGGCGGCAAAGGCAAGGATGCCGCCGCCGCCCTGGTGCAGCGCGGCACCGCCTATAGTGCGCTGGCATCCTACGACCGGGCCCTCAAGGATCTCAGTCAAGCCCTGAAAATGGATCCCGCCAATGACCTTGGCTACAACAATCGAGGCGCCGTCTATCTGCGCACCCAGAAACCGGAATTGGCCCTGGCCGATTTCGATAGGGCCATGCAGATCAATCCCAAAAACAAGTACGCAGCCGTTAACCGGGCCGGTGTTTTCTTACTGATGGCCGACCCCGGCAAAAGAGCGCCGGCTACCTTGCGCTGGCTGGATTCCGGGGGATGGCAAACCGATTTCGCCGGACACGCGGCTATCCTTTCCTCTCTGGCCTACCTGGCTTCCGGCGATCGGAAAAGCTTCGACACCCTGGTTGCTCTCTCCCTCAAGAAGCTTGATCGCCTCAAATGGCCTTATTCCGTACTCAAGCATTTCCAGGGTAAAGCTGATGCCGAAGCAGTGCTGGAGCAGGCCCAGGACAGCACCTACAATCTCACCCAGGCCCAGTGCTTTCTTGCCCTGGAAGACTATTTCAAAGGCAGAAAAGACGGCATTTCAGCCCGACTTGATTTTGTCGACAAGCACGGCACCATCAATTCGGTGGAATATTGGCTGGGCAAAGCCTTCCTCAGTAAACTGAGAAGCCCCGGCAAACCGGTAGCAAACAAATAGCCACAATCCTCGGAACTAAAATGTCTGCTGAACTAACCGACCGGTTCCTGCCAAGATTTTTCCTCCTGCTCACGGCTCTAGCAGCACTTATAGCCAGTTGTCTCACCCCCCTCGACAGTCGTCTGTGCGAGTTTCTCGGGCTGCCGGTTTGCTCCGATTTGATGGCGCTTCTCTTGCGTACAGGTCTGGCCTGTGCCACCATGGCCGGTTTACTAATGACGGCATTAAAAGTAAGGGATGCCAATCGCCTCATCGTCTACCTGCAAATCACTGCCCTCAGCTTGCTCCTGCAATGGTGGCTGAACAAGTCCATACAGATGCTGCCGATGCCCTCAACTCTGGCAGTGCTCTTCTTGCTTGCAGTGCAGGCCGGAGGAGCCTATCGGCTGTTGACCCTGCGCCTGGAGAAAGCAGCAGCCGATCAGTATGGCTTGCTTTTAAAAGGACAGGAGGTGCTTGCCACCAAACTGGCCCTGCTCAGACAGGAAGAAGCGGAAAGGCGGCTACTGGCATCAGACCTGCACGATCAGGTGCTGCAGGACCTCAAGCAGCTAAAGGCAGCTTTAAATGAGCTTTCTAGAAAAGTTGACGCCGCTGACCTGGCCCCCATCGAAACCCTGATTGATTCGAGCACCACCCAGGTAAGGGCGGTAATGGAAAACCTCTTTCCCTCAGTGCTGGAAAATCTTGGTTTTAAAAGTGCGCTCTCTGAACTACTGAGGCAGACCACTCTCAAAGGTGGTCTTCGAGCCCATTTAACCTGCCCTGAGGAAGTTCCGGAACTGAGTGCGATCGAAAAACTCTTGCTCTTTCGCATCATGCAGGAGGTGCTGAACAATATTGTCAAACATGCGCAGGCCGGACAGGTTACTCTAATGGTAGAGACACAGCCGGAAAGCCTTAAAGTAACAGTGAAGGACGACGGCAAAGGCCTACCGTGCGATTATTCCACCCTGACAAGAATGGCTGAGGAAAGAGGCTCCCGGGGCTTACGCTACATCGAACAGAGAGCAGATCTATTGCAGGCTGCTGTTGCCTGGCAATCGGTTGGGGGCGGCACTACTTTCACCCTGGTATTACCCCTGGTGCGGAAGCAAAAACATCACACGGAAGAGGGCTCAACGTGAAAACAGTGAAAGTACTAATTTGCGAAGATCTGCCTTCGTTAAGAGAGCACGCTCGATTAGTCGTTTCTCAAACACTGGAGCGGCAGGGAATCACTCCTCATTTTGAGGAGGCCGCAAACGGCATCGCCGCAGTCAAGCTGGCAGCCTCCTTCCAGCCGGATTTGATCCTCATGGATATAGCCATGCCGGAGTTAAACGGAATCAAGGCAGCCAGTCAGATTTGGAAGCAAAGCCCGACCATGAAGATTCTCTTCTGGTCGCAGTATCAACACGAGGCTTATATCAGAGAGTTAGGCAGGATCGTACCCGATGAGGCAATTCACGGCTATCTATTGAAGACTGAGGACGACCGCAGCCTCAGTGAAGCATTAGTGAACGTGCTTCTGCTGGACCTGCCTTTCATAGGAGCCCAAATAGAAGCCGTCCATAAGCGTCTCAAAGACAAGACCTCCGCCATTACCGACGCCGAATATGAGACTCTGCTGGATGTTTTCGCCGGGCTTACCGATAAGGCCATCGCCGCCAAGGAGCATATTTCTTATCGCGGAGCCCAGAACCGTCTCTCCAACTTACTGATCAAACTCTTGAAAAACGAGGACGCCTACCTGAAAGAAAGCGCAGGCAAGGAAATTTTCAATCCCCGCACCAGATTGGTTTTTGAAGCGCTGAGGCGAGGGCTGCTCAGCCTGGAAGATCTGGAGAATCAGAGAAAGCATCTGGATGACTGGTTATTCAACGAATTCGGATTCAGCAGGGAGGAGTCCTGAGAAACTCAGCTCAGTCTTTTCAAAAAAGGCTTAAAAGTCTCCAGCAAAACTTCCTTTGACACTTCGGTGTCCTCCACGATTGTAAGCAACTTCTGCCGGCATTTTTCTTTATTCGCTCGCCGGCTGTGAAAGTCGGAGATGTCCTCCAGAAGCGGCAAATGGAGCACTTGTCTGACCTTGATGCGGACAATGCGTTTGCCGTCCAGTTGGCACTGACAGATAACCCTTTCATTCAAATCGGCTATCAAGTGCCCCAGGCGCCTGTCGTTGAAATAGCGTTCGGCAATAGCCTCGAGGCTGTCGCCATGACTGACGATCAGGCTCGGGCGGCAGCGCTCGGCAAGCACGTTTACTACTACGCTGCCTGACGGGGAGCCGCTCTCCACAGTCTCAGGCAGATCATCATGGCGACGAGAGGCAGTGCTGGCCAGGGCGATGATCGCCGCAAAAACCAGATCCGGTCCGCTAATGTAGTAGCGGTCTCGGCGCTTTCCAGGAAGAGCCGGTCTTGCAACGGCAGCGGGCTCTAGGACAGCCGAGAGCCCTGGGTCTGCGGTGAGATGAGCCCCGGGCTGGGGGTGAGAAACGGGTTTCTCAGCCCTTTCACTTTCCAACAAAGGGACTCGGTCCGCAGACTGAGGAACAGTGACCGGCATCAGCGGCCTGATGGTGAAGACTTGCCCGCCCTTCTCCGGCACAAGATCCCCCTCCCTGCTTTCGGCATTTGTCTGTTTGGCAAGCCCTGGAACCAATGGCAAGAAACAAAAATGCAGCGATTGGTCCCTGGCCTGGGGCGGCTCAGCGGTTGGAGAATCCACCTTCGAGGGCTCGGACCGCTCCGCTAGTGGTGCCGGCGGCAGTGGCACCAGCAGATAGGAAACTTGCGGCGAGGAGCTGGGAGAGCCTGTCAAAACAAGAGGGATGCCAGTCAAAAGACGCTGGAAGGAAGAGGTTTCAGTCAGTTTTTCCGCATTTGCTGAGACGGAGAAACACTTCTGCTCAGCCCGGCAAACCTCCTGGCTCACGTTTCTCTGGCCGCCTGAGGTTCTTACAGGTGGCGACTTAGCAGTGTCCATAGCTGTTTCAGGGGCAAGCACCATTGCCTCTTCTTCCGGCGGAAGGGTGGCAGCGAAAGCCTGAGCGGAGGTGCAGAGGGGCTCAGGAGAACTTTCCCTGACCGGTGGAAGTTCTGGCGGCGGGTCCAATTTTAGCGGGCGAGTCGCTCTTTCAGGCAAGGACCTGACGGTTTCCGAATCATTAAGAGGCGCCTCAATGCGACCTGGGCCGGTGCGAGTCTCTTCATGGACCTTACGCTCCCCGGGCAAGGGCAAGCACGGTCCCGATTCTTCCGGCTTTTGAATAGGCTCGACTTGCTCCGAACCCAGGTAGGCTCTCTCACAATCTTGCATTTCATAGTTGAGGGTAGAGGGGCGCTCCAAAGATAGCTCTGGAGTACCGGGCTCCGGCTCCTTAACTTGCTCCTGCGCTGCAAGAGGCGCTCTGGCTACATGGTCGGCGAGCTGTCTTTCAATCTCCGCTCTCGTACCGGAGTCGATGCTGATGGAAGCTGGAGTTCCCTGAACTAGCGTGGGAGCAGTTGCCGGTTTGGCCTCGCTTGCTTCTTTCGCTTCCGCCTGGAGGGGAAGCGAAGTCGTTTCCAGGCTTTTTAAAACACTTTTGAGCGGATCATTAGAGCTCCCGTGAGAGTGAGCTTTACCGTCCCCTTTCTCGTTTACTGCGGTATCAACGGCGGAGGCAGGAGAAGCGGCAACGGCTTTTCCTTCGGTATGTTCTGCCGGTTTTTGTTTGCGCTCTTTCATACTAAGGTTTTTTATACCTTAGGCAAAAATTTTCAAAACCTCTTCCGGGCTGAGACTGCGCCATTGGCCGCATTTGAGACCCAGGTCGGAAAGTCTCAACTGCCCTATGGACACGCGCAGCAAGCGCAAGGTGGGATGTCCCACATGGGCCGTCATACGACGGACCTGCCGATTCTTTCCCTCCCAGAGAGTCAACTCCAGCCAGGCCGTAGGCACATTCTTCCTGAAGCGAATCGGTTTACAGCGCTCCTCAATTTGAGGCTCATCCAGAAGCAACTTCACCTTTGCCGGGCGGGTTTTCACACCTTGCAAGAGCACACCCTTTTCCAACTGTAAAAGCTGCGCCGCCTCCGGCACGCGCTCCACTTGCACCAGATAAGTGCGGGGATGCTCACGTCCTTCAAACAGTTCTCGCGTCATGCGCCCATCATCGCTCAAAAGCAACAGTCCCTCCGAGTCGTAGTCCAGGCGACCGACTGGATAGACCGAGGGCGGGAAATCAAAGGCGGCAAGGGTTGTTTTCTTCGCCTCGCCGCTCTCTTTCTCCTCGGAGAACTGGCAGAGCACTTCAAATGGCTTGTAGAAGGCGATATAGCTTCTACCCCGGGCCGGTCGGAAAGTAGGCTTCATGTAAAAGCCCCCTCCGGCATCAAGCCACTGAGCAAATACTCAATCGAACGCACATCTACGCTGTTGCCGACCAGGCGGTAGGCGGCATTTAAAGAAAGATCCGCAGGCAGAACAAAACTCTTGGAAAAGCCGAGCAAGTTGAGAATCTCCCTGGGGCTGAAAAAGCGCACCGGTTCTCGCCCACCCAGTAAAGAGCCGGCCGCCTTGCGGCAACGGAAATAGCCGCTTGTGAAACAGATGGCGCGGGCCTCAGGCTGCTCAGGATCGACGATGTTAAGCACGTTGCCATAGCGAGCCAGCTCCTCCTGCCCGAGAAGAACCACCGGCTCGGATGGTTCCAGATAAGCGGCCAACTTCCTTTCAGACTCCGGCACCGCCTTAAGTGGCGGCAACTTGATGCACGCAGGCTGAAGCCAGGCCATATAGAAGAGACGGGGACGGAGCATGGGTACACCAAACTGACTGGGGCAGAGAGCCACCTTTTCAAAAGAGTAGCGAGATTTTTCCAGACACTCGAAAAGGTGTTCTTCCATCCTTGTGTTTTCCAGCCCCTCTACATTTTCGATAAAGAGAAAAGAGGGCAGAAACTGCGGTAAAAGGTCAAGCAGGTGCAGGAAGGAAACGGCTCTCGGGTCCTCCACATCCTTACGCTTGCCCCTTCTTGAATAGGGCGTGCAGGGAGGTGACATCCACCACAAGGACGCCGACGCAGAGAGCCCTTTACTGATTTGTGCGGCGGAAATGCTGTCCAGGTTGACAGAGCAGGGCGTATGTCCGTAGTTTGCTGAAAATACCCGGTTGGCATGCTCATTTTGATCAAAGGCTTTCAAGACTTGCAGGGTAGGCGCCGCCTTCCGCTTCAAAACAGCCTGTGAAAAGGCCCCTATGCCGGAAAAAAATTCCAGGGCCCGGATCTGGCTCGGGGAGCAATCAGACTCTGAGTTAAAGCTTCTAGACATGGACTCCGGACATCGCAAACATTCTGCAGGGCAAGCTTACCAACTCTAAAGCAGTCCTGCGCGCCTTTAATCCTGCAAAAACGCTCACCTTGGCTCGGGACGTTCCCCCTTCAGGGCCGCGGCGACGAAATTGGCCGCCAGGGCCTGTCGCAGAGAAATGCCAATGTCGGTAGCGCTATCAGGCAGGAAGTTGCCTACGGCAATACGAGCATTGTTGTCGAAATGCCCCACCATATGCAAAACATAGCCCTTGCCAAAGGGGAAGATACAGGCCAGTACGCCCTCTTTATCAGGGTCTTCCAGACTGAGCGAGGGCGATGAAACCAGTACCCTCACCCGGGAACGATCCAGAACTTTGATCAGATGCGCTTCCTGGTCCATTTTCCAGGGGGCTTTGGCTACGGTGAAAGGGGCCAGCACCGGGTCAGGTGAAACATAGTGAGCCTCATAGATCGGCTTGCGATTGACGCCCTTGTTCCAGGCTACCGTACCGGGAAAGGTGTTGGTCAGCATATTATCAAGAGCCCAGTCGGTGCTGAGCAAATACCCACCTCGAGCGACAAAGTCACGCACCAACTGCAATTTGTCCCGCTTCAACTCCCCGGCGCAGTTGATGATCAAAATCCTGGTGGAAGTGAGAGCCTCTGCCGTCAACTGTCTGGCTTTCAAATGTCGATAAGGCAAACCCAGATTGGAAAGGGTTTTGTCGGCGTGGTCCCAGCGTCCGGCCACCTCTACCACTGAATCATCGGAAAACTCTGACAACCTTGCCATGAGGTGCGGTTGGCTCTTTTCTATCCAGGCCCGGAAGACTTCCGGTCTGACCACCTGGCTCTTGCTTTCAGCTAGAGGCAGGCGGCTATTGTCGATGAAACCGGCAATGGCGTTATCGAGCGGCACGCTGCGCTTGAGACGGCGATTAAACTCGAGGGCCTCGACCCCACCTGTCAGGGGCTGGCATCTAGCCTCAACGATCAAGGCTGCAAAGGCCACCGGCAAGGACAGAAGAGCGATTATAAATTTGCCTGTTTTTGGAACTCTTGCCATGATTGCCTAATTTCGCTCTAATCTCGTCCAGTTCTTACAACTCTTTGCCGCCATTTTTGCTGTTGGCTAGTAGACGCCCACCAACACCTGGTGTTCCTTTCATGTTGATAAAACCACAACTGTATAGAATGCTGAAGACAGACTCATCCACTCAACAATTCAGTAGCAATATGAAAATGCAAGCCAATAGATCTTTCCTGATAGCCCTCTCATTAATTTGTTGCCTACCGGCTCAGGCGCTGGAGAGCGAGCTGGCACAGGTTAAGACTGCGGAAGCTAGCGCTGTCGACGCGAAAATTTCACCGCGAGCCTATGTGCTCAAGGTTAAAGGTCGCGCCCTGCCACTCAAGGCTGCCACTATAGACGGTGTGAACGTGCTGGGCAGTCCCATCGTCACCCTCTCTTTGCCCGTCAATCTGTCTGGTTATGTCAAGAAGGGCTTGAATGAGCTGGTTCTCGACTATGTCAGCGATCCCAAGTCGGATCTTCTGGTCACCATAGAAAGACGCACCCCCGGACCCAAGTCGGAAGAAGTTGCCAAAATCACCATCCCGGCCGGCGACTCCAAAGGTGAAATAGCCCAGAAGAAAATCAGTTTCAACATCGCTGCCGACGAGGAAGGGCGACAGATAAAGGAACTGACTGAAAGCGACAAGAAAGCGATTATAAGCGAATTCGAGAATTACTATCAGATCGTCAAAGAGCATCGTGCCGATAAACTGAAAGCACTCTACAAAACAGCTCTAGATGAGGAGAGAAAGCTCTGTCCCGAATCTGTTCAATTCTTCGAGAAGGTTCTCAATAGAGAAAGTCAGGTGGTGCGCAACACCATGATTCAGTTGCCTGAAATCAACAAAGAAGGGCTCAGCTTCAAAATTGAAGGCAACCGTGTACGTCTCTTCCGCGAAAATAACAAGCCCCTGCTCGTAAGTAACGAAATTGACGTGGCCGCCAGTTCAGTTATGTTCGAGATAGAAAAGAAAAGCAAAAACAAGGCTGCTTCTAAAGAAGCGAAGAAGAGTCAGATCAAAGAGAAGTTGGTGCGCTTCAATCTCTACTTTACAAAATCCCAGAATGCGCGCGAAAACTGGGTGCTAACCCTGCCCCCTAATGTCTGAGAAGAACTCCGGCGCAGCCTTCGTCAAAGCACTTCTGGCCCTTTCACTCTTGCTAATTCTGGGTCTGGCTGCCGCTTTCTTTTACTTCCAAAGGGAATTAGAGGAACCGGTCAGCCATAAGCGGTCCGAGAAGATCTTCACAGTGGCACGAGGGTCTTCTCTGGAGGAGACCCTCAAACAACTGGAAAGTGACGGCATAATCAAGAATGCCCTCATTCTCAGGCTCTACATAAAGGTCTCCGGCCACTCCCCTCTGGTCAAGGCCGGTGACTACAAATTTCCCTCACCGCTCAATGCCAGAGAGGCTCTCGCCATACTGGAAGCAGGCGGCATCCAGCCGCGCAAACTAACCGTCATCGAAGGCTGGACGCGCTTTGAAATCGCCGACGCCATGGTCAAGATTCCGGAGTTGAAACTTGCTTCCCGCCAGGAAGCCCTCAAACTTATGGATAACGTGAAGCTGGTGCAGGACCTGGACACTCATGTGTCAAACCTGGAAGGCTATCTCTTTCCCGATACTTATTTTGTTCAATCCGAAACTACAGCCAGAGCCCTGGTAGAGGAAATGACGGTGAGATTCCGGCAAATTCTCAAGAAAGTGGTAGGTCGAACCGGTAATCCCGGGCGCCTATCGGTGCATGAAGCCGTCACCTGCGCTTCCATCATAGAGACCGAGGCTAAACTGCAGGAAGAAAGACCGGTGGTGGCTTCGGTAATATACAACCGCCTCAAACTGCACATGCCTCTGGCCATGGACTCCACCGTGGTTTATGCCTCAAAACTGGCCGGCAAGTGGAAAGGTAACGGTATCATTTACCAGAGCGATCTGGATCTACCTTCCCCCTATAACTCAAGGAAATACAAAGGCCTGCCGCCCGGTCCGGTAGGCTGCCCGGGAGAAAGCAGTCTGGCTGCCGCTTTGAACCCGGTGCGCAGTAATTTTCTTTACTATGTGCGAGACCCGGCCCGCGCCGATGGCGCGCACACCTTCTACAACAATGCCGCAGACTTTGAAGTAGGCGTCGCCAAATTAAGACGCTGGGAAGCAGAGCAGCGCAGCAAGGGACTGCGTTGACCTAGTAGTGATAAGGTGTCTTTTTGGTCCAGGGGTTGCCCTTATATTTGCTGTGCAGTAGCTTGAAAGCCGCTGCCGAAAGTTTGGATGTATTGTCGTCGCCGGAGCCGAAGCGAGTGGCTTTGACCACCATGTGCAGGGCCTCGGGAGCCCTGGCATCGGCGGGATGTTTGCGGGCAAAATCCAGCACCACCTGAGCCAAGCAAGTAGGTGCAGCTCCCGTCTTCTGCATAGCTTTCAGTTCAACATCAACACCTTTTGAGGGCGGCAGAAGAATCTTGCAGTCTTTCAGGGCTTCGGAGGAAATTGCCGGCGTACTCCACCAGTTATCGCTGTAATCATCAATATGATTGAACTCGGTGTTGCGAGCAATGCCGCCGGTAACATAAGGTCTGGAGCCCGGATTTTGCAAAAGGAAGAAGGCGGCTGCGAAGCGTTTCTCCTCAGGAGAGGCTGCCGCCCCGATATCCAGAGAACGGGCTAAAGCACTCTGGCTGCCTGAGGCCTTGATCAGATTCTGGGCCTTGAGAAGCTGACCCATATCATTGAGCAAAAAGGCGCGAGTGAAAGCAGCCTGGGCGAAGTCGAACTTGCGACTTCCCGATGGAATAGCGGGACAGGCCGCTGCTTTCAGAAAGTCGTTCAAATTCAGCTTGTAATTGATGAAATCAGCGCTGAGCGGCAAGAGCAACGGTTTCTCATAGCGATACTTGAGGCCTTTTTCCACTTCCGGGGCATTCTCAGGCATCTCTACCGTATTCCAGCCTGATACAACAGCGGCCGGGGCCACATAAGAGAGACTGAGAAAATCATTGAGATCCACTGCCGTTTCTAACTTGAGTGTGGCAAACTTGGCCCTGGCGGAAGGCGGAATATCGCCATTAATGACACTGTCGATTATGGCTCGCGCCGCTCTGGCGTTGGCGGCGCCCTTCTCCAGATTGAGCCTGGCCAGATGATAGCGGGCATGTATGTAACCGCTAGAGCGCTGGGGCACCGCCGCCAGTGCCTTAATGAGTTCCGGCGCTTGTTTATCGGCTCCATTGATTTTGGTAGCAAGAGCTAGAAGCCAGGGCAGGCTCTTTCTGGCACCATACTGGCTGCGTGCCTCGCTAAGAGCGGTCTGGGAGCTATCTGAAAAAGTCCAGAGCCAGTTGGAGAGGTCTTCACCGCGTACCAGTTCGCGAATTTTCTTATCCTCAATTGCATGGGTCTCCGATGACTCATCGCCGCTTTCATTGAAATAGCGATCCAGAATGAATGTGTAGTCGCCCACTGACTTCCCGAACTTGTCTCCCAGCCCGTCACTGACGATTTTGCTGGAGAGATCCTTAAAAGTAGCGTCCCGCCTCAGACGAATCAGGAGGAAATGGCGCAGATCCTCTATGGAGCTGGAGAAGGAGGCAAATTCAGGCTTGCGCATCAGCCCGTCGAGAATATCCATGGCCTGCTGCAACAGCTTTTGCCCCTTAGCCACATCTTTAGCCAGCGTTCCTTCGCGAATATAAGTGCGGGCTACCATATATTCAGCAATCTGGTGCCAGGGCGAGGCTTTGTCGGCGGCTATTTCGTGGAAGAGAGCGCGAGCCACCTCGAACTCTCCGGCATAGAAACGGGAGGCAGCCAATTGATAGATCCGGTCTTGCCTCTGTGCCAGCGGTACGGTGGCAGGCAAGGTGGCGGGGAAAGGCGGCGGCGGATTCTGCTGTTTCTTTTCATAGTTATAGCCGCTCGAACTACAATGACTGAAAACTTGATCCTGTGCCTCGAGCCAGGCTTTCACCTCGGCACTGTCGGCGCCATAGGTGCTGATGCGTTTATCGAGTGTAGCGGCTGCCGTAATGAAGGCATCCGGGGTACAGTTCAAATAAGAGATGTAGTCCTCGCCATCGATGTTGCGAAAAGTGTCCCAACTGGAAAACTCTCGCACACGGGCACCTTTAACTTTCTTCCTGGCTTTGTTCCAGACATCGACGCCACTACTTGCCTCCCTGGGAGAGACTTCGGAGCGAGGATCGATATTAGCCATACCAAGGCGATAACAAAGCAGATCATAGGCGCTGGCCCTTTCTGCTGCCGTCAGAGGCTTGTCCTGAAGATAACGATAGGCAAAGACCAGGTAACTACGAGCATAAGTGGGTTCCAGCACCCCCAGGGAGCCCGAGAGGAAGCGCTTCATGGGAGCATCAGGATGAGACCTGAGGTAAAAGACGGCATCATCGAAAAAGGGACCACAGGCCAGCACAGGCATTAGATTCAAGCTGAGGCAGAGCCCGATTGCCATCCGCAGCAGGGGTCTCTTCGATTTAGCAGGCTTTAACACGGTAATCTCCTATATCCAACGCTTTAACATTCCCAGGCTAGTTTCAAGAGTAGCCCCCGTCCAGGGTCTTCTACTGAAGATATAAATTCGGTCGAACTGACGCAAACGCGCAGACAGCTTTTCAATGGTGGCAGGCTCATCCAGACTCAGTCCGATACATCTAGGTCCCAGGGGCACCAGGGGTAGTCTCTCATTAAGAAAATCCCCGGCCTGACGGTGACGGCTACCCATGCTGAAAAACATGGGCACCACTTCATCCACGCCGGAATTGCTGCCGGTCAGCCAATTGTCCTGCATGCACCAGGATGCCAGGGCGGTCATACTGAGCTTGATGCCCTGGGGCAATTGCTGCCTGATTTCTGAGAGCAACTCCAGGTAAAAGGTGCGCTCATTCAGGCGCGCATCAAAATCAATCTGCAAGGCCTCGACCTGACTGCGCAAAGCACCACTGACGATGCGCTTAGCCAGAAGCCGGCTCTTGGCACCCTCCAGCTTCCGCACCTCCACCCGCACCACCGCCGTTCTTCTGGTACCAGGTCTAACTTTAAGGCGGTTGGTGCGTGGATAATCTTTCAGTTCGGAGCCGTTCACCACAATGCGATTGGTCAGGTAAGCCACTTCACCCCGGGCTGACGACAGGTCGTCATCGTGATACCAGGACCAGAAAACCAGCACCGGCTTGGCAAAGGCCCCCGGGCAGGAGCCGCCGCAAAAGTTCAGCACAAAAGCGAGCAGCAAGCCGATACCGCACCCCTTTCCTATTTGCTTAAATCTTCCCGGGACGGTCATTTTTTCTCAGGGCAAAGCCTTAATGAAAGTCGGCAAAGCGGACTTTCTAAACTGGATGCGAATACGGACAAGCTCAAGGGTCTTGGCGGCTGAGCGCCGCCCATTCTTGAGCGGGTGTTTGGCTATAAAAGCCTCAAGCCGCTTATAATCTTCCTCCTGATTAAATACAGAAGCAGCCTCCACCAGATCAGGCAAATGCTTGGGATCGAGTTTGCCCTTGAGTTTCTCCCAGTTGCTTTCCAGAAAATTCCAGGTAGCCTTTTGAGCGGCACGATTATGCAAAAGCCGGCTTAACTGCCGGGTCACGTCCTGAGCCCGCACATCTTTGCCGAGTACCATAGCCAGACTGGCTTCAAACTGTTCCTTGCCGCGAAAGGCGGTCAGCGCTCCCAGATTGCGCTGGTAGGCTTCCGGCGTACCACCCATTTTGGCAAGCTGCAGGATTCGGGCATAATCCTCGCCGTCACCGTTATAGGCAACCACGGTGACAATGGCTGAAAGCAAGTCGGAATCAAGAGTTTTTACGTCCGTGAGGTAGGTATCCCAGAGACCGCGGCAAAAGTCGATACACTGCTGGTCACCGCCAATAGTGCCAAGCACGCGCACTAACTGTCCTCTCAATTGACACTGCAATTCCGTGTCGGTTTTGCGCCTCTCAAAGCCCAGGCGCTCAAGATGCCCTTTTAACTGCCGACATACGAAGGAGGCATAAGCCTTTTCCAGCTTCTCATCGGCCGGCAGGAAGCTCTCGAAAAACTGCACCTGGCCGATCAATAAAGATAAGACATAGGGATCTTCCTCATCTTTCATTTTGGCAAGGGCCGTTAAATAACGGTTCATGGCCTTCGACTGGGAATCGGATGAACCGTCACTGGCAGCCAGAGCAAAGAGGTCGCTATAAAGGCTGATGCGTTCCTGACAGTTGAGAAGTTCCGGCAGAGAGCGGCTGCTTTGCAAAAGGGCCTCAAAACTAGTCTCATCAAAGGCAGTGCGAAAGAAGCCGCAACCGGTACCATTAAGAAAGAGCGGCGCGCTTTCCGCCTTAACTTTGATTGACTCTGCTTTTTTGGAGAATAAAAGCGACTGACTGAAACCGTCTCCTTTCAACATGAGCGGAACACTCCATAGGCTCTCCTGTCCCTTCAGGCTCACCTTCTCACGCAGATAGCGCCGTTGAGACAATTTAACACCATAGGTTTTACCCATATCTTTCTTTCCGGAGCGGACCGGCTCAAGACTAAAGTCCAGGAGCGGGCAACCGGCTGTGAAGACCCAACTATTCATCATGGCTCCCACATCCACCTTCTTGCCGGCCTTAGCGGCACTGGCGGAAAGAGCCCGCCACAGATCACCGGTGGTGGCATTAGCAAAAGCATGCTCTTTCATATAGAGCTTGATGCCTTCCTGGAAGGTATTCTCGCCCAGATAAGTCTCAAGCATCTTGAGCAAGGAACCACCCTTTTCGTAGGTGATCTCATCGAACATTTCCATGGCGTCTTCCGGTGACTTAACCGGGTATTCCACCGGTCTTGTAGAGATCAGACCGTCTGCGTCCAGAGTACCCACCCGGGCCAGAGCAAACTCATCATAGGCCCGCCACTGCGGCTCAAGCACATTCACGGCCTTGGTGGCCATCCAGGTGGCAAAGGCCTCGTTCAACCAGAGTCCGTTCCACCATTTCATGGTGACCAGATCGCCGAACCAAAGGTGCGCCATTTCGTGAGCAATGATGCCTGCTACATTCATGCGCATGGCAGTGGAGGCCTTCTCGTCGCAGAGCAAGGCCGTCTCGCGGAAGGTGATGGCACCGGGATTTTCCATGGCACCGGCAGAAAAGTCAGGAATTGCGATCAAATCAAGTTTATCGAGGGGGTACTCGGCACCGAAATAGCTTTCGTAGTAGGGTAAAAGCCGGGCTGCCACATCAAGAGCATAGCCAGTCAGATGCTCCTTGCCGTTTACGGCGTAGACTCTGATTTTCTTGCCATTCACTTCTCTCACCGGCGAAGCTTTGAAGTCGCCGATGGCCAGAGCAAAGAGGTAGGTAGAGTAGGGCGGCGTCGTCTTGAAAGAAATGATTTTCTTGTCTTTGCGCTTATCTTCCTTTTCAAATTCCACGGAGCTATTGCTTACCGCCGTCATCTCTTTTGGTATGCAAACTGAAAGACGGTAGCGAGCTTTGAAAGCCGGTTCGTCAAAGCAGGGGAACATGGAGCGAGCGTCTGTAGGCTCCATCTGAGTGGTGGCTATCTTTTGCTCACGCCCCTGCTTGTCCTTAAAAGTAGAAAGGTAGAAACCGGCCAGCTTGCTCCCAAGGCGACCGGAAAACTTGATGGATAGCTCATGTTTCCCTTTCGCTAGCGGTCTGGGGAACTTCAGTAGAAGCAATTGCTTTTCATCCTGCCTGACTATTTCGGCCTTGACGAAACCAGCCTGGCTGCCTTTGGGACTGATGGAAGCGTCGTAAACCGAAAGCGCCTGCTCATTGAGAGAAATCGTACTTGTCGGTGCCTTCACGTCCACCAGAATAGTTTCACTACCTTCAAAGTCACCCTTTTCAAAGTCCGGCTCAAAGTACAGATCGTAGCGTTCAGGCAAAACATTGACAGGCAGCCTGGCTCCACTTTCAATTTCGGACCGACTGGCCTCTTCATGGTTATCACCGCTGAAGGCCAGGCAGGCCGGGCTCAAGCTTGTCAAAAGGGCCAGACAAAAGGAAGTAAAGAACCCGGTCGGCACCGGTGGGGGCAATATGCTCTTAGAAGCCATTGAGTCTCCTGTTCAATTCTCAATTTCGTAGAGATAAATTTTACAGGGTTTTCCCTCCGGATCAGGCACAACGCTTCAGGGCTTCAACCAAAGCGATATAATCTATTTTTCTATAGATAAAGAGCCCCTCGGGGCGGGAGGTCTCGGTGTTCCTCAAACAGTTTTACCTTGGTTGCCTGGCCCATGCCTCCTATGTTCTGGGCTCCGGCCAGGAAGCATGCGTCATCGACCCCCAGAGGGATGTGGAGGAATATCTGACGGAACTTCAGTCTCAGGGGCTGAAGCTCAAGTACATTATTGAAACCCACCTCCATGCCGACTTCGTTTCCGGCCACAACGAACTGGCTAAGAAGACCGGGGCGGAAATAGTTTTCTCCCACAAGGCCAGGGTAGAGCTACCGCATATCGCCGCCCAGGATGGACAGAAACTGAGCCTCGGAGACCTTACCCTCACGATTCTGGAAACACCGGGACATACGCCGGAGAGCATCTGCGTGCTGGCGGAAGACGCCTCAAGCTCGAAGAAGATGCTTTTCACCGGCGACACCCTCTTCGTAGGCGATGTGGGTCGCCCCGACCTTGTCTGCCAATACGGTTACGAACCGGAAGAAATGGCAGGTCTGCTCTACGACAGCCTGCACAAGAAGATTATGCCTCTGGATGATGCAGTGGAAGTTTATCCGGCTCACGGCGCCGGCTCCCTCTGCGGCAAGAATATCTCTCAGGAACGCTCATCCACCCTGGGAGAGCAGCGCAAATTCAACTGGGCCCTCAAGCCCATGGACAAAGACAGTTTCATCGAATCTTTGACCAGAGAGTTGCCGGAGATTCCCAAATATTTCGGGCTGGCGGTTCAGACCAATCGCCAGGGAGCCAGACCTCTGGCTGAACTGCCGCCGCTTCAGGCCATGACGGCAGAGACCGTGCTGGCCAAACAGAAAGAGGGTGCATTGCTTCTGGATGTGCGCAGCCCGGCTGAGTTTTGCCAGGGACATCCGGCCGGTGCTCTCAACATCGGTCTGGGCGGTCAGTTCGCCAGCTTTAGCGGCATACTGGTGGATGCCGATCGCGAAAAGATAATCATCGGTTCAAAGGAACAAGCAGAGGAAGCAGTGGTGCGTCTGGCCAGGGCCGGTCTGGAAAACGTTTCCGGCTATCTGGAAGACTTCCGCACAGGCTTCACCGTGGTTTCAGTGCCGCAGGTGCAAGTCGAGGAACTGGCAGAACGAATTGCCCGGGACCCGTCCATAAAGGTTCTGGATGTGAGGCGCAAAGCCGAATACGTAGCCGGGCATGTACCCGGTGCGCGCTCCATCCCCCTGAGCGAACTGGCGGCAGCCGTGAGCGATCTGGACAGGGATACCACCCTGCACGTAATCTGCGCCGGCGGTTATCGCTCCACCATGGCCGTCAGTCTGCTTCTACAACATGGTTTCAAGAAACTGGAAAACATAGAGGGCGGCACAATGGCCTGGCGCAAAGCCGGTCTGGACGTACATGTAGATAAGCCTTCGGCATGCAGCGCCGGAAGCTGACCTAATCTAGAGCGGTCTTCCTGTCACCAAACCGGTATTTGCCATTGGCCGTGCCGTCGCTGTACCAGGGGCTATCCGAATCTGCTGAATCTACTTTTCCCGGGCGCACGGCTACGGTCTCCGGAACCTTTATACCACCCGGCTCATGAGCGGGCGCTGCTGCGTCCGGATGCTCAACGCCGCCGGCGACAAACTCTTTGTTCTGAAGAGTTTCTGGATCACCCTTATCTTTGCCGGGTTTGGCCAGACCGTCCAGATACCATTTACTATCGGGATCTTCAGTCGGCACATAATTGAATTTTTCTGCACCATCTGCATTCGGAACTCTGCGACCGTCGCCATGGGTCTCAGCCCCCGCGTTTTCAACCAGCATCAGTCCCGGTAGAGCCTTGCCGGCGTCAGAACCGGAGACCAGGTCCCGTCCATGGGAAATAGATCCCGGCATATTGATGGACAGATCAGCCAAATTTAAGGAACTGCGTTCTGTCTCTAGCTCCGGTTTCACCTTCTGCGGTTCATCGAAATTTGCCATTTCACAACTCTCCTCGGGGGTTAGTCCCATACTAGGGACCGACTGTGTTAATGTCCGGTCGAAACTGTGGCAGCCCTGTGTCATACAAAAATGCCGCCCGACTGAGCGAGCGGCATCTGGAATAGATCGGATAGTTCGACTATTGCAAGAACAATAGCTTCTTCCACCAGGGTCGCCTGAGGTGCTCATTTTCAGCACGGAGAGCATCGAGCCAGGTTTCCAGTTCCAGAACCTTCTGGGCTTCGACCTCCAGATCTTTGATGCGTGCCACCAGAAGTTCTTCGCCCATGAGCAGTCCCTCCAGTTCGCGCACCCGCTCCCTGGTCTGAGCAAGCTGATAGCCGGTTTCGAGCACCAGGTCGTTGACATTTTCCAGTTGTCCGAGCAGGTCGAGAATCAGTCTGATTTCGCTGGTGGGCGGCTCATTAGACGGCGCCGGAGAAAAATCAATGGTCTCATCCTGCTTGACGGTTTCCAGAGTGGCATTTTCTAAAAACGACTCCAAACCATCAAGGCTGAGAGTATCTTGCGCGGGAGCAAGGAGCTTTTTATTCTTGCGAGTTTGGGCCATACAGCACCGCCTTCTAGCAGCAGGAAACTGATGACATTATGGGCGGTGGCAGGACGAAGGGCAACTCTTGACTATTCAAAAACCGCTCTGCATGGGAAAATCGGCGAGTTATCAGTCAAAAATTGACAAACCACTCAGGAAGCAGCCGGCGGCTCCTCTTTATCGGTCGCTTTGGCGCCGGCGCGTGCCTGGGCTGCGGCCCGATGCCTGGCGTCTTCTGCCTGCTCTGCCCCCCAGCCTTTGTACAGATAAAACATAAAACCGGCAAAAATTGTCAAAGCCAGAAAGGCGATCAATGAGACTCCAGCCACCATGAGATAGAAACCGTTTGGATCGGTCTTCTGCATCTGACTGAACTCGTAGAGATAATCCTCTACAGCACTGGCTCCGGCGGCACTAGCTCGGCACCAGAGCAAGCTTGCCGCCATTGTACATAAAAGAATTTTGCTGCGCACCACCGGCGCCACCATCATTCCTTTTCCTCTGGCAAATTATGCTCACGCCAGGCACGAATTCCGCCGGCCATGGAAAGCACATTCGTATAGCCCATCTTCTGCATATTGTCAGCCGCCAGAGCAGAACGGTAACCGCCGCCGCAATAGAGAACTACCTTCTTACCTTTGTCTTCCACGACCTTCTCTATATCACGTTCCAGTATGCCGCGACCAAGATGAATGGAGCCACTGGCACGTCCTTGCTGCCATTCATGATCTTCTCTCACATCCATAAAGACGAAGTCTTCCTGTGCCGCCTGCCAGGAAAGTACATCATCGATGGTCACTTCCTTAATGCGGGGTTTCACTTCCGCCACAATCTTTTCAAAGGCTTCTGAATGTTTCACTCTGCACCATTCTCACTTAACGAGGCTAATCTCAATTTAACCGGATCGATCCCTCTGCCTCCTTGGCATCCTGCGGTTTATAACGGCATGTTTGAGATTTAGAGGTCACACCGTACAAAAATGGGACAATCACCTTCTTATTCTCTCAAGTGGAGACGCCATGCTTTACAAGAACTTTTCTCATGAAGTAGAAATATTCGGTCAAAAACTGCCGGAACCAAGAGTACTACTGGATTTTCTAGGTTTCGAAACTCATATAAAGCAAATTCGCTCCAAACGCGGCGCCGATGTCTGGCCCGGCTGGTATGACCACGCCGCCTATTACATAGTCGACCTGCCCGCCGATAAGGTCTACGGACCGGGAGAGGAAGTACCCTTGCCGGACTGCGTGCTGGCCCCCGACTACGAATTTGAAATCGGCTGCCTGGCCACCAGGGAAGCTTTGATTACGACCGAAGCAGAAGGCCTTAAATACTTTCAAGAGCATTGCTACCTGACCATCCTGAATGACTGGTCGGCCAGAGACATCCAGATGAAGGACATTCAGGGGCTCGGACCGGCCAACAGCAAGTTCGTAATGGGCAAGAGCATCGGACCTCGATTTGTGCAAGCCGGCTCCCTGAAGATGGACGACAATGGCGTTTTGTTTGCTGAAATGACTCTCAAAGTGAACGGTCAGGTTCGCAGTCAGTCCAATTATCAGAGTCTCTATCATACGCACCCGGTCACTAAAGCAAAGGCTGCCTGGAGTTTTCCTCGCATTTTTGCCTGGCTCGGCAGGCAGAACATTGCCATACACCCCGGTTACTTGTTTGGCTCCGGCACCGTCGGTAATGGCTGCATTGCCGAGTTCTCTGCCAAAGTAGACCCGACTACGGGGGCCGAGCTTGCGCCGGCTAAATACGGCTGGCTCAGGGACGGCGACGAGATAACCATGGAAGTGGAAGGTCTCGGCACCCTCAGCAATAAAGTTAAAGCCAGGGTCATTAACGACTCGCAGACCCAACAAAAAACGGCAGTTCTCTAAAAGCTGCTGCCGTTTATTTGCATGCTAAGAAAATTGCCCTTGGAGGGATTCGAACCCTCAATCCCTTACGGGCATCGCATTTTAAGTGCGACTCGTATACCAGTTCCGACACAAGGGCAGAAGCCTAATTTTAGCACTAAAGTATCTACCCCTTCAGGGTTGCGCTGCTTTTGAGACCATCCGACTCCGACAACCTCTTAGCTACTTCGGCACTGCTGACACCGGCGCGTCTGGTCACAGTCTTAAGGGTAAAGGCGAGAGCCAGAGCCCAGAGGCTTGAAATTACCAGTGCCAGAGTCTTTTTGCTCTGTGAAGGTTCATGAATAAAGTCACCGGTGAGCCCTGAGATGATCAGAGTCAAGGGATCAGGCGCAGTCAAGCTGCCCTGTTTGAGCCAGTTCAAGAGCTGCACTACAAGCAAACTAAGGAAGAGAAAAGCACAGGCGGCCACGGTCTTAACAGTCAAGCTCGAACGCAGACAAAATACCGTCTCTCGGTCGGCAAAAATCTTAACAGGGAAAAGCACATAGAGCCCCAGACCGATGCTCAAGAGGCAAGCCAGTAGTGACTGGCCGGCCAGTGCTTCCTGTAGTACCGATTGCAGGAAATAGAAGCCGGCCACTACGAAAGTACCATAGGCCAGTTCAGCGGCTATGCCGGCGCTTTCCATTTGACCAAGGGGGGCACGCCAGTAAGCGGCCTTTCCTTTCAGGAAGCGCACCGGTATGCGGCTTATCAAGAGTGCCAGCACAAAATAACAAAAGGCCAGTAAAGAATCGATGGCCGCAAAAGCCCGGTCCGACTGATAGCGAGCCAGCATGGCTGCGGCTTCCGGCTCCTCTCCGAAGAATTCGAAACAATTTTTTGTGAAAGTGTGAAAGGCACGGCTTTGCGAAAACTGCTCCATACGCCAGGAAAGGAAATCACCGCTGAGTGAACGCAGTCCGTAATAGGGCGCGGCCAGTAAGCTGTAAACGGAGGAATTGACAAAAGTGGAATTGGCCACCGGAGCCGGTAAAATTACCGGGTGCAGGAAACGCGGATCACGGTGAAACTCTCTAGCGGCCCAGGAACGTAGAGCTTCGAGAGCCTCTGCATTTTGCTGGGTGTATTCATCGCTGGTCAAAACCAGAGCGAAAAAAACTGTCTTCATTACTTTGTCGGCAAAGCGGGTATCCCAGACACCAGACGTAGAAGCCCCCGCCATCAGCTTGTCGGCATTGACGAGAGTGGCGACCTTCTCCCGGGGTTTGATGAAAATGGCACTACCCACAAGCATTGCCGCCGCAAGCACAATAATAGTGGCGACTGCAAGTTTCTTTTTGATGTTACCGGACATAACCCACCTGCTCGGGCAACTAGTTAAGCACCCTAGTTTAGACGATCTCAAGCGGCTCAAGGGCAAGCCAAGGTTGGAAGCAATTAATGCGCCTTAGGGGAGCGGCCAAACCGCCTCCGATTCAGCAATCGGCTTCCAGGTTCCCGTCTTTATTCAAAATTCGTAATGGAAAACCGCTCAGTTTTGAGAAGCAGCGCTGGCCTCTTCTATCTCTTCCACTATCACCAGAGGATCCTTGCCTAACTCCTCTTCCACCCAGTCTTTGACCAGGTAGAGCATGTTGTCCTCCAGCATAAACATCATGGGCACGATGCGCGCACCGTTGAAAAGGCGAGTCAGTCGGCGCGCCTCTTTGACGGAGAAATCTATGGCATCGGAAATCTCACGACTACTGGCATGCTTATCGAAGAATCGCTTGGCCTCTGCCTCGGTCCAACCATGGTGTGTGGTGAGAGCACTCACAAAATCCTCGCGTTTGGTATGAGGGTCGGACATGATGCAATGGTTGTGCGCGATAAGAGCCATATATTTGATGCCGGCCGAAAGAGCCAGAGCCAATGAAAACTCTGAGCCTGCCATATTGGCGCCGGTGCGCCTGATCACGTAGGCACAATTCTGAGGTAGGGTGAGAGACTTGCGATAGTCGATGCACATACCGATGATTAGTTCAGGACTATCGGAAAGAGAACTTTCTACCTGACCCAAGTTCTGGCACTTGAGAAGAGTGGCTATAGGAGTATCTTTCAAAGCATCAGGAATGTCTTCCTCGGCTTTCACGGGCAAGAGCCTGGTAATATCGCGCTTGATGGCTTCATATTGTCCGGTGCGCATTTTCTGCGACCGATCCATACGATTCTTCAAAATCTTTGCCAGACGGCTGTTGTCCATGAGCAGGGCAGAGCGCAAGCGGCAATCCTTTGGTCCGTCATCCTTGACGCTCTTGTTGCCCTTCAAGCCTACCGAGCAGCCTTCGCAAACCGTGGTGAGCAGTTTCTCGTTCACATCCAGAAGCGCTTCTTTGTAGTCGTAGAAATAATTTTCAGCTCCCAGAACATTCAAAGCCCCGCTGTTGCGCAATAGTTCCAGGGGCTGACCAGGTAATTCGGCAATCACCAGTCGCACGCCCTTACGTCTCAACTGGGCATGAATGGAAAGCATAGTCTCCACCCCGGTCATGTCCATAATGGTCACTGCCCGCATGTGCAAAATGAGGGCGCGCAGGTCCTGGGTGATCAAAATCGTCTCAGTAAATCGCTGCACCGCCCCAAAGAAAAGCGGTCCATCCACAAGATAGGTTCTGACAAACTTACAACTGGGGATTAGCTGACCAGCCGAAAGGCGCTCATCCATGTCATCGCCCTCGGTGACCATCTTCACCGAACTCATCTGCCTGACAAAGAGCACACAGGTTAGAAGCAGACCAGCCACCACGCCCGCCGTCAGGTCCACGGCTACCGCGGCCAGGGTAGTGATTACCACCACCCAGCCTTCCGTTTTCGAGCCCCGCCAGATTTCCCTTATCTCATCCCATTCAATTAAGCGGAAACCGGTGAGGACGAGGATTCCGGCCAGGGCTGATAAGGGAATCTGCTCAGCCAGCCGGGTCAGAGTCAGGGCCATGAGCAAGAGCACCAGGGAATGCACAATGGCTGAAAGCCGAGTTTTGGCACCGGCACTGATATTTACTGCAGTTCTGGCGATAACCCCGGTAACCGGAATGCCGCCGAAAAAGGGCATGATGACATTGGCCAGCCCCTGACCAAACAGCTCCTGATCAGCTCTGTGACGGGAAGACATGGTCATACCATCAGCCACCGAGGCGCTCAGCAAAGACTCGATACTGCCGAGCATGAAGATAGTCATGGAGTAAAGCAAAAGAGACTGAAACTCACCCGGTCCGACATTAAGAGGAAAAGCCGGCAAACCAGGCAGTAAATCTATGGGCGGAATGGGTGCGACATTAATGATGCGGGGCACATCGAAATGAAAGACATAGGCGGCCAGGGAGGCGACTACGATAGCCACCAGTTGCCCGGGTACGACCTTGGTAAGCCTGGGCACCAGCACCGCCAGAACAATTACGAGAATACCGATGGCCAGGGCATGATAGTTGGCCTGGCCATGCAGCACCACTTTCTCAAAGAGTATGGAAACGTCCTTGATGAATTCCGGAATGAACGGTGCCGCCCCCAGAACATGGGCGCCTTCAGCCCTGTTGGAAAGCACCTTGCCAGGCAAGCCGAAAAAGTCACCCAGGGAGTTGAACATAACCAGAATACCGATGGCATTGGCGAAGCCGACAATGACCGGCATGGGAATGTAACTGATTAATCGTCCCAGACGCAAAAGTCCGGCAATAATCTGCAGAAGACCGGCAATCAAGCCCACGAACCAGATGCCGCTCAATCCATAGGTATGGGCAATTTCAATCAAGACCACAGCCATTGCCGCGGCAGGGCCGGTGATGGCATAACGTTGCCCGCCGAAAAGGGCCACTACGAAACCGGCCACTATGCCCGTTGTGATACCGATAGAGGGATCAACGCCGGCAGCAACTGCCAGAGCCAGGTTCAGAGGCAGCGCCACCATAGCCACTGTGATACCGGCCATGATATCGCGAGGCATGGTGGAAGGCGAGAACATCGACTTCCACTCCTTGAGCAGATACTGGAAGTCCACGGCTTTCTCAATTTTGGCACCGGCGCTATTCACGGAAGACTGAACCTCTGGAGTATATGAGGTAGAGAAGATGCACCTATGACAGCACCCGTAGAATCGTCTTCCCTTCGAAGAGTCCACAAGTCCATCAGTCCATCAGTCCACAAGTCCACGGGTCTACTGGTCTACAGATCTACCAGTCTACGAGTCTACCCGTCGAGCAGTCTTAGCGTCGTATTGTCGACATGTCGTAGCATCAACAAGGCGACAATCCGAACCAGACTTCAGACCCTTATGGAACTGCTTCAGTCAACTCTAACGGTTGTTGTATCCTTTCAGGGGTAAAACATTTTTGACCTCCATAAATACCGGTTCAATAGAAATGCCAGAGTCCTGTTTGCAAGATCCCCGACTTATCCTTGGCGTTGAGCCTGACACCTCCCTTTCGGAGATAGAGGAAGCGGCACGCCGACTGAAAGAGCGTCTCGCAAGTCTCCAGGACCAACGCACTCAAAAGGTCCTGGAAAGCATCGAACGCGCCCTCACAGCCATCAAAGAGGGTCAACAAGGCAACGCCGCCACACAGGAGCGCCTCAACAGCCGCCTGCGCCTCGGTCAACTCTGCCTGGCCTCAGGCATGATCTCCATCGAGCAACTTGCTGAGGCGATGGAACTACAGAAGCAGTCCACCAACGCCGATGTACCGCTGGGAGAGATTCTGCAAGAAAGACATTTTATCTCCCAGGAAGAACTGGATGGTTTACTCATAGCCCAGGACTTAATTGAGGGCGTGGAAGAGTGTTCTGATCAAGAAGCTCTCAGACTTCTGGCCATGGATCTTCTAACGGAGGAAATGGTAGCCATAAGCCTTCTTGAAAAACGCTTTGCCTCAAGTTCACTCTCCGAGGTGTTGGCCAGAAGAGGATGGTTGTCAACCGAGCTTTTCGAAGCCATTTTCAAACCCAGCCTTTAAGCCCCCTATTTTTTTCATTTTGATGGACAACCAATCCCGGAAGCCAAAATCCTCTTCCGCCCGCCTAAAATTCCACTCCCCGAAACCCTTACAGAGCAAGCCTTTGCAGACTCGGCAGCGGTCGATGAAACATAATATACATTATCGGAACCAATCGACGCCGGAAAGAACACGCTTTGCACAGTAACGAACCCACCTATTTCCTATCCAGCAAACGCATCGGCTTTCGCCACTGGCAGCAGGAGGACCTGCCCCTGGCCCTTGCGCTCTGGGGCGACAGGCAAGTAACCAGACTCTTTTATAAAGAACCGCTCAGCCCGAGCCAGGTAAGCGAGCGTCTGCACTTGGAAATTGCCGGCGCCGGAGCGCACCGCATACAGTACTGGCCGATCTTCCGCCTGGAGGATGGTGCACATTTAGGTTGTGCCGGACTGCGACCGGCGAGTGCCTCCCGTCTGGAGTTCGGAGTGCACCTCAAACCACAGTTCTGGGGGCAAGGTTATGCCACCGAAGCCGGCACCGCCGTAATTACTTACGCCTTTCAGATGGACCTTTGCGACAGCCTTTTCGCCGGTCACCATCCGGACAACGGGGCCTCCCGCAACACCCTTTTGAAACTGGGCTTTCTCGGCACCACAGCCACTTACTACCAGCCCACCGGCTTACTTCATCCCTCTTACCTGTTATATAAGCGGAAGCCGCCCTTTTCAGTGCGGGCGGCCCGGAAGGAAGACGGCAAGGCCCTGGCCATCGTTCATTGCCAATCTATAGAAGCCACCTTCAGGGCTTCGCTGCCCAAGTATGTAGAGGCGCGGTCCCTTGAGCACTGTGAGCGTTCCTGGCAAGAGCGACTGACCGTCGCTAGCGAAAACACACTGGTGCTCTGTGCCGGCGAGCAAATAGTCGGTTTCGCCTGCGTGGGTCCCTGCCCTGATTCCCCACCGGAAAGCCGGACGGGCTTGCTGGAGCGTATATATCTACATCCTTCAGCCTGGGGCCAGGGTCAGGGGCGGATTCTCCTTGACTGGTGCCAGGAGAGGCTGCGAACGCTGGGCTACACCAGCCTCCGGCTCTGGGTCTTCGAAGTCAATGAGAGGGCCCGCGGCTTCTACAGCCAACAGGGTTTCCATCCGGATGAAGAGCGTAAGGCAGACTTTCAGAGCCCCATCTTAAGTTACAGTAAAAGACTCTAAACCGACCTTTCACCTTTGCGACACGTCGTATTGTCGACACTTCGTACCGTCTGCTCGTCCAACCGTCTACTCGTCGTCCCGTCACACAGTGGACCAGTCCTCCCGTCATCTTGTATACATTTACACCATACGTCTCTTTTACTGGACGACGGTGGGCGCACTGGTCTCAAACTGGTACTGGTGCATATACATGATTGCCGTTTGAAACGGCTCTCAGACTGCGTCTTGCCCGGATGACCGGCATCGCCGTGTTAAGATAGGGCGTCAGTTTAGCTGCCCGCCGACCGTATGAGCGCCCGGCCAACTGAAACTGTTTCACAAACCAAAACTTCCGCCCCGGCGGATCGTGCTTCCACCGAGGAACACTGCGGAGAGTACTAGCGGTCATGACTGAAAAACGCAGTGATAATCAGCGTATCGATCCGCTTACCAGCTTGCGTTTCATCGCCGCCACTCTCGTAATCGCCTACCACGGCAAAGGTCATTTTGTCTTCTTCGACGAGATGCCTGAGCAGATTGCTTACACGCAACCGGTCTGTTTTTTCTTCTTGCTGTCAGGTTTTATCCTCACCTATGTGTACCGCCAAATGGACAACTTTGTCCAGATAAAAGACTGCTGGATAAAGCGCTTTGCCCGTATCTGGCCCCTGCACATCACCATCTTCCTGATGCGCTTCTTCATGTTCCCAAAGTACTTGCTAACCTTTCCAGGCACAGCCAATAAGACCCTGGTGCTGCTTGCCAATGTCAGCATGTTGCATGGCTGGGTGCCGCTCTTTCAATTCTTCTTCTCCTACAACGCTCCCTCCTGGTCCATCTCCACCGAATTCTTCTTCTACCTGGCCTTCCCCTTCATACTGCCGAGACTGATCAAGCATCCCTTCCTGACCTTGCTTGGTGCCTTTGCCATAAATGCGGCGGCCATCTATTTTTGTAATCTGTACCAATTTCCTGAAATCAATGAAGCCGGCATTGAGTTGCGCGGTCTGCTTTATATCATTCCGCCCCCGAGACTATTCGAATTCGTTCTGGGCATGGCCCTGGCCCGTCTTTATTTAGGGCCGCTCCAGAAGCTCAATTTGAGCAAGCCCATGGCTACCTTGCTTGAGCTCATCGCCGTCAGCCTGACCGCTTATCTGATGTGGAACACCAGAGCCATCGCTGCCCAGGCGGCTTCCCTGAGCTGGATCGGACCGGCCGGCGGCTATTGGTTTATCAATACCGGGGTGCCTCTTCTGGGTTTTTGCCTGACCATCCTGATCATGGGCTTGAATCGCGGCTGGCTATCAAGCCTGCTCTCCCTGCCGCTTCTGGTCTTTCTGGGTGAAATCAGTTATTCGGTCTACCTTCTGCATCACCCCCTGCTCTGCTATCACGGGCTCTATTTCTCGCAGTACCGCTCCCAGGAAGCCTTCTATCTATTTCTTGCCATCTTGATCTTGCTCAGTCATTTGATGTTTCAGTTTGTGGAAGCACCCATGCGGCGCTCTATCATCAGTGGTGCCACCAAGTTACTTAACAAGTCGCTGGTCCGTCCCGAGAAGCCGAAAGCAGAACGCCAGTGGAACCGACAGACCAGCCTCTATTTAGCAGAAGCCGTGCTTTTGGCAGTCTTGCTCTATATAGCTCATCCGGGTCTGACCACACTTTCTGCTGCCCAGGCCCAGGCGAGCGCCAGTAACAATCTGGTGCTAAAGACCGCTTTCGACCAGGATCTGACTTTGCTGAGCGCCGGCAAGGAGAGCAAGGGAGAAAGATTGAGCCTCATCTGGCAGGCGGAGAAACCTTTCAAAAGCAGCCAGTTCCTCAATATTCACTATCTAGACCAGAACGGCAAGAATCTTTCCACTCAGGTAGTACGTCTGACGCCGGGGGAGAAGAAAATTGCCGCCGGTACAATCTGGCGGGAGGAAATTGACCTTCTGCCTGCTTACCAGAGCCGAACGAAGAAGCTGGGTCTGGTTATTTACGAAAGCGCCACAAACATCAAAACAGCACGGCTAATAGCCGAAGGTCAGATGGCCATGCAAGGACAGGGCGGCGAATTCAGCCCCAACTACAAGATAGATGAGGACAACCATCGCCTCATATTTAACTGGTAAGAACACCCCAGTCTGAGCCAGGAAGGCTATACTCGAAATAGGTTATTCGAGGTCTACCATGCGTGCCTTTGTCTTTGTTTTACTGATAGCAGTCGGCGCGGCGCTTCTGCCCCTCAATCAAGCGTCGGAAGCCAAGCCGGCCAAAGTAAAGAATGCCGCCGCCAAATCGGTCACACCGCCCAAGTCGTTCTATTCGGGCATAGCCGAGTTCCAGGCCCAACGTTATGGTCCGGCGGCGGCTTTCTTTGAGCAAGCCGACCTGAGCGGCTATTGCAATGACAAAACGCACTACTACATCGCCCTTTGCTACCACAATCTCAATCAAACTCAAAGGGCCATTGAGCACTATTCCTGGGTGGCTACTTACAGCAAAGATCCCACTCTCAAGTACCAGGCCCAACTGGGTTATGCGCAGGTGGCTAAGTATGCCAGCCACCGCACCTATTCAGGCAACGGCAATAACTTTACCGCCTTTAGCGGCTCGGGCGGGCGAAGGGGTTGACGCTAAAGTAAAAGTAGAGCGTCAGGTTGGCGTTCAGGTAAACTAACCGCTTCTAAGACTTCTTCCCGTCCAGGGCATGGGCCTTTAAATCACTCAGGGAAATAATTTCCAGAGCCGATTCGTCCGTGGCCTCCAGTACTACTTGCGGTGCAAAGCCGTCCTCTAAAGCCTCCTGCCAGCGGGCAGCGCAAACACACCAGCGATCGCCCGGCTTCAAACCGGGGAAACCGTAAGCCGGGTTGGGAGTCGAAAGGTCATTGCCTCTAGACTTGGAATAGCTGAGGAAGGACTCATCCATGACGGCGCAGACGACATGACGGCCAAGATCCTCGGGGGCCGTGGCGCAATAGCCGTCACGGAAAAAGCCTGTTACGGGAGACTGACAACAAGGCACCAGGTTCGAACCCAGAACATTTCTGACAATACTCATCAGGCTTCCCCGTCTGCCTTGGCTTTCGTCTCTTCAGTCTTTGCAGGAGCGGCCGGCTCTTCTTGCTTCTCTTCTTTCTTCTCTTCTGCAGCGGCGGCAGCAGGAGCTTCCGCGGAAGGCTCTTTAGAAACTATGCCTTGCCCGACAAGCAAAGAACGCAGCGGGTCAAGGACCAGGAGAGGCATCCGAAACTGATGCACACTGCCGTCTCTGGTCAGGATTGAAACTGTGCCACCACCAACGGTGCTGAGATAATTAATACTCTCGATTTGGCCTCTCTGAATGCTGACATTTGTAGAGCCAAACCATGCTGAAAAGGCTTCCGGTACAAACACCAGCCTGTCACTGGTGACGACAAAGCGACCGGGCTTGTCCTTGTAGAAGGTAAGGAAAAAGGAACGTAGCACGGCTTCCCCTTCCTGCGGCTTGAACTTAGAGCCGGCAAAGATAACGGCAAAGATCCCGGCGAAAACCAGAAATACAGAGGCCCAGGCCGTGAGGAAGGTACCCAGGAAGTCATTCCAAGATTCTTTCAACCTGAGGACATTGGCGGTATATCCTTCCGACATTGAGCCGCCGATATCACCGTTTTCGGAAAGGAGAAGCCCCAGCTTGGCATGAGCGAGTGCGGAACCTGGTACCATCTCGCAGGCCTTTCGGCAGGCTTCAATCTGCCCTTTCTTATCGCCCTGTTTGCCCAGGCACGATGACATACCCAAATAGGCATTCACATATTTGGGATCAAGCTCGGCTGCTCTTTTGTAAGCAGCGTAGGCTCCCTTAAAATCTTTACTCATGCCCAGCACGGCACCCAGATTACACTGATTGCCTGCCGACTTAGGATCCAGCCGACAGGCTGTCTCCAGGGCCTGCCTGGCCTCCGGCAACTTCTGGGCCTCAGCCAGAGAGCGTCCCAGAACCGAATAAGCCGGCGCGAAGTCCGGATTAAGGGCGAGGGATTTCTGAGCATGGGCGATACTCAAACTGAAATTGCCCTCCTGCCCCAGTACCAATCCGAGCAAATAGTGGGCTTCCCAATTAGCCTTATCGCTGTCCACAGCGGCAAGCAAATGCTTCTTTGCCAGCTCGTATTCACCCTGCATGTAGGCAGCTTTGGCCACCTTGAACTGCTGCATGCTGGTCTGGCTTTCAGCCGTCGGCGCAGCCAGGGCACCACAGGTAGTGTATAGAGAAAGCACAATTAGCGCATATATCACTTTAGCTTTCAAACAGGTAAGGGGTTTCCTGGTACTGCCAATAGTGGCTATGTTGTGCTTAGTCATTAGGCTCTTTGTAGATATAGGGTAATAGTTCAAGCTGGCAAACAGGTAGCTACGTATACTTTACTCAAAGCAAAGTATACGTAAGTGTGCGGTCTATAGCAACTATCAGAGCTGTTAATTGACGCGCTTGACTCGTCCCTGCCAACACCTGTCGCGCAATACCTTCTTAAGGATCTTACCGCTTCCGGTTTTAGGCAGTTCATCCATAAATTCCACTTCCCGTGGTGCCTTGTAGTGAGCCAGTCGCTCCTTCACGAACTCAATCACCTGCTCTTCTTTCAAGACTGCACCGGCCTTGGTAACCACACAGGCTTTGATAGATTCGCCCCATTTCTCATCGGGTACGCCGAAGACGGCACATTCGATAATCTGCGGATGATCATGAAGAGCATGCTCGACTTCTGTGGAGTAGATATTCTCGCCGCCGGAGATAATCATATCTTTCTTGCGATCAACGATATTGACATAACCATCGGCATCAACGACGGCTAAATCGCCGGTATAAATCCAACCATCGCGGAGAGCCTCTCTGGTAGCTTCTTCATTGTGCCAGTAGCCGCGAAAAACATTTGGACCGCGAGCAATAATCTCCCCCACATCCATACTGTTCTTTTCTACGCAGGTGCCGTC
>JACRFZ010000061.1 GCA_016212515.1 Candidatus Melainabacteria bacterium
CCAGCACATTGGCTTCCCTCAGGAAAAACTGCTGGGCTTTTGCTTTGTCTTCTTCCCGGAAGAAGTCGTCGCGCAGTTTCTTGACCACGCACTTACGCTTATCAAGGTTGAGGTCTCGGGCCAGGTATACCGTACCCATGCCGCCCTGACCGAGATAATCAACCACCTGCCAGCGGCCGCGCAGCGTGAAGGGACCATCTCTGCGAGGGTCTCTCTCCGGCATACTTATGTCGCTACCAAATCCACTTGCCATGGCGCTTGTGTCTTCAACGTGCAGTCAGCTACTAAAGCTACTTTAGTATAACAATGATTAATCTTGCTAGAAAGTATTATTTTTAGCCGCGCCTTTGATTGAAGCCGGTATTTCAAAGCAAACCGTGCTTGAGAGCCAGTTGCCTGAAGAGCAAGAGGGCCTTTTCATGTTCGGCGGAGAAATCAAAGTCCAACTGACTGCGGAAGTAAGCATCCAGAATCCGGCGGCTCAGTCCGGTGCGGCGCTCAGCTTCTGAAAGCACGGCCGGATAGTCCTCACTCAAGCCGTACCGCCAGGTGTCGCCCAGAAAAGAGCAAATGGCGGCGAAATCAGCGGGATTTGCCTGCACGTAGGACTTTCGCGCCCCCCACACTCCGAAAACCATGGGCAGTTGATAGAGTCGGCGCCACCACTCGCCCAGATCCACTCGCACCAGAGGCTCAGACTGGAGCGCAGCTTGCTCTTTCAGGCGCTCATCGGTGTTGAGGGCGGCGTCGCCAATCATAAGCACGGCCTGAAAGCGTTCGTCGAAAGGCTCCGGATCGTTCTCGAAGACAAACTCGGGGCTCAAGCCGAACTCTTCCTTGATGAGCACTTTCAGCAGGCAGACGGAAGTGGCGGAGGCGTAGGGTACGCCGATGCGACAGCCGGAAAGCTCGCTCAGGGGTCTTTTGCTGAAAAGGAAGACGCTGCCGACTTCGTTCTGGCTGGAGATGGAAAGTGTAGGAATAAGCTGGAAGTCAGGACTGGTGAGAAGAAAATGGGCGCTCATGGCCCCAATATCCAGTTCGCCCTGGGCATAACGCTTGTTCAATTGCCCCGGATTACCCATGGTCAAAGTCATGGACGCAGGCAAGTTGGCCACAAGGGGCAAGGTGATGGGCAGGCAATTGACGAAGTCGATCTGACCGAAGACAACCGGCTTCTCCAGCTCGATTCGCTCCAGGATGTTGGTCGTGGATGGTCTTACAGGCTTGGAAACGCATAAATCGAGAGAGTTCGTCATAGAACCCTCAAGTATGCCATCATCAGGTGAAATTGCCAAAATTTACAAACAAAAAAGTGGGAGCGGACCAGATAGAGTTTTAGTATATTTCTTGCGGTCCGGCTCCCTAATTCCATTATGCAGGTCTAATTAAAGTCGTCAAGAGGTATTTTCGTGGTCACGGCAAATAGTGTTCGCGGCGGTCAAATCAGAATGATCGACCTGATACTCGGTAAGCGTCAGGGCAAGAGCCACAACCGCCAGGAAATCGACTTCCTTGTGGGCGGCATAATGGATGGATCCATCCCGGATTATCAGCTTTCAGCCTGGCTCATGGCCGTCTGTTGGCAGGGTATGACCCTGGAAGAGACGGCGTTCCTCACCGACGCCATGTGTAATTCCGGATCGGTCTTAGATCTTTCCGAACTGGGCTCGGTGGTGGGCGATAAGCACAGTACGGGCGGCGTCGGCGACAAAACCACCCTGGTCTTTGTGCCGCTTCTGGCGGCAGCCGGCATTCCCATGGCTAAGCTCTCCGGACGCGGACTCGGTCATACCGGCGGCACCATCGACAAATTAGAAGCAATTCCTGGCTTCCAGGTAGATCTGAAAACCAAAGATTTTATCGAACAGGTCAAGAAGATTGGCATGGCCATTGGCGGACAGACGGCCGAGCTGGCTCCCGCCGACGGAAAAATTTATGCCCTGCGCGATGTCACCGGCACAGTCGAATCCATTCCACTGATTGCCGCTTCAGTCATGTCGAAGAAACTGGCGGCCGGCGCCAATTTAATTATTCTCGACGTCAAATGCGGCAAAGGCGCCTTCATGGAAACGGAAGAGAAAGCAAAGGAACTGGCCGCCACCATGGCCAGTGTCGGACGCCTGCTCAAACGCCCTGTGCTCGCTGTTGTAACCGATATGGAGCAACCCCTGGGCTTCGCCGTGGGGCACACCGTAGAAGTAATCGAAGCTATCGAAACACTGAAGGGCAATGGCCCCGACGACCTGAACGAGCTTTGCATGGAACTGGGCGCCCTGGCCCTTGTGGAAGCCGGCAAAGCTGCCGACAAAGAGCAAGCCCAGGCAATCTTAAAAGAGCTAATCAGCTCCGGTAAAGCCCTCAATGCCTTCGCCAAACTGATCGAGGCCCAGGGTGGAGACAGCCGTGTCTTGACCGACTACAGCCTCATGCCCCATGCCAAACACCAGAAAGCCTATCTGGTGCCCGGTCAGAGCGGAGCGCCCAAGTGGCTCGAGCATATCGACGGCCGCAAGGTGGCAGAGGCCGCCAAAATCATGGGCGCCGGTCGGGTCAAGAAAGGCGATCCGGTAGACCTTGGCGTAGGCATAATCTTGCAGGCCAAGTGCGGCGATGCCCTCAAGGCAGGCGATGCGGCAGCCATTATTCACTACGATACGGACAGTCAGTACGAGGCAGCGGCAGCCAAGCTGGCAGAGGCTTTTACCTTTGTCGACAAAGCTGTAGCCAAGTCCAAACTGATCAAAGCATCCATAGCCTGAGAACAACATGGAACCGGTAAAATTTCCCCATGGTGCCGCCGGCTTCAGACTCATCCCTTACGATGTCTTTGATCCGGTCACCAATATGGCCATTGACGAAGCCCTTCTGGAGTTGCACTGCCAGGGCAAAACACCGCCCACCTTGCGCTTCTATGGCTGGGAACCGGCTTCCATAAGCTTTGGTTATTCCCAGCGGGTCTCACCGGATACGGTGGCAAGAATAAAAGCACAGGGGCTGGGCGTGGTGCGCAGACCCACCGGCGGACGCGCCGTCTTGCACGAAGGGGAGCTGACCTACAGTTTCATAGGCTCCAGCAATCAATCCGAGATCTACGGCGGGCCGCCCCTCAGCTCGTCCATTCAGCAAGCCTATAAACAAATTTGCCAGGCCTTTATAGTGGGCTTAAACAGGATAGACGTACCGGTGGAACTGGGACGGGCCGACAGTTCTTACAAAAATCACGAGGATTGCTTCGAGGCTACCACCCTGGCCGACCTGCACTACCAGGGCAAAAAGCTGGTCGGCTCAGCCCAGCTTCGGCGCAAGGAAGCGCTTTTACAGCACGGTTCGGTGCTCATAGATCAGGGACAGAACCGCATGGCCGAACTACTTGGGTTAAAGACCAGAGCAGCCACCAGGGAAGGTGCCGAGGGCACTCAGGAAAAACGTCATGCCTGTCTCAACGACATCGTGCAGGTGGACCGCACTACACTTGAGGAAGCCATCGGTTACGGCTTCAACAAGGTCTTCGATTGCAAGTTCACGGTCTACGACCTCTCCTTTGAGGAGTGGGAAGTAGTTGACGCCCTCAAGTCAAATCTGGAACGCTACCGGCTCTAGACTTTCAAAATCAGTTTCAAAAAGCAGTTTGCAAAAACAATTCAGTTGGTTACTGCTGCCGCTTTAGATGAGGCCACCGCCTCAGTCTCGGCTTCCGGCTTGAGACCTTCCTTAACGCGGGCTTTAGCGATTGCAGCCCGCTCTTTCTTGATGGCTTTAGCAATCTTGCCGAGTTTGCGCAGTTGCCCTTTGGCTTCCAATTGCTCGGTCAAATCGGCATCATGATAGGCAATAAGCTTCCACTCTTTCATGGCTCTGACCAGCATATCTTCATCTATCTTGCCGTCTGCCTTGCGCAGCATGCCGGTCATGGAGCGTGCCAGCATCACGTGGCCGGTGGGATCACCGGGATCAAGTTGCACAGCCTTGGATATAGCCCGGTAGGCATCTTTGTAGCGCCGCTCCAGCAAGCACTGCTCGGCATTGAAGCGCAAGTGGGAAGCTTCCGACATGCGCCCGCTCACACCTCTACCGAAAAAGGCTGCATTAGGGGCTTCCTGTGAATAAACTTCCTGGTCTCTATCGATGCTTGGCGAAATCACATCGGCAAAGGCCGGACTTACAAATGCAAGGGACAAGACCAGACTGAAGGAAAGCTCTTTCAAGAAAGCCATTAGCCTTCCTCCCTGGGCTTCTCTTCCCCACCGGTGACATCGGTGACATTTACATGCTGACCTGTCTGCAAGTCTGCAATCTCAGCTTCCAACTCTTTGATGCGCTCTTCGATACGCTCAATCTGCTTGAGTTCTTCCATGACCTTTTCTTGCAGAAGCTTGCCGTCGATGGTCTGATTCTCGGCAAAAAGCGTATAGGTGCGCTGTCCGACCGTTTGCAGATGCCTGGTCTTTTCAGTGTTCAAAGACATAACAGTCATCTTCAACTTGGCGGCCTTAGCCGCCTTGTTGGTTTCGTTGGCGGCCTGCTTGGTCACCTCTTTCATCTTGTTAAAGATGTTGTCGAATCCAGGACCAGCCATTTTACACCTCTTATCCTAACTAAACCGTGATGGTACCTTCGTCCAGGCTGAATTTTTTATGGATGAGCTTGACGGCATCCCTTCCGAATCTAGCAGGCATCAAGACACTCACCCGCATGTCTCCGGTAGCCACCATCTGCACGGGAATGGCAGCCTCGTTGAGAGTCTCGAAGACTCCCGCCACCACTTCCGGGCGATTGGTAAGCCGGCGACCAACCACGGACACTTTAGCAATATCGGTTTCCACCTGCATGAGAGGATTACCGAGGGCCGAAGCCAGAGCCTCGATCAACTGCTGCACTCGGGGCAGGGTAGATTTCTCGACTGTGAATACCAGTTCGGAAGTAGGCTCGTCTTCGCGCTTGAGCACCATCACCATATCGGTCTGAATACCCAGTTCGGTCAAACGGGTAAAGAGGGCGGAGACGCCTTCCAGGGGCTTGGTATCACTGATGGGGCTCAAGGACTTGAGCTTAAGGACGGCCGAGTTCATATCCAGAGCGATACCGGCGATGGTGTACTCCGGCGCCGCTACTCGGTGGGTGATGAGGGTGCCCGGATTTTCCGGCATAAAGGTGGAGCGCACCCTTATCGGCACATGATTATCCATGGCAAGTTCAACGGATCTGGCGTTCATTACCTGGGCTCCCGTAGCAGCTAGTTCCAACATCTCTTCGTAACTGACCGAGGGCAGACAACGAGCCTCGGTAATAATGCGCGGGTCGGCGGTATAGACCCCGGCCACATCGGTATAAATATCACAGCGGTCGGCGCCGATAGAGGCAGCCAGAGCCACAGCCGTGGTGTCGGAACCGCCCCGCCCCAGCGTGGTCAACTCATCGCTTTCGGTCACACCCTGAAAACCTGCCACAACCGCAATCTCGCCCCGGGCCAGGGTAGCCTCTACCTTGTCGGAGCGCACTTCCTGAATACGTGCCGTACCATGGCGATTCTCGGTGATGATGCCGGCCTGGGCACCGGTGAAAGAACGAGCCACCTGCCCAAGGGACTGCAAGGCCATGGTGAACAAGGCTATGGAAACCTGCTCACCGGTGGCAAGCAACATGTCCATCTCCCGGGGGCTGGCACCGTGAGGATCGGCATAAATTTGCTCGGCCAGACCAATCAAGTGGTCTGTTGTGTGCCCCATGGCTGATATCACAGTGGTGACTTCATGCCCTTCCGCTACAGCCGCTGCGGTTATTTCCGCCGCCTTCTTGATCTTTTGCACGTCTGCCACCGACGTGCCGCCAAATTTTTGAACTAGACGAGCCATGCGCTAAGAAAATCTACCGTCTGTCGGAAGCGATAGGCTGGATATACAAAAGCCATCCAACCGACCTATAACCCATACTCCACAAGGCTCTCGGGGTCTATTACACCCTTTTCGAGCCGTTCAATCATAGCTTGTAGGCTGAGGCAATTGTCAGAAGCTGCGCCGAAATTTCTTTAATAGAAGGGAAGACCAAGAGCCCATGAGCCGGTACACCTATTGCCAAGAAGCAAGAAATGTTCAAGCTTGTCAACAGGCAAGTATGGCTGCCGGAGCAATCAGCCGGAGTCACAGGCGACCTCTGATAAAATCACTTTCACCAATCAGCTTGCGGAGGAGAAATTAGCATTCTCAGGCGCGCACTAGTTTTGCTTGTTTCCATAAATATAGCCTGTCCGATCGCCGACCCGAGCCCGGTTCATGCAGCGGAGCCCCTGCTTCTTTCTGAAATTGACAACAGTTCAAGGCAACCTGAGTCTTCTAGCGCCAGCCTTGAAAATCAAATTCGCACCTTTGACCGGCAGATTTTTCTCAAGCTGGTTCAACTGGCTATGTACAACGTACGTTATCAGCAAAACATCAACCACTACGCGCGCTGGCGAAAGTGGTTCTACCCTGTGGCTCAAGAGTCCGCATACGGCTGCTTGCTGGCCTTCAGCGTCAGCGATCTGAGCCAGAGAGCAAGAGGCTGGAAAGATCCAAGCAAAGTTTCTCCTACATCTACAAAACAAGCAATTGAGGGAGCCATGGTTGGCTCTCTAATTGGCGGCACCAGTTCAATGATCGAGCTAGCCGCAAACGGCGCCGAGGCAGTTAGAGTCAGGCGCAGTGAATTTTCAGCAACCAAATCAATGTCTACAGTGCAATCAGCTCTTAATTTCATCGATGAGAAGCTTGCAAGAAGGCATGCATTGATGCTGCAAATTGACCAGAGAAGCCCAGGAAGAGAGCTCGTTGAGTTAAAAGAAGAATTGCTCAGATACGAAAGAGATCGGCTGGCCTTTGAATTCAAAAGATGGAACGCCCATTCCAGAGGCTTGGTCTGGAACAAGAACACTTTCTATCTGATTAACTCTGCTGTAAATTTCAGCAGATTTAGCGCCGCCACCCTGGCACTGAAGTCTTTCACTGCCCCTGGCGCCAGTGGTGGTATCGGTCCGGTGCTCACAGTTGCAGCCAGCCTGGCCGGTCTGGGACCGGCAGCAAGTTCAGCAGTCGGTAATTGCATAAAAAAGCACCAGCAGAACAAGCTCGATAAAGAGCTTCCTTCGGCTCCGCCGCTCCCACCGGCCCAGATCAAAGTCAAGTTCGAAAGGCTTAACACACTTCTGGAGAGCGATGAAGCCAATACGGACAAACAGAGGTTGGCCAAAGAACTCATCCACCTGCGCGAAGAAAAGCTGGCGCTGGATACGCTCATTTTCGCAGAAGAAAGGAATATTGAAAGATCTCGCCTTGTAGCCGGTCAACAGGCTTTAGTAGCACCACCCATTTCTTCTATGGGTCTTGCATCAGCCATTCTAAGCACCGTCGGTTACCACGGCTTCCGAAACCAGCCAATCATCAACAACAAGCTTTCCTACGCCGGTGACGCATGCGCCATTCCCGCCGAATCAATCGCACTGATAGCCACTCCGGCAGCGGCGATGCGCACATATCTTTATGAGAAAAACTTGCGAAAGAAAAATGAGCATCCGGAACAACTGCTTTCCAAACGGCTGAAAGATTTACAAGAGTTGGAAGTAATGGTAACGGAAGCCTGGCAATAGTAAGGAAAGAAGTTGCTCTGCCAGTACCGCCGGGACTGTGGTTGAGAACCCTAACGGGCCCTGTACTTGAGCCAACTGGCCGGATAGGCTTGAATGGAACTGAGATCAAGTTCCACAATGCCGTTGGGAACGGTATGTTCTTTCACGGTCCATTGTCCGTTGCGCAAGACAGGTATTTCCCGCCCGTGATGCGACAAGAAGTACTGCATACTCCTATAACTGCCGCCCTTTGCCGGTTCAGTCAACATTTGCAGCCCCCGATCCATCAAATAGAAGGGGCTGTGGCTCTCATAAAGACCGCCAAGGGTCTGGCGACTCAATTCCTGATTGTGCTTACCGGCAAACTTGTTCCACATAAAGTCCACATCGGCCGGTACGGCTTTCTTTGAAACGAAGCTGCCGCCCACGTGCACGGTCTCGATGTCAATGGCTTTCATGATCTGCAAGCTTGTGTGAAATTCCTTCAAAAGCGCTTCCCGCTCCTTTCCCTGACCGAACTGTCGGCTGAATTCAGAAAAGCCCATGGGATAGCGCCCCGGCATTAGCCTGCCTGAAGCACTGAATTCGGGAGTAAACCTGGTAGGCATAGAATCGACATAGGCCGCCTTAAGCTGATGCTTGCTGGAGAGCGGTTTGCCGTTTTCAGGATTGAGGGGAACCCGCCCTGTGGCCTGCCTGTAACGCATGAGAGCATGGGCTTCAGCTTCAATCTCAGCGCCCTGTATCGCTTCCGGCAGGGTCTCTTTCTTCACCTGCCTGGCAATAGCCCTTTGGGTCTCATCGAAAGCCTTGCTGCGAACTGCAGTGGTCTCACCTTCGCCTAAACTGAAAACAAGGTTGGCTGTCTTAGCCTCATTTTTCAGTTGCGACTTGACCGCGCCTCCGAGAAGCCCCTCGGAGGTTCCTGCCGTGGCCAGGCTGGTCAGATTACGACCGCGACTGGCTAAAACCAGGGCGGCAGTGCCCAGGGCAGCAGCAGTAAGAGTGAGAGCCTCGCCGGATGACTCCAATGAGAACCGGCGCGGATTGCTATCGCTGAATGCTGTGTTATCGAAGCCCATAGGCCATTTATAAATAAACTTGCCGCCGTTGTCACTCAGTAAATTACGTAGCCACAAGAGTGCCACAAAGGCGTGTTCACTGAGTTCCATCGTCGCCGTGCCGGGAAACCAAGCTGCGTATTTCCCACCGGAACGAACACAACAACGACACAGGGTTGCGCATATTATCAGTTCAGACGCCGGACTGAGAGTAGCGCAAATGAACAAAGACGTTGAACTAGTGCGGGGACTAAATGAGTCGGAGAGAGTTTTGGAAACTCCTTCAGAGGCACTCTACACGGCGCTTTCCAGAAATGATCTAAGCGGCGTCATCAGAATATTGAGAGATGCCGGACCAGGCAACTGGGGCAAAATACTACCAAAGAAAGAAATGGCAACTTTCATCGGTAAATACAAACTTCGATTAAAAGCCGATGAAACTGAGTGACTCTTACGACCTGCCATAAAGAGAGTCGCTCTTCTCAGTTATCAGCAAAAGAACCTAAGGAGTACTGGATGCAACTAAACATTCAGCATGGACTCTCATGTAAGCGATTGTTATTTGCCTGAGATCTTCAATCTGATTACCTGAACCATCGAGAGGGCAACCTACGGACTGAATGAACTCCTCATCCAACTGTGCCAAGCAAGTTTCCGGAATGTCTTGAAGAGCCTGCCTGCGCAGCGCTTGATCTTTAGGCACGACGCCAAGAGGAAACAGATTGCCGACTTTCTCTAGAAAAGCAAGCATCGTTGCAGCACCCAAGTCAACCAGAGCAGCTTTCGTTTCTTCAAAGCAATCTCCTGATCTATTGTGAATGAACTGCTCAAAGCCGCCCTCTTGAACTTCTCTATCTAAAAGTTCAAGCAAGTAGAGATTACAGGCTTGTCTGGAAAGTTTATTCAGATTGATCTGCGAGCCATCCACACATACAAGCGCTACCATTGTGAGCCAGAGAGCCTGAACAGGATCTTTGTATTGAAAAGCATCACCAATATAGGTGCACTTTGGCACCACTTTCGGTGAACGGGGTTTGGCAGGTCTTCCAACTTGTTCCATGAAATCAACACTCAATCAGCACAATTAATTGCCGAGTAGTTATAGCTGTAGCATTATTCCTTGCACTGGAAGTGCATAAACTCCAGGATAGTGAAAATGCAAGTGCGCACAGGACCAGGCCGCTTCTGTGTTATTTTCCAGGCAGTTGCCAGTTCAGCGCCTGAGTTTATAGAATCATATTCGTACTACCTTTGCAGCGCTCAAAATTTTCCGATGTCTCCGAATTCTCTACCTTACACTGTTCCCATCGGTCTGACCGCAAAGGAATACTACGATCTCGGCATAAGATACAAACTGGCTGGCTGGATTCAACAGTCAAAGAAGTCCCTGCGCACGGCAATGCTGCTCGATCCCGAAGGCGTCGGCAAAAGAGCAGGGACTTATTTAAAAGCCTATCTTCCTAGAAACGAGGTGCCGGAAGAAGCCATAGTTGAAAACATCAAGGCCGTCAATTTGAGCATGCAGGACAAGAAGTCCGCAGAGAAAGCCCTATTGGAACTGACCAAAAGGTATCCGAATTTCGAGTGGCCTTTTGGCAACCTGGGGCATCAATATATCGAAGAAGGGCGCCTGCCGGAAGCGAAGGAATCACTATTGAAGGCTCTCGCCATCAACCCTAACTACGTTAGCGCCCTGGTGCACATGGCCGCCTTGAATCTGAAAGAGAGCAAAGAACAAGAGTCAGACAAATATCTTGCTGAGATCCTCAAGCTTGACCCGGAGTATAAGTCCAACGTGCTGGACAACTATCCCGCATTGAAAGAGCGGCTAAAGGAACTTGCCCCTTAGCCGCTCTTACCTGGAATTTTAAGCTCCCGAGCTTTATTCCCACATGGGAACGCGCACACCGGCTTTTTTAGCGAAATCTATGGCTTCCTCATAACCGGCGTCAACGTGTCTTATGACACCCATGCCGGGGTCGGTGGTGAGAACTCTTTCGAGGCGCGCTCTGGCAGCATCTGTTCCATCAGCCACAATTACCTGACCGGAGTGCAGAGAATAGCCGATACCGACACCACCGCCGTGGTGCAGGGATACCCAGCTGGCGCCGCCCACGGCGTTGATCAAGGCATTGAGGTAAACCCAGTCGGCAACGGCATCGCTACCGTCTTTCATGGCTTCAGTTTCCCGGTTGGGTGAAGCCACGGAGCCTGAATCGAGATGGTCGCGACCAATGACGATTGGAGCCTTAACCTTACCGCTCTTGACCAGATCATTCATAATCAGACCCATTTTCATACGGTCGCCATAGCCGAGCCAGCAAATACGAGCCGGCAAGCCCTGAAACTTGACCCTTTCCGCAGCCAATTTGATCCAGCGGCAGAGGTCTTTTTCATGGGCAAAGTTATCGAGAATAGCCTGGTCAATAACCTTAATATCCTCAGGGTCGCCTGAGAGCACGGCCCAGCGGAAGGGACCCTTGCCCTCACAGAAAAGCGGTCTGATATAGGCCGGTACGAAACCGGGGAAGTTGAAAGCATCCTTGACGCCGTGGTCGAAAGCCACCTGGCGAATGTTGTTGCCGTAGTCAAAGGTGACCACACCGCGCTTCTGGAATTCCAGCATGGCTTCCACGTGGCGGGCAATGGCCGCTTCCGAAAGCTTCAGGTAAGCTTTGGGATCTTCCTTGCGCAGTTTGGCTGCCGCTTCCAGGGTCATGGGCTCGCCCTTCTCGGTAAGCGGCACGTAGCCGTTGAGAGGATCATGGGCGGAAGTCTGGTCGGTGAGAGCATCAGGCATATAACCCAGGGCCAGCATGCGGGGCAGGATATCGGCGGCATTGCCGTGAATACCGATGGAAATTGCCTCGCCTTTTGCTTTCGCCTCATCGGCCAGTTTGAGAGCATGCTCCAGACTGTCGGCACGCACATCTAAGTAGCGCGTATCTAAGCGGCGCTGGATGCGGCTGTCATCCACTTCCACGCAAAGGGCCACTCCTTCATTCATGGTGATGGCTAGAGGCTGGGCACCACCCATGCCACCAAGACCGGCGGTCAGTACCACTTTCCCTTTCAGGCTGGCACCGTAGTGCTTGCGCGCCAGAGAGGCAAAAGTCTCGTAGGTGCCCTGCAGGATGCCCTGGGTGCCGATATAGATCCAGGAGCCGGCGGTCATCTGACCAAACATGGCCAGACCTTTCTTATCGAGTTCGCGGAAATGTTCCCAGGTGGCCCAGTGACCTACCAGATTGGAATTAGCGATGAGAACCCGGGGGGCATTCTCATGACTCTTGAATACACCTACCGGTTTTCCTGATTGGATAAGTAAGGTTTCATCCGACTCCAGGGTTGTAAGAGCTTTGACGATGGCTTTGAAACACTCCCAGTTACGCGCAGCCTTACCGGAGCCGCCGTAGACCACAAGTTCCAGCGGTCTTTCCGCCACATCCGGGTCAAGGTTATTGAGCAACATGCGCAATGCCGCCTCTTGCACCCAACCCTTGGTATGGAGGGTGGAACCGTGTGGGGCGCGCACTTCAATGGGTTCCTTGCTAGCCAAAATAGTTTTAATCATTTCCTTACCTGGATCAGTACCCGCTCCGGTTTCATGCATGACACTTGCTTGGCGCGACATAGGGAAAATGCCTCTTTGCTGAGAAAATATGTAAAAATTACAGAGTGACGTGGTTCTATCCCACGGCAATGTCTCCAAATGATATCCAATTTTTGGACTCAGGAGCAAGAATACCAAGGAGATACTCATGGTCAAGGAACTGACTAAGCCCGAAGCTGCGGCCAAAGAGCCGAAGGTCAAGAAGCCCGCGAAGGAGCATGAGACCATTTCAGGCGTGCCGCTCAAGCGAGTTTATGGTCCGGAAGACCTGAAAGACTGGAAGTATGACGAGGCCCTGGCCGATCCGGGTCAGTTCCCTTACACCAGGGGTATCCACGAGGACATGTACCGCGGCAAGGTCTGGACCATGCGGCAATTCGCCGGCTTCGGCGGACCGGAGGAAACCAACCAGCGCTTCAAATACCTTTTGTCTCAAGGACAGACCGGTCTTTCCACGGCTTTCGATCTCCCCACCCTCATGGGCTACGATTCCGACCATCCGAAAGCCCACGGCGAAGTAGGCGTCTGCGGAGTAGCCATCGACTCCCTGGAAGACATCGAGATCCTCTATAAAGATCTCCCCCTCGACAAAGTTTCCACCTCCATGACCATCAATGGTCCGGCTGTGATCATTTACGCCATGTTCCTGGCTAACGCCAAAAAGCGCGGCATCGATTGGAAGACTCTAAACGGCACGCTCCAGAATGACATTTTCAAAGAGTACATTGCCCAAAAGACCTATTTGATTCCGCCCCGCCCGGCGCTCAAGCTCATTCAAGACATGATGGTCTTCTGCACCCATAATGTGCCGCGCTGGAATACGATCTCGGTGAGCGGCTATCACATTCGGGAAGCCGGCGCCACGGCCGTGCAGGAGTTGGCTTTCACCCTGGCTGACGGCTTCGCTTATGTAGATGCCGGTATCGAGGCTGGTCTTCAAGTAGACGACTTCGTACCGAGACTGTCCTTCTTCTTCAATGCCCATATCGACTTCTTTGAAGAAATAGCCAAATACCGCGCCGCTCGCCGCATCTGGGCCAAGCGCATGCGTGACCACTACGGCGCCAAAGACGAACGCTCCCTCAAGTTGCGCTTCCATACTCAGACAGCAGGATGCAGTCTCACCGCTCCGCAACCGGAAAACAACATCATCCGCACGGCCATCGAAGCCCTGGCCGGAGTTTTGGGCGGCACCCAGTCGCTGCACACAAACTCCATGGATGAAGTGCTTGGCTTACCCACGGAGAAAGCCGCCCATATCGCTCTGCGCACCCAGCAGATTATTGCCTATGAAACCGGAGTGACCAACGTAGTTGATCCCCTGGCCGGGTCTTATTTCGTAGAATGGCTCACCGATGAAATGGAGCGAGGCGCCAACCAGTACTTCAAGCAAATCGATGAGATTGGCGGTGTAATTGCCGGCATCGAGAAAGGCTTCTTCATGAAAGAAATTGCCGACTCCGCCTACCGCTTCGAGCAGAAGATGCAATCAGGCGATCGCACCTTTGTGGGTCTGACCGGCTTCAAAGAAGAGGCACCCGGCTCCAAGATCGAAATTCTCAAAATTGGCGGCGAATATGAAGCCCGTCAGAGAGAGCGCATAAAATCCATTAAGGACCGCCGCGATCAAGAGAAAGTGACGAATACACTGGAAGCTCTCAAGACAGCCATGAAAACTGGCGAGAATGCCTTCCCTCATTTGATTGAAGCGGTTGAATCCTATGCCACTCTGGGCGAAATTTGTGATGCCATGAGAGAGGTATGGGGCGCCTACAGAGAGACGGCGGTACTCTAGTCAGCACGGCCGTTCTCAAACCTGGACAACTACGTTCCCGAATTAAGGACTTGCGCGTGGTGAATACTAAGCTGTCAGTCTCATTAGCCGGTAGCCTTCTTTGCCTGGCGCTTTCTAGCAACCTGCCGGTCTTTGCCGGTAAGTTGGAAGATGCCGTCAAACTGTACAACAACAGGCAGTACCGGGAAGCCTTACCCCTCCTGGAGGGACAGGTCAAAGCCAATCCTGCGGATGCTTACGCTGCTTACTATGCAGCCCTTGCCTATCAGCAACTGGGCAATATGAATTCGGCCAGGTACTACTACAAGATAGTGGCAACAGTCAGCCCCACAAGCCAGATTGGCGGCTATGCCAAGACAATACTATCCAAGATTGATCCCAGTTTCGCCAGCAGCGCCTCCTCTTCCTCTTCAAGGGAAAGCACCGGTGCCGGCAGTACCAGAGCCGCTGCGGCTTCCAGCACTACGGCTATCGACCCCCGTCTACCGAAAGAATGCGATGTGCGCTGTCGCAAGGAGCATGGTTCGGTGGTGGTGACACCGACTTTGAATGGTAGACCTATCGATATGGTTTTTGACACAGGCGCACCGGGAATTGTACTTGGCAGAGAACAACTGGAAAATCTCGGCATTAAAGCTCCCACCGGAAAACCGGCTGGAGTTACCGGCGGTTCTTCCAACACCAATGAAATCAACTACTGGGTCATGACGGCCACCGTCAAACTTGGCCCCATCGAGAAAGAAATGCCCATTGAGATTCTCGAAACAAACCATTCACAGCCCTTGTTCGGACAGACATTCTTCAAAGAATTTGATTACACCATTGACCAGGGTGGAGGCAGTATTCACTTCCGGCAGAAAGGTCTGGGCAGCGCCGGGAAAGACAGAAATGCCTACAGCGTGCCTTTTGAGTTTCGCAAGGCCGGCAATAGAATTATCGTCACCGTCGAAATTAACGGACGGTCGGGGAAAGCCATGTTTGATACCGGCAATAGTGCCAATGCCATTTGCTTTACCTCCGATAAGCAGGCTCGCAAATTTGGCATAACGATTCCTGAAGATGCAAGAATTTCCTATCACTCGGGGGTCTCGGGTGGGGGACAGGTCAGAATCTTCACCGTCGGTCATGTGCGCATGGGCCCCATCGACGAGAGTAATGTGGAGTGTTCGGTCAATCAAGATGGTGACGACGACGATTTACCGCTGCTTGGCGAGCCATTCTGGAAAAACTATCAGTACACCATAGACATGAACACCAAGCAAATTCACTTCGTCAGACGCTAGGTACCAAATGAAAAAGCGAACCGGGGCGTTGGAACTGCTTTTGCTGACGGGCTGCCTGGCAGGCTTTTGCGGTCTTGAGGCAGTTCTGGCCCAGGGCGGCGCCGTCAGTTCGCTGCCAGGTCAGACGGCGGCCACCCAGGACAAGAATTTGCACTATGGATTGCAGTGCCTGCATGCCTGTCGATACAGGGATGCCCAATACTACCTGGAGATCTACACAAAGCGGGTGCCGACGGACTGGCAGGCCCAGTATTACCTGGCTCTTTGCCGGGAGAAGCTAGGTAAGAAAGAAGAAGCCGGCAAACTCTATAAGGAAGTTGCTCTCAACTGCCTGGAAAAACCACTCGGACTGAGTGCCGTAACAGCCCTCAAGCACCTTGATCCTGACTGGGTTACGGCCAATATTGCTATGGTAAAGAAGGTCGGCAACATCACCGTACCTGTGAAAGAAAAAAACACCGCGGTCAAAACCACACACTCTTCCTCAACTGCAAAAACGCCACCCTCTCAAAGTCTGCCGAGAGAAACAAGGGTTCACTTCGAGCCCGGTGCAAGAGGCATCAAACTGAAGGCTGAGATTAACGGCCGACCGGTAGACATGCTCTTTGATACCGGCGCAGCCGGAGTCTGCCTCAGCAAGGAGCAACTATCGGAGTTGGGAATAAGACCGCCGGAAGGTCCGCACTTAGGTTTAACAGGCGGCTCCGCCAACGACACGTCAATAAAATACTGGCGCATGAAAGCCGACGTCAAAATAGGCAATATAATGCGTAAAGATACTGAGATCACCGTGCTCGAATCAAATGCCGATATGCCGCTTCTGGGGCAGACCTTTTTCAAAGACTTCGACTACACCATCGATCAAAACGCCGGCAACATCGAATTCAAGTTGAAGCCCAGTCCTGGTCCCCTGAATCGTGCCGCTTATCAAGTGCCTTTCGAATTCAGCGAAAGAGGCAATCGCATCCTGGTAATGCTGGAAGTAAACGGCGAACTGGTGAAGGTCATATTCGATACGGGCAACACGGCATCAGCCCTTTCCTTCAGTGGGCAAGCACAACTAAAGGAAGCCGGCATCACCCTGCCCAGCGATCTAAAAACCACAAGCATGCGCGGCGTCAGTGGCTCCGGATATTGTAAGGTCTTCACCATTCACAAGTTACGCCTTGGTCCCATTGAAAGACAGGACGTAGAAGCAACGGTGAACGAGCGAGAATCGGGACTGGAAGCACCACTTTTGGGTCAGCCTTTCTGGGCCGACTGGCAGTACACCATAGACATGAAGCGCAAAATGATCGAATTCGTGCGCCGCAAATAGAGCTATTTGATTAACTGCATAGACGATAAAGCCAGCACGCCTACGCCGAAGATAAGGCGATAAATGACGAAGATCCAGGAACTGTGCTGTTGCAGGTAGCGAATCAGCCAGGCAATGGCCAGATAACTGACAATGGTGGAAGAGAGAAGTCCGGCCGCCAGACTACCTATGCCGTCGCCGCTCAGGCCGGTTTCAAACATACTTTTCAACTCCAGCATGCCGGAGAGAAAAATTGCCGGCACCCCGAGCAAGAAGCTAAAACGGGCAGCATCAGCTCGTTTCAAGCCTATCAACATGGCCACAGTCAGGGTGGAACCGCTGCGGGAGCATCCCGGTATAAGAGCCATAGCCTGGCCAAGACCCACCAGTAGCCCATCTCTGCCGCCCATCTCATCCAAGACGCGCGTATGCTTACCTAATTTTTCAGCAGCAATCAAAGCCAGTCCCATAAATATGGCAGCACAACCAATTACAGTAAGAGAACGAAAGGGTCCGTCGTTTTGTTCAAGCAGATGCTTGAGCAGAAGCCCCACAATACACACCGGCATGGTGCCGATGATAATGGCTCCGGCCAGACGCAAATCGCGGCTGGCGAAATTCTTTTCTTTCAAAGCCATAACGGAGCCGAAGGCAATTTGAAAGATATCTTTGTAGAAATACGCCAGAACAGCAATCAAAGAACCAAGTTGAATGACGGCGCTGTAAGCCACACCAGGATCTTGCCAGTGCAAAAGGGAAGGCACCACGCGCAAATGGGCGGTGGAGCTGATGGGCAAAAACTCGGTCAAGCCCTGCACAATACCAAGCACAATGGCTTCTACCAGAGATATGGAGCCGGCGGCGGCATTTATATGTTCTTCCAAAGCTTCTACCAGAGAGGGACTGACTTATGGTAGCACCCGGCAGCAAGCCGAATGAGAGTGGTAAAACGGCTCAGATACTATCTTTCAGCTCGGCAATAGAGGCCCGGTAGATATCCGATTTACCGATTGAAAAGTATTCAGCGGCTAATGCTGCCGCCTTTGACAATTTAAGACCGTGGGCAAGGTTTCGCTTCACATGTTCTAAAACTTCCTTTCTCTGGCTCTCTACTGTCTGCCAGTCGCTATAGTCGGTGCTGGAGGCAGAGGCACCTTCAAGCACCAGCACCAGTTCACCGCGTGGCTCAAGTTCCTCGTATTTGGCAGAAAGCTCCGAAAGAGGCAGGCGCACGAACTCTTCATAGAATTTGGTCAGTTCTCTAGCCAGACAGGCACGCCGATCTCCCAGGACCTGCAACATCGTTTTCAAGGTCGTTGAAAGCTTATGGGGAGAGACATAGAACACCAGTGTGCGCGTCTCACCTTTCAAACGGGCCAGTTTCTCAATAATAAGGCTCTCTTTGTCGGGCAGAAACCCCTCGAAGGCAAAAGAGGAAAGATCAAAGCCGCTTGCCACCAGAGCCAGGACAAAGGCCGTGGGACCAGCGATGGGAATTATCTCCATATTAAGCTCGATGGCCTTTTGAATGAGGGGCTCTCCGGGATCACTAATCAAGGGCATACCGGCATCACTCAAGAGACCCACCGAGGCATTCTCGCATGCAGCCTTTTCAAGGGCCCGTAAGCGTTCATGCTCATTGTGTTTGTGGCAACTCAACATGGGTACGCTCAAACCCAGGTGGTTGAGCAGTTTGACGCTTACTCTCGTATCTTCAACAAATATCAGGCTGCAACCTCTTAGAGCATTAATTACCCTCTGAGATATATCTTCCAGATTTCCTATCGGCGTGCCGATTATGAACAACTTTCCCGACAACTTGATAACTCCCCTTAGCCTTTCTGTAGAAAACCTTGCCAAGGCTGAAACGCAACACATCTGGCACGTTAGAGCATTTTATCTTTCAATCGGCTTAAGGAGTTCCCCCCTGACAAGAAGAGTTTTCTACAGGTTTTCTACACCTGTGTGTAATTTAATTGGCTAACTTAAGCTGAAAACCTTGCTTGAGAAAAGGATTGTCGCTCCCATCGGTTGAAAGAGCCTTTACAAATTTCGAGACGCCTCTCATATGATTAAGAATGGCGCCAGATGCGGATTTAACCAATTTGCGGGTACAACTCCGGCTCTGCCAGCGGCTTTTCATAGTTTTCAATATCGCTGAAAAGTTTTTGGCAACCATTTTGACTCAAAAACAAGTAACAGACAAAATCCCGATTAATAAGAAACAGGCATAAGCGTATATACGACAGGATCGTGCAGACTTAGGCCTTCCGGACATATAAGAAGGCAAGTATGGCAACGCTGCTTGAGACTGTATATCATCTGGATGGCTTGTCTTTTTGAGGTCAGTAGGCTCCAACTATAGACAACGACCCAACACCGGCGAGCCAACTTCTGATACATAGGAAGTGCAACCATTCAAGTCTTCAAAAGAAATTCCATGTCTCCTACAGCAATCAGAGCCCTGGTTCTTGCCCTGACCTATATAGCGGGTATGGCTCCGACCCTTGCCGCCGGCCCAGGCCCCATTAAGCGCGCGCGGGAAGCGGGCGCCGGTCAAATAGCCAGAGCACGGGCCGTGCTCTCGGAGAAACCACCATTTGTAATCCGTGACAAATGGGCAGTGTTGGTAGGAGTATCTCGCTACAACGATCCATCTATAAGTGCCTCTGCCTCCGCAGCAAGGAATGTACTCACCCTCACCAAGACCTTAATCGATCCCGAATGCGGACGCTTCGCCCCTGATCACGTACTGGTAGTCACTGATGGACATGCCACTAAAGAGAGCCTGGCTCGCGCCACATATCAGGACTGGCTAATAAAAAAAGCCCTGCCCTCCCATCTGATTCTTATCTATCTAGCTCTCAAACTAACTGCCAGTGATGACGGCACCGATCTCTTGCTTTTACCTGCTGATGCCAGTTTGAAAGACAAAGAGCTGACCTCGGTGTCTCTGAGCGGCATGCTGCAGGAGATTAAACGCCGCACCCAGAGCAAAAACATAGTGCTTCTTCTTGATGCCACCACAGTGGACGGCAAGTCTGCCGCTGCACAACTTGCCGCCATTGCCAGGCAAACCGGCATCACCTTGCTGAGCGCCGACGCCGGTCTAGCTGCTTCCGCCAACGATGACTTCAGCAAAAACTCTCTCTTCGCCCTTTATTTGAGCGAAGGCATCAAAACCGGAGCCGGTCAGATGCCCATCGAAAGCATTGCCGGCTATATCTCGGAAGTGATAGCAAAAGCGCCACCAGCCCAGAAGCTCTTACAAAAACCACTCTACCTGGCCGGGGAAGAGGCGGAACTGGTCAAGCAACCCCTCGGTCTCAAAATCAAGCTTCCCTTTGATCCCAAAAACGTCAAAGTGGGCCATCCTCTCGATACCCTGGCCGAGAAAAGACCAGACCTGGCGGCGGGGCTGAGCCCAACCTTCAAAGCCCCTCTGGAAGATAAGAGAAAAGCCCAGACGCTTCAGGACCTGGACCGCAAGAAAGAAGAAGCAGAGGCTGCCGACGACGACGATGACGCCGGGGCCGAGCAGGTGGACTTCGAAGGCTATATGAAAGATATGAAGAAGGCCATACAAGCCAAGTGGCAGCCACCCAAGGGTATCGCTCAAAAGACAATAGTGGCCGTTTTCTCTATACAAAGGAACGGCAATATTGTGGAAGCCGACATTGTAGAGAGCTCGGGGGACGCAGGCATCGACCAGGCCGCCATGAAAGCCCTCAAGGACGCCTCCCCCCTCGCTCCACTGCCCAAAGGCGCCCCCGCCCACGTGCAGGTGCGCTACAAGTTCGACTGGAAAGTAAGCCAGTAAAAGCCCCAGTTGCCAAGTGCTCAAGCCTGACATTCCCCTCCACGGCAGATAAAATACGCCACGCCGACTCCCGTAAATTCAGGGTTTCCAGGCTTATTCCGGGGCGCCTACGTAGAAACCACATTGACGATCGCATTAACGAAGCGTAATCTCAATAACAGGTGAACTGCACCTAACAAAAACCAGTTACTAAAAACCAAAACAAAATCCCCAAAACAAGACCACTGGTCTTCTACTTCTATAAGGCGAAGGATTCAAATCATGGGACGTGATATAGACGACGAAAAACCAGCTCAAAAGATAGAGCAGGCTCAGCCCCGGGAAGTTGAGAAGAATGAGCCACTCAACTTACTCGACCTGACTCAGGCCGGCGCCGACCAGAGCCTTGCCAAGAATATCGAAAAGCCGCGTGAGATTCCCAATGCCGTGCAAGAACATGTGACCGGGCTCAGCGAAAACATGAACAAGTACATGGAGAAACTTCAAGGCGCCAACCCCGAAGATATGGCTCACTACAAGCAAGGGCTGAAAGATACCCTCGCATTCATGGCCGACCCAAACAGCAAATGGTGCGGCGGTGGCGCATACAGCCACGAGCAAGTGCAACAGCTGAGCAAGTCCCTCGATAAAAGCTAGAGCCTGCTCCAGAGCAATCTATTGCGAGAGCCGCCAGTGGCGGCTCTCTTTCTTTAACCAGAGTTTATTAAGCTCTTGAAAAACTACAGGGCTGCTTTTCCTGGCATAAAGGATGCATATGCTACTATGACATGCGTATTGTCATTTCAAGGAATTGGCGGAAAACAGTCGTGCCTAACATCAAGTCAGCAATTAAGAGAGTCGAAGTAGCAGAGCGTAATCGCGATCGCAATCGTTTCTGGAAATCAAACATCCGCACCGCCAGCAATCGTGTGGAAGAGAATTTGGATGAAGGCAAGGCTACCGAAGCTGCTGATGCCATCAAAAAAGTCTTCTCTGTCATTGACAGAGCGGTGACCAAAGGCGTTCTGCACAAAAACACTGCAGCCAGACGCAAAGCCAGATTGTATGCGCGCCTTGTTAAAGCCGGCGCCAAGAAGTAAGAAGCAAGCAAAATCTTATGAAAGTGACAGACGGAGAGCTATTCCGTCTGTTTCTTTTTGTCTGGATACAGGCTATAGTTTAGCTGTTTTGTCCTTATTCCCTACAAAAGCCGGTCCCTATGCCGTTTGTAGCGATATTAGATATAAGCCCTATATGCAAGTTAGAACCGTCGGTAAAGGCAGTGGCAGCACGGAATCAGTCCTGAAGGAGAAGCTAAGTCTTGGAACTCAATGTAAACGTCAAAACAGCTTTCCTCGAAGGCATCAGCACCACGGCTAAACCAGACCAGGCTCGGAGATCTATGAATTTGAAAGACCTCAAGGGAAGCGTGCACTTCGCCGGCATAGGCGGCATCGGCATGTCGGCCCTGGCCAGGATTCTCCTCAATAGAGGCTATAACGTTTCCGGTTCCGATAAACAAGAAAGCCCCATCACCGATGAATTAAAGGCTCTGGGAGCAAGAATTTGCATCGGTCATCAGAAAGAGAACATGGACGGGGCCGGCGCCCTCATTATTTCCACGGCTATAGTAGACGGCAATCCCGAACTTGCCGCAGCCAGAGAAAAGAATCTGCCCATTTATCACCGCTCCGATATGCTCAACTATCTGGCGCGCGAAGACAAACTAATTTCTGTCACCGGCACCCACGGCAAAACCACCACCACAGCCCTTGTGGGTCAGGTCTTACTGGAATGCGGGCTCGATCCTTCCATCGTCGTAGGCGGTATCTTCCATCATATCGGCGCCAACTCCCGCACCGGCAAGGGCGGCTACTTCGTAGCTGAGTCTGATGAATCGGACGGCACCCATGTTAAGTCTCACTCTTTCGCTTCCGTGATCACCAATATCGAACCGGACCACCTGGAAAACTATCCGGGCGGCATGAAAGAAATACTTGCTTCCATGGAAACCTTTGTTACCAATACTGAAGCCTTCTGCCTGGTCTGCACCGATGATGGTGGCGTCAAGCAATTACTTTCGGGTCTTTCCGAAGACAACTTGAAGAAGATTGTAAGCTACGGCAAGTACAAAGAAGGCGTCGCGCCGGGCGAACTGCCTACCTACAGCTTCAAGAGCCTGCCGGGCTTCGATATGCTAGTTTTCAAAGGCGGCAAAGAGCTGGGCAAAGTCAGCTTGAGAGTGCCGGGAGACCATAACCGCTACAATGCCACCGCCGCAATAGCTCTAGCCATGGAACTAGACAAGAGCTTTAGCGACGCAGCCAGAGCGATTTCAGAATTCAGGGGCGTGGACAGGCGTTTTCAACTTATCGGTCAGGTAGGCGATCTACTGGTGGTAGACGATTACGCCCACCACCCCACGGAAGTGGCAGCCCTTCTAAGAGCAGCCCAGGAATTTATCAAAGTAGAACGCTCCGGTAAAGGTCGTGTGGTCTGTGTTTTTCAACCCCACCAACCGGGACGCCTGAGAGACCTCTGGCAGGAGTTCACCACGGCCTTCGATCAAGCCGACCTGGCCTATATTTGCGACATCTACATCGCCCGCGGCGGCGCCATTGAGGGCATCGACAGCGAGACCTTCGTCAAATCGGTAAAGAACAACCACACCCGCTACCTGCCCGGTCTTGTGCATGAGCTTGCTAAGAACCTCAAACCATCCTTACAGGAAGGCGATCTCGTGCTGACGGTGGGCGCCGGTGATATAACGAAAGTGGGTCCCGAACTGGTAGAACTCCTGCAAAGGGAGGGACTATGACCAATCTTCCGCATACCTTCAGTAGTAATCTAGGGGCAGCCTTGAGTTCTGATAACGGCACGGCAAAGATGGAAGCAATAGATAATGCGCCGCTGGCGCGCTATACCACCCTGCGCATCGGTGGTAACGCCGACCGGCTCTACCAGCCTGAATCGGTGGAGGAACTGGCTACTCTCATCAAGAAACTGAGCAGTGAAGGTGCGCCCTGGTATGTGATCGGTGGCGGCTCCAACCTGCTAATCTCATCCGAGGGTGTGCGGGGCAATGTGATTAGAACCACCGGGCTGACCGGCATCAAAATTCTTGCCCCCGGACTGCTCTACGCCGAAGCGGGGGCGCGTCTGCCACACCTGGCCAAGCATGCAGCCCAGCAGGGTCTTGCCGGTCTGGAGTTTGCCGTGGGCATACCCGGCACTGTGGGCGGTGCGGTGATAATGAACGCCGGCGCGCACGGCAGTTCCATTTCAGCCATCCTCGAAACAGCGCAGATCCTCGACACCCAAACCGGCACCATATCCGAGCAGACCAATCAGGATTTAGCCTTCCAGTACCGCCGCTGCGCCCTTGATCCGGCCCGGCACGTAGTACTCTCGGCCATCTTCCGCTTACCCCAGGACAAGCCCGAAGATATCGAAGCCCGCACCAGACATAACGAAGAGTACCGCCTGAAAACACAGCCAATCGGCTTCCCTAATGCCGGCAGCACCTTCAAAAACCCGCTGCCCGATAAGAGCGCAGGCTTCCTTCTGGATCAAGCCGGTGTCAAAGACATGAAAGTTGGCAATGCCGCGGTTTCCACCCTGCATGCCAATTTCGTCGTCAACCTGGGCAACGCCACATCCAAAGACGTGACGGCCCTGCTCAAACAAATGCAGCAAACCGTAGCCGAAAAATTCAACATTGACCTGACGCCCGAATGGAAAACCATGGGCACCTTTAGCGAAGAAGAGCTTGCCATCTGGAGGAAGAAGAAGTGAAGCCATCCCAAAAGATCACCAGAGAAACCAGGATTGGCGTTCTCTACGGCGGCTTGTCCAACGAGCGGGAAGTCTCTTTGCGCTCTGGCAAGAACTGCTTCAACGCCCTCAAGCGCCTCGGTTACGAAAACACCGTCCTTATAGATGTGAGTGAAAATCTCGTCAACGACATCAAGCTCAACCAGGTGGAAATAGCTTTCCTCTGCCTGCATGGACGCTACGGCGAAGACGGCACCGTGCAAGGTCTGCTGGAGTTGCTGAAAGTGCCTTATACAGGCTCCGGCGTGCTCTCCTCCGCTCTTTCCATGAACAAGCCCCTCACCAAAAAGGTGCTGCAGGCACAAGATCTGCCCTTCCCCAGAAGCTATGTCATCCAAGAAAACGACGGTCAAGACCTGGGCGAGTTTCTCAAAAGCCTGCCCAAGCCTCCGGTCATGGTCAAACCCTTGAACGAAGGCTCATCGGTAGGCGTTCATAAAATCGACGAAGCAGACAAACTGGCCGGCTGTGTCGAAGCCACCCTGAAAGAATTCGGCGGCGCCATAGTAGAAAACTATGTTTCCGGTCAGGAAATCACAATCGGCGTGCTGGAAGTAGACACCGCCAAAGCAAACGGCAATGGCAACGGAAACGGCAAGAGCAGTCACAAAGTAGAACTGGTGGCCCTGCCCATCCTGGAACTCATACCCAAGTCGAAAGCCGGCTTCTATGACTACGAAGCCAAATACACCAAAGGTATGACCGAGTTCGTGCTGCCGGCAAAACTCTCGGAAGAAAGAACCAAAGAAGCGCAGGAGCTGGCCAAAAAGACCTTCCGCGCTCTCAACTGCAGCGGTTACGCCCGTGTCGATATGATCGCCGGCACCGACGGCAAGACTTACATTCTGGAAGTAAACACCCTGCCTGGCATGACCGATACCTCCGACCTTCCGGCCATGGCCGAAGTAGCCGGTATCAGCTATGACGCCCTGGTGGAAAAAATCCTGGTCTCAGCCGGTCTCGATAAGTAAACAGCCAGAGTACTCTGGTTCTCGACCAACCTGGGTCATCTACCAACCTGGGTCATCTACCAGCCTGGGGCATCAACCAACTTAAGGCAGCCGTCTGTCCAAAAAATCTTCAGCCTGGATATACATCCTTACTCTGGCTGGGAGATTACCATGGCATCCGATTTTTCTTTAAGTATGGACCGCATCGATCAGTTCATACCGGACAAGACAACCTTCAAACTAGCCGGTGAAGCCGTAGCCGCCCTTGGCGATGTAGGTCTGGTACGTCAAATCGGCAAAAGTCTCGGCTTGACCGACGGTCTGCCCTCCCTCAGCCTGGAAGAGCTGGGCGGCGACAAAGTCAATGTCAGAGAAAGCAACAAAGACCGCCTGGTGGCAAGCGGCGAAGGACGAGAAGTAAACCTGGTCAGCCGCCAGTCCATCAGCAAAAATCAAGAAGAATTGACCGTACACGCCGGCGGCCGCGAAATAAAATCGCTGGTACTTCTGCCCGACAATTACGACCCCAGCAAAAAATACACTACAATCGTCGCCCTCCATGGCTTTACCGCCAATGCCAAGGGCTTTGCCGAAAGCATCGATGCCGAGAGAATGCGGAGCCAGGGTGCCATCGTCATTTTGCCGGAAGCCTCCCGCAACAAAATCGGTCTGAGAGAATGGCAGGGCATAGGCGGTCAGAATATCACCCCTGGTATCGCCACTGGTGACGACGGCAAAAAAATCAATGACACACAAGCAATTCTAGGCACCCTGGCCATCGCCAAGAAGCAATACGGCATCGACCCCAAAGACCTGAACATGCTAGCCTTCTCCCAGGGCGTGGCCTTCGCCTTTGACGTGGCCGACAGGCTCGACAAACAAGAACCCGGCGCCGTCAAACGACTCTTCGCCGCCACCGGCACCGTCCCCAATGCTGAAAATCTCAGCCTCAAGGGTACCGAAATCGTTCACTACGAACCCAAGCGCCGCAACTATGTGCAAAAAGCCTGGAACTTCATTCAGGACAACCCTTCGGCCGATGAATTCATGAGCCAGATCGAAAAGAACAAAGGCTGCCGCACCATCAATACGGAGAACTCAGACAGGCTTTCCACCACCAACTTTACGTGCACCGACGGCACCACCCTTACCACCCATGTAGACAGGCGCGGCGGCCACGCCTTTCCCGGCCAGCCCGAAGCGAGAGACTTCGCCATCGTAGGCAGAGGGTCCAGAGCTTCGGTCAAACTTTCCGTAGCACTCCTCGAAGACCTTGTCGGCAACCGCAAGATCTAAGACCTGGTGAAATGAGTCGCTCCGCCTGATTATTATCAGTCTTTGCGTCCACCCAGCCAGCCGAAGAGCTTGCTGAAGATGCCCCGCTCTTCAGTTTTCTTCAAATCTCTCACTGAGCGCAATGAACCTTTGGAACTGCGCGCATCGTCGCGATTGCCGTTTACCTTCTGAACCTTGCTGGAGGATACCTTCTGAACCTTGCTGGAAGAAACTTGCTGTACCTTGCTTGAAGTAACGCGCTGGTTTCTGGGATTGGTATTGCCGCCTTCCCGGTTGATACCGCGCAGGCGATCGAAGGTGCCGGAGCCCTCCTCAGGCGAGTTACGCCGTTTGCGCTCATTGTCCTGCTCGAACTTGAGGGCAGATGCGGCCGCCTTCATGCCCGACTTCATAATGCGCTGAGAAATAAACTGTTCTTCTCTGGTGGTAGTAATGGTGCGAGCTTTGAAGACTTCGTCGGGTATCTCAAATTCCGGATGCAACTCTTGATAGCAGCGGTACAGCAAATGCCGCACATGCCTGGCTGAAGGCGGTCTTTCATCTATGGCATGGCTGGTCATTTGCTTCACCAGCGCGTCAAGGGAAGGCAAAACATCGGGCTTATGCTGACTGACCGTGGTAGGGGTGAGCGGCTTAGGCCGCGTACCGGTAAGCAAATGCCCGAGGGTAGCACCGAGTGCGTAAATATCACTTCTCGTTTCCGGCTTACCAAAGTACTGCTCAGGCGGCGAATAGCCGGCAGTAACCACCCTTGTAGCCGACTCTTTGGGCATGAAGTTGCGGGCAATACCAAAATCGATGAAAACGATTTGCCCTTCCGGCGTCAACATCAAGTTGGAAGGTTTCAAGTCGCGATAAATTATCGGCGGATCTTGGTCGTGCAAATACTCGAGCACTTCACAAATTTGAATCCCGACTTTGACGGCATCATCATCGTTAAAGGGACCAAAGTCGTTGATTACCGTCTCCAGTGAACTGCCCGGCACATAGTCCATGACCAGGTAATACTTGCCTTCCTCGGTAAAATAGTGGTCGTGAAAACGCACCACCCCCGGGTGATTGAGGCGCTGCAACATGGCCGCTTCGCGGCGAAAGAGCCTTATGGCCTCTGCCTTTTCATCAGGATCGGAAAAGGTGCTGGATAAGTGTTTCACTACCCTGAAAGCATCGTCGCTATACAGGTCTTGAGCCAGATAAATGACGCCCATACCGCCAGTGCCAAGCATCTGCAGCCAGCGGTAGCGCTTGAACCAGGGATCGTCTGAGGATTGGGACAAAAGGAGTCTCCTAACTTACATATTCTATGTTCCCGCAAAATCGTTATTAAACGCCCAAATCAAGGAATATGCCTGATTTTGCAAAGCTTTTACTCTTGACATTGCCGCCCGATTTTACTGCCTTTTCCCACAAAGTTTGTGCAAGCCCCAGCCGGCTTGGCGTTCGGATACCGTACGAAAATATGTTGACATACGTCTGTATGGGTGGTAATTTATAAGAGTCTCCCCCAACCAAGTAAATCGCAACAAGCAATATGTAACCACAAACTGCATGGGCTTGTTGAAAGTGCAAATTACACGGGAGGTCGCGTTATGAGCCTTGCTAACGTTTCACTGGTTGGGAATCTTGTTAAAGCACCAGAAAGGATTGAATTTTCGAGTGGAAGGGTTAAAACCACAATGGTTGTTGCAGTTAACAGCTTTGTCCGGTCAACGGGCAAGACCGACAAAGCCTGCGACTTCTATAAGGTCGAGACCTGGGGAAAGCTGGCCGAGCTAGCCGCCCGGTGCCTCTCCAAAGGCAACCAGATTACAGTCACGGGCAGACTGATTCTGGATCACTGGACGGACAGACAGGGACTCAATCGCATCACTCCTGTGGTTGAGGCCAGCCAGCTCTCCCTTCCCCCAAAGGGGAAAAAATCTAATTCCTCCTCAGGGTCCGGGCAAGACCCTGAGGGAGAAGTAGATTCAGCCGCGGCTTTGCCGGAAGACATTTTCGATGGCACCACCGAGGTTCCTTTTGGCTAGATTGCCTTCAACTAGATTCTCTTTCACTAACAAGTAGACACAGTTTTTCCCGCCACCACACAACACGAGAAGAAGAAAGAGAGGGAAAGGTCCGCAAGGTCCTTCCCTTTTCTTCTTGGAGAGTGGGTACTAGAGCGACTTTCCAGAGAAAGGCTTGGAGACTAGAGACTCACTAGATATTTCTGTCAAAGTTTGCTAAAAACCGATTTGGGTAAATCCGTCCACATTGTCTGAGCTAAAGGAAAACTATGCTGGGTAAAGGCAACAACCCCGAAGATGCTACAAAACTATTCAACAAAGCGCTTGAGCGTTTGCAATCACAACAATTTGACGATGCCGAACGATATTTTGATTTGTCTCTTTACTACGAGCTGCGGCCGGTTACCTTTTTCGAGCGGGCGAAACTGCGATTGTTGAGGTTGTGCCCAACACAAACAGTTTTGAAAGATGTAGAGGAAGGACTTAAATTATGCGCAGCGAGCAATGAGCACTCGAATGTCTACTGCGATTTATTGTCTTTAAAAACTAATGTAATAGAGCCTTTAATTGCAGCTGAGGAGCGCACCCTGGCGGAGAAGGAGCAGCGCAAAGCAATCATCAGAGGATTGGCGGTAGCTGGTAAATATGAGGAGGTGCTAGAGATTACCGAACTGACTCAATGCATTACTGACCTCAAGCAATTTTCATTGCCAGCCATTCGAATGAAAGTACAAGAGCCGCATAATGGTGGCATCAGTTCAAGATTTGGCGGAATTCCAGACGTTCCGCCGAATTTCAAATGGCCTTTGGTTGATTGTGAAGAAGTCGTACCTCTTGAATTTCTATGCCAACTCGATTTAGTTGAGATTGCAAAAATATGGCCTGATTCCGGCTTGCCGTCGAGCGGACTTCTTTCATTCTTCGCAGACGCAAGTGAATTCGGCTTCGGCGGCGATCCTTCGGCATGGCAGGTGTTCTATTTTGAAAAGAAAGGCATACTAGAGCGAGCGCAACCACCATCGCCAAGTCCAATCCGGGCGGAATTTGCCGCAGTGACGTTTCCTGCATGCTCTGTCGAGTTTGAGTATCTAATTACTCTTCCTGAAGTATATTCCGAAGCAATGCGGAAAATTATCACGGGCGACGAAGAACGTGAAAGATACGAGGAACTCATCTCAGGATGGCAGGGAGACGCTCATGACACGCCGACACACCAAATTTTTGGACATCCACAGGCTATCCAGGAAGATGTCTTCATTGAATGTAATGATCAAATTGAAGTTTTCAATCCCAAGTTCCAAGAGCGCTTTCGAAAACCATCTGAGGATTTGTTGGATCCGGTCAATGAATGGCTTTTGTTGTTACAGATTGCGTCAGATGAAGAGGCAAACTTCTTGTGGGGTGATAGTGGAAAACTATACTTTTGCATTCGCAGAGGCGATTTAGCCGCCCGGAATTTTGCCGGTGTTGTTTTAGTTGGTCAATGTTTTTGAACGAGACTAGGGTTGGCAGTTCAAGTAGTCACAAGCACCCTTCACTCCTACGCATTTGCTCTCTCCTCTCCAGGTCTATATTCAATAGAGCTGTATACTTTGAAGCGGCTAAAGTTTTCTGATGCTGACCACTGAGACGCAAACAACCAGATGAACTTTCAAAGGTAGTCAAAGCCGCCCAATTCTCTCTGCAGTTGCAAAATCTGTAGTAATCTAATCTGGTAGTCCATCTACTTTATTCTGAAATGGAGAGTATCGATTGCGCTGGCGCTTTGCCGACAGTAAAAATAAAGTCGAGATGCAATTCAAGAAACAGTCCATTGACAAAATGGACGCCTTTTGGCGCGATTTTGAAGAGAACTTAGACCTTATATGCTCCACAAATTTTGACGCAAGTACAGAGTGGATATCATCAAAACTTGCTGAAGTTGCCGACTTAAAATGGGAGCTGAGTCCCGAGATAAACGGTTACCGAAGATTTGCCATCACACCCGAAAGTGAATATCACCTGCATCCTTTAGTTGATGAAATGATTGCCCGTGCTCCCAAGTTGTCCAATTTCAAATTTATGTCCTATCGAGCGCCGATGGAGACAACTGCAATAGAAACTGCAGTTCCTGCCAGATTTAAAGCAAGCACCTCCACTCTGAGAGGAGCCGGTCGAATTAAAGAATTTCTCTCCGACATACAGATAAATGCCACTCGTTCAAATTTAAATTGCATTGACTTGCATTTTGTCTCTGAGGTATTTAAGGGACAAAATAACCTTGTTGATCAATGCTACTGCTTTATTCTTTGCGAAGTCGTGCTGGGTCAAAGGATTGCCGAAGAATGGATCGGTGAGATAACAACAACTGGAAAAAGCTTGCCGCTTGTTGATAGAGCCAAGGCGCTGTTTCAAAAAAGA
>JACRFZ010000062.1 GCA_016212515.1 Candidatus Melainabacteria bacterium
ATCGCACGCGACCCCGCATGTCCAGCTCTTTTCCTTCAAAAACACATTTTATTTGCAACCTCCAAACAGTCCGGCAGGAAGCTAAGTACCGATTCTACCGAAAAAACCAACTTGTCATACTGTATTCATGAGTAGATCGGGGTCTGCAGCCTTGTTGCGGCCAGCGCCAGGGCTGATGCAGACAGATCTATCAGGGTGATGCAGCACAGCGGCCAACCACCTTGAAAAACTTGCAGCGGGCTCTGCCTCCAGCCAACCAGCCCAACCTAGCTCAACTGCGCTCAATTATAAACTCCTGCTGACATCCATCCAAAACGGAAATCGTCCGTACCAGGAGAAAATGGCGAACCCCGCCACGCCTCTTGACCTCCAGCGAAGCTCCCACCAAATCGACAACTTAACAATTTCGCAGGCTCTCAAACCTCTTCACAACCAGCCCGGGCAGCGGCTTCCAAGAGGCTCATCCCCACAGGAAATAGCTGCCGATTTTCCGCTAAGTTAGAGAGACTCTTTGCTTCTTTTCTTTTTCATTCTAAACAAACTCCCCTAAACCCCCTGCAAGTCTTAGCCCCTTAAGAAGCTCATGAAAGCTTCTGGTGCACTGTCGGACGTTTAGAGGCAATTTCAATTTGCATAGCGAGTATTCAGGAGTTGACTATGAAAACTCTTACGATAAGGTTGCTCGCCGTCTGCCGGACTCTAGGCTGCGCCCTGGTTCTGGCAGTCTGCACCATCTCTGGATTGGCGCTCACTTCGACAGTGGCTCTGGCGCAGTCGTCGGCACCCCCAGTAGCAACCCCTACACTGACCCCTACCGCCTCCGGCGGCACCAGCTTCACCGGGCTGGCCGTCACCATCGGCATCATTCTGGTTCTCTTCTACCTGTGGCGTCGCCTCAGACGACAGCAAGCTCAGTACCAGCCACCTTCCTCGAGAAGGTCAGGCAACCGCGACTCCTACAACGGCGGTTACGACTACCGCGGCGACCCTTCCATGGGCGGCTACTTCCCCTCCCACCAGGAGCGGCGGGGTCCGGGACGGCGCAATAACAACAACAGACCGATTGGTTCGGACGAGCCTCTCGATTTCAACGACGACAATACGGGCCGAAATATGAGCCAGAATAACGACACCAAATCGCCGGCACAGCTCATATTGCCGAACGATCCCAACAAGAAAACTTTCGCTGACGTCGCCGGTCAGCCTGAAGCCATCGATCGCCTGCGGGAAGTGTGCCTCTGGCTGAAAGAGCCGGAAGTCTACAACCTCCACGACGCCAAACTGCCGCGCGGTATCCTGCTTTCCGGACCGCCCGGTACCGGCAAGACCCTGCTGGCACGCGCCCTGGCCGGCGAAGCCGATGCGTCCATGTACATCACTACCGGTTCCGCTTTCGTGGAAGTCTATGTGGGCGTCGGTGCCGGTCGCGTTCGCGCCCTCTTCGAGGCCGCCAAACAGCAGCGCAAGCGCACCAACAAGCCCGTCATCATCTTCATCGACGAAATCGATGCGGTAGGCGGCAAGCGCAGCAACGGACCGAGTTCCAATTCCGAACGCGAGCAGACGCTCAACCAGCTCCTCACCGAGATGGACGGCTTCCAGAAGAACGAGGGCATCCTCGTCATCGCTGCCACCAACCGCACGGACATGCTCGATCCGGCCCTCAAGCGCAAGGGTCGCTTCGACATGGATGTGCCTATCGACCTGCCTGATACTGAAGGGCGAGCCGCTATCTTCCGGGTCCATTCCCGCAAGAAGCCTCTGTCCGAAGGTCTGGACTTCAACCTTCTGGCGCACCGCACCTTCGGTTTCAGCGGCGCCGACATCGAAGCAGCCTGCAACGAAGCGGCTGTTATTGCCTCTCGGCTGCAAATCGCCGAAGAGAAGAAGCGCAAGCAGGAATTGGCGGCCAAGTTGGAAGCACAGGCTAAGGAGCCGACTCCGCCGGCTAACCAGCTCAAGAACGGTACCGTCGGCGCCTCCCCCAACCAGGCATCGACCACGCCATCGAGCAATCTGCCGGTGCTCCTGAGCAACACTGCGGCAAACAACCGCGTCACTCTCATCACCAATGAGATGTTCGACGAGGCCATCTCCATCGTGGAAGCCGGTGATGCCAGGCGTTCTCGCCTCAAGGCCATGAAGGACTTCGACAAGCGCCAGACTGCCTACCATGAGCTTGGCCATGCCGTGGTCAACCTGGTGCAGGACGGGGACACCATCACCAAGATCACGATCATGCCGCGCGGACGCGCTCTCGGTTATGTGCAGACCCATAGCGACGGCGATCGCTTCAGCTACACCGACGAAGACATGCGCAAGCGCATCACCATGACTCTGGCCGGCAGAGCCGCCCAGGAAATCTTCACGGGCACTCGCGACACCGGCGCCTCAAACGACTTCATGCAGGCCTATTCCATGGCCGTTCGCATGGTGACGGAGTTCGGCATGTCCTCTCTGGGCGCCATTTACGCACCGGGCTACGGCACTGCCCAGGCGGCGCCCGTGGGCACGGAACTGGCCAACCTGATCGACCGCGAGGTACGTCAGATCGTGGCCGACTGCGATGCCAAAGCCCGCGAGATCATCAAGGCTCAGAAGCAGGTCATCGAAGAGCTGACTGTGGTGCTTCTCGATAAGGAAACCATTCTTGGCCCCGAACTTCTGGCCCGCTTCAAGGAGGCGCAGGTACTGCTCCGCCAGGAAGACAAAGGGGAGAAAGAAGGCGCGGCTGCGAATGGCTCCGACCAGGCTCAGAGCGGCTCGCAGAGCCATTAAGAGGCCAAGACAGAAAAAGAAGCAGACATCACTGCGGCCGGACCGGACTGCCTCACCGATGGCAGCAACGCCCCGGAAGCCGGTCCGGCCGCAACTAAAAGCAAAACCCATGACTCAAAAGTCACCATTTTCCCCAGGGTCTGGTATCATAAGTAATACCATGCTCACCTGGCAAGCAATTGCACCGCCTGCCTTAAGACAGCATCCAGCACAAGCATCCCCCAGCGGGAGAGCCTGCCGGCATCCAGCCGGTGAACGGCTTGCTTGTCAAACGACCTGGAGGTGACTGCCGCCTAGCAAAAAGTTTCGGCCGCACCTCCGTTTTATCAACTCTCTTTCGCCATCAGGCAGGGAGAACACCATGGATACAAAACTCCTGGACGCGGAGATTAGCCGAAAGCTAGCGCGCCAATTTGGTAGCAAATTCATCAAGATTCTGGAAGACAGCCCCACCTTGCGCCGTGATTTGCGCAAGTTGCACATGCTCGGCGCCAGGATTCAACGCTGGAACGGTAGAGACGGTGCCTACTGTCGTTCCGAGCCGAGTCACCGCCGCGGCACTTTCATCGCCATCGGCTCCCTCTGTTCGCCAATCATGAAAGCCATTTATCTGGCCCATGAGGCTTACCATGCCCTGTACGGCACCACTCCCAACAACCCCAACCCCACCAAGATCAGCCGCAAGCGCTACCTCTCCATGGGCATAGCCGAAGAAACTCGTGCCTTCCTGCACCAGACCAAGGTAGCGAACGAACTCTGGAATAGCGGCAACCATGTCATTCCAGCCTGGCAGTTGCACTTGATGCTCCTGTACCACACCAGCGGCTACAGCGACATGCGCGAGCATGTGCTGGCTTGCCGCGAGTCTATCGCCTTCGGCACCTACGAACAAAACTACGGCAAGATCTGGGACCAGGCCTATCGCCAGTTCGAGCGGGAGCGCCGTGAAAAATTGGCGGCACGCCGCCTCAGAAGCTTGAAGAGCCGCAATCGCCTCAAGCAAGCGGCTTGACCGACAAGCAATCCCAAAGTTAGAAACTCAGCTCGACGGCACCACCTTCAGTCAAGGTGGTGCTCTCGAGCCCCTCTTGGAAGAGGCATTCACATGAAGCCCCTAAAAGTCGGAGTACTGGGTGGAACATTCGACCCGGTACACAACGGTCATGTTTTTGTTGCCGAATACGTCTTGCAGGAACTTGGTCTGGACCGGGTTTACCTGGTCACAGCCAAGAGCCCGCCGCACAAATCTCATTTCATAGCCGATGCAGAATTCAGGCACGCCATGGTGGAAGAGGCAATCAAGGGCAAGCCCCGCCTGCTCGCCAGCCGCCTGGAGCTTGATCGCGAAGGCAAGTCGTACACGGTGGATACCCTCAGGCAGTTAAAGGAAGAGTTGCCGCCGGGTACCGAACTCTACATGATCACCAGTGTCGAATATCTGAGGCCCGAGCCCGCCGAAAGCGAGAGCGGCCCCGCCGGCAAGCACTTGCACTGGCTCGGGAACTGGGAAGGAGTAGACGAACTCTTCCGTCTCTGCCGCATTGTAGTCACCCCCCGACGGCACATGGATGCCGCTCTTGCCAGAGAATGGGCCGCACTCTTACCTGCAGCCGACATTATCGTGGTAGACCTGCCCAGTCCGCCGGTGTCCAGCCTGATGGTCAAGCGTCACCTGAAGCATGGAATTCCCATCCACGATCTGGTGCCACCGGCGGTAGAGGCCTGGATCAAACGCACCGGGCTCTATACTGCCGATGGAAGTAGCGCCGACCTGGCTCACCTCGAGCAGTTTGCTCCAAGCACCGAAACTTACTCAACAGAAAGAACCCTCTCACCGACCAGCAACTGAACAGACGGAAAGAGGACTTTAAACCGGGGAGGGATTTTAATTCCCTCCTCTTCTTGAAAGTCTGAAATGAAACCTGAACCTACCCCCCGGGAGAGGCCTAGCTGGCGCTGGGCCTCCCCTCTTGTGCTCTTACTGATTATCTTGACCTGGCTCAGTTTTGCTCCGGCCGGAGCCCCTGGTCATGCGGTCAAGCGCTTCATCTCTTTCACGACCGGCTTCTGTAGTTCTTGCGCCAGGCAGGAAATCGACCCCTCGGTGCCCTTCGTCAAATCCATGAGCGGCGCACCTGTTGCCCCGGACCTGGAGGAGAAGGCCAAACAGTTCGCCCTGGAGACACACGTGCAAATCGTGGAGGATGAAGGACGCTTCAACTACCTTCTCCATGCCCGCGGCGAACCGATCAAACTTTTCTCAACCGACGCCAGCCTTGAAGGTCTGCAGGAAGGTCGAAGCAAGCTGGCCGGCGTCATCGATGCCAAGCTGAAAGCCCTCCAGGAAGGCGACTTGAAAGCTTCCTTCGCTCTGGAAAACGAGCTGGTGGAAGAACAGAAGTCTCTCACCAGTGCCAATACCGACAGCCCCAACGGCGAAGTGAAAGGCGACGCCGTCAGCGAAGGTAAAGACCATAAGGTGAAAGAAGCGGCGCCAATCCAGGCCAAACGCATTCTCGCTCGCAAACCGCGCCTGGACGAACTCTGGGGCGTCGAAGCCGCTCTTGCGCGTTCCAAGCCTTCCCATCTGGCTCCCGGCGACCGCCAGGGCGTCAAGTTTTACTTCCTCAAAGACCCGCTCTACAAAGAAGAGCCGGGCTATGCCTATTACACCACCGATAAGGATGGTCGCAAGGCAATCTATGTCACCCCCGGCGCCACCGACAAGCTGCGCCCCACCGACGCCGATGCGCCGGTCTGGGCCCGCCCCACGCGGTTCAAGCCCGGCGGCCACTACTTCGACACCATCGAATCGCTCATCTTGCACGAACTGGCTCACAATCACCAGGAGCGCATGGGCTGGGAAAACGGTGACGAAGTTATGGCCAGGATGACCGCAAGTCTCGGCTATGTGAAAGCCGTGGACCCGCAGACCGGTGTGCGAGTTTTCTACATTAAAGTCCCCCTGGCACCACTGCCGGCGTCCGCACCTCCGGCGGCAGCAGTCGGTAGTGTCAGCCCCGAGGAAGCAGCAGGCGCAACTGCCATTTCGGCCAAGTTTCCGGCAGAAAAGTTTGCCTACTACCGGGTAGAACGCCCTGTGGATCAGAAGTTAGGCAAGCGCTGGCTGAGGGTGAATCTGGAAGGACAGTACCTGGACAGGGACGGAAAAGTGGTTGCCGCCGCTAAAGCGGAAGCCATAAGCAATGCCGACATGCAGAAACTGGCCCTGGTTAAACCGGCCAGCAACTATTTCGACAATCCCATCGAAGTCTTCGCCGAAGGGATGAGGCTCTTCCGCATGGGCGGAGAAGCTCGCGACACCTTGTTTGTGGAAGCCCCCCTGGTTTACCAACTGGTGAAAGAGGAAGATCAGGCCGAACTCAATCTCTTCTATGGCTTCTACAAAGTGCATGAAAAGCGCACTCTCCACAAGGCAGGCAAGCCCGTCACAACGGAAGAAACCGATAGTGACCAGCCGGTGTACACCCGCAACTGGAATGGCGAACTGGTCAAGTACAGCGGCGCCGTCGCCGAAGACCTGCGCACCAGGGAAGCCCAACTGTCTGGCAAATAGTTTATCTGCCTGACACCAACTTGCAACTCAACTCCGACCAGACTATGAAAACACTGATCATGAGCGCACTCGTGGCGCTTTCTCTTGCCACTCCGGGTAGCTCCACAGATGCCGCCCCGGTTTTCAGTTCCAAGGCGCTCACCCCCGGTACGCTCACTCTCGCCCGCAATCAGGTGAGCGTGCCCGGCGTGATCGAAGTAGACAAAGCCACCCTGCTCGATACCGTTGCCAAAAGGCAGGGCTTCGTGGTGGTGGAATTCTACGACTCAACAAGCCCAGACACCTCCGGCGAATGCGCCAGACAGGGTCCCGCCCTCGACCGCATTGCCGGGCGCTATGCCGGTCAGGTGGACTTCCTGCGTTTCGATATTGCCAGGGATCGCGCCTTCGCGGAAGCTCTCAGGGTAACGGTTTGCCCCAGCTTCCTCTTCCTGGACCACAACCAGCCTGAACCGAATCGTCTCTCCAAACGGCACTGGGGCTACCTCTCCGAGGCTCAGCTGGAAGAGCTCTTGAAAGAATACTTTCGGCTCTAAAGCCGAGCCGTCCTCAGAGTCGGCATGAGACAACAAAATTAAGAACAACATATGGTTCTCCTCCTGGAAATGCCGGACTGAAACTCCGGCATTTCCTTTTTTCTTTTACTCACTAGATCATGTAGCACCAGCCTGCGCATTCAGCCAGGGGAAGGAACCTCTCAACCAACAAAAAACAAAGGCTCCACTATACCTTTTAGTTTACCTGGAAGAAAAAGAAGGGAAAGGGCACCACCCCCGTTAGAGGTGGTGCACCAAAGCGCCGGTGGACTAGCACGCCTCCACTAAGCAAGCGAGAGTCTGACGGCTCAGTTTTTTCTAAACAAAGCACCCCAGTTCTTCTCACCGGTATTCAGGAAATACCAGTGAGGCGGTCGGTTCTGACATTGCAAGTAAGGTGCAAGTTCCTCCGCTTCCGACGGATAGAGGGTAGGACCACAACCAAGCAGATGCAAGACGACAACGGGCGACCACCTCTGGGAAGTAAGCCAGGTCAGCTCAGGGCTGAAAGCGCTCTGATCAGAAAGCCCCTCCAGAAGCAAGCGCTCTCGATTGGCGTCGGTACGCGGTGTTCCGACATTGTTCTGAGCGAGCATCCGCTGCCAATTGGAGTCGACGCAGACCAATATGGTGGACTTACCCAATTCATGGCGCTTAAGAATAAGAGCCAGGAGAGCAAGCGGTGCCACATCCACCCAGATATGTGCTTCGTCCAGCAAGAGCAAATCACATTCCAGATACCGAGTCGGCAAGCGCGGATAGTAACAGCTCGGAGCATCGATGGTTTGCACCGTCAATCCGTGCAGCGATGCCTGTCTGGCAAGGATGCCGGCCAGGGTAGTCTTACCGCTGCCGATGCCTCCTAAAACCAAGACGTTTTCACCCTTTCTGATGAAAGTGAGATCAGCCAGTGCTCGCACCAGACCCTCGTCTGTGCCGTGAGCCTGGAAATCGAATCCCGAAAAGGGATCCGGAACAGATACTTCTGATTCAACCGGATTCTGCATTTAACCTCCTTTGAGGTTCTTCATTGTTGATTGGTGAATGGCGCTTTCAGACAGCGCCGCAGTTGAGAAAGAAATTCCTTTCGCCTAAGGCAAGTAACCCTGTTGCTTCACGAGCGAGGCCTGAAATTCCGCCTGCAGGCGATGCGCTCTTGCTTCGCTCCAGTAGCCCATTTCAGTCAATCGCGAGGCGACCCGGGGCAGCACTGTCAGACACTGTTTCTGATTGATGAAGGCCAGACGAATACGCCTCGCCAATATATCCTCGAGAGTGACGGCCTTTTCATTTTCCAGACAGTAAGGCAATTCTGCCATTACGGCCGGGAAATCATCCGAAATCAGCTCAGCCAGGGAAGGGTCTCTACCTATGTACTCCATAACTCTTAGAGCCTCCTTACCGTAACTGGCAAGTAGATGCTCAGCCGTAGGCAGGCTAAGCTGTAGTCGCCCGGCCGCTTGCAGAACGGTGACCCGAAATTCTTCATAGTCGGATCGATCCGTCCAACCACCCAGCATGATTTTATCGGTGCGCGCGGTAGAGATGAGACCATAGCCGGAGTCACGTTCAACCAGTTTCGCCAGCACGGCGTCCACAACGTGGCAAGCCAGCATTCGATAGTTGGTCAGCTTACCGCCAACAAGCCCGATAATCCCGTGAGGACCTTCAAAAAGCAGGTGTTCACGCGAAAGCGATGCGGTATTACCACCGGTACTGCCGCCGCTCTGCACCAGAGGTCGGCAGCCGGCCCAGGCCGCTATCACGTCGTCAGGGCAAAGTTCTCTTGCATCTTCCTCCGGGTCAAGAGCGCGGTAGCTATTGAGCACCGACAACAAATATTGCACCTCCGCCGGGGATGCCGTGGGTGCATCCAGGGGTCCGTCGTAATCATGGTCCGTAGTACCTACCATGAGCGCTCCCTGCCAGGGTACGGCAAAGACATAGCGCCCGTCATCGGTGGGAAGGAAGAGAGCCGTGTCGGTCTTGAAGGCCGTCATGGGCAGGACGATGTGAGTGCCCTTGGCCGGCTTGACGATCGGTGTCCAACTGCGATCGGCCTTCTGCAAAAGGGCATCAGACCAGATACCGCAAGCATTGACACAAGCCCGGCATTTGATCCAGATTTCTTCGCCGCTGACACGATCAAGGCAGCGAACTGCTTCAATCCGCCCCTCACTGCCCTGAAAATCAAGCGCTTCCACATAGTTCAAGGTCAGTGCCCCCAGGCTTTCCGCCGACTTGAGCACTTCCAGCACGATGCGACTGTCATCGGTGATGCAATCATGAAACAACAGAGAGCCCCTGATCCGCCCTTTGTCTAAGGAGGGGGCCTTGGACAGGGTATCTCCAAGGTTGAGACGCTTGTGCAAACGCCTTCCACGGGAATTGACGGAGAGCAGATCATAAACCGTCAAACCCACACCCACCTTCATACCAAACAACTTCCTGTTTCGCTCCAGGGGCAGCATGAAAGTAAAGTCCTTCACCAGATGCGGTGCCAGACGCTCCATTAAGCCGCGCTCCTGGCAAAGCTCCCGGGTAAGTCGAAAATCATATTGCTCCAGATATCTGAAGCCGCCATGCATGAGCTTGGTGGTCCGACTGGAAGTTCCAGAGGCAAAATCCCCCTTTTCGATCAGTAGCACCTTCAGTCCGCTGGCAGCGGCATTCTGAGCCACTCCCGCACCGACGATACCACCGCCGAGAACAGCCAGATCAAACACCGTCCCGCATAACTGCGACAGTGTTTCACTTCTCGTTTTCAAATAGTTCTCCTATTCTATTGTGTTAAGAAACCAGCGCCAGCCTAAGCCGACGGTCTGGGAATGCTTCCCTTTCTATGGGTTGTGGCGCATCTGAGAGACGCAGACTCCCGAGCCACCAGCATCCCGGTCCGGGAGCTACCGCCTGCCCGCAAGCAAATCGGCAGCCCCAGACCAGCTTTGCATTAATTGCGCACCAGGGCTTCTTCGATGATGGCTTTCTGCTGCGCCACGTGCATGTTGTGCAAACCCACAGCCGGCGCGGCCGCATCGGCGCGTCCTACATAGAGCAGTTCCAGATGGCTGGGAATTACCCGGCGGAAATACTGCTTCATGATGTAGGTCCAGGCGCCCTGATTCTCATGCTCGTCCTGAGCCCAGACCAACTCTCGTGCATTGGGATAACGCGCCAGTTGAGCCGCCAACTCCTCAGCCGGGAACGGGTAAAGTTGCTCCAGCCGAAGCAGGGCAGTGCGGGGCGATGCCAGGTTCCGCTTGCTTCTTTCTTCCACCAGGTCGTAGTAAAGCTTGCCGCTGCACAATACCACACGCTCCACCGCTTGCGGATTGCCAACACCGCCATCCAGAACTTCGTCACCCAGAACCGCCTGGAAGGCACCGTGCTCCAGTTCTTCCAGAGCCGATACCGCCAGCTTGTGACGCAGCAAACTCTTGGGAGTCATCACCACCAGGGGTTTGCGATTCGCGCTCAACATCTGCCGTCTCAACAGGTGAAAGATCTGAGCCGGCGTGGTGGGCTGGCAGACCTGAATGTTGTTTTCGGCACAGAGTTGCAGATAACGCTCCAGGCGAGCCGATGAATGCTCCGGACCCATGCCCTCAAGGCCGTGGGGTAAGAGCATCACCAGACCGGAAAGGCGTCCCCATTTGGCTTCGCCGCTGGCGATAAACTGGTCGATTACAACCTGAGCGCCGTTGGCAAAATCACCGAACTGAGCTTCCCAGACCACCAGCGCATTTGGTTCGGCAGTGGAATAGCCGTACTCATAGCCGAGCACCGAGACCTCGGACAAGACCGAGTCGATGATGGTAAATCTGCCAGGCTTGGGGGAGATGGTCGAAAGCGGAGAATAAGCACCGGATTCCCGACTTGGCTCTTCCTGATTGTGCCAGACCGCATGACGATGGGCAAAGGTGCCGCGACCGCAATCCTGTCCGGAAATCCGCACCAGATAGCCTTCCTCCACCAGGGTGCCGTAAGCAAGGAGTTCAGCCATGCCCCAGTCCAGAGGCAGCTTACCTGCCGCCATTTCCTGCCGACTTTTGCGCACCTTCTCCACTACGGCGTGCAAGACAAAACCGGCCGGTACGGAGGTGAGCACAGTAGCTACCTTTTGCAAAAGCCCCATCGGAACGGAAGTATCTGCAGGCTCTCCTGACTGGTTGAGGAATTTGCTCCAGACATTGGTGCGAGTATCGAGCCTGGCTTCCAGAGCCACCGACTCACCCCTTTCCAGACCGGCCAGGTAAGGAGCAATCATGGACTGCCCGTACTCCGCTTCCGAAACCACCCCTTCCCCGATCAACTTGTCGGCATAAATTCTTGCCGTACCGGGATGCTTATCGATGAACTGATACATGTGCGGCTGCGTGGCATGGGGTTCATCGGCTTCGTTGTGACCGCGCAAGCGAAAGCAGACCAGATCGATGACCACGTCCACATGAAATTTCATCCGGAAAGCCAGGGCAATCTCCATAGCCATTAACACCGCTTCCGGGTCATCGCCGTTCACGTGAAAGACCGGCGCCTGCACCATTTTGAAAATATCCGTGCAATACAGCATAGAGCTGGTATCGCGCGGATCGCTGGTGGTAAATCCAATCTGGTTGTTGATGACGATGTGGATGGTACCACCGGTTTTGTAACCGCGCGTCTTGGAGAGGTTGATGGTTTCAGGAACCACACCCTGCCCGGCAACGGCGGCATCCCCGTGAATCAAGACCGGTATGCAGAGATTGCGGTCGAAATCGTTGCGACGATCCTGCCGGGCTCGCACCGAGCCTTCCACGACCGGATTGACAATCTCCAGGTGGGATGGGTTGGGAGCGAGGGCCACATGCATATCACCGCCCTCGGTATCAATGATACTGGAAAAGCCCTTGTGATACTTAACGTCGGCTGAAGTTGCACCGGGATCCACAAAGCGTCCTTCGAACTCATCAAACAACTGACCGGCTCTTTTGCCAAGGGTATTGATCAAGACATTGAGACGGCCTCGATGAGCCATGCCTATAACCATTTCCTTGACGCCCAGCGCACCGGACCGCTGAATAAGATGGTCGAGCAAGGGAATAAAGGTCTCGCCGCCTTCCAGCGAAAAGCGCTTCTGACCAACATACTTCCGGTGCAAGAAGAGTTCGAGTTGCTGGGCCGACATCAGCTTGGCAAGAATGCGCTTCTTGCGCTCCGCCGAAAACCTGAACTTAGGCGCCAAGACTTCCAACTGCTCTTTCAGCCATTGACGCTGTCCGGCGTCCTCAATGTGCATGTACTCGGAGCCGATGGTGCGGCAGTAGGTGAGCTTGAGGACTTCGATAATTTCGCGAAGCGTCGCCCCTGGTCGCACCACCAGCGACCCGGGGTGGAAGGATTTGTCGAGATCGGCCTCGCTAAGCCCGTAATGCTCCAGAGTCAGGTCCTCCATTACCGGCATGGTCTGTCTTCCGAGCGGATCAAGCATGGCTACCCGATAGCCAACCCGACGATAAGCAGTAATTAGCTGTTTGACACCATGCTGCTTGGCGGCCAGTTTCTCCAGTTCCAGGTTTGAAACCGAACTGGTGCTGGTACCATGCGGAGCGGGGACGGGGAAAGGCTCCATGCTGTCCAGAGTATCAAACTTTTGACGCCAGCTAGGGTCGACGCTCTCGGGGTCTTCCAGATAGCTCGCATAAAGAGACTCAAGCCACTGAGCGCCTGAAGCCTCCAGCCAGGATGTTTCATCAAATATTTTTTTCATGGTAATTACTCCAAACGGAAAAGAATTATTAGAGAGAAGTGGGAGCCGCCCCGCTCCGCCGGACAAGCCGACAAAGCGGGAGGGCTCAGGCGCAGATTATTTCAACGGACTTCTAACTGTAAGAGAAAGAAACCTTTCAATTCAGCCATCTGCTGCGAAGTCAGCCAGCCGATACTGGCCAGCATCAGGTCGATCTTGTCTCTAGTGCAGGTCAAGCACCGAACTGTGGTGTTGGGAAGCCGCTGATTCGTGACGCGACCGGAACCGAGATAGAGACCGTCAATTTTCATAGAACCTGGATTGCCTGGCGAAGGTTTCGCAATCACACGACCGACGGTTTTGACGAAAGCCTCCAGGCGATCTTCAGAAGTAATGCGCACCAGCAAGATCTTCTCGCCGGCTTGCACGCAGGTGGAAAAGCGGTCGGACTCAAACTGCCCGTGCAAAAGCCCGACTAAAGTAGGGTCGTCTTTTATGCCGGAGCCCTCGGGATTTCTGTTAGCTACAAAAGCTGCATTCATTGTCGTTTACTCCCACAAGTGGAACAAGCTGATACAGTTCCGCAGAGTCATCAGCGTGTCTTGGTTACGGTGACCAGGTAGAGCCCACTGGCCGGTCTGAGCGGTGTCACTTGAACAAGGGGCGAGGTGATACCGAATTGTTCCGCGTACTCTTTGCCTAAAGGCAAGAACGCATCAACAGACTCTGAGCTGCCATCCACAGTGACGACGACGTAGTCTCCGTATCTGGAGGTGAGAGTGTTTTGTTTACCACTAATTGTTTTGGACATGGTGTCTCCTTGATTTACTCGGGTTGAAAATGAGAAAGCGATTGCCGTTCCGGAACACTTTCCAGAACAGCGCCAAGAAGTATTTTTCGAAAGATGCACAAGCAAGCTTCGGCAGGCCGGGCTTCCCATCGGCAAACTAAGCCGGGCCGTACGTCAACTGCCACCGATTGGAAACGGTACGCTCCTTGCAACGGAGAACAGGCACGATAAAACTACTGCTTACTTCTCTCTTTAAACTTTCTCTCTTGATGATTAAAACTAATAACAACTAGAGGTAACACCTCTATGATTCTCTAAACAAGCTATTTAGGGCTTTCAGCACCGATTTGAAACACGAAAACCCGGCGACCGTGGTGCCGGGAAGCCTTCCCAGGCGGGAGCAGGCCGCTTTTTGCCTTTTCAATAACACAGTGCTATCTCTCAAGACGCCATGGTAATGTCCCCATTGCCTGAATGGTCCTTTGCCCTCAAACTGAAATCACCCCCCGGAAGCCATAGTTTCAGTAGTCAGCACTTGCCCGCCCGGTTGAGACCAGAGGCGCGCAGAGCTAAGGACCTTTCATGTCAAAATCGGAAAGACAAGAATCGGACGCAGGCCTCTCGCAAGAGACGGCTGGGGCGCTAAATGCAGCCATCTTTTCGATCACGGCCCACAGCCAGAAAGACTTTCAAAAAGGTCAGGAGGCAAACCAGGCCGAGACAAAGAGAAGCGAGCCCTGGCTCAGTCCTATCACTTTAACCGAGCAAGACAGCCATGGCGAGGGCGGACTGAAGCTCAAATCGGCTCCTGATAGCAGCATATCCGCCGCCTGGGAAGCGAATTTCAACAAGCAGGAAACTCCGCTCAATTTGCCAATCTACAACCTGGCGCCGACGAATTTCCGGTTAAGGCCGGGCGCGGTGACCGAACAAAGTGCGGATAGCACCGAAAGTTTCAGGCTCAAGCCCTTGCCGGCCGAACCCGGCAAACTCAATCTGGATCTGCCCAGGAACTTCCTGCAGACGGAAAACTATCGACTCCAAAACTTTGCTCCGGAATTCAAACCCCTGCGCCGAGACTGGCGGGAAGCGCTGGACAGGGCTGTAACCTTCGAACTGAACCTGGGTAGCATCCCCCTGGAGATGTCTCTCAACACCCGCAAATGCGGCATGAGAGCCCGTCCCGGCCTATGTTTTCGCAAGAAGCTTGACTGATCGTTTCCAAGCCAATGAAGCACAGGGGCAATAAGGGCGCAACCGCATCAAAAACGATGATTAAAAGCCGCTTTTGCGTCGGTATTTCGGACAGATCTCTGATGCCGTTTTGATCTTTACCCGTCTATTCTGCCAGACACAGGCAACCGGCCAGATCCGAGCGGCACACCGTATGCAGTGGCGCTAGCGGCAACGCCCGCAAGATTCTTCGAACCCGCATAGACTATTAATCCCCTTCTTCTCGTGGTCTTACGAACGGAGTATTTCTTTTTCAATCCAACAAACCGCATATTCAATACGTCTTCTCAATACTCATATCGGCAGCGTAAACCAAACTCTCTAAACGCTCTACACCACTAAAGTAAAGGTTCAAGACTGTGATTCTGATTCACGCTTGAGCTCACGTCCTGAAGATGTCGAGTTTGAGACGACTAAACACTAAGCGGAGTTCTGCCTGCCGGATCTTCAACGGCTTCAGTAAAGATTCTCCCGATAAGAGTCCGAAAAACAACGCGAGATGTGAGAATGAAAGCTGTTTCAAGTCCCAAGTATACCGATTCGACTCCCGCGTAACGCCATTAAGGTCAACGAAGTGAAATACAGAGGAGCTTCCAAAATCAAGTACCAGCACGGCATGATTAAGGGTTTGAGAGAGGCTCTGGAAGCCATCGAATCCTGGTCTGAGATTCAAACAATCGTGCCTGGTGAAATCAAACCCTGTCGTGGATCCGGCAGCGGTCTGCGGCTGAATGTCAAATACAAAACTGCGGCAGGACTGAAAGTACTGGCGAAGAACAACAGTTCCGTGCAGGAAGTGTTCTTCGCCAGCAATAGCCCCGACGCACTGGTGAGCAAGCTTCAGGCTCACAAGCCCTGAGGCGGCGACGCCATGCTTCGCTTTGGGGCTTCGGCATTCACCAGGCTGGCCATGACAGTACAGACTCGAACATGCAAAAGCTCATGAAGCTCGCCGATGACGCCGGCTCATGTCGCGCCGGCGGCCGGGCGTCTTCGGCACCGACTTCGGCGCCCGCTCGCTTTCTGGTGCCGCGTTTGTCGCCTCTGGGCTGACAGTAAACCATCGGGGAGGCGGAAAATCCGCCTCCCCATTCTTTCCTTCACATTTTCCTTCCAAACTACTTTCGCTCTTTATTTACTATATTCTTTCGTATTTCAGTCCCCAAAAGAGAAAGTCGGAAAACTGATTACTTGCTTCAGTTCTCCGACTTCTCAAACTATTCAGAGGTCAGTCACCTGAGCTCTTTCAGCTTCTTGCGCAAAGACCTCTCATTCTCACTGATAACGGCGCCCTTGAGCCAACCTTTCCAGCGCATCCAGAAGAACAGCCCCAGCATCATCAGTGCCATCACCGACAGAGCGCAGGGATAGCCCCAGAACCAGTTCAACTCCGGCATATTCCAGGGCGACTTGTCGGGATTGAAGTTCATGCCGTAGATGCCGGCCACGAAGGTCGGCGGGATAAAGAGCGTGGTGATGATGGCCAGCACCTTCATCACTTCATTCATGCGGTTGCTGTTGCTGGAAAGATGCAGATCCATGAGATCCGTGCACATTTCCCGGTACATCTCCACCAGGTCGAGGAGGCGGATGGCATGGTCATAGCAATCGCGCAAGTAAAGTCGCGTATCGCCGCTCACCATGGAGGATGAATCACGCAAGAGCGCATGCACGGCTTCGCGCAGAGGCCAGATACTGCGCCGCAGTTTGATCACATCCCGCTTGAGGGCGTAGATCTTGCCGGGCGACCTGGCATCGTACCTGAGCAAAATGTCGTCTTCCAACTCCTCCAGTTTGTCGCCCAGGCTTTGCAGGACGGGGAAATAACCGTCCACAACAGCATCGACAATCATGTAGGCCAGATGGTCGGCGCCCAGATTGCGCACATTGCCAATCTCGTTGCGCAGGCGCTCTCGCACCGGTGCCAGGCAATCCCCATCAGGCAATTCCTGAAAAGTGACCACAAACCCGGCACCGAAGAAAAGACTGAGCTGCTCGGTTTTGAGGCGCTCAGTAAGAGTGACCATAGGGGCAATCAAGAAATGGTGCTGACCGTATTCCTCGAACTTGGCTCGCTGTCGGCCGTTGACCACGTCTTCCAGAGCAAGGGTGTGCAGGCTGAACAGTTGTCCCAGCTCCTGCACCACCGCGGGACCGACGGGCCCATCGATATCGACCCAGGAAACCTTGCCGGCCTTGATCAGGTCGGGCAGTTCGCTCACGCTCGCCACCTGCTTTTCGAGGAAATAGCCCGGTCCGTAAGAAATCAGAGATATGACAGTTTCAGTTGGCGGTGTTGCCATCTTGTACCTCACATTATTGAAGAGGCGGGAGTTTTGGACTCCCGCCTGACAGTGCAAATCAGGCCCGGGGCAGATGCTTGCGCACACCCTCGGGGATCAGTCCGAGCACATAGGCCTCGATAGACGCCTGCCGACGGCGATACTGCACGCCCAGATAGATGACGGCAATACCGACACCGATGAGGGCCAGCGGGAAGGCCAGCGAGTCGGAGAAGTAGGTCCAGAGCACATGCCCGATGTAATAGACAGAACCGATGGCACCGGCCAGCAAGAAGACCTTGCGGGCAAGCAACACGGAGCCGACCATCATGAGCAGGTTGATGCCGAAGTAGACCAGCTTGCCCAGTTCCGAACCGCTATCCAGCATGGAAAGCGGAATCCAGAAGGCAGCCACGCCAAAGAAGTAGCCCCACCACGAATAGTCGGCACCGGGCTCACGACCGAAGCGCGAGTCGGTGACGAAAGCCAGGGCCAGAATGGCCACGCCGATGCCCATGGAAATGAGCAGGTAGGCGTTGGAGGCAAAGCCGAAGATGGGTCCCAGATAGGGTCGGGCCACCAGGTCGGCGATGGTCATGGACAGAAGCCAGAGCGAGCCGAACACCGGTGCCGAAAGGATTGAGACCTTGACCCGATTGAGCGCCACAAGCCCTATGCCGAGGGTGGCGATTTCAGCGAAAAGGGCAACTTGTGAGCCCGAAAGCCTTGCCGCTATGCCAATGGACTCCAAGCCGGAAACCACGGCCAGTGGAGCCATGAGCACGGCCAGGGTGAAGAGCAGGCCGCCCGGGGTCTTCTGACCGTCCTTGAAGCGCAGCTTGTGGCCGAGGGCCGCAAAGCCCACGGCGTAGGCCAGGGACAGCATGAAGACGCTGCCGGTACCAAAGACGGAGCCGGCACGCTCCATGAACCAGGCCATGGCGATCATCACCAGAACGCCGCCGCCGTACCAGGCCAATTGCGCGAAGTCGAAGCCGGAGTTGGCATCCGCGTCCCGGGCTCCGCCTTTCTGTTGCAGTAACTGTTGCCAGAGGCTCTCCACGTCGCGAGGAGCCATAGCTCCCTGCCGTGCCGCGTCCTCTATGTCTTGCTTGGAAATTGTGATTTTCTTGGTCATTTAGGACCTCTAGGGGTTGCGAACCACTGCAACCATTTGCGGTGGCTCTGATGCATTTTCGAAACCTTCTCAAGCCGCCAGGATGGAGAAACCAACCAGAGGCAGGAAGACCATGAACAGGTAGGGCAAGAGGGTAACCACTGTGGGTGCCCAGGCTGCTTTCCAGGCCGCACGGGCACTGGGAACGGTAATGGTGGAAGGCATGAGCTTGCCGGCGATGACGGTCATGAGCCAGTGGGAAACCTGCACGCTCAAAAGCACCGCCAGGCCCGTACCGCCCATCACCAATAGAAAGGTCATCGGCCCGGGTGCAGCCGCCGCCAGAACGAAGAAGGGCAGGAGCAGAAAGACGAAGGCGAACACGGCGAAGCTCATGAACAATGCAGTTCCCAGAGTCATGAGTAGACCGAAGAGGAACTTGGGTCCGAGATCGGGGGTACTGAAAGTCACTGTTCTGCCGCTGAACCAGGGCGCCAGGAACTGATAGACAAGCATGAAGACGAAGCTGGAAAAGGCCAGACCGAGGATAGACTCCATGAGAGCTCCTTTGTTGGTTGCACAAGAAACTCAATTTCAGATCAAACTAAGCTACGCCGTGTGCGTCAGTGGGCACTGGGCTGTCTGTGATATAGGCTTAGTTGTTTAAATCTGGGGCTCGAGGATCTGTGGGGTTGAAAAAACTGACTTCTAATCTTTAGCAACTAGTGCCTATTGATTTCTTGATTTCAAAAACCATACTGAGTACTAATTAAACAGCCGTGGCTATATTCTGGCTTATCTGCTTCGGCACTGCCGCTACCGCAGTTTGCGCGAAGACTGTTCTACCACTTCACTTAGTAATTACCAGGGTGCAGACCAGTCAAACAACCGCAGCAGTCAATTACAGCTAGAGGAAATGAAAACGATTGTCATTATTACAGCTGCGCGATAGAAGAATCAGATTCTCTCGCCAAAGTTAACCTGCGCTAAATGTATTCAAACTAATCTATCTCTGGAGCCTTTCCCCTGAGGGTTCGAATTTACTGCCCGGCTGCCCCTTCCCCAAGGCCTTGCCGCAGCTCGGGAAAAACTCCCAAAACTCAAACCTACCATACCTTTCGGAAGAGAAGGCTTGTTTCTACCACTCCTCTAAGACTAGGTTCAGGGAGTATTTCTCCACCCCTTCCAACAAGTCTAACCAAACAGAAACCTCTCCTCCGCACCATCGCCCGCATTAAAAACACAGGTTGCCGTTCTTTGGTGATCCGGTGTTTGACGCAGTCGCAATGGCAGGCAGGCGAACAAACTGAGGACTAACATCATGAATCTGATTCTTATCTACGGCTTGCTTGCCGCCGCCGCCGTCAGCCTCGTCTCCCTGCTCGGGGCACTGACGCTGACCTCCAGCAGGCTTTCGCCGGAACGCATTACCCCCATCTTTCTCAGCCTGGCGGCCGGTGCCATGGTCGGCAATGCCTTGCTGCATCTCATCCCCGAATCCATCGAACACATCATCGAACACCAGGATCTGGGCGTGAACCTGCATGTCATCTCCGGACTTGTGGTGGGCGGTTTCTTCACCTTCTTCGCCATCGATCTGTTTCTCCACTCCGTCGGCAAACATGACACCCACCTGGTCAAGCCCATCGGCTACATGGTCTTGATTGGTGATGCCCTGGAGAATCTCATGGACGGACTGATCATCGGCGCCGCCTTCCTGCTCGACCCGGCCGTAGGCGTAGCCACCACCATGGCCGTAATCGTGCACGAAATCCCCATCGAGATGGGAGACTTCGCTGTCCTCATCCACTCGGGCTTCAGCCCCCGCAAAGCAATTCTCATGAACTTGCTCTCGGGCCTTGTTTCCCTGGTGGGCGTGCTGTTGGCATATGCCTTCAGTACCCAGGTGGAAAACTTCCCCCTCTTCATGGGTCCCGTGGCTGCCGGAGCTTTCCTCTACATGGTCGGCTCATCCCTGGTTCCCGCTATTCGGCAGCACTCCAACCTGTCCTCGGGCTTCATGCATCTGGTCATCGCCCTGACAGGTACCGGCATCATGGCCCTCTTGCTTCTCATCGACCCCAGTCATTGAGAGGGCAAAGGCAAACCGTCGGTTTGCATTAGCTACGGAGAAGGGATGGTTGTCCTCTGGGCAAGCATCCCTTCCTCCTGGCTTCAGCAGAAAGCAAAGCAGAGCAGACTAGAGCAAGCCATGACAGGGAACACCAAGGCACCGCAAAACAAGGCAAAGCAAGTGCCCGAAACCCTGATTCACCGATGGTGAATTTAAATCCCGGGGCCCGGCATCTTGCTTTTTTCAGCTTTCTACTATGTTCTATAATATTTTTCGGGGATTTTTTTAATTCATCTGAGTCATTAAAAGACGCCGCCTGAGCTTACACCCGAAGCACACACCATTCATCGTTGAAGCGAGGTTCAGCCCTCTTCCGGAAAATGGGTGGGAGCACATTGTCGACAATCCATCGATTGAGAAGAATTGCTTCGACACTAGTGCTCCCACCCCCTAATCCCTGGTGAACAAGACAATCGCAACTATCTTGTTCTTATCCGAAAGTCGCTGTTAGAGCTTACCCGGACCTTTAAAACGGTCGAAAACTCCAGTTATGGTTTGCCAGATTTCCATGGCCCATTTGCTCATGGAATCAGCCATGGTACTCATCCAGGCGCCAACGCTACTGAACCAGGCACTGAGACTTGCCCATACTTCAGAAGCAAAAGCCGCCAGTCGACCACTAAAGCGACCAAAGCGAGCTTGCATCCATGTCCACAGAGAGCCGGCCATAACCTCAATCCTTTTCCATAGTGCGGAAAACTTGGCTCCCATCCAGGTCAGGCAGGCATCCACTCTTAAGCTTAGCCAGAGCCAAATTCTGTTGAACAGCGGCACGAACCAGTTCCAAAACCGCTCAAACAGGCTGGTAATTTTGCTCCAGACTTGGTTGAGCCGAACTACGAGCCAGGTCCAAAACCGATTGAAATGAAAGGAAAACCAGGTCACGAAGCGTTTCAGACCAGCGGTAAACCAGGTCCAGAATTCTTCGAACTTGGGCACGAACCAGTGCCAGAAGCGAACGAACAAACTCTTGAACCAGGTCCAAACCCGGTCCAGCCAGCCGGTAAACCAGTTCCAGAATTGTTCGAATTTGGGCACGAACCAGTGCCAGAAGCGAATGAATAAACCCTTGAACCAGTTCCAGAAGCGGCGCAGACGCACGGTTACCCAGGTCCAGACGCGGTCCAGCCAACCGGTAAACCAGTTCCAGACGCGGCGCAGACGCACGGTTACCCAGGTCCAAACGCGGTTCAGCCAGCCGGTAAACCAGTTCCAGAAGCGGCGCAGACGCACGGTTACCCAGGTCCAAACGCGGTTCAGCCAGCCGGTAAACCAGTTCCAGAAGCGGCGCAGACGCACGGTTACCCAGGTCCAGACGCGGTTCAGCCAGCCGGTAAACCAGTTCCAGAAGCGCTCTGCGTAAGGGGCAAGCCAATCCAGAAAGCGGTTCAGATGGGGGTAAAGCCACTTACAGAAGCGCCATATCTGTTTTAAGACTTTTCGCAACAACGGTCTTATTTGCCGGAAAGCCCATCTAAGCGAACGATAGATAGGTCGAAGCAGCCCCAGGTAGAACAGTGGAAAACCGTGGCTGAAAGTCAAAATGCCACCCAGAACCGCAGTTGGAATTGCCCACAGACTGAGGATTGGGAAGAACGTAATGCCAAGCCAAACCATCGAACTGAGCGCCGTCAACTGACCAAGCCCAACTAGAAAGCCCCACTTTCCATAGGTTTCCTTATGTAATGGCGCGGCGGTGTTCTTCCACACCAGGTAGAAGAGCATAAAGAAGCCCATTACGCCCTTGGCGATCAGTTCCACCATTTTGAGAAGCCAGCCTTTCGGCGGGCTATTATTGTCTCTTTCATTCATTTGCAAGTCTCTATCGAAGTAATGGAACGCCATGCCCAACGGCACCCAGCGTTCGGAAGGAAAGAACCGGCTCCGGCTTATGCTGCGGAACCAGTGTGGTATCGCTTTCGACAGTGCCCTACTGCGCCTGCCGCAAGCTGCAACTCCAGCCAATCAACATTCGACGCCGCCGCTGGAAGAACCCGTGAACATGCCCTACCCGACCAACAACCAGGTTGGCACAAGTAAGGCAGCTACGTGCAGGCGGTGATAGAGGGGAAGATTGAAGCGGTATAAAAACCAGAAAATTGAAATGGAGGAATTGCTACCAGATCCCTAACAAGAAATAGCGCCTTCGGCATAGGCACAAGGCTCAATTCTAAAAAACACTATACTTACTGACACAGCGCAACTGGCGAACTCAGTACACTAAGCCGACTTCCATTGGGACAATTGCAAGCCTCTCAGCGCACCTTCAGAATCATATGGCTGCGATCTTTGAGCAGGCGCTTGGAGATGCGGGCATAGAACATCTCACACATAGGCCAGACAAAGGCCGCAAAACCGAGAAAGAATAAACCAAGAAAAGCCGGAATGGACTGGGCGGATGCGTGCAAACAGGCACAGGCAATACCGATGGGAGCAGCCAAAGCCGCCAACTGTGTCAGGTCGAGCAAGTAGCCGGGATGCTCCTCCACTTCACGGAAGAGATCCGCCTGCAGTTCGCGAGCCACATAAAGGGCGATCAGGGAGAGCATTATGCCGCTCACCAGCATAAAACAGTCCAGTTCGGGAAGCTTCAACTTGAGCGCGAAAAGAGCCAGTAAATCAACGAGAAACAAAAGAGAGGAAGCGGTAAATCCCACAGCCGCAATTTCACGGTTCGGCAACACGGGACTATCCTGATTGGTCAAGGTACCAGATGTCACGGCGATCGCTCCTTTGCGCATTCCAACCGAAGCAAAGCAGCAGAGGGAGCCCCTTCTGCTTGATTGCCAGAGCTTACCACTTTCCTTGGAGCGGCATTACTGCACTACCGGCGATACCGACACTTTTGCAACGCTTCCTTAATCTAATTTTTCTTAGTGATAGAGGATAGAACAGCGCCCAGTATATCTACACAAGGACCGAACGCCCATACAAGAAAACCACGAGAAGCCCCCGATTCATAGGCCGGTTGTAAGCAAAAGCGAAACCCAACGCCGGCATAAAAGATCTCAAAGCCAAGGTGCAAAGCCCCGGGGTTGCTACCTGCAAGTGTCCTTTTTAATTGTCGGCAAATTGTCAGCCGGCGGACACCAATTCGACACAGCCTGGCGAAAGCGGCTCCCACGCCCACACGGGAGCAACAGTCCGGCCCGTGTTAAACGACACTCAGAAGCCGAACCGGCAAAATACAGTTACGAAATAGAACGATCTCTTGGCAACAAGGCCGGTAAAGAGCTAGAACCTAGATGCAGTTACACCAACCACTCTCAAAAGAGGAAATCATTCCCTAGATCTTCAAGATCGAACACCATCAGTGTGCGGACCATGGAGACCCCAGTCAGGGAGTCTTTCTCAGACAGACAAACTGCAACCCTGTCAATAACACATACAGAGTTTTCAGCGCGCTTCCAGGCTGAAAGCCGGCGAACCGAATCGGGACACGGCCAATAGACCTTGAAGTAAAGAGAAACCTTGCAACGCTAAAACTGAGTCCGAACGGTCACCACATCGACGTTCGCTTCCATTTACCTACACGCCATTTCCATATGACCACAGCTAACTTGCTTACATACTGCCTTTTGTTGCTTATTTTCGTCGCTGCCAACGGCGTTTTCGTGGCCTTCGAATTTGCCCTCATCTCAATGCGACGCACCCGCGTCACAGAACTAATCGACGACGGCGTTCTGGCCGCCAGAGCGATTCGGCGCCTGCAAAACGACATGGATGAGACTATATCGGGCGCCCAGGTCGGTATCACTTTTGCCAGCCTGGTGCTGGGCTGGATCGGTGAACCTGCCGTGCATGAAATCCTGCACCGGACTTTCAATTTAATTCCCGCTGGTCTGATTGCCGCCCTTGAGCAGTTCTGCACCAGTGCCGCCAACTTTCTGCCTGAAACACTGGTCTCAACCCTGCAGCAGTTGCCGATCTTGAACGGACTCTCCTTCCTGCTCTCCTTCAGCTTGCTCTCGCTAATGCACGTAGTGCTGGGCGAACAAGTACCAAAAGGGCTGGCACTGCGCTTCCCGGAGAAACTGCTGCTCCTTGCAGCCGGTCCCTTTCTGCTTTATCGCACCATGGTCTTTCCGCTCATCTTCGTCTTTTCATTTGCCACAAAGTCAGTACTGAAGCTGATGGGCATCAAACAATCGGCCAATCATGAACCGGTTCACTCCAGCGAAGAACTGTCGCACCTGATAGACGGCAGCAGCGTTGCCGGAGAAATCAGTCATGCCATCAACAATGTTCTGCAAAAAGCACTAGACCTGCAAGACTTACAGGTCTCCGAGGTAATGCGCCCGCTCGACGAGGTGGATATGGTGGAAGTGAACACCTCCTTGAGACAACTAATGAAAGTTGTGGCTGATTGCAAACATAGCAGGCTGCCGGTTTACAAAGAAAGACGGGAGAACATAATCGGGGTCTTTTCCACCAAAGACCTCTTCGAAATAATCGACGACAAGATGAATTCTCTAGCGATGGAAGCCGCTCTCAAGCAGCTAAGCAACGACTTTCATCTCTCCCAGCACCTGCGTCCGTATCTACGCGTAACCGACGGAATGCAAGCCAGCAGTCTATTGCACATGCTGTTGATCAGAACGATGCCCATGGCCATTGTCATCAACGATACGGAAGAAAGACTCTGTGTCGGCATCAGCACTCTCGAAGACGTACTGGAACACCTTGTCGGTGAGATCAAGGACGAGCACGACCACTAAGCGCTGGTCACCCTCTATCCGGTGCAGACAACTTTTCTGCGCCAACTTATCACCAATTGATCGTCAATTCATCGGAGCAACCAAACATGACCGAAAAGAACTCCCCTGTGCCCACCCTCACCCTGCCTGTTGCCTTAGCAGATGTGCATGAACAGTGGCCGAACCTGGCCCTGGCCTTCGTACTGAAAGCCAAAACCTGCTCGGAGCGGATCGCCGTGGAAGACGACCAGGGCTCATACACCTATGGCGACCTTCTGGCAAAGTCTCTGGCTCTGGCCCTAACTTTGCAAAAGCAATTGCAGGCGGCAGAAACCGTCGGCGTCATACTGCCGCCCTCCGGTGCCGCCGTCATGGCTAATCTGGCTTTGACTCTTCTGGGCAAAACGCCTGTCAACATCAACTACGGCACCGGCAACGAACTGGTCAATTACACCCTCGATGACGCCGGCATCGACTTCGTTATTACCAGCCCGTGCTTCCTGCAAACAGTCAAGCTCGAACTTTCCAAAACCGTGCTGGATATTGCCGAACTGGCAAGTCGGATCGACAACTATGTGCTGGCGGAAGTGGCGGCCATCCTCACCGGTGCCGATGGTGCCAGACCGCTGCCCGGTTTGCAGGCTGAGAGTGCGGCTACGGCCACGCTGCTTTACACCTCCGGTTCTACCAACCGGCCAAAAGGCGTCATCTTGAGCCACACGAGCATCATCACCAATGTGCTGGCCGTCGGCGAACGCTATCCCAACAGATACGTGCCGGAAGGGCAAGCTGATGCAGGCGCAGAAATTCAGGAAGTGGTACTGGGCTCCCTGCCCTTCGCTCATTCCCTGGGCTTCACCGGCACCTTCTGGGCCGCCCTTCTGCTCGGTTGGAAGGCTGTTTACTTCGCCAATCCACGCGACATCAAAGGCATCTGCCGACGTGTGCAAGAGGCCGGTGTAACCATTTTCGTGACCGCACCGACTCTCATGCGCATGTATTTGCTCAAAGCAACGAAAGAGCAGTTCGCCTCTGTGCATGTGCTTTTGCTGGGCTCGGAGAAACTAAAACCGGAGTTGCGCAAAGACATAAAGGACAAGCTGGGCATTGACGCCTGCGAAGCCTACGGTGCCACGGAAATGGGTCCCATCATCACCCTTTCGGTGGCATCCATGGTGCTGGGGGCAAGGGGCACTCTGGTCTTTGGCTCGCGTCCAGGCAGTGTCGGCTTGCCGGCTGCGGGAACGACAATCGCCGTGGTTGATACTAGCACCGGCAAATTTCTAGCCGGACGAGGCAGCGAGCACCAGGGAGAATTCTGGGTTAAAGGCAAACAGCGCATGGACGGCTATCACGGCAACAGGGAAGCCAGCCAGAAGGCCATCGTGGATGGTTGGTACCGCACCGGCGACATCGGCTATGTGGATGAAGACGGCTTCCTCTACATCACCGACCGATTGGCCCGCTTTGCCAAAGTGAGCGGTGAGATGGTGCCCATGGGTCTGGTGGAAACTCTGGTGCGCCAGCTCACCGGGCTGGACGAACTTTCCATTCACGTCACTTGCATACCCGACGCGAGCAAGGGGGAACGGCTCGTAGCCTTTTATACCAGCCTGGGAAGCCTGGCGGAAGCCGGCGTCTCCGGACTAATCAAGCAACTGTCCGATCAGATAGACAACCTCTGGATACCCAAGGCCTGTGACTTCATTCAGTTGTCGGAAATGCCCATCGGCGCCACCGGCAAACTGGATATGCAGGCCCTGAAAGCGACAGCCAGAGAACTGACGGCTAATTCCTGAAACTCAAGCCTGCGGAATAAACCATGAGCGAAACCCTACTAATCGCCGTCTCGGCAGGAGCGGCAATACTTCTTGCCATCGGCATTTTCTTCTACTGTCGCTTCTGGAGCCGGCAGGGATCTAAGTTGTCCAGCGAGAGCGGCTACGTCACCCCATATGTATCGGTGCTCGGAAGAATCGCTCTCTACTTGCTTTCAAGACTGGGAGCACCATACTTCTTTGGTTGCCTGCATATAAGCGGCTTGCAAAACATGGCTGGCGGCAAGAACGGAAAGCTGCGATACCTCGTTTGTCCAAACCACCAGTTCGAGCACGACGTTGCCGTCATAAGCTATCTGATCGGCACAAGACGTTGGCGCTTCCTGGCCGACATCGAGCAAGTGCGCGGTCGGCGAGCCCCCTGGATGGCCTGGCTGGGCGTCATCCCGGTGGAAACAGATAGCCTGCGCGCCCGCGTCGCCTCCATGAGTTCCGTGGTAACGGCCCTCGAAAGGGAGCCCGGCACAAGCTTCATCATCTTTCCCCAGGGCCGGCTGGTGAAAGACAACAACCTGACACGCAAAGACTTCAATACCGGACCGGTGATTATCGCCGGTCGTGCCGCCAAGGCCACCGGTGATGACTTTGCGCTCTTGCCCATGTACATCGAATACGTCACTGACCCCAGAAGGGCATCCCTGGGGCAAAGGCTCCTGGCTTTCTGCGGCATCAAAAGAGAATTTTGCGGTCGCACAGTCTACGGCTGCCGGGTGCAAATAGCCAAACCTATCCCTGTCAAAGCCGATGAAGAGAGAAGCAAAGACGAAATCGTCGACGAACTCTTCCAGGCCATGACTTCCATGCAAAACGGCACCTGAACGTACCCATATTTCAACAGGACCCAGGGAAGGGTCCATTTCACTCCGCCTCAGCGGAGGAGGTGTATATGACTAATTTGCAAGGGGCAAAATTTGCCCTCATCGCCACCGTCTTCTTCACAATTTTGAATGCCCTGGTTAAGGAAATCGGGCAGACCTTGCCTCTTGAAGAGACCGTATTTTTTCGCTTCCTGATCGCCTACATGGTGATACTGCCGCTGACACCAAAGTCTGCCCACCTGGAATTTTTCAAGAAGGATACACCCAGATACCTGCACCTTTTCAGAGCGGCACTGGGAGTGACAGCCATTCTCTGCTGTTTCTTCGGCATGACCAGGCTGCCCCTTTCGGAAGCCATGTCACTGACATACACAGCACCACTACTGGTAGCAATTCTCGGTCAGTATTTTCTCAGGGAACGAGTACCACCCCTGCGCTGGCTGGCGATTGCCTGCGGTGCCGCCGGCGTGCTTATCATCTGCCAACCTAAAATGGGAGCAGAGCTTATGCCCGTAGCAGTCATGCTGGCAGGCAGCCTGGCTCGAGCCGGCAGTGACATCCTGGCTCGCTCCCTCAGTAGCAAAGCTTCCAGTCAATGCCTGGTGGTCTCCTTCCTGGGGCTCGGCTCAATATTGATTGCGCCCTTTGCCATTGCCAACTGGCAAACACCGACCTCGGAACAATGGTTAGTTCTACTGCTCCTCGGGGTGAGCGGCGGCTTCTTCCAGATCTTCTTAACCAGAGCCTTTCAACTTTCACCGGCATCGGCCCTGGCCCCGTTCTTTTATACGTCCCTGCTCTGGGCCGTTCTCCTCGGAGCGCTTATCTGGAATGAAGTGCCGGGACAAAATGAAATACTGGGCAGCGTCTTGATTGTTTTGGATGGCTTCCTGGCGCTCTGGACCTTGCGGACGAAGGTGGCAAAACCGCTTGCCGGCTAGAGAACCATCAGTCGGCAGGTTGATCTTTCAGCGACCTGATTTGCACCTGACTGAAAAAAAACGGTCAGACAAAGTGACAGCAGTTGTTACTTTGCCTGACCATCTTAAATTCGAATATTGGAGTTACAACATGAAAGACCCAAGACCCAACGTCAATCTGATTCTAGTAAGAACAGCCGTAGCATCGGCTCAAGCCGCCCTGACCAGGTTCAACTGGTTACCCGGCGGATGCGTTTTCCTTACACCGGTCTTTGCCTCTGGCGGCGGCAAAGCCAAGGGTCTGACTGGAAAGCGACTGGCTCAGGCTCAGATTGAAGGCTTCAAGGCCAAGCCGGGCCAGACAATATCCAACATGCTCTCCGGTTGTGGAAACAGCGGTTTCAACATCTCTTTCGGACTGGGGGAAGCAGACGCTTTTACCCAATCCCTCTGGATCTGGCAAAATGCCCTCATCGGTGCCTTCAAAAAGGCGCGAGAATTGGAGACCAATGAAGCGGTACTGGTGATTCCCCGCTCAATCGTGCGCCGCTTCAAGAAGCAAAAAACAGCATCATTATATGATTTCGCAAGAGTAACCGCCTCCACTATCGCACGCGTTCTTTACCAGACGGATGACTACAAAACGGCACCAACTGAGTCGCGCCGCCGCATTGCAAACATCTCGGTAGCCTTCGACGGGCTCTCAGTGCCTGAGCTAAACGAAGTAGAACAAGGACTTGCCCATGGTCAGATACTTGGCAAAGCCGTCAATCTCTCCAGAGACACGGCCAACCTTCCACCTAATTACTGCACGCCCTCTTATCTGGTCGAACTGGCTGAAACGGTAGCCTGGGGCTCCGACGGCACCATCGAAGTGGAAGTTTTTGACGCCGAACAGTGTGCTGAGTTTGGAATGAATGCCTTCCTGGCGGTGGCACGCGGCTCGCAAGAACCACCCAAGTTCATTGTCATGACATACACACCGAAAGTGACACCACAAAGTGAGGAAGTGCTTGCCCTCGTAGGTAAAGGCATTACCTTCGATGCCGGCGGCTTAGATCTGAAGCCGGCCGACGGCATGCGTGATATGAAATACGACATGTGCGGCGGCGCCTCGGTCATCGCTTCCATGCAAGCAATTGCCGCCATGAATGTGCCGGTGAGAGTAAAAGCCTTCATAGCCGCCACGGAAAACATGACCGGGGGCGCCGCCTACAAGCCCGGCGATGTCTACATCGGCATGGACGGCAAGTCTTACGAAATCGACAACACCGATGCAGAAGGCAGGCTGACCCTGGTAGATGCAATATCCTGGGCCCGCCTCAAAGGCAATGTTACACGCATCGTCGATTACGCCACTTTGACCGGGGCCGTGCTGATCGCCCTCGGTGATGCGGCTGCCGGCGTGGTAACCAGCAATCAAGACTGGTGCGACACTTACCTCTTGGCAGCCAAACTTTCAGGTGAAAACGCACATCAATTCCCGATCTTCGAAGACTATCGAGAACAGAACCATTGCGATATTGCCGATTTGAAAAATACCGGCGGACGCATGGCAGGGTCCATAACAGCCGGTCTCTTTGTGATGTCGGCAGCCGGTGATTTGCCGATCGTACACGTAGACATAGCCGGAACAGCTTTCAGAAGCCGGGCTACTGGAGCGGATCCCAAGGGCGGCACAGGCTTCGGTGTGATTACCCTGGTACAACTGGCTGAACTTGTCGCAAAAGGCAAGTAATCGCTATCCAGAGCTGGGGCGCTGGTAGCCTAAAGCCCGGGTTTGCAGAGGGAGTAGCTGTACTCCCTCTGTCCAAACCCTCTGTCTTTCAATCAATTTTCAATTTCTTTTGCCGCCGCTTATTACGCTTGATAGTATGCGCCGGTTAAAGACAGAAAATCAGCCAGGGCAATAGCTCTGGAAATACTTTGCTCGGTCCATACACTCTTTGGTGTAAGGGAAAGCGTCGATGACAACTGGGATTCCGAACCATTAACCTTGTTCCTGGTGAGCGGAATATATTTGAGACGACCTTCACCACCAGCAACTAATGAGGAGCTATCATGAACAATAAACACATAATTTGCCAGTTTGTAGAAAACGAGTCAGGTCAGGGTATTACTGAATACGGTGCCATACTAGCCTTCGTGGCTATTCTTGTGGCGGTGGTCTTCTCCATCACCCAGGGCGCTCTTTCAGCCGCTATCTCCAAAGCCTTTTCAGCCGTGGTCAGCCAATTGAACGCCCTCTCTTCAGCGGCGGCAGCAGCAAGCTGAATCAGTAGGCCTGAAATCGCACTACTTCTTGCTATAGTATATTGTCGCAACCCGCATTATTCACAGGAGTGATACCAAAGTAATGTTCTAAAAGGCACAAAAGCCCTGTCAGTTGGCTCACAATCTGTGTTTACCAAGACCCAGACTCAACCAAAAAAACGGAGCTTTTGTATGTCACAGTCTAAACA
>JACRFZ010000064.1 GCA_016212515.1 Candidatus Melainabacteria bacterium
CTTGATTGAAGCTATCCTTGCCGGCTTCCAGCACACCGTCGGCTACCATGAATTCCAGATTACCCTTGGATGTACCTTTGCTGGAGCCGGCCTTACCCGAGCGCTGGCGGGAGCGGCGCACGCGGTAGAGACGCCCCTCGTGAGCAAAAATCAAATCTACCCACATCTCTCTTTCACCCAGCCTGATTAGCTCGTCGGAAGAAGCGCGCGCTTCTTCGAAGAGGGCCCAGGTGACGGCATCTAACAGAGCCGACTTACCGGCGCCGTTTTGACCGGTGAGACAGGCAACAGCAATGCCTGTCAAATCCAGAGCGGCGTCGGCATAACTCATGAAGTTATGGAGCTCAACCAGATTGAGGATCACGGCTACTTCCTTTATGACTTGAGTGCTGTTAGCTTAGCAAAAGCAGCACGACCTCTGCCATAATGATCCGCCCCCATGCAAAGGCTTCCTTACCAATCCCACCTTGGCAGCCGAAAGTGGATGCAAGCAATGTCCCTGGCCCGAAAATTATTTGTCGCAGCAGCCGGCGCCGCTAGTTTAGTGCTGGAGGTAGCGCTGAATCGGCTTTGCGGGCTGTATCTGGGTGAATCTATGCTGGCCGCCACCCTCACCCTTTCCGTTTATTTACTGGGTCTTTCCAGTTTCCCCCTTGTCATGCAACTGGGAAGACGAGGCTGCACCGGCGCCCCCGCTGGCTGGCAGGACCAGTCGGGAAGCCCCGCCCCGAGGCGGATCTTGCAAATGATGCTTGCTGCTTGCGGACTGCTTTGCCTGATGCTTGGCAGCTTCAGCCTGGTGCCGGCGCCGCTTGTCGTCACGGCCCTGGCCGGCGAAAGTACAAGCACAGGCGCCGGGCTGCTTATGAGCGCCTGTGCCCTGGTTCTCTTTCTGGCCGGCTACCTGAGCGGCGCCGTGCTGCCCCTCTTGAGCAGCATCCGTCCGGCGGAAAGCCTCAGTGCTTGCGCCGCCTTCAACTTCGGTGCCTGCGGCGGCGGGCTTTTGAGCGGGCTTGTGCTTCTACCGAGTCTGGGAATCAGCAACAGCTTTCTTTCTTGCGCCGGGCTTTATCTCGCTCTCTGCCTTCTAGCCTGGCTGGCGGTACCGCCCGATACAAGCTTGCAAAACCAGGAGCCAAGAGAGCCAGAGACGCTAACGGAGCACCCGCCCCTGAAGGGAAAGGCAGTGGCCGTACCCATTTTCCTCCTCATCTTTTCTTGCCTGACTCTCTTCTGGGAGACGGCTGTGCTACGCCTTACAGCTCAACTGGCCGGCTCGGCGGTGCAAGCACTGGCCATGACAGCCGCTATTTTCATAGCCGGTCTGAGCCTGGGCAACTGGCTCGGGCTGCGCACAAAACTGGCACCGGCCACGGCCGGGCTGACCGCCCTCCTGGCTCTGGCCCTGCACCTGTCAGGGCTGGCAACTAGTGCCGACTGCTACAGCAACCTGAGAGACTTCTACTATCAACTGCGCAGTCAGTTTGCGGCAGTCGAGCCGGAGGGCGCCGCTCTCATGTTTCTTTCCCTCTACCTGGCCCTGCCCCTTGCCGTTACATGCGGCTTGATCTTGCCCAGTTGCTATCTCATGGCCGGCAAGAAAGAGAGAAGCAGCGCCCTTACTTTCAGTCTCTTCTATGGGCTCGGCAGCCTGGCAGCGGCTCTTGCGCCCTTCCTCTTTTGTCTGGCTATGAAAAGCGGCTTCAGTCTGGCCGGCGGCGGCACACTGGAAAGCAGCCTGAGGTTGAGCTTAATAGTGGGGGTCTTAGCTGTTGCTTATCTCTATCTGGTTTTACCTGAAAAACCGCATTTCCTGAAGCCCTGGCTCATGGGTCCGGCACTGTTGGCATTGATCTTCCTGGTCTTCAATAAACCGGGCATCAGTGCTCAATATCTATCTTCCGGGCGGGGCAATCTGCCGGTATCCATCAGCGCGGCCAGAGCCATCTTAGCCCAGGAAGAGAAGTGGCTCACCCCGATATATTTCCAGGACGGCTTCTTCAGCTCCGTCGCTTTAACAGCCTGTCAGCCCCTCAATTTAATGACCTTGAGATTGAACGGCAATGTGGAGGCTACCATGGCTCTGGACGAGAGCCGGGTCAGCCCGGCCGAGCCGACTCACCGCATGCTGGCCGTGCTGCCCTGCCTCCTGCAAGAGAAGCCGGATTCGGCCCTCATTATAGGATTGGGACTTGGCACTACCAGCGATACCGCAGCCCGACTCATACCACCACCGGCAGTGACTACCGCGGAGATCGAACCGCAAGTTCAACAAGCGTTAAAGGCAGCCTATCTCTACCTTAAGAGACCCGCGCCGAACCTGGGAGAAATAGTAATTGCCGATGGTCGCACCTATCTGGGTCTCAAGGATAAAACTTACAGCCTCATTACCGTGCAACCATCCGAGCCCTGGGTTGCAGGAGCGGGAGCCCTCTTCACCAGGGAGTTCCTGCAATTGACCAGAAAGAGGCTCAAAGATGACGGCGTCTTCAGCCAGTGGCTCCAACTCTATGGCATGAGGAGGGAAGCCCTTGTGGCTTACCTGAAGACCTTCCAATTGGTCTATCCGAATTTCCTTATTTTCCATGACCACGGCAAAAACGCCGGAGAAATAATCCTCCTTGGTCTTAAAGGCGATGGCAAGCAAGCCCTGAACATTCTGGATGAAAGACTTGCTGCGCACGAGAAACCGGCGACCGCCCTCGGCCGTCTCATGACCGGGGCCGACATCAGCCCACAGGCGATCAAAGATAGTCTCTTCCGCCTTGAGAGCCCTCAGGGCCGGGAAGACTCACCCATTTGCAGCGACGACAATCAATTTATGCAGTATCATTCCCGGCTGCAAGACAGCAAGCAGGCCCTTCTGGCAGACAGCGAAAACCGAAAATATTTGAAGGAACATACAAATAATGTTCTGGCAGAAAAGAAACTGCTACTAAAATGAAAGTAAAGGTGGCATACTAAATTAGATCGGTAAGCATACTTCAGGATAAGTAAGTCCGGCACAAGAGTCCTACCCGGGACTCCCGGGACAGACAGAATGAAGGTCTCAATATGCTATTTGTTCAAGGCAATCACTTTACGGCAGAAAAATTCTCAGTAGAGATCAATGGCATCCCGAAAGCAACAGATACGGAAACAAGCAGGCATCCGGAGAGACACTAACGGGTTTGTTCCAAGCTCAAGAGAGAACCTGGCCGACAAGGTTCTTTTGAGGAAAGAAGGTAAAGCGTGTCATTTAGACTGCTGCTAATAGAAGATAGTCCGACTCAACTTTTGACCATTTCCAAAACACTGCAGTCTGAAGGCTACAGTGTGATCGAAGCGCGAAACGGCGCCGAGGGACTGGCGCGAGCCTATCATGAAGCACCCGATCTGATCATTTCAGATGTGGTGATGACCGGTATCAATGGTTATCAGCTTTGCCGTCTCGTCAAAAACGACCCAGACCTGGCCAGTATTCCCGTCATATTATTGACCAAGCTGGACGGCTCCGTCGACCGTTTCTGGGGCTACCAATCCGGTGCCGAGCGCTATATTCCCAAAGAGCCCGGCTTCAGAAGTTTAATCAAATCAATTCAAGAAATTCTGGAAGATCCGGCTACAAAGCCAAGGCTCAGAGTCTTGACCGAACCTACGAAAACCCTCACCCACGAAGATATCAACAACAGGCTAAACCAGCTACTGGAGCGCCTCCTGTTTGAAGCAACCATTGCCGAAGAGGTGCGAAAGATTGCCGAAGATGTGCTTGACATTGAGAGCGTCACGGAAAAGCTCTTTGAGCTTTTATCCACCATTCTCGATTATCAGGCCGTGGGTCTGGTGGTCAATCGCGGGCAAAATTCAGTATTAAAAATCGATGCCGACGAAAATCTGGATCAATCGGCGCTGAGAGCCTATATCGCCAAACTGTCATTGCAACTGGGGCTACCGCCGCTCAAAGACGACCAACCAAGAGGACATTATCTACCGGACAATTCCCTCTGTCAGCCCATAGATATTAAAGGACAGAGACTGGGTCTGCTTGTGGTTATTCCCTATCCGCAACAAACGCTCAAGCCGGGCGATCAAAAGGTGCTGCGCCTGATCGGAGATCAGCTATCACCGGTTTTGAGGCTTCTGGATATGCATCTCAATGCCGGTGTAGCCAGAGAACGAGTCTGAGAAGGCCGATTCTCGTTATCTAACGTCCGCGCTTGCGTTTAAAACCGCGCCTGGCATCGGTATCAGAGCCATCGGAACCATCGGAGCCGTCCCTGGGACGGTTCTCTTTCTTCTTATCCTGTTCGGAAGCGCTCTTGGGCGGCTTGGGCACACCCTCATCCATCAGGAAGGAGGCCAGATAAGATGCCGGTTTAGAAATAATCGACCAGGTATCCTTCGACTTCTGCGCCTTATCGGAAGCCTTGATTTCAGCGTTACTGACGGCTGGAACATCAGTGGCCGTATCTTCCTCCCAGGCACTTCCGGAACGCCCTCCATGGGTGGCGGCGCCGGAAGCAGCGCCGGCACTTTCCGTCTCCGGGTCCGGCAGGTCCAGCACTTCGTCCACGGCACTGCTCAGTTCAGACACGTCCTCCGCCAGCTCCTCTTCCGGTGGTAGTTCGTCAAAGAGGTCTTCCTGAGGCGGCAGTCCGCCGAAAAGGTCTTCCTGCGGCGGCAGGGCATCGATTTGCCCGGTAATAGCGGCCGGGTCGGCAAAATGCGGACTGCCTGCGGCAGCACTTGATTGCGCGGCACTCTCACTGTTGTCGCCGAGAGGCTCTACCACACTGAATTCATCCAGTTCGGCCAGATGCGCACTGTCGGCAACTCCAAACAAAACCTCATCAAGGGAGGACCGCTGACGATTTTCACCATCCACGGCAAAATTCAATAGAGGCGCATTTTCCCGGGCGGCATCAGAGTCGGACACAGCCTGATTCTCGAAACCATCGAACTCGGTATCACCAGCGGTATCATCGAGGGAAGCCAGTCCGGCACTGCCCTGCTTTTGGAAAATGGCGGAGAGTGAAGACTCTCCCTCTTCCTGGGGCGGCGCAGCCGGGGGCGGCTCCTGCACCCGCTCATGGGTCTGAAAATCAACCATCAGGTCAATTAAAGAGCGCTTCTTCACTCGCTCAGACGTATTTCTGTGCTCTTCACCACCGTCTGCAGATATATCGGTCTCTTCGTCGGCGGCCGGCTCCGGGGCAGGCAATTGCGCCGGCCGAGATCTGTATTCGTCCACGGCAGCTTTATCGAACAAGTGAGCCGGCAAAGCATCCACTTCTCCGGTAATCACCTGGAAGTTTCGCTCTTCCTGAATATTCACCAGCGGCGCCGCCTCGCCTGCGTCCGCCGCCGTGTCTTCTTCAGGAGCCCCCCAATCAAGCTGATCCTTCCAGTGGGGCACGGCATTAGTCATGTCAATGCGACTCTTCGCCTCACCGGAAGCGTTGGCATCAACGTTCTCATCAGCAAAGGCGGCAGTTTGCTCCCACTCGGCGCCGGTCTCTTCCTCCAGAGTCTGCCGGGCCGCGCCATCATGGGGCGGCGGCACCAGGGTCTGGTCCGCCGGTTCAGCCGCCTGAAGCACGGCTATGAGCTCGGCTTCCGTCTCGGCATCCAGCGGCGTATCCAATTGCAAACTGACCGTGACGAGGGAGAGTTCTTCCACCGGCAAAGCACTTATGGCCTCAAAAACTCGCTCTCGGCTCACCAGTTTGTGGTCAAGCACCAGATCCGAGAAGGACGCACCGGTGTCACCCCGTTCCTGCATCAGCTCCTGGAACTGCGAGAGACTGATGTCGTTGGTCTTTATCAATTGCTGGGCCAGAAGAACACATTCCAGATCATGTTCCTCCACAAAACCCTGTTTCACCAGAAAGGCGCCGAACATGATCTCCGGCATGGCTTTGTGCATGTCTGCAGCGATTTCCAGTTCGGTCTTCTCCAGCAGTCCGGAGCACTGTAACAGTTCGCCGATGCGCACATGGGAAGGAGGCTTGACGATAGCGGTCTCTTCGCTGACGTCATCATCACCGAGACCCAGGAGCCTGGCATCATAATCGCTGCGAGTAGCTTTATCGCTTAGAACATCATGGGCGATCCAGAGATCTTGCAATTGCTTGAGGGTGTCTCTTCGTTCCACCCCGCGCAGGGGCTCCTCTCTATTCTTGATGCCACGCAGAAGGGCACGCACCATAACCAGAAAACGCAAATGTATGGTGCCGGCATCAGCTTCCACCGCCACTTGCAACACGTCATAGAAATTGGCACCAGCACCGGTAGGTGCACCAGCGCCAATTCCATTTTCAAATTCGGCTCTCCCGGTGTCGCCCACTCCAGAACCTACACAACCCCGCTCTCCACCTTCTGCAGCTTCCTGAGAATGGTTGCCCTGCGCTTCCCCCAAAATTTCAGCGGCGGAAGCAGGGGCAATTCCCCTCGAAGCACCTATGTTACCTTCATCCGAGGTTTTGCGTGTGAAATGCTCGGCTTCGTCTTCCACTAATGTTGCAAGATCTTTATCAGCCTCAGGCGCACTTGACGCGGTCACACCTGGGGCAGTTGGGTCAGCAGCCTCTTCGCCAGGAGAGACCGGCTCGGCTTTGCCGCTGGAACCATCGCTCTTATCGTCGGAAAACCACTGAATGTCAGGAATGCGGCGCCCTCTGACAACAGTCAAATCACTGCCGCCATCCTTGGCGGCACTCTCGAAGCTTTGCAAACCCTGCATATCCTGACAGGCTCTAAGCAAAATAAAAATTTGCTCGTGCGCCAGGGTGGAGCCTTCCATGTCGCCAAGCTCCAGACTCTGGCGCAATGCTGCCGCCAGAACACGTGTTTCCAGCTCCAATCTTTCTCTGGAAGCTGAGTCTGAAGCTAACACTTTGAAAACCCCTGCAAACTACCAAATGGTGACAAAAAAACGAAGTCTTCCAATGTATCCAACAAATTTTTCGGCTGGTAAGTTAATAAGTTTGGTCCATTTTGAAATTGAAACAATAAGGTCTTACAAATTCCTCCATTTTGGCACTATCCTAAACAAATCGCCCCTCGGGATGAGCGTACATCATACTTTCTTCCCTAATTCACAGCCATTCTCACGGTCAGACCCAGAGGAAATACCAGATGAAATCGAATTCTGAGTCTACGGAAAACCGCCCTACAGAGCTAAGCGCCCTCACTGAAAAAGTGGCGAAGCAGGCAGAGCTGGCCGAACTACCCATAGAAGCCCAAGCCTGCCAAAAAATTGCAGACTTCGTGGACTTTCTCTGGGACTACAATCGACGTGTAAATCTGGTGGGAACCAAGGACATCGAGCAGATCATCGAGAAGCATGTGCTGGATGCTTTCACAGTGGCAAGAGCCTTTCAAAAGTCGGCAGGTGCCAAGAGCTACGTAGATCTGGGCTGCGGCGGCGGTCTGCCCGGTATGCTCGTAGCGCTTGTCAATCCCGCCCTGGAAGTGACATTGGTGGATGCCATCGGCAAAAAATGCCGCTTCCTGGAGGAGGCGACTGATAAATTGTGCAGAGGCTACAGACCGCCGGTGAGGATAATCTGCGCCAGAGCGGAAGAGTTGTTCAGGCAGCCAGACTTTAGAGAACATTTCGATCTGGGCACGGCAAGAGCCGTGGGCCCCCTCAAACTGACCATGGAACTGGTGGCGCCGGCCCTTAAGCCGGGGGGCTTCTACCTGGCCCAGAAGACCCTCATGCGAGAAGAGGAAGAGCGGCAGGAGGCGGCACTCTTACAAGAAAAACTAGCTCTGAAGCTGGTTGACAGACAAACTTTTGAGACACTGCCGTCTATCAAAGACAACGTGCTCCTTACCTTCTGCAAAGAAAAGCCCACCAGCGCCCAGTATCCACGGGAATGGAAGAAGATAAAGGGGGAAAGCTGAGCTCGGCTCAGCCTGAACCGGCCCGCTATCAGACAGCCAGATCTTCCACCAGCCAGCCTTCCGCCTGAGCCTGCAATTTGGCTTTGTTCATATCGTCATCAAGTGCCAGTTCAAAGATTCGTCTCTTGCTGCCGAAAACATAAGTAGCACGGTTGATGAGGCTGGTGATGTCCACATGGTCATGGGCAAAGATAACCGAGTCGGGACGTCTGTACCAGTTATCGCCCACCGGCGTGATGATATCCGCCACCAGATTGCCCAGATCGAGGTCTTCGCGATGAGCACCGCCACCGCCGGAAGTGTTGATATGAGCCCTGGCCGGCCAGGTAACCATATATCGCTTGGTATCAAAGCCCAGACACTCCACACGGCCCAGATAATGCGTGCTCTCGTCTTCAATGATAAAACCGGCGTCTTCCCAGCGCTTTGATTCTTCCGCCCAGAACTCCTTCAAAACGGAGGTAACCGTCTCGATATGATGGCTGAGGCGCCACATGTGAGAAGTAGGCAGATAAGAGCGGGAGGGCACGAAATCCCAGGAATCTTCGGTATAGATGAGCTGGTACTGGTGGGTGGTGGCCCATGAGGTCATGAGCAGGGAAGTCCAGATATTATTCTCTGTATATACTTTGGCGTAGCTGGACTTGAACCATTCCTGCCACTTTTCAAAACTGTCGTACTGGCCGGAGCGTTTAGAGAGCCCTTCTTTCCATTCTCTTTCGTCGTTAAGGGGGTCTTCCAGATGGAAGAATTCCTCCCAATAGGCACAAACCGCCGCCACTTCCAGATGCTTGCTGTCGGCCCGACAAAGGTTTTCTTCGAAAAGCTTTTCCAGCACTTTGATGGACTGCTCACAACGAGCATAGGGATTGGAAGAAGAAAACTCTTTCTGGTGTCGGACCCAATCGATGCCTACCCGAAATAGATATGCTGGCAGCATTTAAAACTCACCCACTCTCCAACTACACAAATCATATAACAATCGACAGGAAACTTGTTGAGCAAGGAAAAATCCAGGTCAATCTAAGAAGCTAATACCCAGAGCTAGCCAAGTGGAAGCATTTCCTTTTATTTGGAGGTGCCGGGAATAGTCGGACGGGCCTCCCGGCCGCTCTCCCGTACAACCTTTCGCAACCAGGTGAAAAGTTCAAGGTAGTGCGGATCCTTCTCGTACATAGCAAGCGGTTTCTCAAGGCGCTGGCTCCAGTTGCTGTCTCCGGCAAGACCAGGTTCATTGAAACGCTGACTGGTACCCAGTAAATCACTGATCATCAAGACCGCCAGCCAGGAAGGCGAAGTCAGCACCACTTGCAGCAAACGCCGGTGCAAATCATCGCTGAAGTGTTCCGGCGCCTCCTCCGGGCTCAAACCGAGAAAGCGCATCAAACGAGATACTTCCAGCCAGCCCTCATGACCATCCTCACCACGCCACCACTTACTCAAACGCTCGTAATAGCTGGCAATGGGTTCGTGGTCGTGGGTACCGAGAGTAACCAGACTGACCGCTTCATAAGTATCAGGACTGCGGAAATTTCGTTCCGGATCGTCTTCCTGTCTTTCAAAAATGGGGATGATGAAACCGGGGATACGCATTTCCTGCAAGCGCGGACGCACATAACCGGGTACCATGCCCAGATCTTCCGCCACCACTCCGGCTTCTCCGGCGGCATCCAGAATGACATCCAGAAGAGCGGTGCCTTCCTTCAAATTAAGCAGGGCATTCTCTTCCGGCTCATCAGCCCGCGGCAGGAAACGCGGCAGCCTGCCACCGGCAAGGGCTCGCGCTTCCTCTTCGCTCAAATCAACGAATTCGCTGTTGCGCTCCGGTATCCAGGGGAAAGCGTATACCCTGAAAAAGCCAAGCACATGATCTATGCGGAAATAGTGAAATATCTCGGTGGTCTGCCTGACTCGCTCACGCCAGAAGGCAAACTTAGTCTTGCGGTGCTCATCCCAGTTGTAGAGCGGAATACCCCAGTTCTGGCCCCAGACGGCGGTAAATTTATCGGTCTGGAAGAAAGACTCGGGCGGCGCGCCGCCTGAATTTTCCAGGTCGAACAGCTCTCGAAAACCGAAGACGTCGGCACTATAGCGGCTGACGCCGAAGGGAATATCGCCCATCAAGGCCACACCGCAGCGGTCGGCATAAAGCCTGACCTGATGCCACTGCTGGTAAGCCACCCATTGCACGTATTCATAGAAATCCATGCGCTGTTTGATCTTGCCGCCGCTCTTCAGATCGGTCTCCAGTATCTGCTCCAGATGCCGGCGGTCGCGGTGCTCCGGCTTCCACTCGGTCCAGACGGCACTGCCGCCGTTCTCATCCATAAAGGCCCGAAAAATACTATAGTTTTTCAGCCAGGGCTGCTTTTTGAAAGCAGCCAGGGCTTCGCTCCCGGCCTCGCCGGCTGCACCACCGGTGAAGGCAGTAAAAGCGGCGTGCAGCAGATCGAGCTTGAGCTTCTTCACTCTCGCATAATCTACCGGTCCTTCCTCCAGCTCAGCCACAAGAGAGGCTGGAGCCAATTCCGCGAGCATTTTCTCACTCAGCCCCGGCACCATCAGCGGTGACATTGTCAAATAAACCGGATCAAGGGCGGTGGCACTCAAGGCGTTGTAGGGAGAATTGTCGGCGCCGGTTTCGTTTATTGGTAGAAGCTGCAAAACCGTCATGGAGAGCGAAGCCAGAAAATCTACGGAATCCATGACACACTGCGTATCCCCCACCCCCAGATCACCCTGGCGGCGCATGGCGAAAACAGGTATCAGAAGACCTGATAATTTATGGGCAGGATCAAGGGCCTGGGTGCGGAATTTCGACTTCGACAATGGACTTCCTCTTAATGCCTCTGGTGCTGATTTTGGAATAGCAGGAAAGGGAACGCTTGCGGCAGGTCTCTTCCTGAAGTGTGGAACTGAGAATCTAAATTTAGATTGAGGCTCAGACTCCGACGCGGGCAAAGACGGCGTCGATGTTCTTCAAATAGGCATCAGGATCGAAACAGCTTTCAATTTCCGCTTTGCTCAGCTTGGCCAGAACTCGCTCGTCGGCGAGCAAATTGTCCCTGAAGCTGCCGCCTTTCACGTTCCAGGCTTTCATGGCGTTTTCCTGTACCAATTTATAGGAATCTTCTCTAGTTAAGCCTTTATCAATGAGTTTGAGCAAAACAGACTGCGAGAAAATCACACCGCCGAAAACATCCATATTGGAGAGCATGTTCTCGGGATAAGCAACGATGCCTTCCATGACTGAATTGAAACGAGCCAACATATAATCGAGCAGGATGGTGGAGTCGGGCAAAATGATGCGTTCCACAGAACTATGGGATATGTCACGCTCATGCCAGAGCGCCACATTCTCCAGGGCAGCCAGCGCATTGCTGCGCACCACCCGCGCCAGTCCGCTGATATTCTCACTGGCCACCGGATTTCTTTTGTGGGGCATGGCGGAAGAGCCTTTCTGCCCGGCATGGAAAGGTTCCTCTGCCTCGAGAACATCCGTGCGTTGCAAGTGCCTGATTTCCACGGAGAATTTCTCCAGGGAAGCGGCTATCAAGGCCAGGGTGGTCATGAACTGCGCATGACGGTCTCTTTGAATCACCTGGGTGGAAATTTTAGCCGGCGTGAGCGCAAGTATTTTCAGAGCCCGCTCTTCCACTTCCGGAGAGATATTGGAAAAGGTTCCCACAGGACCGCTCATCTGCCCAACGGAAATCATCTCAATGGCCTGTTCCAGACGCAGACGATGGCGCCTCAGTTCTTCCACCCAAACGGCCAGCTTGAAGCCGAAGGTAATAGGCTCGGCATGGATACCGTGGGAGCGGCCCACCATAATCGTACGCTTGTGCTTGCGCGCCTGCTGCAAGACCGTTTCGGTCAACTTATCCAGATCGTCGAGGAGTATGCTGGAAGCTTTCTTGAGTTGCAGCGCCAGAGCCGTGTCGATCACATCGGAACTGGTCAAACCCATGTGCACGAATCGCGCCGACTCACCGACATTCTCAGAAATATTTGTCAGAAAAGCGATGACATCGTGGCGCACTTCCGCCTCAATTTCATCAATACGCTTAACGTCGAAGCGAGCTTTCTCTTTCACTTCCGCCAGAGCCTGAGCAGGCACGAGGCCCATGGCACACTGCGCTTCCATAACAGCCAACTCAACTTCCAGAAAGGTCTGAAACTTACTTTCCAGGGACCATATGTCGCCCATCTGCGGGCGTGTATATCGTTCAATCACGGCGGACTCCTCTATTCCTTCGACCTATTGTCCCTGAAGATAGCTATCAAGCGGTGCACCCGGCAAAGAAAATTCTCAAGGTTTATCTTTCTCCATTTAGATGTGAGGCAATTTAAATAAACCTACTTAAATCAACCCGCTTAAATCAACCCGCCGCCCCCTTTGCAAGCTGCACAAACGCCACCCGCTTAAATTGTGGCGCTCACGCACCGGTAGCGATATCAAGAACAGCCCCGGAAAACAATTAAGACGGAGCAAAGAGGTTAGAATATAGGCGCTGACATATGTGACAAAGCGGAAACGACCTTGTCTCAATCGGGGATATCATGAAAATTCTACTTGCCATCGACGTGGCCCAGAGCACTAATAAAGATGAAGCTAAAGCCGCCCAGGAGCTTGTAAATATCAAGAGCTTGGCCAAGCTTTTGCCTCTCGATAAAAGCCAGGTGACGCTACTCTACGTGAAAGAAGAACTGCCCTCCTTTGAGCAAGTACTGAAAGCCCAGGCTGACTTTCCCGAAGATCTCACCCATGTGGTGGAGCGCCGGGCCGGCAAAATTCTAGACATTTTAAAAAAGGGAATCGAGCAGGAAGGGGCCTCGGCAAACTGCGAAATCGTCTCCGGTCCCCCGGCGCAACTGATTGAAACTGTAGCCCGCGACCTCGGTGCCGATGTGGTCGTACTGGCACAAAGCAAGCACCACGACAGCATCTTTCTCAGTCGCGTCAGCCACCATGTGGCCAGACACAGCCCCGTATCAACCATACTTCTGCGCGCGGGCGCCGATGAAGACTGCCTGGACAAGCCCGGAGCTAGAACCGTGGTGATTGGTCTTGACGGCTCCAAAACCTGCAAAGAAAGCGTGATCAAGGCGCTCAAACTGCTCAACCTGGACAAAGAAAAGACCAGTTTGATTTTGACTTATGTGGTCAACGTCTCCAAAATTATTGCTTCCGTCACTCCTTTCTCCTTTGTCACGGCCATGCAGGAAAACCTGATGATGGAAGGCGAAGTCTTCCTGGCTGATACACAGAAAGAACTGTCTACCCTGGGTTACAAGAAGCTTTCCATACACCTGAAAGCCGGTCGCCCCGATGCCGAAATTCTCAAACTGCTGGATGAGAAAGGCGGCCATCTGGTGGTAATCGGCGCCCAGGGCGGCGGCGCCATCAAACACTTCCTCATGGGTCATATCTGCGAGCGGGTCATCTCTCAAGCACCGGTATCAACCCTCGTGGCAAGAGGCTGAAAGTAGCATGAAGCATCAGTTCCTGCTCAGGTCTCTCAGCCTGATGCTCATCTTTCTTCCCCTCTGTTTACCGGCAGCCCGGGCTCAGTTCAACGAAGTTGACGACCTGGCGGCCGAGCAGGCCAAAGAAAAACTTGAGCTGCAAGACATGCGCAAAGAACTGGGCTCCATCAAAGGCGAAGTCAAAGATGCCCTGCGCTCAATGAGCGAGCTGACCAATGCGGACAACACCAGATTACCTTCCAATGCCGCTGTGCAGGAAGTTCACCTCTTTGCCAAGGAAGCGGAAGTGGATATCGGCGGCGGGCAAAAGTTCCAGGCCCTGACATACAACGGTCAAATTCCCGGACCTGAAATCCATGTGCGGGAAGGAGAACCCACCAAAATTGTGCTCCATAACGAGCTGGGACAGCCGACTTCCCTGCACTTCCATGGAATACCGCTGCCTCACGGCGTAGATGGTCTACCGAGAGCAGGCAAACCTGTCAACAGTGCCAGAGGCGAAGAGGTGACCGGACCCAAACCCGAACGCTACTTGCGCGCCAAAGAAACATTTGTCTACCAGTTTGTGCCTCAAGTGCAGACCACGGCTTACTACCATCCGCAAATCATGCATCTCAAGCAAAGACAACAGGGTCTCTATGGAGCACTAATAGTGCATCCGCGCCTGCCTGCCCACCGGGCCGACCAGGATCTGAGCCTGTTTTTCACCAAGGTGCTGGTGAAAGAAAACAGTGAAAAAGCTCTGCCTGCGCAGGCCAAGCCAAAGGCAGCGGAAACGGCGGAGCGACAGGTATTCCTCGTCAACGGCAAGACTGCCCCGTATATCCCAGCCCTGCAGGTAACGCCCGGAAAGCGCATCAGATTGCGACTCTTCAACCTGACGGAAGAATCCATTCCCTTGCATCTGAGCGGGCACCGCCTGGAAGTAGTGGGTATGAACGGCTCTGACCCGCTGGAGCCGCACACCATGCGCGACACCGTCACGTTGGCCAGCGGCGATCGCGTAGATGTGGAATTCACCGCCGACAATCCCGGTGTCTGGTCACTGGCTTCCGACAGGCTCTCCCAGGTCACGGACAAGCAGGGCAATTTCCCCCACGGTCTGGCCATCGTCGTCAAATACAAGCAGTAGAACGCTCAGGGCGCGCTTCCGGTCAGTTAAATTCTCTGCCATCTAGCCCCTTACAAATCTACAAACTATCCACTCACCGAAGGCAAACCGGCAGCCCTGGCTGATTGCCAGAGGCGGAAGCAAACTATGGAAGGGTCCGTGGCGGACGAACATGAAATGCCTTGTAGCTTGCATGTTAAAAATCCGGGGCTATTCTGATAACAAGCCGGTCGGCCCGGCTTTCCATTAACAGTCAAATAGTCATTGCCCGAGAGAATATTCTATGCAACAAGAAGACCGCAACCTGAAAGTTCCTGAAAATGTCTCTTACAGCAAACTATTGAGCGCCCTCAAAACTGCACGGACAGCGGTCGTCAGCCCAGTGGACGGTGCCGACGCCGAATACGTCATGGACCTGGCCCACAATCTCAGACAGGGACACATCCAGGATGTGATGGACTTACGGGAAGAACGCCTCGGGCAAATCACAGGGGCTCGTGGACCGGCTTATCGAGGCTTCCCTGAGTTCTCATCCAGTCTTGAACCGGCCGCTATGAACTTCTTCCTCAAGCAAGCCGGCGAATAAGAACGGGTCACTATCAGTGCTCTCGCAAATTGGCCAGAGCCTTATCAACCCGCTCTCGACTCAAGCCCGTGTGACGGCAAAATATTGACCAGCCCACTTCAATAACTTCTTCCCAGAAATCGAAGAAGACCTCCTGATTGAGGTAGCCCAGCCCCTTTTCGTAGGAATAGTCGGCCAGGATAGCCTTGGCCATGTCGTGCTGGATCATATGCTGCAAATCGAACCAGTTGTCCTCGAGGGCCAGGTCAAAGAGTACCTTCAGGTACTCGCTTTGCCCATACCTCATTTCAGCCAGTTCTTTCAGTCTATCGTCCATGGCAAATCAAGTCACATTGAAATAGATTTCACTCTCAAAACTATCACAACTTGGGTCATTACAAAAGGAAAATCACGATGGAAGCGGCACTCACCGGCCTTGCCATCTCCGGTGGTGGCAACAAACAGTAGCGCTGGTCGGACAGGGAAAGTAACTCACCCGAAACAGGGTCTCCTAAATTTGCGGAAAAGAACCCAATTAACGCAGGGATTTAAGGCAAAATCAGACAAAATTCGTATATATTGGACATAGTTATAACGCTCCGGTGCCTGATGCTGTACGACCAACTAAGCCGCATTAAAACGCAGCTTTCCTCTAAAGAGCTTTCCGTATCAGACGGCTTGCTTCTGACCATGCGCGCTCTGCGCGGACACTTGCCCGATGCAAAATTAATCTGGCTCAACCGGGAGCTGCTTGGTTATCGCCCGGAAGATCTGGAAGAGTTTTCCGAAAAAGAGCCGAAAAAGGCAGTTTTCCCCAAAATAGTAATGCTCTGGTCTCCGGCCAAGAAGCAAGAAGAAGAGAAGCTCAGTTCTCCGGTCTACCGTTTCCTCCAGGGCACCTGGGGCAAGCTCGATGAAAGCGGCGGCATGACCACCATTTGCGAGCCCCAGCTCATGGAAAAGAGCATCTTTTGCAATATCGGTATTCAGCAGTTGGAAGCCCAACTGACGGAAATGGAAGACCCCTTAAGCGCTCTTTTTTCCATGAGCTTCGATAAAGCCACCGGAGCAGAGTTCTATTGCTATTCAAAAGAGCTGGTGCGCATCCAAGAAGCCGTGCGCATCAAGCTGTGCCAGTTTCTTGATGAAGTGATGGAAGAAATCGTTGAATAGAAGACCGTGCCTGCCTTCCCTCCCGCCATCATGGTCCGGGCGGCCCGCGGGACCGACCAGAATGCTGATCAAAACAGCACTCTCACTTGCTCTCCTCCTGTGCGGCTCCGTTCAGGCCCTGACAGCCGGCGCCCAGGGCGGCGAAAAGTCCTTCCCGGAGATTCTGCAGGAAATTGAACAGAGCCTCGGTATACCCGGTCAGGACAACCTGCCCCTGCTGCTCCGCACCGAACGTCTGGAAAATACGGTTTTCGGCAGTCCGCAAGCTGGTTCCATAGTTTCACGCATCGGAGTGTTGAAGCGCTTTGCCGACGAACGTCGGGGAGCAAGCCAGGACCAGCTACCTCCGGCCACTGCCGCTCAGGACGGTAGCACCGGTCCCAGCGAGCCGCTTCGCCAGCCGGGGAAGGGTCAAGAGGGAAACAGACCCGCGGACAAACCGGCTTACATACCACCCGGCGACCAGCCCCTCAATCAACAGACTGTACCGGCGCCTTACCAAAATCAAGGTTACACACCCCTGCCGCCGACCAGCCCGGCCCCTCTGGCGGCTGAAACACTTACGGAAGAGCGCCTTGCCAGGGTGAAAGAGCTTCTCCAGACAGCCCAACTGCCGCGCATCATACCGACGGAAAACACCACACCGCCGCACTTCTTTCGCATCCTGCCCCCCAACCAGACCGAACCGGTTACCTCGGACTATCTAGAGCACGTACTGACTGCCAGCAAGAATCGCACCTTTCGTTTTGCAGCCATGCCCATCACGGTTTACATCACGCCCATTCAAGACCAGTCACTCATGAAAGCCGTGCGCGAAGGCTTCTTCGACTGGGAAAGTCGGGGCGCCAAGGTCAAGTTTTCAGAAACCACAAATATGGCCGGTGCCCGCATCAAGGTCATATGGAGTCGCCTGGGGGTAAGCTCCGACATCAATGACTGCACCCTGGGAGCACACACCATTACCAAATGGACCAAGCGCCCATCGGGCAAACTGGCAGTCATTCCCATCAGCGCCATACCGGTACCCATCTATATTCCGAGCCTCGGTCCCAAATATACGGTGCCGCCCCAGGTGATTGAAGTAAACCTGGACCTGATCTATTCAAAGGTACCGGAGGCTCGTTATCTTTTGACCAAAAACATAATTGCCCACGAACTCGGTCATGCCATGGGCTTACTGGGACACAGCCCGGAAAAAGGCGACTTGATGTATGCCATTACCGACGAGCACTCCCGCCTCAGCCAGCGAGATCTGAATACACTGGAGAGACTCTACGCCAGGAAAGTGGATGTGCCCCTCTAGCCTGAGCTTGAGAGAACCAGGGAAGGGCTAGTAGCGGTAAGGAGCAATACCGAAGCCGCCCCGAAGCTGAGCATCAAGGGCTTTCACATTTGCCTCGAGGTCGGTCAAATTGGCCTTGCGCACCACAATCTGTCCGATAAGTCTTTCACCGGTATTGGGATCTTTAGCAAAAGGTTCGTTCTGCACTCTTATATAGTCGGCGAAAAGATTTCTGGCATCGCTGAAGTACTGATAGTATCCCCGGTGCAGTTTCTCGGTTTCAGGATAGAGAGGCAACTGTTTCATCTGTCCCATGGCTTGCTGATATTTGCCTATCAAACCGTTCAATAGCTTCTGCCCGGCCAGTTTCTCATCGCCGGGAACAAACATGGAAAGACCCTTGGAAAGCATGGCATCGGCCTGACGGCGTTCACTCGGGGTCATTTGCGCCTGGCGCCGCACCTGATCGTAAGCGGCAAACCAGCGCTTGATTAAAGCCGGATCGGTCTGCGGCCGACCCTGAGGCTGATAACCAGAGGCCATTTCCTGACCGGGAGGAAGATAACCCTGCGCAATAGAGGGAGAAGCCGCTCCAATCACCAGCAAGCAGGGAAGAGCTAAGAGGCTGAGGAAACGAACCATGGAAAATCCTCTTGAAACCGACTACCTGAAGACACCTATTCTAAATGCATTCCCCGAAATTGAGGAAGTCACCCGGGGCTCTTAAACCCCACGGGAAAGGAACCCAATGGAAAGGCAAGACTGCTAATGTGAGGTAAATGTTTCCGGCGGGTACTTATTAAGGAGTCTCGATCACAAATAAAAGGGAAACCCCATCAATGACTATCCTGGTAGCAGTAAAAAAGGGCGGTCGAGTCTTCCTTGGCGCCGACAGAATGATGACCTCGGGCAGCGAATACGCGGTAGATGTAGTAAACGGCTCCAAGATCATCAAACTCAAACATGCTTATATAGCCACTTCCGGCTACACTCTTCTGGACAACTGCATCGAGCATCTTTATCGCACCAGACACGCCATGATGGAGAACAAATTTTCCAACCGCCACGAAGTATTTCAGTTTTTCCTGGATTTGTTCGGTGAGTTGAAGAAGAACTACACCCTGGTGGACACAGGTAAAGACACCTTCGCCGCCATATACAACGTTTTTCTGGTGGCAACGCCCACGAGCATCTATTCCATTTCGCAAAATCTCTCCGTCACCGAATACGGAAATTTCGCGGCCAGGGGAGCCGGTTCAGACTTTGCCAAAGGATGCCTTTACGGCATCTACGATCTGATAGACGACGGCTTCACTATAACCAGAATGGCGCTGGAGGCTTCCTGCCACTTCTCAATCTACTGCAAGGAACCCATCGACATTATTGAGGTTAAAGCGGAAGACTTCGGCAAGCATTCCCCGGAAGGTCCCAAGTCTCGGGTCAAACTGGTCACCCACAAAGAGAGGCGGGGGCTTCAGGGCATGGTGCTGGTGAAGGAAGGCTCCCCCGACTCAGCCAGGGCCAAAGTGGGGGAGCCGTCCGCCGGAAGCAAGGGCAAAGGATCCGCCGCTAAGGCAGAAAAGAAAGGCAGCCTCTCCAGCCTGAAAAAGAGCACGGTCAAAGTCACAGGCAGGAAGAGCACCGGCAAGCCGCGAAGCAAGTAAGCCCTTCAGTTCAGGACACCTTCAACCTCTTCCTTATGGTCCGGCCATCTCAGGTCTGGCGGCTTCCAGCACCTCCATCCAGTATTGCCGGGCTTCTCGCGCATCGCCGCCAAGCATGCCCTGGCCCCACCAGGCAATGTCAGCCACGCCTTCTTTCCGAGCTACCTTGACCATGGTGCGCAGTTCCGCGCCGGTGGGACGCCGATCGCCGTATAAATGTGCTAAAACCGGATCAAAGCCCTGGTCTTTGTAAGAGAAGGCCTGCAGCACCATAAGGGAATCTTTGCCGGGCAAGTTCTTTTTCAGCCATCGGCAGTAAGCGGCAACGGCCGTTCGGTAATCAGTGAATAGCCCGGTGACCGGATCAAACCCAGGCGCGGTCTTTCTAGCTGCCGCCGGTGCGGCAGTCAGGCAGGGATCCACCAGCTTGGCCACATGAATAGGAATCGGATAGACGTCGAAGCCGACAATATCGGCGTAGCGGCTCAGTTGCAAGACACGCTTGAGATATTGAACATCGCCGCCGGCAGGCCCGTCTACCAGGGGAGCATGCACCATCACCACCGGCAGTGCCGCGTTCAACTCTTTGACACGCCTGTAAACGGCCTGGCATCTTTTATCCATTTGTTTAAAATCCGCATGCTTAGCCGGTTCATCATATGCATAAACACCAAAGATGGCATCCACACCGAACGTCTTTATCAGACGAAGCAAAGGATCTTCCGCCGGGCTCGGAAGGTCCTGCCCGAGCGGATAAAGAATGTCGGCGGGCACAAGCAGCTTTACCCCGTGCTTCTTCATGGCCCCATAGGCCTTCCTGGTGCCCGGCGCAGAAATAGTCTGAGCGGTAGGGTAGAAGTCGACTTCGTAACCCAGGGATACGGGCTCCGGTAATTGCCGGCACTGTCCGTCGGCAAGAAAGACCTTGACACCGGCTGCCGACAGTTCGGCAAAAATGGCATCATAATCTCGTGCCTTACCGAGATACTGGGGTAAACCTGCGGCAATGACGGTCTTCACCTTTCCGTCCGCCCATCCAACAGCCTCCTTTCTTGCAGGCTGAGCTTTAACCGAGATGCGCCCGGGCTGCGTGCCAGGCTGCGCCGGCGCCGCCTGTGGGAAGTGACCAGAGAGAAGCACCAGCATGGCAATTTGCGTCGCAAGGAAAATTACAGCGCCCCGGCCCATGAATCAAGCTCCCTGATGAACAAGTAAAAATCCCAAGTGGAAGGCTCCCTTTCGCGCAGGCGGCTCTAAACCGGGAAGGACCGCCTCTCAGACCAACAACGATTTGAGATCCGCCTCGAACTGGGGATAACTGACGGCGCAAGATTCCTTCTCCTCAAGCATCAGAGGCTCCCGAGCGGCCAGGGATGCCACCATCCCAATCATGGCCAGGCGATGATCGAGATCGGTGCGCCAGAAACTACCCCCGGCAAGATAGCCCTTCCCTTGCACGGCGAATCCGTCGTCATACACTTCCACAGCCACACCGGCCGCCAGCAAGTTATCAGTGAGCAGTTTGAGACGATTGGACTCTTTCTGCTTCAATTCCCCTGCACCACGCACGGTACTGCGCCCGGCGGCAAAGGCAAAGGCCAGTGAGAGGGCTGGTATCTCATCAATTCCACTGGGTACCTCCTCGGCGCTAATGTCCGTGGCAGTCAAAGCAGCCGGTGCCTGGACGAACAAATCACAAACCGGTTCACCGCAAACTTCCCTCTCATTCAGGTAATCTATTTGCACCCCCATGCGTCTCAGCACATCGATAACCAGGGTGCGCCCGGGGTTGACACCGACATTCAAGAGAGTCACCGCACTGCCCGGCAATATAGCCGCAGCCACTAGGAAGAAAGCGCATGAAGAAATATCTCCGGGAATAGAAAATCGACAGGGCGCAAGATCAAAGGTGAGGGGGCGGACCATCAAAGCGTTTTTCCCCGGGGATGGGCAACTGATGTCCACGCCCATGAAGCGCAGGGCTCGCAGGGTGTGATCTCTCACCACGTAAGGGGTGGAGACCGTAAGGGGCGCATCGGCCGAAAGTGCGGCTAAAATCAAAGCCGTCACCACCTGAGCCGAACTGACGGTCAGGTTAAAGTCACCACCCTGGAGCCTTTCGCCCCTCAGTTCAAATGGCGCGCAGCCTTCGGCGCCAAGATAGCGGAAACCGGCACCCAGCTCGGAAAGCGGTGCAAGGATTCGCTTCATGTCCCGGCGCCGCAAAGAAGCGTCACCGTCAAAGACAAAGGTACCCCCCTGGAGACCGGCGCAAAGACCGGCAAGAAGCCGCATAGTGGTGCCGGAATTGCCGCAATCGAAAAGACAAGCCGGTGCTGCGGCGGCAAAATTTCTGCGTATCTCCAGAATGCCGGGAGAGACTATGGCGATATGGGCGCCCCGCTCTTCTGGCTCGATGGTCATGGAGAGCCCCAGTTTGCGCAAAGAAAGAGCGCTGGCTTTTGTGTCACCGGAAAGAAGCGCCCCGTCAATCTCCACACGCCCTTTCACCAGGGCAGCGAAAATAATGGCGCGGTGGGTCATAGACTTATCCCCGGGGGGCGCAAGAGTTCCCCTTAACAACACCATTTATCTACCTCTTCCCTACTTTGGCCGGAAGCCCCGGCATCTGCCATAATTCCCCTGAACTACAAGCAGGCATAAGCTATAAGGCTAACATATGCCTGCAAGATCTAAGAATTGGGATCTATGACGGTACAACGGGAAACACAACAGGGAAAATCCGCACAAGGCGGGGAGGCAAAAATTTGCTCAGGCTATTAACTGCCGGAGAATCACACGGACCGAAACTGACGGCCCTGATTGACGGAATGCCGGCCGGGCTCAGCGTCGATACCGCCTTTATGGAAGCGGAACTGGCCGCCAGGCAGGGCGGCTACGGCCGCAGCGGCAGACAGAAAATCGAAAAAGACAAAATTGACATTACAGGCGGTGTCAGACACGGTCTCACCACCGGCGCTCCGGTCTGCTTTGAGATTCAAAACAGAGACCACGGCAACTGGACAACCGTCATGAATAGCGCTCCCATTGACCTGACCGCTCTCGATGAAGCCGGCAAGAAACAGATTCAGGACAAGCGCATCGAGCGCTTCCGCCCAGGTCATGCCGACCTCTCCGGCACCATCAAATACCGACTCAAGGACGTGCGTGACGTACTGGAACGCGCGAGCGCCAGAGAGACCGCCGCCCGGGTAGCAGCCGGCAGCCTGGCCCAGCTCATCTTGCGTGCCCTGGGTGTGAAACTGACAGCCCATGTGGTTGCCATCGGTCCGGTCTCGATGAACTCCCTGAGCCGGGAAGAACAGGAAAAAATCGCAGCCATGGACCTGGGCGAACTCTTGCTGGCCAGCCGCGACAGTTCGGTCTACTGTCCCCACGAAGGTCTCTCTGAGCAAATGGAAGCCACAATTCTGCAAGCCCTCAAGGACGGCGACAGCCTGGGGGGAGTGGTGAGGGTCATGGCCGACGGGCTACCGCCCGGTCTGGGCTCTTCCGCGCAATGGGACAGGAAACTGGACGGGCAACTGGCCCAATCGCTCATGAGCATACAGTCGGCCAAAGCCGTGGAAATCGGCACGGGAGTTGAGAACGCCGCCCTGCCGGGCTCCCGGGTGCATGACGCCATGCACAGAGACGAAAGCGGTGAGAGCCCCTGTTATTACGTGGGCCGAAAAACCAACCGCTGCGGCGGTCTGGAGGGCGGCATGACCAACGGCGAACGCCTCATCTTGCATGTATATTTCAAGCCCATTCCCACCATGAAAAAGGGTCTGCCCTCCTTGAGCTTCCCCGCTTTCACCGACAGTTTCGCCCACTACGAGCGCTCCGACGTTTGTGCCATACCGGCCGCTTCAGTTGTTGCCGGGGCAATGGTATCCTTGACCTTGGCCAATGCATTCCTTGACAAATTTGCCGCCGACACTATGGTTGATCTGAAAGAGTCGGTGGAAACTTATAGACAATATGTCCGCAATCTCACGAAAGGTAAGGTAGATAATGCGCCATAAAGCCAGGCATCGCGGTCCGGTCATCACCATGAACTGGAATACCACACTGGATGTTAAAACCAGAGTGGCGGTCGGTGCCGGCGCCAGACAGAAGCTGTCCTCGATTTTAGCCCAGGTAGGCGCCGGTCGACGGGTTCTCATTGTTTGCCAGCCCACCACGGCGGTGCACTGGTTGAGAGACATTCTCGACACCCTGCCCACGGAGGATTTTCAAGTTACAACCCTGGAAGTACCGGACGGTGAGCAGTGTAAGACCACCGAATGGCTACTGCGCATCTGGGAACACCTGGAAGGTCGCGGTTTCGACCGGCAAGACACGGTGGTGGCACTGGGAGGCGGCGCCGTCCTGGACCTGGCCGGCTTTGCCTGTTCAACATATATGCGCGGCTTGAACCTGGTCCTTATCCCCACCTCCCTTCTCGCGCAGGTAGACGCCGCCATCGGCGGAAAAAATGCCATCAACCTGCCCACCGGCAAAAATCTAGCCGGTACGTTCTTCTTCCCCAAGGCGGTGCTGGCCGACCAGGAAGTACTGGGCACTCTGCCTGGACGGCAATTGACGGCGGGACTGGCCGAAATCATCAAATATGCCCTCATTGAAGAAACAGTGGCCAAAGGTACCGACTACGAAAAGGGACCAAAGCCCCTTCTGGAGCTGGTAGAAGAGATGGTGAAAGACCCGGTGGAGTATGACGACCCGACTCTCTCCGGCATCATCACCAACTGTATAAAGATGAAACTCTATGTAGTTCACCGCGACCCACACGAAACAGGCATCCGCCGCAGTCTCAATCTTGGTCATACCCTCGGTCATGCCCTGGAAGCCCAGAGCGAATTCGAGCTCAACCATGGAGAGGCAGTGGCCATTGGTCTCTATCATGCCACTAAATATAGTGTAAGTCAGAAGAAACTGGAGAAAGACAGCCTGGAGAGGGTGAAGGAAGTCTTGATGCGAGCGGAACTGCCTTACGAACTGCCCAAAGGCCTTTCTAAAGATCGCCTGGTGCAGCAGATGAATTCCGACAAGAAACGCTCCGGTGAAAAAATTCGCCTGGTTATCCCCCAGACGCGCCTGGGAGTGGTGGACTACGAAGCCAGCTATCCGGTGACCGAACTCTCCAAACTGGTCTGAGCGTCCTCAATATCAAAAGGAAAAGAGCCCGACCATGTGCCGGGCTCTTCTTTTTGCCTGAGGTTTTATAAAAACTTAGAACACCTGAAACTTTTTGCCGGGTCTGCTCGTATTGCCTGGCGTGGATGTTTGCGCAAAGTCCCTCAAACCAAAGTCTCATTCAATCAACAAGGGAGAAAATCATGAGTTCCGAAAGTTCCAATTCAAACCCCGACTCCAACCAGAGGGAAGCTATCAACACCTTTGCCGGTTCGCAACCAAAACCGGCGCAGCCGGACCGGACAGGCGGCCGGGTACGGCTCGGCTTCTCCGGCAAAGCAAAAACGGCGGCCTGTATGTGTACAGCCCTGGTGCTCGCCGGCGGAGCCGGCTGGCTGGCGTCCGAAGCGAAGGAGCGCACACCGGAGGGGGAATGCCGAAGCCTGGGCGATGAGCTTGGTGGCGACCCGGAATTCGAAAAAGCCCTGGTTAAGCACATGGAGAAGAAATTCTTTGCCCGAATAAATGCTACTCCTGAGCAAAGAAGCAAAATTGCCGCCCTGGTGGAAAACAAAATGGAGGCCAATCGCGGCAAAAGGGAAGCGCTGAGAAACGGTCTCAAATCGCTACTTGAGCTGGTCAGAAATCCGCAGGCCAAGGACGAAGAAATCACAACCCGGGCCCACGAACTGCGGAACATGCATCAGGCCCTCATGGACGACAGGTTGAATACCTTCCTGGCCGTGCGTGCGCTGCTCGATGATGAGCAAAAGAGCAAACTGGGCAAGAGGATAGCAAAGGCCATGGAAGTACAGGGTAGGCCCAGGCTGGGCTTGCTCAAGCAGATCAATCTGAAAGAAGCCGTAGACTCAGACGAAGAAGGCTAAGTCAGAGTAGAGACGATGTCTGAAATAAACACTGAAAGAGACAAAGAGCTGGTTCAGAAGAGCCTCAAAGGTGATGCTAAAGCCTTTGAGGCTCTGGTCAGGCATTATCAGGTCCTGGTTCTGACCGTAGTACACCGCACCTTGCAAGATCAAGAAGCGGCCAGGGACATCACCCAGGAAACCTTCGTAAAAGCCTTTCGCGCCTTGAAAACCTTTGACGGCAAACGCTCTTTCAAAACCTGGCTTTTAGCCATCGCCAGCAATACTTGTATAGACTACCTCAGAGCCAGAAGCAGCAAAGGGGCCCTTTCCCTGGAGAAAATTCTAGAAGAAGAACCCTATCTGGAGCAGAGTTTTGCCACCGCCCGCAAGACTTCTCCCGAGGAAGAAGCCGAGATGAATCTCTTCATCACAAAGCTTAGCTGGGCCCTCTCTTTGATCCCCTTACGCTACAGACAAGCCTTCATCTTGCGCTACCAGTTCGACCTCACCTACGAAGAGATAAGCCAGGTCATGAATGAAAATGAAAACACGGTACGCACACTGTTGCATAGAGCAAAAGAGAGACTGCGCAAGCTTATTCTTGAAACAAAAACACCCTTCCCCAATTTAGAATGATAGAGCCATGAATAACCAATCTGAAAAATGTCTGCTTGTACAAAATATGCTCGATAGCTTTAGTGAAAAGCTGGTCGACAGCCGCATCAAGCTGCGTCAGAAGGAAGGCTCCCAACCGCCCCGGTTGGAGGATGAGGCCCAGGAACATCTGGCCCTTTGCGAAGACTGCCTCAATTACAAGATTGCCAACGCCGCCTTGATGGAAACAGCCAGCGCACTGCCGATGCTACCATATGATGAAAGCCTCACTCTCAGTATCATGAAAGACCTGGCCCAGGATTTTCAGCTACAGTCCACAGTGGAAAACCTGCCGGCGCCCGCAACCAGGCAAGACAAATCCATCGTGCTCCTCTTATTGTCTTTTGCGGTCTTTGCCCTTTTACTTCCCCTGGAAGCCGGTGATTCGCCCTGGAGCATCCTCAGTTGGAGTCTTGCTCTTAGCCTGGTCATCCTGCTCAAACCCCTATTGAAGAAACATGCAGAAAACGAGAATTTACCCTATGCCAGAGTTTAGACGTCATGGAGCAATCATGGCTGTGATGGTGGCTGCATTCTTAGCTCTGCCGCTCTGGCTCTCGCCCTGCGCCGATGGTGTTGCCGGTCTCACTCAACCCGCCTGGAAGAGCGCTCTATACTCCACCCGGGAGTCCCTGCAAAACTCGCAACCCATCTTGCAAAGCAAGGAAATTCGCTTTCCCTTTATCTATTTTCGCCAGGCCTTAAACCGCCAGTGGCAGCCGCGCTATTTCTTTCCTTTCCTGGTCTTCGCTGCCCTCACCTTCAGCTTTGTCGCTCCCGGCAGTTTGAAAGCAGCCATTAATAATTGCCGCAGCAATCTACCCGGCTGCCTGGCCTTCTCCATTATCTTCACGGTGTTGACCATGATTCTGGCCAAAGCCGCCTTTGCGGCACCGGCCCTGGAACCCCTGGGAGTAGTAGTTATGGGTCTGGTGGAACTTGCTTATATTCTCGGGCTGGCAGTCGGCACTCACAGCCTGGCTGAGAGCCTGACGGAAAAGTGCTCCGCCCGCCTGGTCGGCAAAAGTGCATCAGAGGCCGACGACAAAGGTCGCAGGCAAGAAATACTGGGGAAAGACCGTCTGATAAAAGTCGCAGGTGTGATCATGGTAGCCGCCTTGCTTTCTACCCTCACCCTCATCCCCGATCTGGGACGACTGCCAAGACTGGGCAACCGCCTCCTGGTGGTGGTGGCTATGCTCGGGCTGGGTGGGCTGCTGAAAGCAAAATACAGGCAAAACTAACCGTCGGCACAGGTTCAACCGCTGCCGGTGGAAAACAATCAGCCGGGCGGCGCTCAGGACTCGTCGGGACCGGTATAGGGCTCAAAGAAAGCTTTTTTGGCGCCTAGTCCCAAGAAGATTAATAAGCTAACCCCGAGGACGATTCCTACAAAGACTTCGGGAGGGGTGTCAAAGGTTGGTTGCATAACGGTTGAGCATGCTCCGGCTAAGGAATAGTCAAATTTAGACAAATTTGCAAGTTGAAAACAATATCTGCAATTAATATATCTAAGTTAGCACGATTTTCTCAAAAGAGACCTATATTGAGCTGCTTAATACTCAAAGTAGTAGCAGAAAACAGGTTCGACAGAGTCAAACCGCCGGCTTGAGAGACAGATGATAAACATTTGACCTGAAAGTTATGAGGTTTCTAAGAAACGGCTCACCCCTTGTAATTTGGCTATTCCGCACACCCGGTGGGGGTTGAGCGGCTCCTTACTACTATTGAATATGTGCTATAAATGGCTTTTGTCACTCTGACACCATCGATACGTAAAAGGGAGATTAGCCTAAATGAAGGTTATCGCATCCAGCGCTCGGAAGACATTGTTTGTCGCCGTTATCGGAGCTTATACCTTGAGCGTCAATGCCGCTCATGCCAACCCCCAGTCGGCTTTAGACCCTTACGCCAGCATTTCGGCACCGACCGCCGAGTCACAGGCCGCCGCTAGAGCCAAAGCAAAAAATTCCAAATTCGGTATACCTAATCTAAGTCTGGGTCTCGGCAAAAAGAAAGCCGAGCCGGCTGCCAAAACTGCCGTAGAGCCTGTAAATACCACTCAGACAATGGTTTCCACCCCCGGTGGAAAATCCAAAGCCGTCAAGACATCGGAACTGGCCACTGATACCACCACCAAAGTGACCGACACCGCCCTCAGTGATGCCCCGAAAGATCAGGGCGGCGGCGGCGGCATGTTGGGCGGTCTCAAAACCATTTCCGAAGGCTGCTCTAAGACCTTCAAAGCCGCCACTTCCGGCGTCGTCTCCGGCACCAAAAAAGTCGGCAGCGGCATCGCCGGTGGTGCAAAAGCTTCCGGTTCCCTGGTAGCCAAAAGCGCAGGTCTGGTAGGCGCCGGCATGAAGTCCACCGGTGAGAAAGTGAAAGCCGGTACCGGAGCCATGGGCGAGAAAATGGCCGTCATTCCTCAAACCATAGGCAAAGGCTTCAAGAGCACCGGTGAAATGGTCAAGGGCAGCACCCAGAAGATCGCCGGCATGGGCAAGAAACAAGGCAAAAGCCCTATAGAGCATGCCAGCAAGGTAGAAGATATCGCCACTCGCCCCAGCACCAACACGGTAGCTTCGGAAAAACCGTCCATGGTGGCAAGCCCGGTGCAGGAAAAGACGGCGACCAGCCTGTCGAGCCAGCCTGATCTGCCGAAATCCGGCGGCATCATGAGCAAGTTGCAGATGCCCAAGTTCGGCTTCGGCAAAAACAAGCAGACTGCCAGCAAAGGACAGAATCCCCTCTAATGCAGCAAGACCTCTTGCCTGCCAATGCGCCTTACGACCTTGAGGAAGTAAGGCGCAATTGCATGCAGACCACCATCATCACCTCCAGACGCCTGGATGAAGACCTGAAGACAAAGGTTGTGCTGGCCAGTGAGACTTTTCAGCATACCGGGTCCTTCAAGTTTCGAGCCGCTTTCGGCGCCGCCCTGCACAGCCGTGCCGATCATTTGCTGGCCGCTTCCTCCGGCAATTTCGGACAGGCCCTGGCTTGCGCCGCCGCCATGCTGGGCAAGAGATGCTCCATCGTCATGCCGGAGGGTGCCGCCGCCACAAAAAAGGAAGCAGTGCTGCACTACGGCGCCCAATTGCATCTGGTCGATACGACCAGAGAAACAAGAAAGGCAGCAGTCGAGAGACTGGCCGCTCAGATTGAAAATGTAGAGGTTCTCAGCGCTTACGACGACGAACGGGTGATCCTCGGCAATTCCACTCTCGGCGAAGAAATTGCCCGCATCGATGATATCGACTGCGTGCTTGTCCCCGTCGGCGGTGGCGGACTGCTCTCCGGCATCATCGAAGGCCTGAGAAGGCAAGGGAAAGACCTCCCGGTTTGGGGCGCAGAACCAAAGCTGGCTAACGACGGTGCCCGCTCTCTGCGTGCCGGCGAACTCCTGGCCAACAGTATGGAACCTGCCACCATCGCCGATGGCGCCCGCACTATCAGCCTGGGTGCAAGAAACTTCGCCTTGATCAAAGAAAAGGCAGCCGGTATTTTGGAAGTGGAAGAAGAAAGCATCGCCAGGGCCCTGGTCAAGCTTTTCCACCTGGCCAATCTGAAGGTAGAGCCAACCGGTGCACTGGCCCTGGCGGCCCTCCTTGATCACGGCGAAAAGCTGGCCGGTAAAAAGCCTCTACTAGTCTTGAGCGGCGGCAATGTAGACCCGGCCAATTACAGCCGCCTGATCAGCGGTTGATTGAAACAACGGGCCGGCACCGTCAGCGAATAATCTCACAATCCACAAGCCACTTGGTCAACTCTACCAGCCCCGGATAGGTAACCTCGGTGCCGCGCACCCAAAGCTCTTTCAAGGAGGCCAGACGCTGCACATGACTCAAGCCCTGATCATCGATCCTGGTACAGTTCAAACGCAGGCGCTCCAGAGCCGAAAGCCCCCGCAGTTTTGCCAGACCCTTGCTGGAAACACCGGTAAACGAAAGAGACAGAGTTGTGAGGGACGTCAGAGGGGCAAGATGAACCATACCCTCATCGCTTATACGCGTATCGTCAAGAACCAGTTCCCGCATGGACTTCATCCCGGCTAGATGAACAAGCCCGGCGTCGCTAATCTTGGTGGAGGCCAGGCTGAGTTTGGTGAGACCGATCAAGCCGGAAAGATGTGCAAGGCCCGGGTCACCGATACTGGTGCAACTAAGTTCAAGCTCCTTGAGCCCGGTCAGGGCACTCAGGTTGAGTAATTCATCATCCCTTAAGTCCGAACCGAGAAAGGAAAGACCGGCCAGATCATCCCCGCGCAGAGTGCGCAAGGCCGCCAGACCGAAAGTAGGATCGAAACTGTAGCTGAGTGAGACGCTGCGGTTGGCCGGTACGCAGACAAGTCCTTTTGCTTCGCAAAGGAACTCCGACCGACCATCCTTATCAATTATGTATAGTTCCCCGAGAGAGCGCTCCTCGGGGAATGTAATCTGTCGCTCACCTGGCAGTGTTGAAACCATCGTACTTGCTTTCTTCAGCCTGAAAAAACGAGCTTCCTAAATACTTCTACCACCTGCTCCACTAAAATTCCAGCAAACCGAAAGGAGAGAGCGACAATTCCTGAAA
>JACRFZ010000063.1 GCA_016212515.1 Candidatus Melainabacteria bacterium
CTCCCAAGCGCACCCAGAGCAGCAAGTTGGGCGAGCTTTTGGTAGAGTCCGGCCTTGTCACCTATGAAGTGCTGGCTAAGGCTGTAGAACAGAGCAATACCACCGGTCTGCCCCTGGGACGCATGCTGGTCTTGCACCAAATTATTTCCAACGAAGTGCTCAATGCCGTGCTTGATATGCAAGTGCGCGTGCGCGATGAAATGATGACCAGGGCAGAAGCCATTGCTTCTTTGCGCGCCATGGCTGGTCTGGCTCCCATCGCCGAAGACGAGAAGGCACCGCCGCCACCCGCCAAGCCCGAAGCTCCCCGCAAAAAGGGGCTCAGGCTGGGTGAGCTTATGGTGATGGCCGGTGTGCTCACTGAAACCGATGTGATGAACGCTCTGGAGTGGGGGCTGGTTAATCAACAAACCATAGGGCAAGTCTTGATCAGCCAGATGCTGGTTTCCCAGTCGATTCTTGACGCGGCCCTTGAACTGCAAAAGCTGGTTGATAAGGGTGAGCTGAATTCCACCAGAGCCAGCGAATGTCTTGCTCGTGTGCACGGCGGCGGCGCCACTTTAGAAGACGCTGTCAGAGATGTGCGCGAAGAACAGCAAATTTCAGGCGACATTACCTTCGATGAATTGCTCAGTTTGGCTAACGTCTTGACCGAAGACGAACTTGATGATGCCTTTGACATTTCTACCAAGTCGGCTGCCGTGATTGGCAAGTTTCTCGTGCTCACTGGCCATCTCGATGTACCGACACTGCAAGCTGCCTTGCGCTGCTATCAGCTTATTAGCAAAGGGCTGATCGGTAGAGATGATGCCGTGGTTACCCTCGACTATTGTCTGCACCAGAGCCCGGAAGGTCCAATCAAATTTGATGATGCTCTCAAAGAGCTGGGCTGGTCTAAAGAGCGCGGACTGCGCCTCAAAGGCGAGCGCACCATAGAGCAGAAAGTAGAAGAAGCGGCTCGGGAACAGGCTGCGGAAGCGGCTGCTGCCAATGCAGGTGCAGGTGCAGGTGCAGGCTCCGACGCCGACGCATCCACTGCCACGCCGCCCGCTGAGTCGGTTGCTGCTGAGGCCTTAGCCAAGGCTGAGTCTGGAGTCACTGCCGCTGCGGAAACCGTCGCCGCAGTTGCAGACGGTGCTGGTGCTGCTGTAATAGTTGATGTCGATGCTGCCGCCGCTGCCGTAGCTGCTGAACTGGCTGCTGAAGTTACTTCTACAATCGATCTGGCACCACCGCCGGAAGCTGATGCCGGTCAGATGAAAATGCCTTCCATTGCCGATGACTCCCTCGTTGAAATGTCCACGGCCGACGATGCTTCCCCTGAAGCCCTGGCTGAGACCGAAGCTCTGGCTGCCATGCCCGGCACAGCCGAGGCAGGCGCTGCACCGCTAATCGCCACCGATGAAGCCCCCAAGAAACCGCGCAAGCACAATCAGACCATCCAGCCCTCCGATGCCAGAGCCAGCCGTCTTGCTTCTCTTGTGAAAGGGCAGGGCAGTGCCGAGGATCTTATGAAAGGTTTCGACCCTTCAAGCGATCCCCCCAGCGCGCTGCACCGTGTATTCGAACGCCTTGCCCATAGCTATTTCCGCCAGGGTAATTTCCCACAGGCTCAGGTAATCTATGAACGGGTGCTGGTGCACCGCCTCAATCAAGTTGGCCCGCAAGACCCAGCCCTGGTTGCCGATTTGAGCAACCTGGCCGGCACCTTGCTGGCCCAAGATAAACACGATCAGGCCGAGCCCTTTGTACGTCGGGCTGTGGCCATTGCCGAGCAATCCGGCAAGTTTGAACCTTTGAAAATGGCTGAGCTTTATAGCATTCTCTCGAACATCTATATGAGGCAAGAGCGCTTGCCCGAGAGCGAATCTTTGATCAGGCGCTCTTTTGAACTGCGTAAAAGTGTGTTGGCCGGCGACGACCCCGATCTGGCTCAGACTCTCTCCGATTACGCCAAGCTCTTGCGAAAAATGCAGCGACCGCAGGAAGCAGAGGAGATGTATAAGCAGTCTCTTTCTATCCTTTCGCGCCTTGAGCAAGCCAGTATGGATGAAGAGGACGAGCAGACCGCCAAGGAAGTTGTGGGAACTTAGAGCGACGGCTCTAAGCATTCTGCTCTGGTGTCACATATCAGCATTGGTGAAACATGAGGTTTTAGCCCTTGAGCGAGCCTGAGCAAGACGGTGGAGTTTTTCAATCATCAGACTCTTCGCAATCAGGCGGCGAAGGGGCAAGCGACACAGGTGCAAGTGAAGCTTCTGGCACAGCCGCACCGGCTAAGAAGGAGCAGCCGCTCTGGTATGGATGGATTTTGTGGTCGCTTCCGATCTGGTGGCCTATTACATATGGCTTGCTTCTGGCTGCTATTAACTTCGCTTGCAAGTCTATCGGTATGGCTCTTTATATTTTCGTTACTGCCGATTTGTTGGACGGCATCTTCCTTCTCTTCTTTCCTTTTGCCTATATTATTTCTCTTTTCGTCGTAAAGGTAGGGGTGCGCACCCACCTTTACACGCTAGTTATTTGGATTGTACTGGAGATGTCTCTTTCCGCCTTTGTAGGATTCAGCCCAGGTAGCACTCCGATAAAACTTGGATGGGCCTATGCAGCAGGCTGCCCTCGTGAAAAGGCTCCGGCCTATGTCAGCGGGGAACCTAGAGGTCGCCACTGGTGAAAGCTCAAGAATTAGCAATAGTAGTTGGCGTAACGACCATCGTGGCCGTGCCGTTTGTGATACCGGTGGCAATTATGTGGTTGCACAATACAGCGCGTGAACCGTCTCCTCTTCCGTTCAATGCCGACAAGTGGTGCTCAACCAGACGGCTGGCTGATCGCTATGCAATGGTTTCAGCATTGGTTAAACATGAGGTTTTAGCCCTTGAGCGAGCCTGAGCAAGACGGTGGAGTTTTTCAATCATCAGACTCTTCGCAATCAGGCGGCGAAGGTGCAAGCGACACAGGTGCAAGTGAAGCTTCTGGCACAGCCGCACCGGCGAAGAAGGAGCAGCCGCTCTGGTATGGATGGATTTTGTGGCCGTTTCCGATCTGGTGGACGATTTCATATGGCTTGCTTCTGGCGGCTATTAACGTCGCTTGTAAGTCATACGGTACGTCTCTTTATCTTCTTGTTAATGCCGAGTTGTTGAGCAGCAGCTTTCTTCTCTTCTTCTTTGTTGCTTACGTGATCTCGCTTTTCGTCATCAAGGCGGAAGTGGCTACTCACTTCAGTACATTGCTTATCTGGTTTGTAGTGTGGGGTGTGTTTTCCGCCTTTTTTGGTATAACGCAGGGGAGCTTGGAAGTTTTCTGGTCTTGTGCAGCAGGCTGCCCTCGTGAAAAGGCTCCGGAGTATGTCAGAGGGGAACCTAGAGGTCGCCGATGGTGAAAGCTCAAGAATAAGCAATTGTAGTTGGAGTAACGACCATCGTGGCCATGCCGTTTGTGATACCGGTGGTAATTATGTGCTTGCACATTCCAGCGCGTGAACCGTCTCCTCTTCCGTTCAATGCCGACAAGTGGTTCTCAACCAGACAGCTGGCTGATCGCTATGCAATGCTGGAAGATTTGAAGAAGCAACATAAATTGCTCGGAATGACTGAGGCTGAAGTTTATCGATTATTGGGAAAACCCGAAAGAGAATTGAGCTTTGACGGTTTCGTTATTTACCGACTGGGTGCTGTCGGTGATGATAGCGTCACTGAACTGCACATCCATTTTGATAAGGGGCATGTAGATAAGGTAGAGGTTCTGAGAGATAAATAGGTGCCGGGGGTGTAAGTCGACCTGTTTACAAGGCACTTTCATCGAGCAGTCCTTAGAAATGCGTTGTCGATATACCCTTTGGGTGTAGTTGTTATGATTCCGGTAAGGCGATGACCTTCACGAAATACACCTGTGACTTCAACTGGAAGTCCTTTGACGTATTCTTTTCCAAAAGCAAACTTTGGGCTAAGTCGAATTTGTAAACCATCTATTGGACGCTCTAGTTGAAGAGTCTCTTTGTCTGGAAAGATGAACATATCTCCTCCGTTACAAGTTGCCCAATAGGTGAAAAATCCCTCCACCCTGACCTTCTTACCATCTGCCTTTACCGGATTGGCAAGTAGTTCCTCGAAAGTGAACAGTGGCGTGCTATTTCTCTTTCTTTTGGCACTCTGACGAGCTTCATCTATCACGGATAAAGGCGAATCAGCATGTTGTTCGATTTTGGTTTCAGAGCTTTCATTTCCAGCTACAGAAGGAGCGCAAAGAGCAAAAGTAACAATTGCGCTCAAACAGTTGGAAAGTGGTTTGTTTCGAAAGTTTCGGTTGCCATTCATAGTAATACGGGGCTCACAAAAGTTCTAGCTGGGCTAATATTATAAGGGTGAAAGAGGAACTCGTGATTGACTGTAACCTCTAATGGTTGACCCGCGTAAGCCGATAAGCTTTCTGCCGCTCAATCTTGGAGGCAGTCCCCATAATGAATATCGACCTTCTCCTCGAAGGGCGTAGGCTGAAATGTGGTACTTTGGGACTAGCGCTGATATATCCTAGTGGATTAGTGATGAGAGAGCGAATTGGACATATTTTGTTGAATTCTCGGAGTTGTTTTGAGGCTCTGGTTCGTGCTGAGAACATTCTGATAGTTTTGACGCCGTATATAGGGATGCTGCTAGTTGCACTGTTTCGCTATCGTCAAGTGCTTTATGTGTGTCGGAGTGGCTTCCTGCCTCGTGGAATCGCTCCTCTTGTGATTGCAATTGTGATTGTGCACTTGATCGGATTGTTGCTATTTTCTCTAATTGTGAGGAAAGGTAGAGCCGCCGCCGTTCTTTTGTACGGGTTGTGTTCCGGCCTGCTTACTGTAGTACCGTTTCTCATAAACCCAGGTGTTTGAGCGTAATGGTAAAGCGAGCAATCCTCACGGAATTTACCCGCGCAAGCCGATATGGCATCCGCTGCCAGATATTACGGGCCCCACATGAATATCGAGCCTCTTCCCGATGGGCTATAGGCTGAATATTGATGGCAAAAGTGATACGATGACCGGTGTCGATTCTCTTCCACTTCCTTTATTAGTCTGAGTGTCACTTCGTAAAGCGCTAAGTCTGCATGGCACCAGGATTGTCCTTGGTTTTAAATGCTATATTCTTCTATCGAGTTTAGCCCACTGAGAAATTTAGTCGATGGTCAATCAATTACTCTGTAAACAGGCGCTCTGTCTTAGTCTGGTATGGTTCATTGCTTGTACAGAGGTCTGCGCCATTGAAGAGATAAAGGTTATAGACGGCCGTCAGTACGTTAGAAATAAGGCAACTTTTGATTCTAAGATCGAAACCGAGAGAGCGGTGGAGATCGCGCTGGCACGTTTGAGCAGAATTCTTGTTTCTCATCGGTCGAAGTTCTTTGGGGCTGATTCTAGAGATAGTAAGTCTGACACGCAGGTGCTCACGTCGTCGGCTTGCGAAAAGCTGGTCGTTCCTGCGTTGGCAACGCTGCGTAGTCCCGAACAACTGACCTCTTTTGCGGCTGTGTGTCGCACCAAGAGTTCCCTCTATGGTAGATATGAGGGGGATGGCGTTGGATTGATATATGAGGCTGCCTATTGCAAGGCGCTAGAAAATCTCGCTCGATTTCCTAGTGCCAGATCCGAGCTATTGATGAATGAATTGCCCCTGATGTTCGTATATGACGGAGCTTCAGGGCTATTCTTTGATGAGCAATTGGAGATTTGTCGAAGGCTTCAAAAACAGCGGATTAAAAACGCGACAAATAAGCGAACTAAGAAACCCTAGACCTAATTGTGAACAGGTTGGTAGCTTGGTTGACTGAGCCTAGACCAATGAATAAAGGGGCTGGTCGCTCTAGCAAAGGATGAAACAATGACTTTGAATCTTGATGAAATCGAGCGTCTTGCTATAGAGGCTATGAATTCCCAAAACTTCGATTCTGCGAGGAAGTACTTTGAGATCTTACTGTTCCATTCTCCCGATTGGGATACCGGGATGCCCTGGGTATACCTAACAGGCATTTGTCTTAGTCTAGGTGACACAAATAGAGCTGCCGAAGCATTGGTGCAAGCTGCTAAGTATCCTGTAGATCACATTGACCTTTTGGAACTTGAGCTAAACCTTCTACTGTTGAGCAATAAGCCTGATGAAGCTGCAGGATTCTTAACCAGCCATATTGACGAGTGGCTTCAAGAAACATCACGTGTGAGGGTAGTTGGGTGCTTGATCGATTTCTTGGAAGAACAGCCGAAAGTCCGGGATAGATTTCTCTCTGAAGTGAAGAGACAAGTTCCAGCCCATTGTGAATTGTGGGAGCAGGTTTCTGAGGGAACTAGATGATGAGTTCGCTAGCCTGAGCCTGGTTTTGCTTAGATTCGGTACTATGTCTTTTCTTGCGGGCAGGTGGATGGTCTCTCTAACAGCACCGCCCCCCTCCCAGTAATTTGGACCGCGCAATCCGATAAGGCATCCGCCGCAAGATAGTGGAGGCAGTCTCACAGCTGAACATCGAAACCCTTCCCCAACGGCTTTAGGCTGAAATTTAGTATCGGGGAGCGTTGAATGTCTTTTTCGAGGCAAGTTGGTTCGTTGGTGCTTGCTAGACCAACAGAGTCAGACTCGATACAATTATGTCGCTTTCGATAGGACGAGCATAGTGGACAGAAAGTTCGAACAGATTGCCCAGGCAGACCTGCAGGAATTGGGCTTGGCAAGAGACTATCTTATGTCTATCAGGTTGACTCCTGAGCAAGTGCAGGAGCGCTTTGGTATCGAGTTTAGCTGGAATCATACCGAGCCTCAGCACGCGTATTTCGCTGCTATAAAAGACCCGGATTCTGGTTATATATTTTCCTTTGACCAGGGCAGCAATTATGAAGGTGCACCAACCATGGTGGTCTGCGCCTTGGCAAAAAAGGTCAATACGGAAGAGGCATTTACTGCATTGTCGAGGATTGTTCCTATTGCAAGTAAAGACGTGGCCTGGTATTCCGATTCGCTTTAGCTTTTGGCTCCTCTAGCGCTGTTTGGCTTGGTTTTGAACAGGCTAATTCTGCGCTTTCGGATAAAGTATTTCCTTGCCGCCTGTCTCAAGATGCTTGCTGTGAGTTCCGTCAAGATCTAGCTTGAATTCCTGCTTGAGTGGCTGTTTCTCTATGGTGCCTGGCAAGTCGTACAGATCTGCCGTTCCCTTTGGCGTTGTGTATTGCGCATTTGTTAAATGCTCATGTCCCCTGCTGTCGGTGCCGGTTGAGACAACTAGAGCCGGCAGTGAGTCTCCCGGTGCACGTTCTTGTGCAATCTTAGTTTCAACGGCTTTGGCGATAGCCAGTCTGTCTTGATAAGGAATGGCGTTTAACTCTTCCGACAGGGGCTGGAATTGTTTGACTTTCTCAACCATAGTGTCAACTTGCTTGTCTGAAAATACTGCCTGATTTGTCATCTTTTCTCCCTGCGAATCACAATTGAAGTTTGTTCAATCTGACTCGGCCTATATCATTATTCTAAGCCATGTGTGCCTGTGTCCACTGGCGCAGCCAGTTTTCGGTGTTGCTGAAACCTCTGCCCATGGCACTGGCAATTCCTGTCTGATCATCGTTGCCGCCGTAGTAGCGATCGATATCCACACCCACTTCGGCGAAGACATCTCCAACTGGGGTTCCGTTTACTATGGGATCGTCGACCAGGATACTCTTAAGCCCACCAATTTCATTTAGAGCTCCATTTTGTAAATCGGTTGCTGCTGCTTGTTTGAAGCCGGGTTCATCTGTAATTCCATAGCGCGTGTCGGCTACGTGCCAGAATTCGTGGGAGGCAGCTTCCTGCACCATGCCGCTACCGGCACCGATTACTATTTGATTGTTGGCTGCATCCCAGTATGCGGCAGCTCCTTTGACAGGAACATTAGGTGTGATGATTATTTCCGGCTTGAGGTCTCTGAGCGCCTGGCGCACCGGCTCCGGAACGTTCTTGAGAGCTGATTTTACTTGGGTGATATCGGCTTGTGAAACGCCGCTGTCTATCCTCAATTGATTGTAGATGTCACTGCCGTCGGTTACGCGGGTATCGCTAGGTGTGGGCTGCGGGTTTGTGTTATCGTTTGGAACATAGATGGGCTGATCCGTCCCCTTATTTGGTGGTTGCTGCGGATTGTCCTTGGGTAGCAGGCTGCTGAACTCATTTCTGTCCAGACTGCCGGTGTTATTCAGGTCGGCCGCCATGTAGTCTTTTGTGATGAGCCTGTCGGCAATTTCACTCAGGGAGTAGCCTTTCTTATCGAGCCGAGTGCCGAGATCATAGAGATGGTTGGCTGTCTTGTCGTCATAGCCGAACTTGCCGGATATTTTTAGCCACTCGTCTCTGTCCACGCGATCGTTGCCGTTAGTGTTGCACTGAATTAGCTCATTAAGGATACCCTGGGTCAATTCCGACCTGGTCACGACATCATATTTGGGGTCCATTGACTTATTTACATTGAGCCTGTCGAAGTCGGCTGCTGATGCGATAAAGGGAGTCGTGGCCGTGCCCCTGTCTCCTGGACCCTTGCCGGAAGAGAGAGCCAGGTGGTTGGCTGAATCACCGTATAGACTTTTGGTGTCGAATACCAGCGTCTGGTTGTCTGCTGACACTGTCAGGCTGCTATCGACTTTTCGTTGATTGTCGAAGAACGATTTTGTATCTTGATCATTGAGACCGACTAGTAATGACGAGTCGCGTTTCATTAATACTTCGGGTTTTTCGTGGGACTCAAGTGTCATGTTCTAGACTCCAGTGAAAGGTGTACGTGGCATCCGTGGGAGCACGATAGGGGCGAAGTCGAATTAGAAAGAAATTGGTGGCAGCCCCTTGCCGGTGCTTTCTTGGCACCGAAGGTCTGCTGGTTGTCGTATGATTGCTCTTTATCGTGACGGTAATGTGACGCCTGGTCGTTGTCTGCCGGCCGGGTGTTATGGATTGAAGCGACTGCAATTAGAGAGCTGCCTGCATTAATTCATTTTGTTCAGCCTATGTCGGCGCTGGAAGCTTTCCTAACTCCCTTTCTTCTCGGCGCGGCGATAGGCCTTCCAGAAGGCAACAGAGCCAAGCAGCACCAGGAGCCCTACACCAGAGAGAGTTAGCCCGAAAGTGTCACTGGTTTCTGAAAGTCGAGGTTCACTATGGTAGAGCTTGTCGAACTCGCTGTCTGCGTTTAAGCCTTTTTCAATCCAGAGGCTTTCTTTGTGTTCTAAATTTCTATACCAGGCTTCGGCCTCGGCTCTTTCTTTGCGGAACTCTTCTTCCACGGCGGCAAGCGGAAGTTGTGCGTCGTCACCACGTCTGGACTGGTTGTGCAAAGCCTTTTCAGCCAGAACCCTGTATTCCTTTTCCTCGGGTTGCCCTTTGAACTTATATGAGGCTGCTAAATAGGCTCTGGCACTCAGTTGTTTGCCATCTTCCGGCATAGCGGAGGCGATCAAAAGGTCTCCCAGTACCTCTAACAAAAGTGGACTATCATAGTCTGCAAAGCGCATCATTCCTAAAACGGCCTGCACGGCTTTTTGCGAAGCTTCCTGGGAGAGAAAGCCCGGTTGTCCTGATAATTTGACCGCCAGGAATTCTGGAAATCTAGGACCGGTCTCGGTTTTGCAAAGCGGGAAGTTTAGCTTACCGTCAGGGTATTTGCTAAGAGCATATTCAACCAGCCACTTTTGATAGCGCTCACGATCAAAGTGGGCATGAGGTTTGATTTTCAGCGCCTCTTCTATAAAGGGCAGCCCTTGTTTTAGGTCGCCCGAGAGAATATGGAAGGTTCCCAGGTTTGCCTTTGTCTCGTAGAGAGCCGGTCTGAGCTTGTCTTTGGCTGACATGGTCTCAAGAGCTTTTTCATGTTGACCGGTCTTCTGGTAGGCCACCCCCAGATCATCGTAGAGTGCAATATTTTCTGGGTTTTTGGCCAGTCTCTGCAAACGATCTTCTATGCGCCATTGATAAAATTTTGGCGAGTGGCGCAAAAACTTTCCCGTAATTAACTCTATCGTGCTGGGAAAGCGCGACTGTTCCTGATTGAGTGTATCGTAATCCCAGAGGCAGGCTGTTGCCGGCATGGCCAGGCACAGACCGGCAAGCGATGCTGTTAGCAAGGAAAGTCGAAGAGTCATTCACATTTCCCCAGGTGGAGTATTTCGGGCGCTTACGTTAGGGAGATTGTAAGGTAAGTGCCGGTACTTTGCTGGTGAGATTCTACTGTATGCCCTTCTCAGACCTGCCTGTCGTTAACCTTACCGGTAGGCTGTTTCGCAGCTTTTTCGAGACTTCCCCTTAAGGTTAAGATGCACGCCGGTGCCGGGTGATTTTCTAACAAAAGTGCAAAAATAACTATTGTATTGCCGGTCGTACGGAGAAAGGTCTTTGCAAGTGTCCTGGCAAATTGTGAGAACAGTTTTTAGACTGGGCCTGTTTTTGTTGTTCATCGGCAGCCTCTTATCTTTACCGCTTTCAGCTTTTGCCCAGGGTATGGATGAAGGCGTAAAGCTTTTCAATTCTCGAAACTATGAAGGTGCCGTCAAGAAGTTTTCAGCTCTTGTTCAGACCCAGCCCAATTCCGCTGATGCCTATTATTACCTCGGGGCAAGCTGCCATCGCAGCGGGCGCACGGCCGATGCGCGCCGCTATTACGATTACATTATGGTTCGCTTTCCCGGCTCAAAGGCGGCTGAATATGCCAAAACTGCCGCGGCCTCATTGGCTCCTGCGGGGGCGAGCACTGCCGAGAAGTCCGATAAGAAGGGGGCTGCCGGAAAGGACTCCGCATCGGGTACGAAAGACCGAATAAATGAGATAGGCGAGTTGCAAGGACCAGATGAAGACAGAGTGCCGCTCACTGTCGGGAATAACGGGCATATGTTTGTGCCGGTTACTATGAATGGGCGCCGGCTTGAAATGATTTATGACACGGGAGCCGAGGCCACCTGCGTTTCACTCAGTGCCTGGACGCGGGCCGGTAATAAGGTACCGGCCAGACCGGCCGACGATATGATGAGAGGGACTGGTGGGGTTGACGGCTTCTGGATTGAACCTGTTACCTTTGGCATGGGTAAGTTTTCTCGCACCATGAACATTTCGATCATCAAAAGCTTGCCTCAAGGCATGGACGGTCTGGTGGGTCAGAATTTTTTCAAGGATCTTCAGTACAACCTTACGGGCTCTGCCAACTACATTCACCTGCTGCGCAAGAATAGCCGTACGGCATCGACTTCTGTTCCCTACAATACCATTGATGTGCCCTTCACCCGCGCGGGAAACAATATGCACGTGATGGTAAATGTGAATGGACACCCTCTGGAGATGACTTTTGACACGGGTTGCGGCACCACTTCGATATCGAGATTTCAGGCTTCGGCCATCGGTCTTCGCGCCACTGACGGACAGTACTACGAGGGTTCGGCCTCCGGAGTCGGCGGCAGTCATTCAGTGATTGGATTTCGGGTGGAAAGTATTAACCTGCAAGGCATCGAGAAGCGCAATTTTATGATTACCACTTCTTCCAATAACTTCAATCTACTGGGCATGGATTTTCTTGGTGACAGGCGCTTCGTTATCGATAACGAGAAGTCGTTGATTCGTTTCTTTCGCTAAGTGCGCAGGCTAAGCCTCGTAAATGGCTTTCATGCGTTTGCCGACTTCTTCAATATCGGCTTTGCTTATGCCGTAGTGGGTGACGACTCTGATGCCCAGGTTGCTCTCAATACCGGCAAGGATGCCGGCGTCTTTCATTTTGCGGAGTAAGTCTTGCCTGTCCATGCCGCTTTCAGCCGTTGGTTCGAAGAATACCATATTGGTTTTGACGGCTGTAGTTTGTTTGATGCCTTTGATTTCACTGAGTATGTGCGAGAGCAGGCTGGCATTTTCATGGTCTTCCTGGAGGCGTTCTACCATGTTGTCCAGGGCAAAGAGAGCTGCTGCTGCCAGCACGCCGGCCTGTCTCATGCCGCCGCCGACGGCTTTGCGCCAGCGTCGGGCGCGGCTGATGAAGTCGTGGCTGCCGCAGACAATGGAGCCGGCCGGGGCGGAAAGCCCTTTTGAAAAGCAGATTTGCACCGAGTCTACCAGGCTGGTGAAGGTGCAAATGTCGGTCTTGTAGTAGGTGGCGGCGTTGAAGAGGCGGGCGCCATCCAGGTGCAAGCTCAGGTTACGGTTCAGAGCCAGTTCGCTAACTGCATGCATGTATTCGACTGAAAGGGGCTGTCCCATCCAGGTGTTCTCAAGGCAGATGAGGCGGGTGACGGTGCGGTGCGGATCATCTTCGTTGACCGATGCTCTCAGGTCATCGAGAGCGATTGTGCCGTCCGGTTGGTTGGGAGCGGTGCGCAAGCTGATGCCGCCCAGGGTGGAGGCACCGCCTTGTTCCCAGCGGGCAATATGACTTCTGTCTCCAAGAATGATTTCATCGCCGCGACCGCAATGACTGAGGCTTGAAACCAGGTTGCCCATGGTGCCGCTGGCTACGAAGAGGGCGGCATCTTTGCCGGTCATTTGCGCCAGTCGTTGTTCCAGGGCATTGATAGTGGGGTCTTCGCCGTAGACGTCGTCGCCCAGCGGGGCTTTGAGCATGGCGGCGAGCATGGCCTCGGGCGGCAGCGTAACTGTGTCGCTGCGCAGATCTATGGGCTTGGCTTTCATGATTTAGACCCTAGTCGTCGAAGAAGTGAGCGTGCAGTTGCTGGACGGCTCGATCGGAGTCTTCGGCCATGACCAGGAAACTCAGGTTTATTTCGGAGGCACCGCCGGAGATGACCAGAATGTTCACGTCTTTCAGGGCTGAGAAGACTTCACCGGCAATGCCGCTGCGCTCTCTGAATTGTCTACCCACCACGGTGACGATGGCTGTGTTATGCAAGACTTGCAGTTCGCCCAGTTCTTTCAGGTCTTCCCGAATTGCTTCCAGGTTTTCGGTGGAGTCAACGGTTAGCGAGACCGATACTTCCGAGGTGGCGATCAAGTCGATGGGTGTCTTGTTCTTATCGAAGACATTGAAGACTTTGGCCAGGAAACCGTGGGCCATGAGCATGCGCGGGGAACTGATGAAGAGTGCCGTGATGTTTTTCTTGGAGGCGATGGCGCAGACGCTTCTGGCTTTGCCGTCTTTGTTGAAGACGGCGGAGGGCTTGCTCTGAATGAGGGTGCCTTCCGACTCGGGGCGCATGGTGTTGAGCACTTTGACCGGAATATCTTTCTCTACGGCCGGTTTGATGGTGAGCGGGTGCAAAACTTTGGCGCCGAAGTAAGCAAGTTCGGAAGCTTCCTGGAAGGAGGCCTCTGAGATGGGTAGGGCATTTTTGACGATACGCGGATCGGCGGTCATCATGCCGTCTACGTCTGTCCATATTTCGATGCACTTGGCTCCGGCTGCTACGCCGAGAATGGAAGCGGAGTAATCGGAGCCGCCTCTTCCGAGGGTGGTGGTGACACCACTGGCGGTGGAGCCGATAAACCCTTGCGTGATTACTGTGGAACCTTGTTTGCTCAGTTCGGCTATTTGAGCGGCACGTTTTTCAATTTCTTGCCAATCCGGATTGGCTTTGCCGAAGTTGTCGTCGGTGATTACTAGTTTGCGCGCATCCAGCCAGGCGACTTGCATGCCTCTGGCGGTGGCGTATTCGGCCAGCACCCGGGACGATAGCAGTTCGCCCACGGAAGATACGGCGTCGATGGAGCGCTTCGATAGTTCGCCCAGGTAATTGATGCCGCGCAAGACCGATTCCAGTTCAGCCAGGTGTCCGTTCAGGTCGGCTAAGAGCAGATCTGCTTTCTCTTTGCTCAAGAGACCTTTGACGGCGTCGATATGCTTATTACGCACCATCTCAATCTGGTTGAGGGCGCCTTCCAGATCTCGTCTGACGGCCAGGTTGGCTGATTCAATCAGGGCATTGGTGACGCCCGACATGGCCGACACTACCACCAGGGGCGGTGCCGACCTTTGGCGGGCTCTTTCGATTAGTCCGTACACTTGCTCGAAGCGCTCTTTCGAGCCAACGGAAGTGCCACCGAATTTCATTACGATCATTGTCGATTACTTGAGCGTTGAGAACTGCTTTACTTTACGGTCAACGGTCAGAAATCTGAAGCAGAAGCCGGAAGATTTCTAGCGTCTCCAGATATCGGCACCCAGAGCCCGCAGACGCTCTTCAAGGCGGTCATAACCTCTGTCGAGGTGGCTGAGACCGGTTACTTCGGTAACGCCGTCGGCACCAAGACCGGCAATGATCAACGAGGCGGCGGCGCGCAGGTCGCTTGATTTGACCTCGGCACCCATCAGTTTGGGCACGCCTTTGACTATGGCCGAATTGGCTTTGAGCTGGATGTCGGCTCCCATTCTACGCAATTCTCCAACTTGCATGAAGCGATTTTCGTAGATTGTTTCGGTAACGATTGATGTACCTTCAGCGACGGCAAGAACAGCCATGAGAGGCGCTTGCAGGTCGGTGGGGAAGCCGGGATAAGGCACCGTGGTGATGTCGGTAGGCTTGAGCCTGCCGGTGCTCTTGATTTTGATGGTGTCGGGGGCATAAATAGAACATTCAGCGCCCATTTCGTGAATTTTGGAGATTACAGCGTAGATGTGATGTGCGTTTACGCCGTCGATTATTACTTCACCACCGGCAGCCATACAGGCATAGAGGAAAGTACCGGCTTCCAGTCTGTCGGGAATGGTATCAACTACAGCACCATGCATTTCTTCCAGCGGTACGCCGTCGATGACGATCTGGTAGGTGCCGGCACCTGTGATTTTGCCGCCCATGGCGTTGACGCAATCTGCCAGGTTGACGATTTCAGGATCTTGGGCGGCGTTTTCGATGATGGTCTGACCTTCAGCCAGAACAGCAGCGAGCATGATGTTTTCGGTGGCGCCGTTGGAGGGACGATCGAGGTAGATGCGGGTGCCGACAAGTTTTTTGGCGGAGGCATAGACATAACCGTGGTCGATGCCTACTTCAGCACCGAGCAGTTTGAGACCGCGCTCGTGCAGGTCGATGCGGCGTTCGCCGATGGCGCAGCCGCCGGGGAGGGAAACTTTGGCTTCTTTGCAGCGAGCCAGGAGGGGACCTAGCACCACGAAGGAGGCGCGCAACTGGCTGACCAATTCGTAGGGAGCTTCGATTTCGGTAAGATCGGTGGCGTCGATTTTGACTTCATCGTTGCCGACTTCTACTTTGGCACCGAGGTGTCTGAGCACTTCAGCCATCATGTGCACATCGGTGAGATTGGGCACATTTCTCAGAACCGTTACTCCCTTAGCAAGAAGGGCGGCAGCCATCATTTTGAGGACGGCATTTTTAGCACCGAAAACTCTAACCTGACCATGCAGCGGTTTGCCGCCGCGAATAATTATGCGTTCTTCTGCTTCGCTGGGGCCTTGCTTGGCGGGGGGATCGAGTCTGGTTACTTGTGTCATATTGTCGCCACTTTTCTATTAGGAAGTTGTACTGAGAAGCTTGTTTTATCGCTTACTGAAAGAAGAAATGGATTAGGAGCAGAATTTGTTTTGATACCGAAAAAATCACGAAGGATATTGGCTGGATAGCCAGGTGATCTATATTGCTGCTGCCTGTCGTTTGCCTTGAAAGAAACTACATTTCGCCTCTGTACTTACTCTACAACGTAAAGGTAAACTCAATGTTAAGCATATTTTTGATTAGGGTTTTGACGTCCTAAGATAGGCCCGGCTTCCTGACCTACTTTTGATTTGAGTTATTGAAAACAGTTATAAAGTAGGATGTAAAAGTGCGGTAAACTCTGGCTGCCAAGAGGCTTCGGGTGAGGATTTTCCAATATGTCTAATAGGTTTTGCCCTGATGCGGCCTGCTCCGTCGCTTCGCAGGAGGGAGGCTTCAAGCGCTCGCTCCGGCCGGCTGCCGGCCAGGTATTCCTGGCTTTTCTTGCAATGTTTACCGGTGCTTCCGCATTGTCCGGATGTGTTATGTCGGAAGAGATGAAGCGTATCGATCAGGTGAAGAAGGCGCAGCGGGAGCGGGCTATGGAAGGCTCCACCAATTTGACGGGCGAGCAGATTTTTATACGCAGCTGCAATACCTGCCATCCCTCAGCCAAAGCCGGCATGGGGCCTAGCCTGGAAGCGATGAACGCCAAGTTTCCGGAAGACCTGGCCCTCAAGCAGTTTATTCGCAAAGGCAAGGGTATGATGCCCGGCCAGAGCGTTGAGCGCATCAATAATGACGAGCTGGATAATCTGATCACTTACCTGCGCGCTCTCGATTTCAGCAAGTAAGGGGCCTATTTAAGCGGCATCGCTACTGGGTTATAAGCATTTCCAAAAGCCAGATGACGGCTCCCAGGAAGAGGAGCACCATGACGATTCTGGAGATGGGCGCCGGGCTCGACAGGTTGATGGCTTTGATGGGTGAATAGCGGGTGAAGACCTGGGAGATGCGGTCGCGGTCCGCCAGGTAGATAGAGGGAATAATCAAGGGCCAGAGCCGTTTCTTGCCCGGCTGGGGATGGTAGAGCACGATAATCAACTCGGGGCTCAGGTAGACCTTGCGAATCTGGTTCCAGTTGACGGATTTGCGCTGCGGCCAGTAAGGACCGCGGTATTTGATACCGTAATGGCTTAGCTGCAGGCTTGATGGAGTCAGGAAGGGTCTCAGTCCGATCAGAATGGCCAGGAGCGCGATGGAGAGAAAGAAACCTTCGACGCTGTAGAAGAGTCGTTTGTCGTTGGCTAGAAAGAGCGGTGTCCAGCAATATTTGGCCAGACCAAGATAAGCCGAGGCCAGCACCAGGCACATCAGTAGTTCGCTTGGTTCTTTCGATTCTACGAAATTGTCCTGGGCGTCGCTGTCGATGGAATCATCGTGCAGCATATAGGCTTGATGGGCGGCTCTGGCTGCTTGCAGTTGCGTGGAGGAGCGCGTTTCTTCGCTCACCTTGGGCAGTTCGCCGCTTCTGGTCTCTGCCGGCGCGGCCTTGGCCGGCGGCTTCGTTTCTACTTTTTCCTGTGCCGCTGCTTCCGGCTCTTCGGCCGGGGCCGTTTTCGCTGCCGTTTGCGGTGGATCCTGGGTCAGATCGGCGCCGTCCGGGATATCAGCGTATGGGTCGATTTCTTCCGGCTCATCCGGATTGGCGGTGTGCATTTTTATAGATTATCACTTACGGGGGCTAAAGCAAGCTCTGCCTAATCTCCAAATAGCTCACCGGCTGCGTTTTGCGCCCGTTCTTCCAGAATTTGCCGCTCTTCACGGCTACCTCTGGCCAGTTTTCGCCAGTCGTGAGCTTCGCCGTCTGGTGCCACCGCTTTGTAGAATTCGCTGTCGAAGGCCCGGGTGCGCACCACTACCGGCATGGGTACGGCATAGCCCAGTACCAGGGCTTGTTGTTTGGGGTCCATCTGCGATAGTACCGTGCGCAGGGTTTGACTGCCGGAAACGC
>JACRFZ010000066.1 GCA_016212515.1 Candidatus Melainabacteria bacterium
GGTGTTTGATACTAACGCCCCGGGATGCAGCAGAAACCTACATAAAGCTGAAGGCAGAAAGCTTCGGCAAAACTGCCAAACTAAAGCCGGCAAAACGTGTGGGCACAGAACGCTAGACCGAAAAACTGAAAGAACACATGACCGAAACGTAAACCCTACCACCCACTCGAGCCATGAAAAACGAATCACGGCTAATCAAATTCAAGCCAACCAGATCCACAGGCTCCCCCTCCAAGAAACCGACAAACATATCGCTGATCACCCTCCTGGCAGCGCTCTCTCTGCTGGCCAGCACAAGACAAGCCAAAGCTGAAACTCTCATCGTTGAAATCCCTCCGGAGCCGACCAATCAGCCGGTTGCGCCGGGCATAGATACGTTCGGGAGTCAGTCAACTCCAATTCCCACAGACCCACAAGGCGCAAACTTGCTTGTCGGCGTCGTCCTCTCCCCGGGCAGTGCCGCACTTACTCAGTCTAACCTGGAGTCACAGACGCCCCTGCAAGCACAAGCAACGCCTTTGCCGACAACAGATCCATTCAGCCAGGCCGGAACATCAGACCAGCCGCAAGGGGCATTAACCCCACCAACCCTGCCAAACACAGAACAAGGACTGGTGATCATCTCGGCCCCAGAGCAAGAAAGCTCAAAGGATCGCCGATATGTGCCGGGCACGCCGCCGGGCTCTGCCGCGCAGCTTCTGCCGGCACCGCAAATCACGGCCGGCTCTGAAGCGGCAAACCTGATCATCACAAACTCCATTAACGGAGCGGATGCCCCGCCCTTGCCGCCAGGAGACGAGCAACTGCCGGGCGGTCTGGTGATGCTACCGGCCAGACCCAGCATCGAGGAACCCCGTCCCGAGTCGGTGTTGCCCGAAAAAATCGACGGCATTGAGAAGAAACCTGACGAAGACCTGGAAGCCCAGCGGCAATGGATTATTCAAAAAGGCAAGGAAGTGGCTGCCGAAATGAACATCACCTTTAAATGTGCAGCCGGGGTGCAAATAGCTCTCGACAGAGCCGGTTTTCCTGAATTCATGGGTTCCGGTGATGGCTGGGAGATGCGCTATGCCTTTCTTGAATCACCCAAGTGGCGAGTTACCGACGACCCGAACAAGGCCACAGCCTTCGTGCGTGAGTGGACGCCGGAAGTGGTTGCATCTTACGGCAACCGTTACCAGGGCCGAAATCTGGGACACGTCGGCATTCTGTATAAGGAAAACGGAAAGTTCTACGAACTCTCCGACCACAAAGCTCAATTTCACCCAGACAGCCCGCGTTACACCCAGACTATCTACTTTGAGTACGTGGGCTGATTCAGCACCGACTGATCACAAAAGGAGACCAAACATGTGAACACATTCCTACTCAGTCGACTGCTCGGGCTATCTCGCTTTCGAGTCCGAGAAGAGGCAAAACACTTGGCCTTTGATGGCAAAATGCCCAGGGCCAGAAAACTAATATTTCAAAGTATGGTGGAAAGAGCGGACCGCCATGGTGAAGACTCGGATGAGAGCCTAGAGACTCTCCTCTGGCTTGCCGAAATTCACTTTCAAAAGGCTGTTGCCGCGCTCAATACCGGTCGCACGCTGTTGCAACTAGCGCCTGATTGCCACTATCGCTGGTTAACAATCGCTATCTCCGTTCTGAAGAGAGCCGATGCCGATCTGAGCAGCGCCCGCTCCGCCCTTCAATACGCAGAGCGCCAAATTGACGAAAAGCCGAGAGTCAGCCTCTTTTACGCAAGACTAGAGCTGGCTCTCTTTCTGCTCAAAGAGTCCATGGTTGAAGAGGTCTCCCTCGACCACCTGCACAAGTGCATAGAAGTAGTGCAAAAGCTGCTCAAAGACAGCTGCGACTACCGGCTCCTCGAAACTGTAGACGAGCTGGTGGAACTAATCTATGTACATTTTAGTGAGGCAAGTGAATATGCGGCGATCGCCCGGCAACTGGCAGTCAGAGCAGAAGAGGAGCGCGCTTTGCAAGAAAAGCATGCAGCGGAAATGGAAATTCTGTTCAGACCAGGCTAGAAGGTTGGCCGACAATCTCAAGACAGGGCGAGCCGGGAGGATAGGAGCAGAGGTTATGGCTCCCTTCTACTCTCCCGGCTCAAGGCCCTGTCATCAAGCTCAAGCAATCGAGAAGGAAATCCCCCAAACCAAGTCTCAAGAGGCTCTGGCCGGGCTAATCCTGACGGTACTGCCGGTCAGGGTGGAGTGCGCGCAAGCAATTGCAGGGGAGTGAAAGCAAGTTCTTTATTCAGGATAATCCCATGAACGAAGTCTACGCCATCCTGATCTATGAATGTCTCTACGGTCCATTTCCAGCTTCCGACTGGGATGAACCATCGACCAGGGAGACCGAGTCCGTACTGCTCAAGCTATCGGCCCTTATTCTCTTGTACTTTGCCCTAGCAATCCTGATAGTGGCAAACGAACCGGCCCTCGATCATCTCATGCCGCTCAATCTAGAGAATGGAAGCAAGGAGCCCTGATTCAATCACTTCTCACCAAACACAAACCCTACCTGCCTCAGGGCAAAGGAAAAGATCATGCAAGGTTTGCCAAACTTCAGAAAGTCATTACTACTGTCTGCTCTTCTGGTCTCTCTGGGACTCATATCCTGTCAACAAGGCAATAAACCTGTATCCGAGCAAGCACCGACGGTCCCCTCTGCCAGCCTGAACGGCACAGCCAACGCCACCCTAGAGAGAGTCCCGGCCGCTGAGACCTTACCAGCCAATTCCCAGCAGTCTGCTCAAAGACCGGCGCCAGCCATCCCTCAGCCTGCAGCAATGCAAGATCCCCCGGCAAGGCCGGCTGGGGCGGATGCACTGGCGATTCTGAAAAAATCGCCCAAGGACCTAACGGCTGATGACTGCAAGAAAATCGACGGCTGGTCGGGGCAAGGTGTGAAGGAAGTGATGGACGCCTTAAACTCTGCTAGAGAAGCAGCCATTACATCCGCCACCGACACTAGCACCATTCGCGGTGCCTGCCTCAATAATCATAAAGTCGGCATCCCTTACGGCTAATCCCAAAGGCGAGAGGTTCCACCGCTCCCCGGCGGAACCTCTCAAATCAAAATTCATTGCCAAACAAAACAGCGAAAACTATGAAACTTCAACAAAGCTCGGCAACAAACAAACCACTCGAAATAAGCGAAAGTCATCTAGAGCAAGTAAAGAGTCTGATCTTGCAAGCCAGTCAAGCTCACACCAAACTGTCCCGCCATAAACATACCTATGTGCTTCCAGCTCGCTACAGCTCTCGGCCGGACCTCTACGGTAGTTACTGGCAGGCGCAACTTCTGCAAGCACAGATCGGTCTCACCGAGCAGTTCATAAGCAACGTCATCGATGGCACCACCAACCTGCGTCTAAGCCAACTGGCGAGCGCACTCACAGGTCAAACGGATAAACTCCTGGAATCGCTTTTCTTCTCTAACTTTGCACGCCTGAACAGTTCAAGGCTGGCAATATCAGTGGAAGAATACCGCCAGCTTCGGGCCAAAGAAGCGGGCTTCACCACCGCCAACATGGAGGCGGCACTGCTCAAGGCCAAAGCTGAAGCAGCTGCAGACCACTGGCGCCAACCAGGCGTCAGCGAAGCCCTCTTTAGCGAGGTAAGGCAGGACTTGGAGCGAAACTCCATCGAGACCCAGCTTCTTGCTGCCGATCTGGTCTGGGAACTGACTCTAGCTTCTCTGAAAGTAGCCATAGCAAGCTATGTGTGCCTGGTCGAATCCTACTGCGAAGCCGTTGCCTCTATCGAAACACAAATCATACAGTCAGCAAGCATTACGGACACATAAAGATCATGAATAGCAAGCACCGCCTCACATGGCAGGCAGCGGCTCTCGCCCTGCCTCTGTCGCTAATGAGCCCGGCAACCAGCCTCGCTCAACTGAATGCACCACTGAGCCTCGGACCGCCTCCCTGCTCTCTCGATAATCCCCAGTTTAATGAAAATGTCGATGCGGGCAAATGTTCCACCAGCGATATTCTGAATGGACTGGCCACACTCCCGGCACCCGCCACGAAACCTTCTCAGGACGTGCAGGTAACGGTAGAATCCGGACAAAGCCGGAACCCGCCGACCGAGACAGCGCTTCCGCCCCCTATCGCGGAACCTAATGCCGGCAACGACACCGCCGCTACTACCGCTCCCTCCAGAGTGGTGTCGCCAACGCCCCAGGCCCAAGCGCCGCTACCGCAAGCGCTCCCGCAGCCCCTCACTCAGCCTTCACAAGTTGCCGCCGCTGCGCAGACTGATGCCGGCAGCAGAGAAAGTGCGCAACCGGAAAGAGACAACATCCTGCTTGTTCTCTTCATTCTGCTTGGCGTATCAGTTTTCATACTGGCCGCGCTCTTGCTCCTACCGGTCCTTAGCGTGGACAAGTCCGACCAGTGATGAATGACAAAACAAGGGTGCACTGCCTCTATAGACCATAAACCATCCCAAACTAAAAAGGTATCCCAAATGAACACCCAGCAAGAGAAAAACAACCCCGGTACCGCTGTAGCGGTCAAGGGTGATGGCGAGCAAAAAACTCCTAAACAGGCAGCCCCAAAAGCAAAGGCGGCACCGCCGCTGAAGTCGGAGAAAGTGGACCCGGGCAATCAAGATCTGGCTTTGATGCAGCGCCTGGCAGCCCGCAATGTAAAAGGAAACTGGCTGGCCTTCTTCGGTATCTTGCCGGCGGATGCGGCCATTGACCTCAGCCAAGCCGATCTGACCGGTTTCAAAATCAAGGGGGCCAGGCTCTCAGACGCTAATCTGAGCGGGGCAAAACTGATTGCGGTAGAACTTTCAGAAGCCAACTTGATCAGATGCAATCTTTCCAATAGCGACCTGACCAAAGCCAACTTGAGTCAGGCTCAGTTGATTAAGGCCAGGCTCACTGGTGCAGACCTTACCAAGGCCAACCTTCAGGGAGCCGATCTAACCGGCGCCGATTTATCCGGTGCCGACCTGACCAGGGCCAATCTGAAAGGTTGTGACCTGACGGCAGTGAAGCTAGACGGAGCAATTCTTTTGGCTGCGGACCTCACCGGAGCCTTGAGAAATGGTCTCGACCTGTCAAAAGCCGATACCACTGCCGCTATCTTGAATTAAGCCGGCAACAGCCTCCCGCAACAGCATAGAGCACCGGAAGAAAGCGCCCGCACCACTTTCTTCCGGTTTCCTCCGTTTTTTCCTTTTGCGCCGAACTAACCGACCGGTCTACTTGTATTCCGTAAAAAATAAATATCCAGCCCTGATTGCAGCCACAGAGGTAAATGGTGACAAACAAGGCTGGATATGGCAGCGCCAAATACACTCATTTATGGGGAACAGTAGCGTGCACAAGGCGAGCAATGCTTTCGGCCGATACGGCCAGACCGGCACCCTCATAAATTAGCTGCCAATACTTCTCCACCGCCGGGTCCACTAGCCCGGTCGAAGAGACTCTGCCAACCTGAAAATGCAGTAAAGACTTATTGACGCCGACCAAATAACCGCCCTCATTGATAAGAGGACCACCTGAATTACCAGGATAGAGAAAATGTTTGGAAAGCAAAAGATCACCATTACCCAGGCGCTCTTCCACCTGTCCGTAACTGACCAGAAGAGGAATACCGTATGGTGAACCGATAGCACAAACAGCGACTCTACCGGCCTCAATCGATGCTAGCGGCACCGGTCGATAATCAGGAACAAAGCTCTTCGGACTACGCAAGACAGCCAGATCTTGAGCGGCGTCATGGGTCACCACTTGCAAAGGAAATTCTCGACCATCGGCGAAACGCCCGGTAATCTTCACATCTAAAGCCACCACATGCCAGACCGTCACCACACTATCTGCAGAAACAACCACACCGGCACCGGAGCGCGCAGAGCCGGCTGAATCCACCGCCTCTATCTGTAAGGTCGAGTACCGACGCACCTCCTCACAACGCTTGGCGAGCGCATCCGAGACAACGGCGCCATAGACAAAACCCGGCTCCACCTTAGCTTTGCCTGGAGCGGACCCTGGCCCGGCCCGACTATCCTCCACTTTTTTCTCAACTAATAGACGCGACTCGTTAAAGCCCCCCACAAGAAACTGATAGAGGCCACTTATGGAAAGAACCAGTGAAAACACTAAACATCTTGAGATTGAAAGCATATATAGACCCTACACTTGAGACTGCCTGCCCTGCCAGTGAAAAGCCAACCAAAAGGCAAAGATACCGACGCAAGACTCGTGGCCGAGCCTCACGGCGGTATCAAAATGCCTTCATCGCAACACACCCGCATTTGTTACCTCAAGAAATTCAGGAAGCCCCCAGTTCGAAGTTGATGATCACGTCGGCAACTCGGTCAACACTGTCGGCGGGTGGACTGAGAGGCTGCGTCACGGGAGGATTTTGCGGTAAAGCCGCAACATCAGTCACCGGAGGCGCATTTTCAGTGGGAATTGAAGGCGCCACACCACGAGCCTGAGCCAGCAGATCTTGCGGATGACCTCGGAAGCGGTTCAAGTCAACATTGCCGACTACTCCCGGCAGTCTACCCTTGTCGCTGTATTGCCACATAAGCCAATCAGAGAAAGGCTGAGGCAGCGAAGGGGCATCGGCACTGGTGTAATGAGCCAACCAGAGTTTGTACGAGGCAAGCTCAGGAGCCGAGCCAAGCACACTCTCGACAAAGGAAGGAGAGGCATAGATAATCGGTCGAACACCGGTCCGCTTCTCCACCTCCTGCAGCCACGTCAAGACCATCTCCAGTTTCTCGGCATGGCTATAGCCCCTCCAGAGAGAGGGATCCTCAAGGTCCAGAGCCGGAGGCAGATCATCACTTTCAACTCGCCCCACAACTTTCATGAAATTGTCCACCTGGTCTAAAACCGGTGTGGCTGGACGGAAGAAATGGTAGGCCCCGGTGATGACGCCGGCCTTGCGAGCATTCTGTCGATTGACCGCATAGGTAGGATCGACAAAGGTGCGCCCCTCCGTCGACTTGAGATACGCATAGTCTACGCCGCTATCCTTCAAGCGCTGCCAGTCAACCTCGTCCTGCCAGCCTGAGACATCGACACCGGTAAGTATCTTGCCGTCTCTCTCTAAGGAGGGCGTTTGAACCGGCACAACAGGCTGCCCCACAGCGGCAACCGCGGGCGGGTTCTCACCTTTCGGAACTGTCCCGACCGGTGCAGAGGAGTTCACATCCGGAGCTGCCACCACAGGAGGCTCACCGGCAGGCAGCGAGTTATTCGAAGCCGCGGCTAGAGGGCTTGTTTGCAGGGAGGTCGGAGGCGGAGCCAGAAGTACAATGGAATCATCCACCGCAACCGGAGTCGGCAAAGGCAGTGGAGAGGGGGAATTGAGGGGAGGCTGGCGGAGAGCAGTTGGTTCCGTTGCCACAAACGGAGACCGACGCACAGGCAGGGGAGGCGGCTCAACCAGTGCCGGGGGAAGAGTCGGGGGCAGTGGGGCGAGAGCGACCATGCCAATCAACTCATCAGGCAACCCTGAAGCCGCACTGGCTACCTCAGTTGGAGCCGATGCGGTCGTCTCAGCCAAAGGTACATCAGTCACACCAGTTAAACCAGTTACAACAGGCACATCAGGTGCAGCGGGCACAGCAAGCACATCCGGAGGCGGAGGCAAAACTGCCTGGTCGGACACCGGTGGTGGAGGCAGGACCGGCACCGGCAGCGGCGTGGGCAGTGCCTCGCCAGGAGTGCCAAGCTGAGCCCCCGGCGGCACCCTCGGCACAACAACTACCGGCAGATCAGAAGCGCTGGGCAATGACGATCCATCCTGCGAAAGGGCCACCGGTTGCTCCACCAATATCGGCACTATCGGCGGTGGCGCCACAAGATTGCCGCTCTGCCCAGTATCAAGAGAAGGCGGTTCGGCAAAGCTCAAAATCGGATCAGAATTCACCGGCGGTGGTTGTAGTCTTGAACTGGTCGGAGCTTCACCGTCAGGCAAGACAACAGCAGCACCGGCCTGCTGTTTGACGGAAAGCAAGAGAGAAACGGAAGAAAGAAAGGAAAGGAAAAGAACTTTATCGAATTTAGCAGACATGGCAGGTATCCCCCATTAAACTTCGCACGTAACCAGGAACCGGCAGACTCACCCCTCGAAGCCCCATCTCCAATTGCTGTGGGCTGTAGTGGGCGTCGACCAGCGACGCACCTTACAGCCAACAACCACCCGGCCAGCACCGCTCTGGTACCGAAGACGGCACCAGAGCCTGACGCTGACACTTTCAATCAAAGAATGAGCCATAATATTCACTTTTTCGGCTTGCTCAAGAGAAAGCGCTACTGAATCACAGACTGAACTATGGATTGAGAGGGCTCCACGAAGGCCCAGGAACCATTTGTCTGACGGCGCAGCACCCCCACCAGGAGAGTGCGGGCACTACCAAGGGGTTGGCCCTGGTTGACTAAACCGATGCGCGCGTTCTCCAGTCCACAAAATTGCAGCGCATAGCCCGGTACATCCAGACCATCGAAGCGCAGACAGCCACCTTTCACGGTCACCAGGCTACCGTCAAACGGGGCCACGACATTACGACCGTCCAGGCGCAAGTTAACTTGACCAAGAGAGCCAATCACCTGTGCGCCCTTAATCTCATCGCCGACCTTCACCTGCCAATTTTGATAGAGGCTCAGAGGTCTGTCTTCCACAACGCTGGACGCGCCTTCCTTCAATCCACGAATGCGAAAACCCACGTATTCGTCTCCCTCAATTCCAACCACAAGCACAACCTGCTCATTGAAGGATAATCGGTAGACTTTACGCTTCAAGACCGCCCCAGAGCGCACTTCCAGATCAGGGAGGGAACAGACCGCCCCGGGCAGTACGGCACTCAACCCAGCCACTTTGGTGCGCTCCGGAATGAGCAAGATATCGGTCAATTGCTGCGCCGTCAAAGGCGCTGCAGCCTGTGGCTCCGCCTGGCAGCGCAAAGCGTTATAGTTAAACTGCCTGCCGGGCCTAACCAGCCATAACCCGCAGGCCAGAATTGAAATGATGGAGAGCCCGGCTGCATACTTAATGAGCCGGGCTCTATCATGACCAAGTCGATTTTTCACGATTCAAACTCCATTAATAGCAACAACAACACTAAAATTGGTCTTTTCCACCGTTACGGTAAGCCTGGTCGAGTCCATCCATGAGTTCGGCAAATAGGGTCGCCTCACCATCGAAACTTCGATCAGGCAAGCGATTGAGCAACCGCAAGGCACGCTCGAAGGAGGTTCTAGCCAGTTGGTATTCCCCCAGTTGCAAGAGACACTGAGCATACTTCTGGGTCACCAGAAGCAGATCAAGGGGACGGTGCTGTGAAGACTTGTCACCTTCCCTCTCCAATAAACCAAGGCACTCAAGCAACAGCGTCTTCGCCAATTCAAGTTCGCCATTTTCCAGACGAAGCAAGGCAACCTCATAAATCACCAACCAGCGCGGCCTATCGGCAAGCGCCAAAACTGAAACTGGAGTCTTCCCACTAGTTACAGACTCGGGCACAGGCAGGTTGAGTGGAATCCGGACATCACCGCCGGTGCGATTGAGAGCGTCAACTGGAGTAGTATCGACGGGAGGCCGCCTGACCACTTTTCTTTGACTTTCCAGCAAATCACCGAAGAGGAGCATCAAAGCCAGCCAACCAATCCAGATCACCGGCATGACAGTAGACCAGATCCTAAACAATGAGGCAAAAACCGGCACAGCCAAGGCCAGCTGGGCGGGAAGGAAGGCGCCGGCTAGAGCCAACACCATCACCGGCACAACCGAGGCGATGAGCACGCTGAGCAGGTCAGCCAGAAAGCGAGCCCGCCCGCGCAAGCCGGGATTGTAAACAAGAATGGAGATTAGGAAAAGCACCATTGTACAGATGGAAGCGAAAAGAGCGGCAGCAGCATAGACCGCAGCCGGTCCCGACAGTTTGAGGAGCAACAACCCCGACTTATCAAACCAGAGAAAGAGAACGATGACAGCAAAGAAATAGAATACGACGCGTTGCAAAAGCATAGAGTTACCCTCCCGAGGGCATAGGAAAAGCCCCACGCGAAAGAGCTCAACTCTTGCGCGGGATAGTACCGTTGAAAGCGAAACGATAGCCGACCAGTTGACCGGAGTCGGCTTTGAACAACAAAACCACCTGAACATCAGGGGCAAAGGCCAGCGGATAAGCATACTGTTCCAGTATGCCGACTTGCGGAGTCTCCAGGTTGCGTAACTGACCCATGGGTTGCCCCAGGGTCTGGAAGACCTGCTCTTTGCCGGAACTAACCGGTAAAGCCTTGATCTTCTGAAGACCTTCTCGCCCCAAGCGTCCCTCAGCACTGATTACTCGCTCAAGCCGATAAGACTGGCTATCCTTCTCAGGAGCGGTTAGAACGATTGTCAGGATAGCTAGCGAACTGAGAGAGATGAAACCAAACAGAAGCACGAAGGCAAAGGTTTGACGAGCACTCATGGCCCGCGTTTTCGAGGTAGACATAGTTAATTCCTCCCCGATGGGGAATTGGTTACTAACGAGGTTGAGCCGGTGGTGGAAGTGGAGAAAGAGACGGGCCGGGTGATGCATTCCCATCCGGCACCGGTGCAGGTGGCTGATAGCGTCCATAGACGACCTTCAGCCCTAGCTGCCCGAGAAAGGCACTCAGTTTTTCCCGCGCACTCTCGAGGGCAAACTGCCTGAGGGTGCCCTCTTTCTTGAGCCGCTCCAGAATAATGTCTCTTGCCTGGCGCTGGATGTTAGTAGTGAGGTTGTTATCCTGAAAAGGTCCGCTGAATATCTGAGAGTTGCGATCTACCACCTTACTCTTGTCGAGATCGATACTCACTTCGATAACAGGTTCCGGTAGGACGATATAGACGGTATCACCGACGAGAGTGAAGCTATCAGCCCCAAGTTTGGACAGGTCAATGACAGCCTGTGCCTTGAAAAACGCCCAGTAGAATATTTCGTCCCGGGAAAATGGCACCGAAGCTTGAGTGAAGCCGCTGAGCATAGTTTCAGCCGAACGCGAGGCAGTGATCAGGCGAAACTCTTCTTTGAGTTTATCAAGCACCACCGTTGGGTCGCGCTCAATCACCTGCTTGCTCTCGATCTTGAAAAGCCCGAACGGTAGCTCACCAAAGCGAAGATAGTAGGCGGAACCGGCGGCGGTACCGCCCAGTAAAAGAAGCAGTACCAGAAGCGGTAGAAGTTGAAGTTTGAGAAGGAACTTCATGGGAATAGATCCTTGACGAAGTGGACGTTCGAACGTATGCCAACAAATGAAACCTGATTTGTTTCATTCATCTGCCATAAACTGTGAGCTGAATTAAGAAACTGAGGGAAGACTCCCGATCGATGAAGTTATAAAAGAAACAAGCAATTGCCTCTATAAGACCACCAGCCGGCCAAATATTGCAAACGCCTGTAGGCATCGCACGGTAACCAAGCTCTAAGCATTGCAACAGATAGCTGACGCGAGTTGAGTCATCTTGGCAGCAACACTACCCACAGATCACAGCACCGGCACGTAGAATGTGCGGCCTTCTATCTCTCTAGGGGCCAGTCCAACTGCAGACAGCTGATCGGATTTAAGACCAAGGTAGGTGAAGTGCGTAAAGTCATTGGCAATCGTCTGATAGAAGCCGTTGTCAGCCATAATCTGACGGACCTGGGCGTCCTCATGCTCGACTATATCAACAGCCAGACCGGAAATGTGCTGAGAAGTACCAGGCGGGGCAGCCACCTGTAAAATGCTTTTGCCCCCACCGGAACCAAGCAAGAGCCCGCTCTTCTCTAAGTCTAGAACCACAGCAATGGAGAGCCGAATGTCCGGCGAGAGCAGTTCGGTCTGCCTACCGGCAGCAGCGCCATGCACATTGATACCGGCTTGCAGATTGCGTTGCCAGATCTCCACCGTAGTCTCATAATCACGCAAAGTGGCGTTGGTCCCATTGGGACGAATCGAAAGCCCCCGAGCAGAGGCTGCCTCACGAGCGCCCATGAAGGCATCTAGAGCCGGCTTCTGAAAGGAGACCTGAATACCATCGATGGTGCGATTTTCAAAGACAACCCGGCGGCTGAACTCGGAAAGTTCTTGCCGAGTAGGGATGCAGTTAGACGGTAAAACAAGCTGCGGTTCTGAAACGTACAAAGCCCCATACTGGGCTAGAATAGCCGCGCTGACCGGCTCTGCCGGATCGCATATCTGATGAAGCGGTCGCCCACGGCTGTAGGCTGTACGGACGAAGAGAGAGGACCCGGCGGGCGCTTGCAGCTGGTCTTGCGGCAATGAGTTTTGAGTAGGAGATGGAGCGGGCGAAGTCGGTAAAGCAACGGTAGCAGCTCCGGGGGAAGACTCGATAATCAAACCCGGTCGGTTCTCTTGAGCACCGGAATGATTGAGCTTACTCGGTCTAAGCAAATATAGGCTCAAGGCGCCGATGGAAGCAAGGGCTAGCAAAATGAGCAACGCCAGGCCTCGGTTGTAGTTCATAGCAATCTCCTGCATAGAATAATTGAAGACACTTAAGGGTGTGCATGGCGAAGGACCGACTCCAAGTTTAGAAAGGCTGGAAGTAAGAAAATCGCTGTGCTTTGAGAAGCCAAACACCCAAAATGCTTGATGGTCATAAAGAAAAAACAGTCACCGCATCCTCTGGCATTCAGGCAAGCAGAATCCAGTTACAGCACAGCTAGCACACCAACTATTCTCAATATGTGACGCAGCTAATATGCCGCAGGCCGGTCCGGACTCATTTCCTCCAGACTCTTGCAAAGCTTCAATCTGCCAAATCTCAGACTCATAGAGAGACCCTCTTGATTGTCACGAGGAACAAGAGCAAGGATAACTTATTCCCTTAACGTCCTCATACTGCAAGCAAACTAAAGAAACAGCCCACTACTGCTAAATTCCAACTTTCCAAAAGCCAGCCCCCTTCTGGCCTATTACTGCTGCTTGCAAGACAGTGCATCGACCGGGAAAAGACTATCTTTATTTACTGGAGGCAAAACCGTGGGAACTATATCCACAGTCGTTCTGATCCTTATTCTGTTAGCGATCATCTATGTAATTCAACAGTCGCTACGACTTGCTGCTTATCGTTTTTATCCCCTTGTTCTGGCAGGTCTGTTACTGGCCGGTGTCTTCTGGTTGACCAGCCCCCGCGAAGCCACCAATACTTTCTTGAACATCGGTCACTACCTGGAATGGGTAGTTAACAGCACGACCAGCGAAGCCTGTCGTCAGGGAGTCGGCTTCCTCTGCCGCTGATTACCGGCACGACATAAAAGCGGGCAGCCGGAGCAATGACCGACCGGTCACGGCTTCGGCCCTGCCTGAGCATCGTATTTCAAACCCATTCAGGATCACAACATGGAAAATCTGCTCAATGCGCTGGCTGGACAGGTTACTGGGCTATTGCACCTCATCTTCAACATCGCTCTATTTGTACTCGCACTGAAGCTGCTCACGAAGTTCCTCGGCTTTCCAGCGAAACTGCAAGCTAATGACTCCTGCAATATGCGCTTAATTCATCCGACCACAACAGTTAAACTCTACAGCCGCCTGGATAACACCGGTCAAAAGAAAGAAACGTCGAAGCCATCCCAAGTGAGAGAATGCACCAAAGGCACTGCCGTCATCACGTTTAACGGAGATGTGGCTGCCTCCGGTGCCGACTTTCTGGCCGAGATGGTGGACGAAATCATCTTAAACAAAGAACGTTTCAACCGAGCCGTCGTAGTAATCAACTCCCCAGGCGGCGGCGTGTCTCAATACGGAAGGCTCTATGCCGAAATGGAACGACTGGTTCAAGCCCAGCTTGAGCTTGTTTCCTGCATCGATGTGGTAGCGGCTTCCGGCGGCTATCTGATGGCTCTGCCCTCAACCAAGATCGTGGCCGCCCCCTGGGCCACCGTCGGCAGTATCGGTGTGGTCACCGAATTTATCAACTTCCACGACATACTGAAGAATCTGGGAATCACCCCTGTTCTAGTTACTGCCGGCAAACTGAAGCGCACAGTCACGCCCCTCTCCGAGGTCAAAGAAGAGGCGCTGGAGCATCTGAAAGCGCAACTGGAAGCGTTCCACTCTATGTTCAAAAGCTGCCTGAGCAAATACCGGCAGGTCGATCTCGACGCCGTTGCCACAGGCGAATTCTGGACGGCATCCCAGGCTGTTGAAATGGACCTGGGACTGGTCGATGAACTGGCTACCAGCCACCAGTATCTGATGAACTTAAATGGTTCCGAAGATCTCTTCTATTTCGAGCATAAGGTGAACCCCTGGGAGCGCCGCTTCACCCGCTTTGCCATCAAGGCAGTGGATCACGCTATCGCCAAACTGACCGAAATTCACTTCCACGTCTAGCTACTGCCAGCCGCCGTTTCCTGTCTTTGCGGCAAAGCGGCGGCTCGCTCTCGATTCTGACAAACTCAAGACACTGTTTAATTCCTGCCGCAAGCAGGAGGTACCTATGGAAACCAAAACTACCAATACCAACGAACATCTGAACTCAATCTGCACCAAGGCTGAAGACGGACAACTGGTCTGTTCATTGATCAGCCCGGAGGACTTGACCTGCCAGATTGAGCAGGAGAAGGCCGCCCTTCCCCCCGAAGCCACCTACGAGCAAAAAGCCTTTGCCGTTATTGAAAAACTCTATCCGGATATACCGGCAAGCGTGCTGGAGCTATCGCTCAAACCCCAGCGTCAAATCACAGTGGAAATTCCCCTGGAGATGGATGACGGACAAATTCGCTCTTTCACAGGCTATCGCATTCAGTTCAACAATCGCCGTGGTCCGTACAAAGGCGGTCTGCGCTTCCATCCCCAGGTGGATCTGGAAGAAGCCACCACCCTCGCCCGACTTATGGCTCAAAAGACAGCCCTGGTGAACATTCCCTTCGGCGGCGGCAAAGGCGGTATTGCCGTAGATCCCCGTAAGCTTTCCAAGCGCGAACTACAGCAGCTTACTCGCAACTTCGTCAACGCCATCGCCTCCGAGATCGGTCCGCAAAAGGACATTCCCGCTCCCGACGTGAACACCACGCCCGAGATCATGGGTTGGATCTTTGATCAATACTCCAAACTCAATGGCGAATCTCCCGCCGTCGTCACCGGCAAACCGGAGGGACTTTTCGGCAGCAAAGGGCGTCCGGAAGCCACCGGTCGCGGTGTCATGTACACCACCCGGGAGGCAGCCAAGAATATGGGTCTGGAACTCAAAGGTGCCAAAGTTATCGTTCAAGGGTTCGGCAATGTCGGCTACTATGCCGCCAAGCTCCTGGCTGAAGAGTGCGGAGCAACCATTGTCGGTCTCAGCACTTCCGCCGGAGGCGTTTACAACCTGGACGGACTGGACGTAGAGGCAGCCCAGACCTTCTATAAAGCCCACGGCTCCCTCAATGGCTTCACCGGCAGCCAGCCGCTCACCAACGAAGAATTGCTTACATCCGCTTGCGACATCCTCATTCCAGCCGCTCTCGGCAAAGCAATTACTGCAGCAATTGCTGAGAAGATTCAAGCCAAGCTTGTGGTAGAAGGAGCAAATGACTGCACTGTTCCTGAAGCCGACGAAATTCTCAACAAACGAGGCATCGTCGTTGTTCCGGACATCCTGGCCAATTCAGGCGGGGTGATTGTCTCCTACTTCGAGTGGACCCAGAACCTGGGAAATTTCTACTGGACTCTCGATGAGGTTCGCACCAGCCTGGAGCGCATCATAATTGCCGCCTACGGTAACGTAGATGCCCTCAGTAAGCGCGCAAACGTGTCACGGAGACTGGCATCCTACGTGATCGCTCACGAACGCATCGCCAGAGCCACCATGGCCCGCGGCATCTGCTAATTGCAACCGAGCGAGGGAAGCACCATCTGGCCTTCCCTTGCTCAGGCATTCCCAACCCACTCTCGAACAATCAAGAACAAATAAGGAGAATAATTATGTCAGACACTCAAAACCATGCCCAAACCATCTGCTGCGACAACTTAACCGGTTTAGACCGGCAAGCCTGCCAGTCGCTGACAACCATGGTCAAAAACAACCGGCTCGACTTGACCCAACCCGGCAACCAACGCACTGCCTACGAGTACCACCGCGTGGTCTGGCAAATCTTTAACCGTTAAACAACCCTCTAGAAGCCCACATTAAGACCATGAAAACACTCTGGAGACAGCATCTATTCAGGACAGGTCGCAAGACTGAGTAATACCGCTCAGTTTTGACAGCGGCTTGTTTTGAACAAAATGGCTGTCAGAAACAAAAAGAAAGCCCAAGATACCATCTGGGTGTCCCTCGATGATATCGTCATCCCCCAAAAGACAAAAGCTTCGGTGGAACGCGACATCACACAATTGGAGAAAATGCGCCGGGACTTCGAAAGCCGCAAGCAAATGGTGCCTGTGGTGCTGCGCCGACGCTACGATGACCTATACACTGTTGAAGATGGCCGTCATCGTGTGTTAGCTGCCCGTCTGGCCGGAGAGTCTCACATCGAAGCGATTATTCATTAAAAATGCAATGTCGCGGGTACTGGAACAGGGAGGATTAATCGCTTCTCGGCTCCAGTGCCTTTTCTTGCAATCATTTATTGAACAGGAAGGCAACAGAGATGACAACTAGAAGAAAGAAGAAGAAACGAAAAGACAGAGACCGCCTCAAAGTCGGCACTATCACCCGGGAACAGATTCTCAAGATGGATCGCAGAGCCAGACGGGAGATAGCCATAGAAAACGGTTCTTACACCAATGCCGGAGCAGGAAGCGGTGCCCATGGCGGCGACAAGAAGGCTCAAAGCAAACGTAAACGCCGCGCCAACAAGCAAGCCGCTAAAACCGCTCTTACTCAAGACTGAAAGACATCGACTTAAACTCAACCGATTCACCTGCGCCCAGGCGCAGCAGCTAGCAATGCCAAGTCTAATAATTATCGTCGCAGCCCTCCTGGCTGGTGCCTCACTGGTGACAGTTGCCTACTTCATCTTCCTGGTATCCGTAGCCGCCTCAGTTAGCAAAAACTTCCAGGAAGATTGGTTCTACATTGAAACCTTACCCGACAACCTCACTCCGCAAGAAGCTCTAGCAGTAAGAGAAATAGAGAGATTATATGTTGAACGGGAAGTAGCCGCCGACCTGAATCAAGACGTAACGCTCTTGAATGCTTACGATGAAGCTATTGCCGCTCAACGCGAGAATCTGGAAAACTTGAGACGTCAAAACCGACAGAACGCGAAAGAGGCCCCTCAAGGAGCAGGAGAGGAATAATACTTTTGCATCATGCAAAGGTTACAGCAGAAGTGTGGCGGGCTTTACTATTTTCCTGAAACGCAGGAAGCCCGCGCCTCATTTTTATTGAGCGATACTAACCGACCAGTCTATTCCTCGCTGCCAAAATAAAAGAAAGTGGGGAGAATCCACGATCTCAAAATTAGTTTCGATTATCGGCACAGAGAACTAAATCGCAGGAAAAATTCGCACAGGAGTTGCCATGGACATGGCGGCATAAACTTCTCCACTGGGGCTAAACCAAATCCGGTCGCCATAAAATATCCAATCGGAGTAAGGGTAAAAGTGTCTCAAGGCGCGAGACATAAGGCTTATGCCATCCGAAAGAGGCTCCCCTATACGGACGCAACCGCTATGATCTTCCATAAACTCTTCGTAGGCCAGACCACTGTCACGCTCCTCTAAGTAAGCGCAAAACTCATCGACGAAAGCCTGCTCCATCTCATCTTTAGAAGTAGCGGTTTCGTACGCAGGCACCTGGCTGGCAGCAAGGTGGACACACCAAGCAGCGGCAGCCCGCAACTGCTCAAGACTGAAATTTGTCAAATTGATAGAATTTCTCTTATCCATAGAACAAACAAAAATTGGTAATTGTTTACAAGTTGATTCCTCTCGCTTTCGATACCCCTCAAAGCATCTGCACACTGACTGCTCTTCCGCCCAATCAATTCAGCAGAGAATGGTCTCAAACCATGAAGGTTTGAGAAGGCTGTACAGTGTGAGTGGATTTGAGATTCAGTGTCGTTTGCGAAATTTCCAGGTAATTGAAAAAAGGAATGATACAAAAAGCATGACGCAAATCACGGAACGGACGCAAGCACCGCTTCATGACCACAGTGCTTGCACCAGTTCGCCGGCAAAAGCCAGACATCCGCACAATACGGACAAGCCTGCTTACTTACTTGCTTGCAGACTTGTAGAAAATCTAAGACAGCGACACCTCTCGCATCGCGGGTACATCGTAAATCCCCCTGGTGATCTCTGTCACGAGAGGAACAGACATCAGGGGGATGTTATGCGCACAAAGAAGTAGCCATTCTGTTTCTAACGTGAGATGTAAGTCCACAGGAGCATGATGCTCGCTGCTGGCTGATTCGTCGAAGCTCAATCAATATGCGGTTGAGCCCTCCAGTAGGCAATCTTACCTGACACCAGTTCGCCGTCCGGTCCAAAGTCCTTTGGGCGTTGCATGAGTTGGGTCAGGCGCGACTCTGAGACGAACATCCAGGCGAAAACCATATTCGGCTTGCTGAGAAAGTGTCCAACCGATTGAAATCTCTCCGCTGTTTGAATAATTTTCTCAAGATAGATTCGTGGATGAGCGGCAGGAAAGACAAAATACGGAGCTTTATCATGTTCTCCTATATCGGCATCTTTCTCACAAAGTATCAGAAAGCAAAGATCCTCCGGATGCTCCGGACGCAAATGCTGCACAAAATCACCGACGCGTTCCGCATAGGCAGCAACACTAACTTCTTCACGATGCAAATTAAGGGTACCGGAATTTGTTTCAGACATAAAAACTCTCCATTCGTTTGGGTAAACAACCGGTCCGCTTCAGGAAGCCCATCAACTGCGCAGACTTGATCAAGCCGAAGACAGCAAGAGGAAACCCGAAACAAAACAATGACGACAAAACCCGTGCAGTTTCAGAAACAGCTAACGGCGAGAAAAATTCAGAACTGAGTAAGTATGGAGCGAAAACTCTTCAAGAGAAACCAGGCAAAACAATGCAAAATAAAGGAACACCCTGACCTTGCCAGAATGATAACTGGACATGCAACAACCTTGGCAAAGATTAATAGCCGCCCGTGGCAAGCGCCCGAAAGCCGCGCCACCATTTTTCTTAACTCCTAAGCGGCGCTCACAAAGAGCGAAAGCATGACACCACTTTTGAAATTAGAAGATGAAGCTTTCTCGTAGTTTCACCATCAATTAGCTAGCGACAGCTTCTTCCTCTTACCCTTCATCGATGCACCAAGAACCTCAAACCCCTGACAGCAGACACTTTCAGCCACTCCGCCCAATTTGTTTCGAAGTTTCCGCTGACATCCTTAAGAGTTTGTTTGGCAGGTTCCATTTGCTAGAAATAGGTATTCACTTTCCTTCCCGTTTTCCCGGAACAACCGCCTAATCAATCATCATCCTTATGTTTTGATTCTCTCAGCAGCGCACTTTGACCTGCTGGAGCGGTTTCGCCTGCAAAACGGTTGCCTACTACTTAGTAATGTTACCCCCGAGGTACCTCTATGTTTCTAAAGACTCACTTCCCCCAACTTTGGTTTGCCGCACAGGGAACTTTCTCACGACTGGCATTGCTAAAGGCACAGCTCAGTTTCGCGCAAGCGCCTGCACTCTCTCGCGAGGCAGACCTCACTGAGGCTCAACTCAATGAGGAGCTAGCCAACCTGGCACCCTATGCCGATTTCTTCAGCGAGAGTCTGTCCCTTAAGGCACCAAATGGTGGGGCCCTGTGTATCCTGGCCCAACGCATAGCTGCCCTGGAGCGCCTGGAAAGCCGTTTCCCTGCTGAAACCGCCGCCGCCCACACCCGCTTCGACATTCAGAAAGCCTGGATGGATCTGGAGCCTGAAGAAGCCGACCTGCGATATATGGAACTGCTTCTGGAACGGCTGGAATTAGCATTGCTCAAGGCGCAAGTTAGGGGCAAGCAGGAAATTGGGGAGGTCATTCTGGCTGTGAAAGCAGTTCTGGATGAGTTCCTTAATAGATATCGCCAGAGCGAAATTCCAGAGTTGCTTCTCCAGGCTCTTCACTAAATCACAAAACGCCGAAACCTAGCATCGACGCCAATCTGACTGGCTCAGACAAGTGTCGGTGCGATGGTCTGCTGGGAGTTTGTCACCCCAGTACCGATGAGGCAAACACCTGCAAGGCTTAAACCTTGTCGGCTTCTCGACAAAACTACAAACGTTCATACCGGAGTAAATCCATGAAAGCTCAAAACACAGGTTCAGATTCAGGTTCTTCCGCCACCAACCGTCAGGTGTCCTTTGAAGCCAAACCCGGCACGACCAATCAAGTCTCTCAACAGGTCTTCCCTGCAAGTGGTTATGTATTAGGTTGTCGCACTCAGGCTGACATTGCTTTTGACAAACTTGTAGGTCGTGACTGGCGCGACAACTAATCGTACCCATCTAAATAGAACCCAAAAGCCGGCCCGCCGGGGTTGGCTGATAATCTAGCCGAAACCTAGCGCCGGTCTTGCTCAAAACAAATAAGACAAGTTCGGCGCGATGGTCTACTGGGAGTTTGTCACCCCAGTACCGATGAGGCAAGCACCTGCAAGGAATTTCCTTGTCGGCAACCCACTGTAATCTAAATCCGGAGGCACCACCATGGCTAAACGCATCCAGCTCACAGAATCAGTTACCGTAAGCACCCAGTATGCCTGGCTGATGAATACCGAAAACTGGCATCGCGCTTTTCCAGAAGCAGAGACGATTCAGCCTCAGGAAAATGCGACCTACGGTTTTGACGGTCAGCAAGCACAAAACTCTGGAGACTGGACGACAATCCTCGCAAGTCCGGTTTTCAGCAGCACCGATATGATGGTACCGGCCGATGACTACACCACTGTCATGGGTGAAGGCTACTAAACCCTGACTCTAACAATTGCAGGAAGATGGCTCCCTATATAGGAGCCATTTTCTCTTCTGTGTTTTTTACCCACTACTATTCGACCGGTCTATTTTTCTTTTCGCCAAAAGAAAACGAGGAAGTCTCCGAATGAGAGGAAGAAGAACAATGTGCCCGGAAAGCACATTCTTCTTCCTCTCATGGAAACTCGGGAGCAACTATGGGTGAGGGGGCATCACAACCTGATGCAAATATGAGCTTGCAAATTTGTGCACTTCTAAAGATGGAACTGAAGAAATGCACTCTATGCTCATGCGTCACTCACCTGAGACCACACCCAAATTCTGGGGTTACTTATTATTGACGGCACGAAAAGTTTCCAAAACCAACTGATTAGGCACAATTTGAGGATTGAGCCTTCCGAAGGTCTGCATATCCACCTGGCAGAGTTCAGCCAAATAAGAAGCAATTGCTCCACTGCGGCTGACGCCCATGGTGCAGTGAACAAACAATTCAACCGCTTCGGCGAGCCGGTGAAAGGGCAGGGCAAACTGCAATATAGCGCGGGCCTGTTCCTCAGTGAAAGTTCGGTAGGGACGACCAAGCTCTTCCATTTGGCTCAATATCCGCTCATAAACAGTCTGGCTCTCAAACATCTCTGGAGAGACATCATCAAACCTGACCGTCAGAACTCGTTCACTTTCGCCGAAGACCGGAGAGGCGTTGCAGTCTACAACGCTAATGAAGATACGATTTGGCGCCCTCAGATATTCTGAGAGGTTGCTTTCCATGTGCTGGCGACTGAGCGCCTTTACCAATGTAATCATGGCGTTTAATCCTGAAGCAAAAGATACAGTAAATGAAGGTCAGGAATTTGCCTGCGGTTGCGCCTGAGAGGCGGCCTGGCACTCCTGTAAATAACGGCAAGTTTGGCAACGGCTGCCGGTGCGAGAAATACTGAGGTTGCGGCGCGAATCGATGGCTTTTGCTAGTTTTCGCAAAACCGGTCTCACTTCGCGGCAGAAATACTGCTCCACCTGCTGACGGGTGAGGCGCTCAGTATGAACACTCCTTGATCCTAGATAAAAGATCTGTCTGATGACGGCATCGATCTCACTGGAACGCAAGAGCAGCCAGGCTGAAATCATTGTCTGAAACTCCGCCTTAGAGTCGATGCCGCCGCGATGTTCCTTAGTTTTGAACTCAATCACCGTGGTCTTACGACCCAGTTCCAGGGCATCGGCAATGGTTACCAGAGTAAGTCCGGTTGCCTCATCTAAACGCTCAAGGTGGTAATGATAACGAACATCTCTGGAGGCAAGGAGAGCATCAATATATGCCACCATTTCCAGACACTTCGCATGGACGGCGGCTAACTCAGCCTCCGGCAGCACCTGGGTGGCTCTCTCCAATCCGCGCAGCAACATGGCTTTACGCCGCTCCAGAGGAGTTGAGGCGACTGAATGAACAATCTCACCAAGCCATTCGGATGGGCGAGCGGCCGGGGTGTAGACCTGCTTCGTCTTCCTGGCTTGCTGGCGAAAATGATAGCTGGCCGGACAAGTCTTGAAGCTCCAGAGATCTGAGATTCCGACGCGAATTTCCGGCGCTGTTTGTACAACCCGTTGTGGTCGTGTAAGTTGGTCTAGCATAGAGATCACCTGAATAATCTGAAGAATGAAACCTTAGGTGGGCTGTTTCTCAAAAAGAGAAAATGGAATAGTTAAACAACCAATAGTTAGTCACCGAACCCTTAAGAAGCAAGGGCTACCCTTAATGGAACGAGGCCAACCTCTACTAATAGGCTGCTCAAGCTAGCAAGCCAAGCGGGTCTCGCACCTAGCGCAGGCAGCCCCCGCCGCAGCTTGCGCTAGAGCAAACTGGGAATTCCTAAACGCTTTTGTAGCTTGAAATGGTCACACTAAATCTGTTAGCCATTGTGATAGCCACCAATGTAAATCAATCAATCACACAGTAACGACACATTCAGAAAACCAAGCCGCTCAACAATTATGACCTCAGTAGAGAACCTCATCGACATGGACTTTCCCTGGTCGATGGATGCACAAGGCACAAGTATCAGAAGCAAAACTGAAAACCAACCTATCGGTATCAAAAAATGAACAGCACCTTCCTGATTTCCATAGCAGCTCTCGCCTCTCTCATCTTCTTTCATGAACTTGGTCACTGGCTCGTGGCCCGCGCTCTCGGCTTCAAGACCACTACTTTCTCCATCGGTTTTGGCCCATCCGCGAAACTCTTTCGCTTCTGGCAAACTGACTTCAGGCTGGGAGTAATTCCTCTGGGCGGTTATGTCAACATACCCGAGCTAAGCGACGAAGAAAGCGGCAAACTGGCCCTGCAAGAGCAGGGGCTAGAGGCAGACACTTATATGCAGCATGCGGGCTGGAAAAAAGCCCTGGTGATGCTTGCCGGTCCCGGAGCCAATATCTGCTTCGCCTACCTCATTTACGTGGTCTTGCTAATGGTACACAGGCAACTGGCACCGCTCGATGCCCTAGCGGCAGCAGTTGCCACCACTGCTAATGCCACAGCCAGTGTCTTACACGGGCTGGCCATGCTCCTGCACCTCTCTCCCCTGGATACAAACTTACCAGCTGGAGCCACCGACCTTCACAGCGTCGTTGCCATCTTTCAGGTTATCAACTCAGCCGCCGGCAGCTCAGCCATTCTTCTTGGCCAATACCTTGCTTACCTGAGCCTGAACCTGGCTATTTTCAATCTGTTACCAATGCCTCTACTGGACGGCGGACAGTTACTCTTCCTATTTCTCGAGACACTGTCCGGTAAACCGCTGTCTGCGCAATGGCGAGCTAATCTGGCTCTAGTATCGCTGATTGCCATCCTGATCCTGACCACCATCGGGCTCACCAACGACTTCCTCAAACCTATCTCCATGGGTTAAGCTGCTGTTGATTGGTGGCAAAACTTTTAAACCAAAATTGCGAGAGGACTGACCGCCCTCTCTTTTTTACAGATCGATAGCCGACCGGTCTATTCTTCTCCTTTGCCAGTCGCATCAACCTGTGAAAACAAGCCCATCACCGAAAGTCCTATTGGGCAACTAATTCGTTTGCTTGCCGGCACCTTTCAGCAGAAATTCATTCCGCACAGCCCGCCTGCCCACTTGTTGATAATAAAGGGTGTCGCGTAGACTGTGACCGGCATCCCAATATCTGCCCTCTTTAATAGCCTTTCCGAAGGTCTTGAATTCACGCACCTGATCTATGCCCATATTGAAGACCATATCTACCAAGACCTTCTTGACGTTGAAGCTGTACTTAGAAAGATTGGGAAACAACTGCCCGGCACCAGCTATGGCTTCCTTCAACGTAAAGCTAAAGAGCTTTTCAATCTGCTCACTACTGAGCTTTTGAGAGCCTTCGAAAACCCTTTTAAAGTCGGCGAGCGGTCTAAGATAGCGCAGGCCTAGTAGGAATTGCCGTAACGCAATAGGCGCCCTTCCACCCTCCGCCCCTCGCCAACCGTATGTGGTGCCACCGACGCGGGAGTAGATACGCTCTGTTGCAATTGCGCTGAAACATTATCGTAGCTGAGTGCGGCACTGGTACCATAAGTTTCAGAAGCGCTGCCGACTCGACCGGACACGGACGCAGTTGTAGACGCCGCAGCACCACTCGCGGCAGGGCGGCGAAGAGAGTTCCATGCCACTACTTTAGGCTTAGTGTTTCGATAACGGGGCAAAATCGAGCCACCGCTTCCTCCACTTTTGACCCGCGCACGGGTAACAGTCATGGGAGTCCAGTTGAAGTGAGCGGCATTAGGATGCTTAACCAGAATCTCCGATTGCCAATTGTAATTATAGGTACGGCTGACCTGAAGCTGGCGATTGTTAGGCTCCGCCGCCATACCATCGCCAGCAGTACCGACGAAAATCAGCAAGGCAAGAGAAAGAGACTTGGAAAGCAACTTAGAAAACATGATAAAGGGAAGAGCTTATCAAGGAGAACATGCAATAACTAGCAAAACCACCGTGACAAATCCATACTTTTCCGGCTAGCGCGAACCCGCACAGCCCCAATTTGACAGCTTAGAACCCACGCAGGTACAGCATTTCTATAGTTTGGTATCACTTCCGACAAAATCAATCAGGAACAACCTTAACGCCAGTAAAATCGCCTGGTCTGAGCATGCACCTGAGTGCCTCGCCTGTATAAACTCCACTTCGAGTGAAAACATCTATGGTCATTTCAGCGGAAATTGCAACTTTCAAAAGAAAATTACGAGTGCTCACACCTCTCGACGCCCCTTACGTAATCTGCCAGGGGCAGTCATTAATCAACTTCGCCAGCAATGACTACCTTGGTTTGTCAAACCATCCGCTTGTAAAAGAGGAAGCAAGCAGGTTTCTAAGCCTATACGGGGCCGGTAGCCCTTCATCAAGACTGGTAACCGGCAACATAGACTGCTACGACCAGATTGAACGAAAACTGGCCATCGCCACGGGATTTGAGGCAGCCCTGCTATTTCCCACCGGATACCAGCTCAACGCCTCGGTATTGCCTTCGATACTGACCCCCGGTCACACAGTCTTTGCAGATGCCGCCGTACACAGGAGCATACTGGAAGGTCTAAAGCTCGCCCGCTGCCACTTCAGGCGCTTTAATCATCTGGACAACAACCATGACTTGAAAGAAAAATTGCAGCAGTTCTTCTCTAAGGATAGAACAAATCCGGCAAAGAGACTCTGGCTTGCCGCAGAGTCTGTGTACAGCGTCGACGGCAGTATCCATGACATCGAAGACCTCACTACCCTGGCCAGACAATATGATGCCAAACTTTTTCTCGACGACGGGCATGCGCTTGGCGTATTCGGTCACCGCGGTCTTGGTCTGGCAGCGGGACGTAAGGATTTAGACATAGCCATGGGCTGCTTCAGCAAGGGAGCCGGCACCATGGGTGGTTACCTGCTGACTTCCAGACTAATGAAAGAGTATCTAATCAATAACTGTCCAGGCTTCATCTACAGCACCGCCCTGGCACCGCCTGTACTGGGAGCAATCTCCGCAGCTCTATCACTGATTCCAGAAATGGACGAGGAAAGAGCAAACCTGATAGCCATGTCGAACTATTTGAGGCAAAACCTGAAGGAGTTAGGCTTCCAAATTGGACCATCAAGAAGCAATATCATTTCGATCTTCTTTGAGGGAGAAACCATGGCAGTCAATCTCAGTCAGCATCTGGAAGCCAATGGTATTTTGCTTGTGGCACTGAGGCCGCCCACTACAGAAAAAGGGGTCTCAGCACTGAGAATTTCTCTCACCTGTAAACATAAGGAAGAACATATCGAAAGACTGCTCAAAGCCCTGGCCACCTTCCCACTGAAAGCCGGCCACCTGGTGGGAAGCTGAGAGATGGGGATGTACAAGGCAGATACTATCGAGGTAGTTTTTCAACACGGTTGGGGACAGACACCGGCGCCCTTCAAGTTATGGCAGACCATTATGCTTGAGGAAATCAAACGTCACAGGCTAAATGTCAGTCTGGAATGCCGCTTTCTAGACAGGGGATATTTCAATAAAGACACAAGCCCGGTCGCTCAAAGTTCCAAGAGCGGTGAGAAGAGCAAAGTTGTAATTGTCACCCACTCTCTTGGTCTGCACCTGCTCGACTCCACCCATCTCTTGAGAGCCGACTTGTTGCTGTGCCTCGCCGGCTTCGTCAATTGGCATCGCCATTCGCCCGCCGGTGAGAGCCTGAGCAAGAGGTTGGTTGAGCGAATGTTGAATAAGCTCAAGACCAAACCAGAGCAAGTACTGAACGACTTCTATGAACGCTGCGGTCAAACTGGTGAGAACAGACCACCGGCAAAGGAATTCGATTCCTGCCGGTTATACGAGGATCTTCTACTTCTTCATAATTCAGAGCTGGCAGAAGCCGGTTCGCTTCTTAAATCTGGCAATCGCGCCCTTGTGCTGCAAGGGCAAAACGATGCCTTCCTAAGTGTCCGGCAAATGGAAGAGCTGGCTGAACATTTAGGGGCGGTTCTCTGTGAATTGGTGCCAGACAGTACGCATGATCTTCCAAATCAAATAGCCGTTCGGGGCACCGCTCTCATCCTGGACTTCCTAAACCAAGCCGTTCCGTCACCCGGTTTTCTTGCCAGGACAGGAAAGGAATAAGTGTTGGACGAGAAACATGATTAGAAGAAGAACTAGAAACCAACCAACAATGAACAGCAAAATCATCAGTCAGTTTTCCCAACATGCCGAAAGCTATGACAAAAATGCTCTCGTGCAAAGGCTGGCGGCTCAGATGCTGGCACTCTTCATAGCAGAGGAACTGGAGACAGCTCAACACACTTCCGCCATGATGTTCAAGCAGTTTTGCCTGACGCCGGAAGCCGAGGCTCAGCAGATAAATTGTCGAACCATACTAGAAATAGGCTCCGGAACGGGCCTGTTGACCGAACTATTACTGGACCTCTTCCCCGAAAGCCTGATTGTCTGCATAGACGGCTCAAAGGAAATGCTCTCGAAACTGAAGCGAAAATTGCAACAGCGCCCTAAGCAGGCTGAGATCGAGGCATACATATTAGATTGCAATCGGCTGAGCGAATTTCTGCTGCCCGAAGAGGCTTCCTTTGACCTGATCGTCTCATCCTTCACACTTCAGTGGATGAGAGATCTGCCCCTCACCATAAGAAGCTTGACGAATCTCCTGGCGCCGGGGGGGCGACTGATCTTCTCCGTTCCAGGGCAAGCCTCCTTTCGAGAGTGGAAAGAAGCCTGCCGAATAGCGGAACTGCCTTTTACAGGTAATGCACTGCCGGAATTTAGCGATTTACAAGAGTGCTGCCAGCAATTGAAGCTGCAAGGCACCATCAAGGAGCACGACCTGACTCAGCAATTCGACTCAGCCCGTCAATTCTTCCAGACCTTAAAACAAACCGGAGCCAGCGAGCGCCTCTATCTCGATACCAACGCCCCAGAGCCAACAACACTATCGGCCAGGCAAATGAGAATGCTTATTAAGACCTGGGACTCTCTCTTCAAAGGCAGACCGGTGGAAGCCACTTACCAGGTAATCTCCGCTTGTCTGAGCAAGTGAGGGGCTGGAAATGAAGAATGAGCACTTACAATCGTCAACTATTCCGAGTCGAATTCCCGACAGAATCTTCGTCACGGGCACCAATACGAACATAGGCAAGACAGTGGTGGCGGCTATCCTGGTATCAGGGCTCAAGGCTCGCTACTGGAAGCCCATTCAAAGCGGAATTAGCGAGCCACCAGACGCTCCCACAGATTCCATCTGGATAAGCTCCAAGCTACGTTTGAACTCTGACAGAATAATTGATGAGTCCTACGTTCTGCAAATGCCGGCTTCACCGCATCTTTCGGCGAAAAATGAAGGAAGGCAAATAAGCTTGCAGAAGATCCTGCAAGACTTCCAAAAAATCCACAGTCGAGAGCCCCTGATTGTTGAGGGAGCCGGTGGTGTTCTAGTACCCATCAATGAAGATGAACTGCTCATCGATTTGATCAAAGCCCTGAACATACCGGTGCTGGTAGTTGCCGGAGCAAAATTGGGCACCATCAATCACACCCTTCTGACGATTGAAGCACTGGCAAACCGCTCCATTCCTATTCTCGGCATAGTAATCAACGGGGAACGCAATTCGCCGGTCAAGAACAGCATCGAGTTCTACTCTCGTGTTCCAGTTCTAGCCGAGATTCCCGACCTGATAAGTATTAACGAACTGAGCCTGGCCACAGCATTTCGAGATTGCTTCGGGCCGCTCAACGCATACCAGTCAACTTGACGGAGGAAAACATGGCAACCAGTGGTACAGTTTGGCATCCCTATACACAGATGAAGACAGCCGCTCAGGCGCTAGTCGTGAAGAGCGCTAAGGGCGCCTATTTGGAGCTAGAAAATGATAGACAGGTGCTCGACCTGATTTCAAGTTGGTGGACAAACCTACACGGTCATTGTCACCCCCACATCGTTGAAGCCCTTCGAAAACAAGCCGAAACACTAGAACATGTAATTTTCGCCGGCTTCACCCATGAGCCGGCGGAGAAACTTTGCCGCAGACTGATTAGTCATCTGCCCCTGGGGCTCAACCACGTCTTCTTCAGCGATGATGGCTCCACGGCTGTGGAAGTTTCCATGAAGATGGCCTATCAATATTGGCTCAACAAGGGCATAAGTTCGCGCACCCGCTTTCTCGCCTTCGAAGGCGGCTACCACGGCGATACTTTTGGAGCCATGGCTATCGGCGCCTCCAGCGGCTACTTCAATAGCCTGAAAAGCACAGAACAACAGGTTGAATTTATCGACTTCCCGCACTCTGGAATCACGAAAGTCTCTCAGGCAGAGCAAGAACAAATGAGCCTTGCCCGACTGAAGCAAGTCATCAGCAACGCACCTGAGGAATTTGCAGCCATGATTATGGAGCCCTTGATTCAAGGCGCCGCAGGCATGCGTGTCTGCTCCATCCAGTTCATGCAGGCTGTGGTTAAGCTCTGCCGTGAGGCCGGCATACTGGTTATCTACGACGAAGTGATGACGGGTTTCGGACGCACCGGCGACTGGTTTGCCGCTACCAAAACCAGAACGATCCCAGACATAATATGTCTTTCAAAGGGATTCACCGGTGGCTTTCTACCCCTGGCCGTAACAGTGGCCAGCAGCGATGTCTATGAGTCTTTTCTCTCCATCGAACCGCGCAAAATGCTTCCCCACGGACACTCATATACGGCTAACCCCCTGGCTTGCGCAGCCGCTCTTGCTTCTATGGATTTGATGGAAGAAAACGAAAGCAAATTTCAAAGACTGAGCCTGCTGCACCAGTATCTGGTGGACATGCACTGGCGAAGACTTCCGGGTCTCACCAATATCAGAATCTGCGGCACCATCGTAGCAGCCGACTTGATCGGCTTCGGCGAACCTGATTACTTCAACAACTTCGCGCCATATCTGCGCGCTAAGTTTCTAGAGAATGGACTCCTTGTCAGACCACTGGGCAAGACCATCTACTTCATGCCGCCTTACTGTATAGAAGACCAGGATCTGGAACGAGCATACGGTCTCACCGCTAAGCTCATTAAAAATCTGGATCCGGGACTGGCGGACACAATCTCAGACGCAGACTAGGAGCAGGATGAAAGAGATGCAGCACACGCAAGAAATGAAATACTCCGCAAACCCTTTATTGCAGTCTAACCTGCAAGCGACCACCCAGGGACAGGCAGTACCAAGGGCGAACTGGACGCAGACTGAACTAGTACAACTCTTTGACAAACCGCTCCTTGACCTGGTTTTCCAGGCGGCCGAGGTTCATCGCAACTTTCACAACAGCAGGCAAGTGCAGCGCTGCACCCTGCTTTCCATCAAAACAGGCGGCTGCTCCGAAGACTGCGGTTACTGTCCGCAATCGGCGCGTTACAGCACCGGTGTAGAAAACATGGCTTTACTCACGGAAACGGAAGTCATGACCGCCGCCCGCACCGCGAAGGAGCAAGGTAGTACGCGCTTCTGCATGGGCGCAGCCTGGCGGGAAATAACGGACGGACCGGATTTCGACCATGTCTTGAAGCTGGTTTCTGCCGTCAAGAGTCTCGACATGGAAGTTTGCTGCACTCTGGGCATGCTCACCGACCGACAAGCCGAGCGCCTGAAGGAAGCCGGTCTGACGGCCTACAATCACAACCTCGACACTTCCCCGGAGTACTACGACAACATCATCTCCACAAGGGTCTACGATGACCGGCTCAAGACCATTGATGCCGTCAAAGAAGCCGGAATATCGGTCTGTTGCGGCGGCATCATCGGCATGGGAGAAACCAGAGAAGATAGGATTCGCTTTCTGCTTCAACTCTGCACCATGAACCCACATCCCGAGTCAGTGCCAATAAACGTTCTGGTACCAGTTGCCGGTACCCCTGTAGGGGACAAAAGTCTGGAAAAGCAAGAGCATGTACCGGTATTCGACCTGGTGAGAATGATTGCCATGGCCCGTATTACCATGCCCCTGGCACGAGTAAGGCTATCGGCCGGGCGACTTTTCCTCAGTCCGGAAGGTCAGGCTCTTTGTTTTCTAGCCGGCGCCAACTCCATTTTTGCCGGAGAGAAACTGCTCACAACCGATAACAATGACATTGGTGAAGATGAAAACCTGCTGAAAGCGCTGGGCCTCGGGTTTGCCGACTGAGCGGCTCCGACAGACTCGCTTGCGAATATGCTCCCATAGACTCTCCTCCCTCTTGCTTGGACGACAAGGGGAAGGTTAAACTCATGTGGCACTACAAAGACATAACATTCAAGTAGTCCCCTGGAAAGCACGGTAAAGCAATGCCGAAATTACTTATTGCAGAAGACGATGCGGAAACAAGAGAGATGGTAGCCCTCTACCTGGGGAGGGATTATCAAGTAGAAGCAGTGGCAAATGGGCGGGATGCCCTGCACGCACTCAAACACTGGCAATACGACCTGCTCATCCTCGATTGGAACATGCCGGAGTATACCGGTCTGGATATCTGTAAACAATATCGCCAGGGCGGGGGGCAGGCGCCGGTTCTCTTCCTGACCGGAAACAACACATTCCCCGACAAAGAACAGGGATTTACAGCCGGTGCCGACGACTATATGACCAAACCTTTCGATCTCCGAGAGCTAAACTTAAGGGTGCAGGCGCTTCTGCGCAGACATAAGGCAATCGGGGAGGAAGTCTTTACCCATGGAGACCTTACCATGGACTGCAAGAAGAAGACTCTCTTGAGGCAGGGCAATGAGATATCTCTCTCACCAAGGGAATTTCAGCTACTGGAGCTATTCATGCGCCACCCTAACGAAACCTTCACGGCGGAGGCAATTGCCAGGCGCCTCTGGTCAAACGACAGCGACGCCACAGCCTTGAACACGAGAGTGCAAATCAAGCGACTGCGAGACCGTATAGACCTGCCGGAACGCCCATCTTACATAAAGAACACCCAGGGTCATGGCTATGGGCTATGTCCGTAAACTCACGATAAATCCGACTCTTTTTGACACTGATTTAAGCCGCCAGGTGGGAGGCACAAATAAGAAGTGAAGCTCCAACAGAAAGCACTTCTACTGGTCCTATTGCCCCTCCTTTTCGACATGGGGCTGATTCTCATACTGTGTTTCGTGCTGAACAGCGCCGACAAAGAATCCACGGCACTCCTGGAAGCCCAAAAGCTAAGCACGCTCTCCGAAAGAATCACGCGTTGTGCCTTCGATGTTGGTTCAGACGCCTTTCAGCAACAACGTCGTGTCGATAACAATATTCACAAGCGCCTTCTACCAGGTAGAATGAGCCGCCTCATGACTATGCTGGGTGACTTCCGCCGACTCTGCCTGAAAAGTCCACTGAAAGTCAGCTACCTGTCTCTGGCCGACAAATGCGAGAAGGTGGCAAGCGCCTTTGGTGCGGCCCAGCTACCTCAAAACCCTAGTTTCCTGGACATAATCAGCCGATATAAGAAAGTAGAACCACTGATAAGCGAGATTGTGGCTGATCTCGAGACCATTCAGAGAAACGAAAACGAACTCCTGGAAAAGCTCACGGAACGGGAGCGCCTGTTCCGGGATCTAGCCAACAAAATTGCCTTAGGAGGCATTCTGGCAAACCTGCTCATCGCCACGCTCCTAACCATCCTCTTCTACAGAAGCACTACCAAAAGACTCTATCAGGTTCTGAAAAACACGCTGCGCCTGGAGCAAAGACAGGCTCTCATTCCACCCCAGAGCACGGGAAGCGATGAAATTGCTCAACTGGAGCAAACCTTCTACGAAGTAGGCACGCGTCTATTGAGGATGGAAGAGGCAAAACAAGAACTGATTGCCATGGTCAGTCACGACTTGCGCAGTCCGCTCTCCTATCAAGCCGGAGTACTGCGACTGCTTTCAGAGGGGGTTCTGGGTGAACTGACGGTGACCGGCAGCAAACAAATAGACAAGGCGGAAAAGAGCTTAGGCAGGCTAATACGCATGATCAGCGACATCCTCGATATCGAAAAACTAGACGCTGGTATGCTCTCGCTCAATGTCGAAAAGCACAGCCTCAAAGAAATCATCGAAGAAGCTGCCAATCTTTTTGAATGGGTAGCCCGCGACAAGGAGATTACCCTCACATGGGAATGTCGAGCCGGTTCCTACCTCATTGATGGAGATCGGCTGCTGCAAGTGATTGTCAATCTGGTCGGCAATGCCCTGAAGTTTACAGACAACGGCGGCGAGGTCAAGATCTCGGCCCGGGATGAAAGCGTGGGCTTCAGTGTAAGCGTGAGCGACAACGGCCGGGGAATTCCTGACTCGCAGCTCAGCCAGGTCTTCGACCGCTTTCAGCAAGTAAACCAGGGCGATAACGCCGAGCGCAGAGGCTACGGACTGGGGCTGAGCATTTGCAAAGCCCTCGTAGAAGCCCAGGGTGGCGACATTGAGGCAACAAGTAAAGTGGGAGTGGGCTCCAGCTTCGAGGTCTATATTCCGGCGCAGCATGCGGATTGACGAGAGCCTGGCAAGCTCAAGCCCGGGTCAGGCCGTTTCTATAACAGAATCCAGCTGCTCTGTAATAGCTTTGAAACCCCCGCCGGCATTAGAGTGATTCCAAGAGCAGCGGGCACTAGAAAAAGAAAACGAGTCTGAAACTCAGATTGATTGCAGCTTGCTCTTGCCAAAACTCTCCCATATCCCTGAGGTAGCAAGCCATGTTTCAACGAGAATTGAATGAAGCAGCAAAGCCCGAACAAAAGTCCGAAACAGCCCTGAGCTTCGCAGATATTGTCGGCTCGCCCCCAGCCGACTTCAACAAAGAAAATGGGTCTGACAAGACCTCGGTAATTTCCTCAGACGGCAAACTTACTATGAATTTCGACAACCTTTATCAGAGCACAGGCTCAGACCTTAAAACCAATTTCCAAGTCAAGGACAATGCCGTCTCGGCTCAAAACGGCGAAAGCCTCATCGCCGGTCTGCCCCATAGCGACAGAGCCAAACAGAGAGAATACATAGAAGAGAACGTCAATCGCATCATGACCAACGGCACGCGCCTTGACCAGGGACTGGATGTTGGATTGGGAACAGGCTGGAGCGGCAAAGCGGCTGCAGTTCAAGATTACATGAACGATACCGGCTGGGTAAACTTCAAGAACGATAAAGACCGCCGCGCCTACCTGAACAATGTTGCCGGCGACTTCAATCGCACCTGGGGCAACGCTCTGCAGCCGGCAGAGACACGCGGTCTGTCGGACAGACCGGCTGGCTATCCGAAGGCCTACGTCGATAAAGAAAATCGGGTACAGGTCATACTTGTCACCGAGCCGGGCGGCAATACCCCGGTTCAATACAATCGCCTGGGACAATGAGCAAGTAAAGGGACCCATACTTGCAGCAATCACCTGGGAGAGCGGGAGCACATGGAAAGCCCATAACCACTGAGCTCCGCGCGAGCTTGCAAAGCTAGTATCTGAGATAGCTGCGCGAGCAGAAAAAGAGGAAACCCTGGCAATGGAGAGCTTGCCGGGGTTTCCTGCGCTTCCATGACTCTGAACTCCCCAGCCCTCCTGAAGCGCTCCTGTCAGAGAAGCGAAAGCCCTTGCTTGCAGCATGGTGTCCATGCTAGTTCTATGGAATCCATATATTTTTCGACCATCGAGTTAAAAAGAGCACCAAAATCCCGATTTCAGTCACAGCAAACTCCCTCATCTTGCCACTCATGCGCAAGATGATTTACTGGAATCAGCCAAAACTCTTAAAAGCTCGGGTCAGGAGAAAAAACATGTCAACCTACGGGATGTCCTACGAATTCGTAACCGGAGCGCCCATGCGCGAGACGAACACCACGAAACCAGCGGCAGAGAAAACTGCTGACGGGCCTTTCCAAACCAAGACAGCAACCCCAGAGACCCTCACAGAAACTCTAAATCAGTTGCACGGCGAGGGCTGTCAAATTCACACCATTTATGTTTCAAAAACATACGGCTCTTCCGGCACTCGCAGCGCCGCGGAACTGACAATCGTCTACCTGCAAGGGACGGCTCGGCCAACCGGCTGAGAAACCGCCCGCATACGACTTCAACTGAAAACCACAAACAAAACTTCAATAAAGTAATGAATACCACGGAAATCAGCAGCGGCAACATATACAGCCTGCGCGGCATCATGCTGAGCCTTCTGGCGAAAAAACTAGAAGAAGCCTTCAGAGGACTGGAAGAAGAGCAAATACTCACAGCGGAGGACTACAACCTCAGTTTATCTCGCCTGCCGGAAGAGGCAACTCCTTCAAGAATGCAAGGCACTAAAGAGCCTTCTACCAAAATCCAACTGCACGTGAACAGTGAGGAGACCTTCCTGAAAGACGGATGCCTGTTCATTTCTTTTAATGCCAAATCACGAGTTGCAACACGCAGCCTGGGGCAACGCATATGCAAAGCCCTGAAGGAAAACGGCATAGAAGCTGACTGGAGCGGAGCTCCTGAGGAGGATATCACCGTCGCAGGTGTGACCAGTGCACAAGCTTCAGGAAGCCATTTACCACATAACCAAATAAACTAAATCAATCAGGTGACCCAAATGAAAATCGAAGTACATGCTGAAATGACCCTGAAAGTACTAGGTCAGACCGATTCAATAGTGATTCCCGCATCGGCCAAGCTAGCTGTTCGATCGGCCGCAATTATTGAGCGAACTTATCCCAGGTTTGAAAGGACCAAAAATCTAGAGGCAATTATTGAAAAGAATGGCAAGAACCTAGTCTTATCATTCCCTGAAAACCTACACAGCGGCGATGTTTTGAAAATCGAACTAATCGTCTCAGAGAAAGTAGCAAGTCAGACACTGCGTGGGTGCAAAGCGCAAACGTGGGGCAGTATCCAGGCTTTTCCACGCGCCATGAGCTTCCAACCATCGAAGTCTATGGCGGGTGTAACAGCTACCGCCCAGACTGAGCAATACGATGCGTCCCACAGGCGTTTTCATGCATTCTGCTGAAAATGCGCCGGAGAACACTAAAAGTCTTGCGCCTCCTTAACATCAAGTAGAGGCGACTAATTGAGCGGCCCCCTGAAAAATAGCGGGTCCGCCCCTCTGTCTCCAAGACGACACCGGGCTAGAGTTCTTAAGAAACGACTACTCACAACAACTTGTACTCTCACTATGAATTGTCAAACTCATATACAAACCAACCTGCATTGGACCACAGAAGCCGGCATGCCTCATGCAAGAACTGCCGGAGGCGCTATTTTGCGAATCAGAGAAGAATCGCGAGCAGACTCAATTACACATGGTTGGATCTACGACTTTCTTCTGCTCGAATTACTGACTGAAACCGGCTGGGTAAGCCTCCACGAGCATCTACTCCAGCAAACTCAAGGCTTTGCAGAAGGCGGCCACTTCCGCAGTCAGATACTGGGCTTTCCTGACCTTAACGACAAAACGGTCTCGGTCAAAATAGCCTTGAACAGTGAACAAATTCACACCCTGGTGGAAGAGCTAAAATGCTACGCCCAACATCTGACCCAGGGCATTCACTGTGGCAATATGAGCGATTTCCAGGGAACTGCGAATAACCACTCCCGGCAAGAGAAGCTTCCAGAAATAAAAAGGCACTGAAGACACAATCAACATCTCAATTCCTTACCTTGAAAACAAAGAAAAGCCATGAAAACGCTACCGGAAGCACTTCGGAAAACTAATACGATTGAGGTAAAAACCCTGGCTCAGGCACGGATCATGAACAGACTTTATCTGCTCAAGATCGCGGTACAGATCACTGTACTGGCCCTACTTCTACTCGCCTGCGGATGGAAACTGTGGATGGTATCAATTCTTGTTGGACTGATTCTCGTCCTGACAATCCGGGGCTGGCGCCTGGATGTACAGACACAAATTAAGCGCTTCACCGGCAAGCAAAACTAAACCGGTCAACTAAAATCTATCTGGTGGGCTCATCTCCAATGAGCTCATTCTCTTTTTTTGCGCCTTTGTAGCCGACCGGTCTACTCTTCTCGCTTTCCCAAACTGAAAACTCCGGCATAAATAAGAACTTCCTCGACAGAAGCGAGCAAACAGCATTTAAAAGTCACAGTCGAAGGCTCATCTTCAAAACTGAATTGACTATTGAGATCGGCAGTTTGAGGAGGAGAAAGAGTAGATGACGAAGTTAGAAGAGTGGCAGGAAGTAAGACCAGACGCAAACTCGTCCAATCTCAACTTACTGGAGATTGCCAGTGCCGCGAGTACTAGCCGGTCACCTATGAAGAAGGCAGACGAATCGACGGAACAGTTCTCTGCTGCTAACGCCCTGGCAGCCAGACTGGGAAACAACGAACTGAACGCCTCCCTGGAAATCATCAGGAATCTGGTCGAGGATGCACAGGGAGCCCTGACTGTTTTACGACTTTCTCAGAAACTGAAACCGGACTCCGACTATGAATTGCAACTTCTCACAAGACCAAACAGAGCCGGCAAAGAAGAGCTGGTCAATGTCGACATCGTATCGAAACGCAGTGGACAGCATCACAGGATAGAAGCAGGCACGGGTCAGTACAGCCGCTGGCTGGACGTCGGAACCGGGCAACTGTTGTCGGAGCAAGACCTGGAGAGGGCCGCTAAGCTATCAAAACTGCTCAACACCCATAAATTGAATGAGAGCTTGCGTTCTGTTAAAGCCCTTGCCCTTGAACCAGATGTTGCCTTCCCATCACTACTCTGGATTCGCAAGCAAGAAACTGGTTCCGGACTTTCCCTCAACTTGCTCACCCATAAAACCAGCGATGGACAGACCGTGCTCAGACAAGTGGACATAGTCTCACCATACAACCATGACCGGCACCGAGTGGAAATGGAATCAGGAAGGTACACTCTCCTTCGCGCCATCGGAGACAAGCGCGGCGATCATGTACTGGCACCGCGGGCGGCAGCGGCATTTCAAGCCGCATTCGATGAAGCAGACCGCGCCGGACTGGAAATTGAAATCAACTCTTCCTGGCGTTCCTACAAAGATCAGACTCGCTTATACAAAAACCTGAGAGGACTTTCTCCCGTTGCCGCACCAGGCACATCCATGCACGAAGCCGGACTGGCCGTCGATGTGCAGAACTACCGCGAGGCTCGCCCCTACCTGGAAAGACAAGGCTGGTACTGGCCGAATTTGCCCAAAGATCCCTGGCACTTCGAGTACTGGCGCTAAGTAAGGGGAGAACAAAGCTTCTGTGACAATTACATAGCAAGCCTGATTAGGTAAAGCACATAATCAAGATTGCCTGTTGATGCGGTTTTCCCCCTTTGCCATCACTACCACTCCGCAGTACAGTTTAGCTGTGCTCCTGACCAGGCGCCGAAGGAAACCCATGAAAGAACCCGCTCCTGACCAGTTCCACAAACCTTTCTCTCCCCGCACGCTCGCCGGTATCTGGCAGAGCGAAGTCTACCTGCTATGGATTTCTGCCTTTTTTGCAACATTGTTGATTTTCTTGACAGTGCAGCACTATTGTTACAAACGGCTTCGCCTTCCCATGGAGCAGGCGGCCCTGGCAGCCAGTCGAGAAATGACGAGAATAGTAGTGGAAGATCCTAAGTTTGGTTATGTCGGGCTCTTCGACGCCATACCTCTGACTGCCTACCGGTCAGGCAAGAAAACTGCTGTGAAGCCTGTGCGCAGCGTCAATACGCTCCTTGCCGCAAGCCGCCTCGAGCTATTGCTTGCCGATCGCCTGGGCAGCAGTGTCTTAAGAAGGGAAGCAGAAGAAAACTTCAAAGCCACTTTTGAAGCTGCTCGTAAGCTGGAAACACAAATGGAACGCTCCCTCAAGGACACCGACAGTGATACTTTTCTGGACCAGTACGGAGAGCCGGTGCACCCGTATACATGCGGACTGGAAGCCTTCAAGAACAGTCTTAAGTCTTGTCCTGCCGAAGTACAAAGCTACTACGCCAGAAGGGATCTCCCCATCTTCACGCTCGGCTGGAGTGAGGGCGCCGGAAGAACTCTCACTCGAGTACCCCATCCCATAAGAGAAGCCGGTCTGAATTCCAGCAAAGTCTGGAACGGCTTCTACAGACCAGGCATCAACGCTTCCTATGGCGGCAATGACTTCTACTTCAGTGGTGCCGGCGAAGAAAGTAAATTCATACCCGTACAAACTTTCAGAAAGGCAGACGGCAAGCACAGCAGCAGCCTGGTATTGGCATGCATCGGCGACAACGGCAAAGGTGCCGAAGCCACCACAGGAGCCTGCGTACAACCGGAAATTCCGCCTCTGCCGCTCACATCCAGCACCCTCATGCTGGAGTTAAACCATACAATTCAGACAACCAGACAGCTTTCAATGTCAAACTTGTTGCATAGCCAGAGCAACTCCAGACTTATACGGTCGGCCTGCCGCCGGTCGAATTGCGGCGGCGTTCTCGAAGACGCGCTCTTCAGCTGGCTCCTGGCAGCGGGAGCCCATGTAGATCTTGACTCATTACTGGCGGCTATGCAGGTCAACCTGACCCAGCAAGAGAAAGCAACTGATGGTGGTGCCCCTTATTTCTGCTGGGAGATAGGCACCGACGGCTCAGTAAGATCGGTGCCTTACAGGCTATCGGTAAATGATGCGAGATTGCAGGGTCTGGCTAAAATCAACGTGCCTGGAATAGTGGCCGGACAGGACAGCGACAAAAGAGCAGCACTGGACGGAAAGCGAACTGAACTGCCCTCCGCTTCCCAGAGGGGAGCAGGTATTTAATCCCTTTCGCAAGTCTTTGCAATAGAGTTGTAACACAAGCACCTGCTACAACATTGCTATTTGAGAGGTGCTTTACTATGCAAATTATTTCCAACGGCGCTAATTCTCCTGTTAGCGATCAAGGTCCCTATCGTCAGGGAGCAAAGGAAGCGAAGACGGTCTCGTCCGCCATCAGAGACGGCACAGGCGGTACCGCCGCGCACAGGGGTAGACGCGGGGTGGGAGATCGAACCATTCAGAACATCTCTGCCTGTTCTCTCACTTTCGATGACTATGAAACCCTCAGGCGCATGGTCGATCGAAAAATCATTCAGGCCATTCCGATATCCGACGACAGAACCTTTACAGTCACGGCTCCAATCTACTTTCCCGATCTCTTTCACTACAAACGAAAGAGCCGAAACAAAGCCAGACCTTGGCACTCGGTTAGCATGCAACAAGAACTGGGCGGGCTGAAATCGCTCAGAAGCAGAACACGAGCGACCCTGGGCATTGATGGAATTATGGTGATCCGGGTCATTCGTGACTCCTTTCTCAATGTGGCTTTCTGCGTATGCCTCTGGTTCTATCTTCTCAAATTGATGCACTGCATTTGAAGGCAGTCTTTTTTCATTTTCTTTACTAACTACAACAACCGTCAAAAGAACAAGAAGGCAAGCTTGACTAAGGCTTGCCCGCCTACTGCATTGCTTCCACGGGAGTTTCGGAAGTTTTCAGACTGACTCTCTTTGCGTCGCCGACTATTCCATCAGTGGGCGGCATAAAGAAAGTAGCCACCAGTCCAATTATGTAAACAAGAGAGATAGAAGCACCGGCTACGGCATACTGTCCCATGAAGGCCGAGATTAAGGAGCCCCCGAAAAGAGCCGAAAATCCTGCCAACACGCGAGAACTCTGGATACTGAAGGAAAAGGCCGTAGCCCGTATACGAGCCTCAAAAAGCTCCGGCACATATATAAACAAGAAGGTCCAGGCCGAGCAAACGAAAAAGCCGCACATGGCAATATGAATTAAGGTCAAGTACGAGAAACTTTTCTGAAAGATAAAGAGCGTTGTGCAGGCAAACAAAGCTCCAATGAAACTGGCGCGAAAGGCAAAAGGGCGTCCGCACTTTTTCACAATTGTTCCACCGACAAGCGGCACACAAAGCGCACCCAGATTCTGTGCGATAAGCGCCAGACTGCGCTCTCGGATAGCAACTGTGCCGACGATCTGATTTATCCAGGCCGGTAGCCAGGCCAATACTCCGTAGGTTCCGATACAAGCAGTGCCGGCCAAAATCATAATGACAAGCAAGGCTCTTCTGTTACTCCTGTCAAAGAGAGAAACCAGCGGCGCAGTCAAAAGCCGAGATTCATCAGGGGTTCTCAGATGGGGCGCTTTGCATTTTATATTGCGAAGGGACTGACGCAGTTCCTCTTGGTCGGAAGGCTCTTCAATAAAGGCTCTCAAATAGAGGGCTAATAAAGCCGGGGCTATGCCAAGGAAATACAGAAATCTCCATCCAAGTTTACCGAAGAGCAGATTTAGTAGAGCCAAGAGCAATACGCCCACAGGAAATCCAGATTGAAGAATGCCCACGGCTCTCACTCTGAAATCACTGCGACCGAGGCTTTCAGCTAACAATACACCACCCAAACTGGCCTCCGCCCCGATACCACAACCAACGAAGAAGCGCCAGACTGCCAGTTCCTGCCAGGAGTGGCAGAAGGCGCACAAGCCGGTGAAGACTCCGTATACGATCACAGTCAAAGCCAACATCCTGGCTCTTCCATACTTGTCGGCCAGAATGCCGAAACCGATGGCCCCAAGGGCCCAACCAAACATAAAGACAGCCATAATAATGGCGCCTATCTCCCCGACTCTGGCATAAGAATCTGTCTTCAGCAATTCCGCCAGACAGGGATACATGGTCAGCATAAAAATGGTGGTATCAAGGCCGTCGAAGAGCATACCAAGCCATGTGCCGAGCATGAGATGGAAGAGAGTATTACTGCGGGTCGCAAGAGGAATGACGACCGGCTCACCTTTTTTGACATGAAATACCATGATCACTCATTCTAGGTGAGCCGGTCGTGACATCTCCATACAAATCAGCCACCGCCAAAGCAAAAGGAAATGCTCTTGCTAAATGCGTGCAGAACTATCTAAATATGATTGAGCAGCTCATCATATCTTGCGGCCACGGCAGTGAGCAAATGGTCAGGCAGTACACGAGTTGGGCGCTCCTCCCTGCGGGGCTTGAGAGAATGACTGACGATCTCCTCATATTCAGCCGGTACATGGTGCCCGTAATGAGCCCAGATGAAGCGAATGCCGCGCGAGGCCGCTACCACCCCATCTTTGCTCAAGCTATCACCAATAAACATACACTCCTGGGGATAAACATCAAAGTCTTCCAAAATGCGATCAAGGCCGTTAGGACATGGTTTCTCATAAGACTGCGGCAATACGAAGAAGCTGGACTTGATATTGCTACTGGAGTTAAGTAGAGAGGAAAGCCTCTTGCGACCGTACTCGAAAGTAATTGGCTGATATATATCATTTTTGCTGGGCTCTCTGGTCTCAAGCGCATAGACAGCATCAAGCAAGCCGTCGAAGAGCTGCTGATTGCGAACCCTGGCCATGAAGTCGGGAGCATCACTGAGCGCCACCACCTTGATGCCCTGACTCTTCAGCTGAGCAAGGGTGTCAAGTACCGTAGGAAAAGGACGCAGGTACTTCTCTCTGTTCGTATCCAGAGCTTCCCAAAATGGCTGCACAATGCGGCAGATAAATTCATCCACTCTATCTTTATAGTGCTTCCAGGCAAAACTAGTCTCTTCCAAAAGCCAGGGATATTCGTGGGTACCCCGACGTTCGATGACATGACCGATATCCTGAGAGAGCTCATCTACTGAAACATTGACTTCCTGGCTCATTTCACGCACAAAATCTCTTATGGCCGGCACGAAATAGTCCCAGAAGGAAGACAGCGTGCCATCAACATCGGTTATCACCAGCTTGGTGCGAACAGCGGTTCGAGTTGGATTTACTATGGTCTGCATGGATCAATCTCTTCCAGTAAGCTAAATTCCTGACTACCCTAGCTTGACGGAAATCCGGTAAACATCAAGTAAAGATGCAGCTTAACGCAATCTATTTTCATCAAATTACTTGAATTCACCGAAAATCGAGGAATTCAGCCGCTGCTTTGCCAGCCGAGCTAGCCTGCCCCCGCGCCAACTAGCGACCCCTGTTTTCAGGTCAGATTTAATTCTTGTGTAGACCGCTGCCTGCTCCAAAAGCCAGCTCCAGTAATGGTTCTGCCACCATTGCCTGTTTGTATCGCAAACCGTTCTTTCAGGCTATGCTTTGCGACAACTTCAAACTCGGTAACCAAAAACGAACACAAAGTCTCGCGTTTCAGTGTGAAACGTGACGGCTTAGTCGTTCTTTGTCAAATCCTATATGGAGGCGCAATGTCCCGCAACAAGAACAATGCTGGTGAATCGGACCATCAAAGGAAACCATCGGAAGTAGACCGCGAGGAGAAACAAATGTTCAAACGTAAAGCAGTCATTATTGGTATCAATGACTACAAGGGAACCATTAATGACCTGCCAAGCTGCGTCAGAGACGCAGAAGCTTTTGCAGACTGTCTAAATCATAAGTTCGGCTTCTCGGAGATAAAGTTGCTCACCGATAGCGAAGCAACCCTTCCTGCCGTCAGTTCAGCGCTAGACTGGCTGGTTAAGGGAGCCGCCTCCGGAGACCGCCTGGTCTTCTACTACTCAGGTCACGGCACCACCCAACCTAGCGGCAATGTCATGGAAGAGTACCTTGTACTCTACGATGATCTCCTCAAGGATGATCTTCTCAGTCAGAAAACTCAGGATATACCAGACGGGGTCTTGACCGTGATCCTAGACAGCTGCTTTTCCGGCGGCATGGAAAAACGGCTCTATGAGACCGTCAACAAGGCAGCCTTCGCAACGGGTCTTGAAAGTCTTTCCAATTTCGGACATACATTCATACCGGAGCGGTCTAAAGTAAAGGCCTTCATGTGCGAGCCGGTGAAAGCCAAGGTCATTGAAGACTCCATGGCGAAAACAACCGTTTACAAGCCCTTCGGACAATCAGGCAAACTCACCCCCGGCGGCTATGAGCTGGCCCTGGCCAAAGCCTCGATCAGTGACGAAACCGACCAGGTACAACTGAAAGGCGTGCTGATTTCAGCCTCTACGGAAACCGAAACGGCCTCGGCCAGTACATCTCAAACCAACGGACTTTCAGCCTTCACATTCTGCGTATTAAGGGTGTTGGAGACACGTGGTCTCAGTCTGAGCTTTCAGCAACTGATTGAAGAGTCCATTGTGGAGTTGCGGGCCCTCGGGCTGAGACAAACGCCTCTCCTTAAAGCCAGACCGGAGGGACTGGTTCTGCGCACCTTCTTGAATCTGGATTCGGTGCCACCGACAGGCCAGGGCACGAGCCCTCAAAGTCGGCAGTTCATTGATTCTTTGATCTCAAGAATCAGACAACAAATTGGTTCACTCTCTTCCATAAGGACAAACACAATGAATGACAAAGCCGTAATCGACATTCTGACAGCTATTCTTCCCGCCATTATTGATTCAGTCGCCAGAGAGAAGACAATGGTCTCGCCCTATAGCTATACCGGGCAGGTACTGCCCATAGCCAATGAAGCCCTGACAACACAGGCTAAGCTAGCCTGGCTACCGATTCTCACAACCATTATCCCACCGCTGGTGGAGGCAATCACCAAGGAACAGACTAAATCTGTATACCTGCAACCGCAACTCAATCAGCCCACTGAAGAGAAATTTGCCTGGCTGCCGCTTCTTGGTGCCGTACTCCCTCACATCATCGATATTGCTACCAAAGAAGCCGCCCCTGGTGTCTACCCGCAGCAACCAATCTATACCCAACACATGGGTCTTGGCAATGTTCCAGCCGGCTCCTGCCAACAAGTTGAGAAGGGTGCACTCCTGGCCGCTCTTCTGCCCACCGTGTTACCCATCGCCCTGGAAGCAGCACAGGCAGTCAGGGCTGGTCTGGCGAATAGAGCAGCCTACGGTGCAGAAAGAGGCGGCTATCCCGGCTACGCCACCACTAACAGTGCCTTCAATAGTGCAACGCTGCCGCGTTATGCGGTGACCGGCGCTCAATGAGAAGTAGAGGAAAACTAAAGTTTCTCTAGAGAGGAGGAGGGCTGTCTGTCGGCAGCCCTTCCTTTTTGGGAGCAGCACATAGCGCAAGCCGTACCACCCTATCCGGTAAGACCTGAATGAGAGCTTAGCTTTTGCCGCCGGAGAAATGAAACATCTTCCATGAAAGAACCACTGCCCGTCGATGTCAGGCAGGCAAAACCACTAAATCAGCAAATAGGATGAGGACCTCTAATTTCTATGCGCCTCTTCTCCTGGAAAACAACTACTTCACACAAAAGCAAACGCCATCAACTGCGAACCGAATTGCAAAAGACCAGCGCGGAACGGAACGAGGTAAGCGCTCTGTTCTAGGAGCGCCGGGAGAGGATGCGTTTAAGGCACAAACCCAACAAAGGAAATCTAAAAGATGAAAGCAACCACACTCGAGGAAGTGATCAAGGCAAAAGCTCTGTTCAAACAACAATTCGCCAAGCAATCTACCTGGAATGCCCTCGGAACAGGCTGGGATGAAAGAGGCAACTATTGTCTGGTGATCTACTTCCGCGAAGAGAGCATCCTTAACAACTGTGCCGTGCCTGAGCAATTCGAGGGGGTGACAATTCGCAAGCGTTTGTTCCAGCCGTCTAGAAACTTGTGCAATAAGCCATGAACTGCCGTACAAGAAAACTCCGGGGAATTCAAATGCGTCTTTGCATAAAGTGGGCAGTGACTTACCCAAACAGTCACGAAGGCGCATTCGGCCCCGGGCGTCGAATCAAAAAATGAGGCAATACTATGTCTAATACCTTAGAATTGTGTACGAGGATGAAACCGATTGTCACAGCCTGTTCCACACGTTGTGTAGCGGCCACTGTTACTGTCTTCATACGTGTCATTGCCGTCTCCTTGCCGGTGCGCAAAGTAACAGGCTACATTCCTGCCATCTACGCAAAAGCCGGATACGAAGAACGACCATTTCCAAGTTCAGCCGCCAACATTTATCAATTCAGCGGTCCAACTATTGACCAGCCGACTCGATACTCCGGCGAATTTCTATTCTAATTCCACTTTCCTCGTAATCAACCTTTACCGTTCAGAAAGACCTGAACCAAAGTAGATACCATGCTTAACACCAATCTCGAATATTGGTTCATTACTCTAAATGCAGCCGCACCGATAATCTATCTCTGTCTTTCCTTGATTATTTTTGCCCGAATGACATACTCCCTGGAAACTACCGCAAGAGAGTTCCCGGCTGCGTCACTGAAGGCCATACCGACCCTCGGCAATGCCGATGAAGACCCTAAGCATACCTATCTAATCCGGCTGAAAGCCGCTAGCAAGAGCAGTACCCGGCAGGAAAGAGAGGAAATGATTCGCCTCAATCAGGAACGCCTGGACAGCTTCAAGACTGAGCTAAGCGCCTGGGCAAAGGAAAACATCCTGCCAGGCGAACAGCCACCCTTGCACATCATCGCCGAAATTCCGGCGCTGAACATGCTTGTGGTTCAATGCAGCACCGAAACAAAGGAGAAGCTGGAGAAGTTGGGAGCTATTGCCGACATAACTATCAATAACGGCAACGTAAGACCAATCTAACTCTATTTCTGCGCCACTCGAGAGAACCGGAGGACCAATCCTTCGGTTCCTCTTTTTTGAAATCACAATGGAGCCCACAGTGAATGCGCGTCTTTCAATACTGGGGCATTTGCTTGCCCTGGGCATCACAGTCACAATCACCGTCATCGCGATCTCCCTAACAGATAACACAAGCCTGGTCAACGCCCAGGACAATTCTTCAAAGACTACGGCATCGCAACAAACTTTGCCAGGTCTGGCTCAATTACCGAACGCCCTCTATAACAGAGAGAGACAGTTTCCTGAAACAGTACTACCGGAAAGGCAGTTACAAGACGCCATCGAGAGAGCAAGCCGATTCTTCCTTTCCCAGGTTGTCTCGCCATACAACGCCAATGCCCCCGGCGACTACAATCTCAATTGCGGTCCGGCCGCCCTGGTAATGGCCTTCAGGCAGCTGGGCGAAAATCAATTCTGGAGCACCGACCCACAACACGCTATCGATAGTGCGCGTCTCAGTCTTACAGGTCGCCTAAAGGATGAGGTCACATCAATGGAACAAATGGAGAACTTTGCCCGGCAGCACAACTTGCTTACGGAAAGGCTTTCAGATGTGGGGCAGTTGAAGCTCTCTCTGGAAAACGGTGCGGCAATCATAGCCTTAGGAAATCCCTTCGCCGCCGGTTACGCCGCACGTATAGGCGAGGACGCTTACGGACCCTGCGGTACCCTGCGCAACAAGGGATGTAGACATTTCATCGTTGTAGCCGCCTATGCTGATGGATCCGCCAATTACATAATTAACGACCCGCTCAGTAAAAACGGTCCGATCTCGATCTCAGAGATAGAAATGAAAGCCTACCTGGATAGCGGAGTAGCTCTTTCCATAAGCCGCTCTGTCGCCACGATAGGGTAAAGAGATGCAAGTGCGGCGCGCCAGAGAAAGCCTAAGCCCTGAAGACTAATGGCTTTCTCAATTTTCCTCGATACTAGCCGACCGGTCTATTCTTTGAGTGGAAGAAAAAACGGGTTGGACCCGTTGTAATTTAAATTAGCAAGGAAACTGACAAACGCGCTTGATGTAATTTACTTATCTTCGCCGGCCAGTACCGTAACTACCGGGAAGACGTCGAAACATGGCGTCATCCGATGGCTTAGATGAGTTTGGAAGCACGCGACAGAGTAGTTGATGCATAGCTCTTTTGGTGGCATTATCGGGATCTTTCGGCTGATAGAGGCGAATCTCCGCAATCTGCACTACAAACTTGAGAAAACCCTCTTTCACTGAAGAACTTTCCGTATCAATAGTGAGAACCTCTACCGTGGTTCCTTTATTGCGACGAATCACGCAGGCAAAGCACCAAATTTCGCTACCTGGACGTTTTGCCAGAACAAACTGACCGGCCCTGAATACAGTCTTTTGCATATAACTAACCAATGTTTGAGTAACTTCAATTCACCCCAAAACACCAACACTCCAGCTCAGGCCAGAACAGTCAAGCGGTGGCTCGACGGTTGAGAGCCTGCTCAAGCAGTCCGGCAGCGGCAATAAGCTCTTTCGTCTTTGCTATTTTGGCTTGATAGGCAAAAATAGCTGCCTCAAAGGTCTTCTGCAGTGCCTCAAACAAAATCTGTCGAGAAGCGAGAATGGTCTGAACATCCTGCTCGGATAAGTCGCCAGGTTCCATTTCCAGTTTGGCAAAGCCGTTCGCCTTTTCACATACGAACCCCAATCCATAGAGAATCTGGAAACTGACGGACTCCTCCCTTGATGCCATGATGCTTTTCACAGCAAAAATCAAGTCTTGAATTTCGCGCTCGCACTCGGAGCCGCCAGGTACAGAAACTGAGGCTTCCGCACCCTCTGCCCCTGAAACTTCCACCGCTTTCAGTTGCTGCACAAGAGCCGCCAGGCCGCTGGCATATCGTTCAGCCTGGTGAGCCAAGGTGGACAAAAGCTCCACATTGTTGCGCAGATACGGGATGCCGCGATATTTCAGCTGTGCAGGCGCCTCAGTCACCGACAGCTTCGGTGCAGCGGCCAGCCAGGCCTGGGCCAGAGACTGACGATAGTGAAAGAACATCTCCAGACCAGACAAGCTCATTGATCGCCCATTGGCCGCACGGAGCAAAGCCTCCACAATTTTATGCGCTTCCCTGTGAAAATTCCCGTCTGCCCCGATGATGTACTCGAGTGACGAACCGGCTGCCACACGGCTGAAGCTTCCAAATACCTGAGCAAAATTCTCACCGCAAACGCGCGCGTCCTTCACCAGCGCGAAACTGCCGCCTTCTGTCATAAAGCTGACGATCTGATCCGGCGAAAGCGACTCCGGCTTGAATCGGTGCGGAACCAATCGCGCTTCGTTAAGAACGGCGGCACCGCTCATGCCGGCACGAGTCGCCGCTTTGGAACAATCCTGAGCGGCCATAGACAAGAGCGCTAAGGCAGACTGACGCCGCCACTCCTGAAAAATCCCTTGCAATTTCAACATGGTAATCCTCTTCAACGTAAGAACTAAATGCCAGGGACTGAATGCAGAACAAGCAGCCCCTGACGTGAAAGATAGGCAGCGGAAAACTAAGGCAACTGCCCGAAGTCAACCGGAAGGGTCTGGTCTAGGGCATCGGCAAAGCCACGCTCGAGCGCGAGAGGAGCAGAAAGCCAGTTCTCTCTACCGCTTTCCACGAGCGCCAGCAACTGACCCTGATTTTGGCGAGTGCGTTCGGCCAGAATTTGCATGGTCAGTGCCTGATGCTGCTCCATGTTGGCGGAATACTCCTCCAGATCCTCGCTACTATGGAACTCTCCACCGTTGGAGACCTCATGAAACATGAGCCAGGTATTGCTGCCGAGAACCCGCCTGGCACCGCCCTGAAAGACGGTCAACCCGGCCGAAGCAATGAGACCAAGCCCCCAGGTGGTAACCTGCACCTGAAAGCGCGCAAGCGCCTGGAGCAGGTCGAAAATCGCATAGGCACTACCGCAATCACCGCCTTCCGAGAAAATGAGCAGATTCAAGCTCTTGATAGCGCCCACCTGGCTCTGACAGGCGTCAAGAACAGCCTTGTATATCTGATAGGTCTCCTTCTCACTGACAGCCTCGAACAACGACAGATTCAGCTCAAGGGAGCGAACCACATCGGTTTCAGCACTGTCGGCGGCAAAGCTTATACAATCGCCTACTTCATGGGCAAAGCCCTCTGCGACCAATTCTGAAGCTGTAAAACAGCGGTTCTTCTGCATGAGCCGATCTGGAAAGCCGCTCGCCAGAAGCAACTGCCCATGGTGCCTACTGTGCCCGGAAGCCATGGCCATGGTAGCGCGCAAATGGCTCAAACCACCCACCTGCCCTTGAGGACTACCTTCCGAGAACTGCACAAAAGTGTGGGGCGCCAGCACCCGTTTATCGCCGGCGGCAAAGACAGCGAGGGCATTGCCCGCAAGTTTTCCGACTCCCCAGGTGGTAACCTCATGCCCGCAGCTTTTGAGGGTGTTGATAAAGTCGATGAGAGCGTAACCGGCAAAAGGATCCCCACCGGCACTACAGATGACGAAGCAGAGAGGCTCGCCTGCATTTTCTCGGGACCACTTTTGCAGAGAAACAATGGCAGCCTTGACGGCAGCCGCTGACAGTAAACCAAAAATGTATTGGTAATGCATATAGCATTCTCCAGGTAAAGGACTTTGGAAACCATCGTGCAAACGTGAATTTGAATCTCCAGGTCGGAAAGTAACTTGCTACAAAACCTCGCTTCCTTCGAGTAACCGCAGTTACATACTTGGAACAGTCAATTGAACGATTGGAGTGTGCTTACTTTTTCGCCGGTAAATTCTAAATGGATAAGGGAATGACTCCAATATGAATAACCGGGGTAGGCTAAAGCAAGCCTGATTTGGCTCCTATCTCGCCCCAGCGGGCATGAGCTAGCTAGCACCTCGTAATCCCACTAGGTTCCAAGCGCAGCGACATTCTGACTCTCGAAGACAGATTGCGAAATATGAGCCTGCTACCGCTAGCATTCTCAACCTCTTTCCAAGAAATTGAACCTTGTTAATTTACTCAAGCTGCAATTGCCGACATGGTTGAGAGCGGTTCTGTAAGAATCAGCAGGCAATTCATTCTCAATTCAAAAGGCATTAGCACCAACCGCGTCTAAGTTCTCTAAACAACTTTTTCAACGAAGCGCCATACTCGGAACTGGCCATCTTTACAGAAACAATCGCATCTGGCTCAAGCCAGTCACACTATGTACTCACAACCTTCGCCGGAACCGCGCCCGAACTTCCAGGCCGGTGGCAAAACCATTCAACAGTTATATATTCAATCCTTCTCAACCCAGCGAATCTCCTCTTCCACCAGGGTTAAGATCTCTCCCTGCGGCCAATACACACTTCTGTATGGTCCCCATCAGCCTGCCAGCCTCTTCTTGAGAGCAGGCAATGCGCTCTTGCCTCTCTTCCATAGTTACGTGCCGATAACAGAGGCTGACTTCGCCTACAGCCGCTTGCACGGCACAAGAGAAGTTGCCATTGTCCAGGCCGGCGGCGCTGCACTGCGTCTAATAGTCAGCTACCTACCTCAGGCAAACGGCAGCTTTGCCATGCACCTCTTGCCAGTAACTATCCCACTTACAGGCATTCACCTATTAGCCTACAGCGCCAGCAGTGAGAAACTCTTTCTCTCAACAAGAACTGGACAAATAACCATGCTCGACTGCCTTACAGGCACCACTGCGGCAGACGGACGAATCCAGCACCCGCACACGGCATCCGCAATGGAGACCGACAGGACGCCAAAGAGCGCACCGGTTCTACAAAAACTAATTCCAAATTCATTCAATGACAACCAGATCGTTGCTCTCACTCACGACGGCGAACTTCGGCTCGAAGACATGTCCAGAAGCAATCAGCCATTGTGGCTCGGTCTGAGCCACGAGACAGCCCCCGTAAGCTGGCTTCAATACCATCAGCACCTGCCGGTACTGGCCGTCCATGACCGCAGCGGCATGCTAACCCTGCTCAAACTCGATGAGCCAGCCTTGCAGCCGCTGCAGCTAAAAGCCCCCGCAGGAGAACTTCAAAACCTCGACTTCGTACGAGACGATGACCGGATCAACCTGACAGCAGTCACCACCACCAGTGCTTTCAACCTGACATTCACCACTACCGGAGGAGAAGAGGAAAGGAAACTGAAGCTGGAAAATAGCTATGAGCTAATTTCTATCGCGCAGATCAATCAGATCTTGTATGCAAGCGGCACCAGCGCCAACAGTATCTTGAACGCAAGAAACACCGGCAATGAACTGATTGTGGCAGTTGCTGTTCAATGATTCGCAGAAGACCCGACCGTCAAGCAAAATACAAACTATTCAAACCCATGAACATCAAGCATCTCATGAATCCCTTAAAGCGTTTAGCATTCGTAGCGGGCGCCTTAATTCTCTCTGTTGCGCCCATCCTGCCCACCGCCCAGGCACTGGCCCACCATCCGGAAGAAGGATCGGCCTTCGATACTCTGGCCAGAAACTGCCAGGCTACCTTTCCCATGAGAAGGCTGGATCCTACAAGAGTACGCACGATTGTGGTTGAGCGTTCCACGTTCTGCCTATATGTGCTGCAAAGAACCCGCCGAGGTCATCTGGTGGCAACCATGGCCACTGCAACCAGTCTTGGTTATGACCTGCGCGGCAAAAATGGACTCTACGAAGTAGCCGACATCGATGTGTTTGAAAGCAATCAACAGGGTTATCAAGGAAGCCGCACCAACGAGCGCTATTACCATCGCCAATATCAAGAGCAGTTTGGGGCAGGCAATCTGACACTGCGCCCCAAACCCCGTCGCAACCACCAGCACAACTCCTGCGGCGGATGCTACCAACAGCGCCCGCTACTACCGGTGGTGGACATTCATGGCGCCGCCGACCCGCTTGACGTGGGAGGTCTGCTCTGGAATGTCCCCGGGGTTACTTTGCGCAACCGCGATTGGTACAGCCTGGAAAGTCAGACCTACCCCGGTATGCCGGCCTATGTGGTGAACAGTCTCTCGGAACTGGACATTTAGGTAACGTTTTCCATTGGAAGTTGCAACCAGTATTCAAATGTCACAAGGCAATGAATAAACTGAAGTGTTTTATCCAGGCGGAGAAACGCAGGTTGAACTTCCAATCCAATAACAACCTGAAGACCCCAGGCCAGAATTCCGCCTGCCAGGAAAACTGGTATCTGTATACCGACTTCGCCTGGCAGGCATATCAACGGGGCAACCTGACCGTAGCGGAGACCCTGCTCAGACTGGCACTTTTGCACTTGCAAGAATTGGGCATAAAAGACTCCCGTTATGCGTCAACCCTGGAACATCTAGGCGATGTGCTTTTGGCAAACGAGCGGCACGAAGAAAGCTCTCGCTACTTTCTTCAGTGCCTGAGCCTGCTCAACATTCTGCACGGAAAGAACAGCACCGAGGCGGCCACAATCAAAATAAAGTTGGCCGACGCCTTCCTTTATATAGGGCGTCATTCTCTGGCGGAAGAATTACTCTCGGAAGCACAATCACACTTCAAGCGGCTGCTTGGCTCGGAACATGAATACAGCCTTTCAATTCAAAGGAAGCTGGAGAACCTCAAGCAAAAGCAAAACGCCTACAACAGCTCCGCCTTGAAGTTTTTCAATACGCAGAAGACGACCGTGTCGCTACCTAAGCTCGCCGCTCAGGTGGCAAAATCACCGCTCAGCCAGAGCGGGCAGAAGACTGGTGAAAATACCATTCAGAAACTGACCGATTGACAGCCGCAGGCAGTTTCGCCGGAAGCGCAGGCGCCCAGAGAAGGCCAAGCGTCTTTATTTTTTCTACACATTTGCAAGCTTAAAACGGCTTCAGAAGCCACTCTTGTTAGCGCAGGCGAAACACCACCGTCAGCGGTAATGAACCGCCTGTAATATCACAACCGAGCAGACCGCTCATCCCCAAAAGCACCGCCGATGCCCGCCAGGCAAGCACAAAGAACGGCACCGCCGGCGAAAAACGCGCCTTGACTCGGCTCGTGACAATCTGCTTTGCTCAGGGTATCAATTCCGCCCAATCCAGCAACCGAGCTTTCCAAACCACCAGTAAATCGCCACTTCTACAAATCATCCAACAAACGAGCCCTGTGGGTAGTGGCACAGCTAGTAGTTCAGCCTTAGGATCAGGTTAGAAAAGTCGACTACCACTTCCGCCTCTTCAAACTTCCATTCAATCGTGAAACCGATTTAAGTCTTCAATGCACTGAATGGCTCCGCGAACACCGTTATAGAAAGCCACGACTTATCGGGAGATCCGGTCTGCTACCCGGGTCATCACCGATGAAGCAGGGGTCCCTGCCGAACGAGTTTCCAGTTCCAGGCTGGAACAGGGTCCCCTTTCTCCAGCTCGTTCCTCCAACGTTCACTAATGAGGTAATTCTCCATGGCTCTTAAACTGAAAGGTCAAGTCTCTCGCGATGGTCGCCCTCTCGAAGACTACGATTACGGTTTCTTGTTCGACCGTTCCGGTAGTATGGATACCCGGGAACGCTCCTACAATAATATGTCCCGCTGGGACTACGGCATCAAGGAACTGATTCAGCCTTTCGTCAACGCTGTTCAAGAAATTGATAGCGATGGTATCGATCTAGCCGTCTTCGACAACGAGATCGATCTCTTTGAGAACACTACTTCCGATCGCATCGCTTCCGTCTTCAAATCCGTTCGCCCACGAGGCGGTACCTCCACTGCTTCTGCTATCGAGCGCATGGTCAACACCTACCGCCAACGCAAATCCGGCAAACCTTATATCCTCATTTGCGCCACCGACGGTGAACCTACCGGCTCTCGCCGCAACTCGCGCCTGTCACCAGAAGACGATGTGCGCGATGTAATCATTCAAACCACCAAATCTCTCAAGCAGGGCGAGTTCTACATCACCTTCATTCAAGTCGGCTCAGCCTCTGGCGCCACGGCCTTCCTTGAAGACCTCGACGACAATCTCACCGGTGCCGCCTACGATATGGTTTCTTCCATGTCCGTCAAGAACCTGGCCGCTCTCCTTCCAGAGCAGATTCTCAGAATGGCCCTCACCGGCAAGATCTCTTAACGAGACTCTTCCGTTCCTCGTCCTCAGCCCCTCCCGGTTTTAAGCCTGGGGGGCTTTTCCAACAACACATTCTTTTCTCAAAACAGGAGAATTCCATCATGGCTTTGAAACTCAAGAAATCCACCGAACTTCCCGGAATCAAATCTGCCCGCGTATCTCTCACCTGGACTGGCAACAAAGCAGATAACGACCTGATTGCCATTGGTCTTACCGCTTCCGGCGACAAAGTGGGTTCCACCGAACAGGAACAAGAATCCTATGTGGTCATGTATGACTTGGACGACCCCTCCCGTAAAGTCGCCTGCCCCAACGATGCCATCGTTTACTCCGGCGACAAGCAAGACAGCGGCACCGAATACATTGATGTGTACTTCGACCGCCTCGCTCCCGAAGTCGGACAAATCGTCCTTTGCGCCGCCATCGCCAACTGGCAGACTACAAAACAGACCTTCGGCACCTTCGATTCCTGCTCTCTGGAAGTAACCGGTGATGGCGTCCCAAATGCTCCCATTCAGATTGACCTGGTCGGTAACCAAAGTCTCAATACCGCCGTTGTCTTCTTCAAGTTCTTCAAGCTTGAAAATACATGGAGCGCCGAGCCAGTGCTAGTCGGCTACGAAGAAGGCTTTGAAGCCATCGCTGCCGCATACGGTTTCGCTACTGCTTAATGCCTGACTCTCAATAACAACTGCCAGTCATTGACTGCGCTCTGACAAACCGGGGGCTCCTGCCGGACGAGTTTCCAGCACTATGCTCGAACAGGGCCCCCTTTTCTCCAGCTCGTCCTCCAAACGTTCATTAATATTGAGGTAATTCTCCATGGCTCTTAAACTGAAAGGTCAAGTCTCTCGCGATGGTCGCCCCCTCGAAGACTACGATTACGGTTTCTTGTTCGACCGTTCCGGTAGTATGGATACCCGGGAACGCTCCTACAATAATATGTCCCGCTGGGATTACGGCATCAAGGAACTGATTCAGCCTTTCGTCAACGCCGTTCAAGA
>JACRFZ010000006.1 GCA_016212515.1 Candidatus Melainabacteria bacterium
CCAAGAAAGACGGCAAAATATTCAGCCTCAACTTGAGTTCCATCAGTCAACAAAACCGTCCCAGGTTGACCAGAGCCCTGGAGCGCTTTGCGCCAAACTGCAGCATCGAGGCAACACTGAGCGAGGCTATGTTACAAAGACGCGACCGCAGTTATACCGAGCTGTGGCTGCAGTCGCTTTCCACACCGCCCGAGCGCAACAGCCTCGAACCACTGAAGCCGGGACATGAATTACAACACGGACAGTACAGAGTACTGAAAAGACTGGCCGTGGGCGGGCAGGGCACGGCTTATCTCTGTCACGATATCGCCAACAAATGCGATGTGGTGCTGAAGGAAACCGCCGTGCCGGCCTTTGCAGACCGGCAGGTGAAGGAACTTGCCCTCAAGCGCTTCGAGCAAGAAGCTAAAATGCTGGAAGCGATAGACTGCCCGCAGATAGTAGAACTGAAAGACTATTTCTTCGAAGACCATCGCGGCTACCTGGTACTGGAGCACATTGAAGGGGAAAACCTGCGTCGTCACATAGAAAACAAGGGACCCCTGAAAGAAGAGGAACTGCGCGACATCCTCGCCCAGATGCTGACCATCATGCAGTATCTTCACGGCCGCTCCATCATCCACCGCGACTTCACACCGGACAACCTCATTCTCACTTTCAGCGGCCGGTTGAAGCTAATTGATTTCAACGTGGCGCAGTCCACCCAGGTGGGCACAACCGGCACCATTGCCGGCAAACACGCTTACTTGCCGCCGGAGCAGTTCCGGGGCAAAGCCACCTTGCAGAGCGACATTTACGCCCTCGGTGCCACCATGCAATACTTGCTCACAGGCAAAGATCCGGAAGCCATTAGCGAATCAAGCCCGCTGGCAAGCGGACTGACGGTCTCGCCAGAACTGGATGAAGTCATACGCCTCTGCACAAAAGTCGACGTCGGCAAGCGCGCCCAATCGGTGCAAGCCATAGCGGCCATGCTCAACTTGACTCTACCGGAAGAAGAAAGCCTGGTTATTAAACTAGACGAGAAACAGAGGCTTGCAGACGAGAAAATTGCAGCCCTCCCTGCAGGCGAGCCCGAAGATACCGTTGAAAGAATTCAGATCAAGACACAGGAAGTTCTGGAGGCTTAATGGCAGAATTAGCTGTACGCACCGCCTATACCAATCCAGCCAGGGCTATTTCGCTGGCCACGCTCAAGATGAGCTTTCCGCTCTGGGGGGTGGGCTTCCCGGTAGCATCAATAATTATAGCCATCGGTTCTTACTTCGCCTTTGCCGCCAACGGCAAAATAACCACTAGTGAATCCGTGGTCTTGAGCGGCTCCTTCGCCCTGCTCTTGCTGTTCATCACCGGACTCTTAGCGGTGCGCTGGCTCTCCAATGACACCATCGAAATTAGCAAAGACGGGCTGAGAATGCCTTACATTCCCCTCAAAGGCAGACTCAGGTTACCCTGGAATACAATCAATAAAATCAGCCTCAATAGTGCCCCCGCCGGCAATGAAAAGGCGCTGCCCGACAAAGAGAAAAAAGGGCGAGCGGGCGAGCCCTGGCGCGAAAAAGAGCTCGTCATTTATACAACCAACAAAGGCAAAGAATACATAAGCCTATCCCACATGACCCCGGAGACAGTGGAAAAACTGATCCTGTCGATTGAAATGTGGGGAATGGGCATTGAAATCGACGAAAGCGTTCTGGAGTTAAAACACGCCATCGCCGCTGGTGGCAATAGCAACTCGGCTCTACCAGCCCTGCCAGGCAATTTGAGCTACACCGAAATGTGGGAAGAAGAACTATCTCGCCGTTTTTGCCCCACTGCCTTCGTGCCCCTTGAACCGGGCATGGTCTTGCGCAACGGCACCCTGAAAGTGCTGAGACACCTGGCTCTGGGAGGGCTATCAGCTGTGTACCTCTGCCACCTTGACGAACGGCAGTTGGTGGTGCTGAAAGAAGCCGTTGTAGCCGACGACGCCACTGAAAGCGCCCAGGACAAAGCCCGTGAAATGCTGGACCGGGAAGCAGCCATGCTCCTGAAACTGAAGCACGACAACATCGTTAAGGTGATGGACTACTTTGTGGAGCAGAAGCGCAATTACTTGATGCTTGAATACATCAACGGGCAAGACCTGCGCCAGTTGGTAAAACAAAATGGCCCCCAGAGTGAGAGCACGGTTATAAACTGGGCTCTCACCATGACCTCAATTCTCAAGTACTTGCACGAACAAGACCCGCCCTTGATTCATCGTGACTTCACCCCCGACAACCTTGTACTTTCACCGGACGGCTCAATAATCGTCATCGACTTCGGAGCCGCCAACGAATTCATCGGCAATGCCACCGGTACTTTCGTGGGCAAACATGCCTTCATCGCCCCGGAACAGTTTAGAGGCAAAGCCGTTGTGCAAAGCGACATTTATGCCCTCGGCTGCACCCTCTTCTTCCTGCTCACGGGTCAAGAGCCGGAGGCCCTGAGCACGTCAGATCCGCGCGAACATATGCCCGACCTGAGCAAGGAACTTGCCGAGATAGTTGTCTCCTGCACCCAGATGGAAAGCAAAGACCGCTATCAAAGTGCCGCTCAACTGATGCCGGTGCTTGCTCGGCTGGCATCTTGAGGCAATATAGGAATCTCCAAAGAAGCTCGGTGGTCGCAACAGCGAGCGGTGCTAAATTGACAAGCTAGTCGTCTGTATACTTCAAAGGATTAACTATGCGCCCATTAGCTAAAGGCACCATTGCCGGAGGACGACCGGACTCGTCGTAGAGAACCATCATAGGACTGGCTTCGAACTGCTTTCCTTGATCATCAGTGGCCACACCTACCACAGAAGGATCGCCACTGACGAACTTTTTGGCGATGGCACTGTTGAAGGAATCTACCATCCTCTCCTTTGAGCCTCCGGGCTCATTGTCATTGCCGCCGACAACTCGCACCATACTGGCTACGACGCCAAATTCATCAATGGTCTGAGAAAAATCTGGTCTTCCCTGCGGAAATCTCTGTTTAAAGGAGTCCGCAAGGGCAAAAGCGATCTTCTCACCAGCCGCTTCCGGCTTCTCAGTAGAAGCCTCAGCCAACTTCTCAATCAATTCTCGCCCGCTTTCTGTCCTGGCTAAATTATCAAGCCGGTTCTTAAAGGCACTTTGTGCTTCCGCATTTGGATTCGCTTCATTATAAGAGCGCTCAAGATTTCCGATATCTTGTGAAACATCTGAAAGTTGCGCTAAACAATTTGCAAAAGGCCCCCTCTCGAACACTTCACTGTTTCTGTCCTGAGGTAAAAACCCACTTCTAAGGAAAGGTTCAATGAGAGCTGAATTGTTCCCATCCTGGCTGCGGGACAGGTTACTCTCCGGTACATTCAGCTCCTCGAGCTTCGAACTATTGGCCATGCTGGATACTCCTGGGGGGAGGAAACGATCGCACCTCTCCATGGAGCATAACTAAAACCATGTGACAATTTAATACCGGAGCACCTAACAGAATCACTGCACTTTCGAGAGAAAGGACGAAAGAAAGCTTGAAACTTTGTTATCAGCGAATACAACTACAGGCGGATATTTCTAACGAGACTACTCACCATTTTGAAATAGTCCTGAAAGAATCTGTTAGTTCCCTTACCTCCCGGCTCGGTCTAAGCTCGTTTCGGGCAGTCATTGAAGATTCTACAAAGAGCGGTCTGGTATCTTCAGTTAGCAGAATGGAATGGGGATGAGCAAAGTTCAGCTTCAAGTTCTCGGCAAGCGCCTCTGCGCGATCATCGCGGTCTGAAACCGAATAATACTGGTCTTTGAGCATTTTTTCGACAGCATAGTCATCATGCCCTTCCAGGCTCCTCTTCCGCGCTTCCCGCAAGGCCACAGTGTCACCAGGGTTGCGCTTATTGACTGCTTCAGTTGCCTGCAAGGAAGCCCTGGCAAGCATTTCATAGGGAGCGGTAACGGCATCGAGGGCTTGCTTTTGATCAACTTCCCGCCCCTCGCTCTTCACACCGGTAAAAAAACCAGGGTCATACAAGTCAATCCGCTCAAGCGACCGCTCAGGCTCGGCCGCAGAGGAAAAGCCGCGCAAAATATCGATATCGTTCACATACTCATCGTCCCGACCGACTCTCACATCTACCACCAGAGCCTCTTTATCCAGACCGGGCGTAAGTCCCAGTTGCTGATTGTAGTCGGCTACCGTAGCATGCAAATCCCTGGCAAACTCAAGCCGTTCTCCGGCAGAAAGATCGTATATTTGTTCTTTATAATTATCGGCAGTGCCACCGCTGATAATATCATTTACTACATCCGTAGCCAGGTCCATGCGCTCGGGATTGCGAGCAATCACACTACGCATTTCAAAACCGGTTGCAACCTGGGGAGCAGTTTCCACAGGCCCACTGGAATGCATGGCAACACCGCTATATTCAGACCAGCCACCAACACTACCGGACGGGGAAGGCGACGGCGGATAAACTGGACTACCAGCGTCACTCTGGCTCCCCGAGGACAAGTGGCCGGTTCCTGCCGCGGAATAAGACGGCACATACGATGGACTCTCGTAGCCATCCTGCTGCACTGGTGCAATACCGCTCTCCTGAGAACGGCTGCCCGCCCCTGCCACGGAGCCGCCCGCCGAATGGGGGTAGCTTTCATAAGCAGGGGCATTATTCGGGTAATCATGATACCAGTCGGGGGCGCTTTCA
>JACRFZ010000067.1 GCA_016212515.1 Candidatus Melainabacteria bacterium
GAGCCTGGTTCCATCGCGATTCGGGCAGGTGAAGCCGGCATCGAGGGGCACTCTGTAGACCCTCTCTCCGAACGTCTCGCGCAAATAGTTATTGAAGGAGCGGTAGAACTGAGACATGTTACGTTTCGCTTAGTACTTTCTTGAGCCCGAGATTGCCCGGGCTGCCGTAGCCTGGACTTTCAAAGGGGATAATAATACTACTACGAGTTACAGGTAATTGATTTAGGCGCGTCCGTTATTGACACTATTCGTCGCGTTTTGTTATTCTCTGAAAACGCCTTGACTGATGCCCCCATCGTCTAGAGGCCTAGGACACCTCCCTTTCACGGAGGCGACGGGGATTCGAATTCCCCTGGGGGTAAGTCTTTAGAAAATGCAGAAATTGCATTAAACTGTCGGAGTCATTCACTCCGGCAGTTTTTCTTATTTTTAACCGAAATGGCCCCTGCCAAGTGGGTGAATGTGGGACGGTCTGGGATTAATTACTAGTAGTCTTTACTCTAATATCTAAACTGATCTAGATAGGAAACTTCATTGAAACCGGAAACCAGAACATCACAGCGCCTGGGAGAGCTACTTCTTTCTTCCTCGGTCTTGACCGAAGGAGAGTTGGAGCACGCCATTGAGCTTTCCTCGGAGACGGGCTTGCCCATGGGGCGGGTGCTGGTCATGTGCGGTTATATATCCGAGCGCGAACTGGAAGCTGCCGTCAGGGCTCAGTCGCTGGTCAAAGACGGAGCGCTCACCAATGAAAAAGCCAGAGAAGCCATTCAGCTCATGTCCAAGAAGGGCATGGATTTCGAGCGCTGTCTCAAAAGTGTCGGTTTCGCCAGGGAGACTTCCGAGCCGACTTTCCGTCTCGGTGAGCTCTTCGTAGAGGCCCATATTCTCACCAAGTCGCAGCTCAAAGATGTCTTGCGTACTTCCCAGGAAACCGGTTTGCCGGTTGGTCGGGTGCTGGTATTGACCAGTGTGATTTCGGAAGAAATGCTTTCTGCCGCGCTCACCGCGCAGGTGCTGGTACGGGACGGCAAAATTTCACCCGAGCAGGCCATTCAGGCTTTGCAGAGCAGCCGCTTTCGGCGGGTAAATATAGAGGTATCCCTGATGGACCTGGGCTTCTACAAGCCGCCGCCCCGTCAGAGAGTCAAGATTGGAGAACTTCTGGTTCTGTCAGGCCTCGTTAATGAATCGGATTTGATGACGGCTCTTGAACTTGGACTTATAAGGGAAGCGCCGGTGGGTCAAATGCTCGTGGAGGGAGGCTTTATCTCCAAGCGCATATTGGACGCTGCCTTGAAACTACAAGAACTGGTTTCCGGTCATTCTTTGAGTGCCCTGAAAGCATCGGAGGCCTTGAGGCGGGTGGCGGTCAACCACGTTTCGCTGGCCCGGGCCATATCCGAGCTTGATCTGGAATCGAGCGAAAGGAAGGAACGGGTTCGTCTGGGTGAGATGCTCAAAGCATGCGGTATCGTTGGCGATACCGACATCAAGAAAGCCCTCAAAGATGCCAGTCGTAATTCCGCCCTATTGGGCAAAGTTTTGCTGGTCACCGGTGTCATCGATGAACACACCTTGCATGCGGCCCTAAGGCTCTTGCTTCTTCTGCGCAGCGAAAAGTTGACCATGGAGCAGGCCATTATGGCTCTCAATCATGCCCGCAAGCACAAGTTGACCGTCGATGAGGCTCTACAAGAGCTGAAGTGGAGCATCCCGGAGGAAGCTGATATAGAAAATGAGCCGGAACCGGAAGCTGGTTCGACTTAGCTGCCGCATTTAGGGGAACTGCAAGCAAAAGACCGCCGCGGCTTTGCGGGCGGTCTTTTGCTTCCTTCTTGTGATTTTGATTCGTCAATCCTAGTTGAACAGGGCTGAATCGCGGGCGGTGGCTACCAGCCAGTTGATCACTCCCGGTGTGGCCAGACCAAAGACAATCATGGAAAGACCAATCACGAAAGACTTCGGTTGGAAGCCGCGTAGGCAGGCCTTTACTATTGTGGTCAGTCCCAGGATCGAGCCAATCATGGCTATACCATTTGCCAGTACGTTCAAGAGTGCTTCAATATCAGCCAGGTTGTTGACCCTGACCGTACCGGCAGTGTTGACGCCCTGAACTACAGTACTTTCCACTCCCTGAGGCGAAATTGTGCCGCTGGTGGCGCCCTGCAATACCGGAGCGAAGCTGAAGGTGTCACCGGAACTCGCTATGGCGATAGCTCCGGTTGCAGTCTGCTCGGCCGTACCAAAGCCGCTCAAGGAATCTCCGTTTGCCAGTCTGGCCGCTTCTCTGTTCTGCCTGTTCAGCCTGCTCGGTTCATTCTGTTGGATGCCCCAGCGCTGATAGTCGCTCTGATTTTCCAGTACCACTCCGGAAGTTAGCGGTGAAACTATATGGTAGTTCACGGCCAGTTGTCCTGCTGCCGACAAATTGCGATTGGTCAGCAGTTGTTTGCAGGTTTGGGCCGCCACCAGTGTAGATAAATCCAGGGCTTCCTGTCCGGTGACGATAGTGCAGTCCGGCTTTTCGTTCATTTTGAAGAGCTGGACTGAATAATGATGCCCACCGGGTTGCCACTGTTCCAGGAAGCGATTGAGGTCGCTTGCCAGATTGCCGCTGCGTAGCACCGGAGTCATTGGACCTATATCTCTGTGGTTCTTGAAGAACTGGCTGCTATTGGTCCAGCCGTCATCAAGGGCCAGCTCATAGTAAGCCGGTTTACTGGCTCCCTGGGTGGTTATATAGATTTCCTCGTTGAATGCAGGCTGTGGTCCGTGTACCCAGAGTACGGCCGGTTGTTCCTGATCGCCGGCGATTTCGGCTGCTTTCACAACCGCCGGCAGATTGTCGTGTCCGCCTTCGAAACTGCTTTCATTGAGCTTCTTAATGGCTTTCTCGACCGACACAGCTTCCGGACCATCAAGTTGATCGTTGTCAGCCAGGAGTACTGTAGTGGGCATCATCTTAGCCACGCGTTTGAGCATTTCGGTAAGGTCTTTTTTATACTCCTTTGCTTTGCTGGAGCCGTCGATCACCACTACCAGGTTCTTGGGAGCCTGGTTAGCTACCTCTTTCACAGTTTCTACGGCATAGCCGCCGTAGACTTTATCCTGTGCAGCAAAAGCTCCCAGGGTCATGGGTCTTGAGGCACAGAGGGAAAGTCCTGTGTTTTTTTGATCTTGCTCTTTCATTTCTCCCACATAAAGATGACTGCTGCTCAGGCTCTTCATTTCCTTTAGACCGGCGGCTGCCAGGCTTAGCTCTTCCGCAGAGTTGAAGCGAAGGCTGTGGCTCTTGCCGGCAGAGAAATTGCTCGCCACCAGGCGGGGCAGGGTGAGGGAAGACTTAGTTCCGGAGTCCAGTTTGAGCGGTGCGGCCATGGACAGACTCACCTTGGTCTCCTTGCCGGGCATAACCGGATAGCATTGAACAAGTACTCTTCCCTTGCCTAGATAGGTGATCAGGGCTGGGTCTCGGCGTCCTGTCACCACTTCGGTATAGGCTCCCCTGGCTTGAGTGGTACTGGTGATAGTGGCATCTACGGGTTTGCCGTCTATCCACAGGGTCATGTTGGATACTACGGCTCCTGGTGGCAGAGCGATTTCCGCCCGTGCTTCTTGGGCCGTGCTGCTGCCGTTTTTCAGTACAAAAGTCCAGCTTAAGTTGGCGGTCAGGCTGCGAGCATTGATCAGTCCGGACAGCTGTGATCGCTTGAGGGAAAAGCCTTTGATGGCCTCTCCCACTACCTGCCTGGCTAGAAAGTTATCGTAACTGCTGGAGGTAAGCGTATCGTTTGCCTGGTCGTCAACGGCCAGGTCTGTAATGGCTTCATAAGGTTGGGATGTGAGGGCGAAATAAAGTTGCCTGCTGCTTGAGTCGTTGACGCCGAGGAAGAGACCCGATAGTCCGCCGGAGCGCGGTGCTGCTATGTCTCGTTTCAGTTCCTGAGCGCTGTCCAATAAAGGATTTCTCAAGTTCTTGAGAGCTTCTGTTCTCTTGTCTCCTTCTTCAGCGAGCGCTGCTTTTTCGTTGACTCTTACGGCTACCTGTCTGGCTTCCGATGCACCCACTGCTAGAAGCGAGAGCAGCACTCCCGCCAGGCTGTAGATCAGTTGGCTGGTGCGAGCGCCGTCGGTTTCCCAGATCAGGCATAGCATTTGCATCAGCCGCAGGCTGGCTACCAGGGCGCAGAATGTGAGCATGGCGCAGATGGCGTATTCGCTCTGGTGATTGATGAAATTGCTGTCGATAGCCGGATAGCCCAGGGCGCAGGCGGCGATGCAGCCGGCCAGAACAAGGATAGAAGCTCCTGCCGCCAGACCATTGAGGAGCCCAGTGCGGATTGCATTGGCCCGGTTGCGCTGTTTAAGGCGCTGCCAGACCACATAGTTGCCTATTGGTATGGTCAGGACAATTCCATACTGTATAAGGGTTTCCAGCGGATGTCGGAGCACCATTTCGGTGCCCATGACCAGGTTGTTCAATGCCACCATGGCGATGGCTGCCCCCGGCACTGCCGTTCCGGCCACCAGAATGGCAATGTCGGAGGTGTTTAGTTTCTGATGCATTGCCGAAGGTGTGTTTTCATCGCGGCAGCTTTCCGGTCTTTCGAGGGTGGCTATGCCGGGGGATTCACCGGGGCTTTCACTCTTGTTCTCAAACATGATCTTTCTCCTTAGTAAGATGTGCAACACCCACCCGCTGTTGAGGCGGGCCGGACTGGCGTGCGGTATCACCAGTAGTGCGCGGCTGCGGAAAGTGCAGCGGCAAGCAGAACCGGAAGACCACGACTGGAAGTCGGTCTTTTCCAAAAGAGTGCCACAAAACTGCAAACACCGACTATCGGGCTCGGCGGGCAAGTTGACTTGCCTCCGGGCTCAAATGAGGCCAGTGCGGGTGCGAAGAGCATGGCAAACTTTTGTTTGCACGCGGTATTTCCGCCAAACGCTGTTCCACATCGGAGAAAAAACTCTGTCGGAGTTTTCTGCCCAAGGTGGTGGCTGTTTCAGCGGGGTGCTAGGTTGTTTTGGTAATTGGTAAATGGATTCCTGATTAGCCTAAAGCGGCTAATGGAAAATGTACTACTTCTGGCGGTTTTGTCAAGGGGGGGGCTTTCGGTCTCTCTCTGATACTCGCTGAATTTGCCGCATCAGACCGGCATTAATGGACGACTAGTCAGACCGACTTATCCCGGGTGTGCCTGTGGTGTGGGGGAGACTTTCGCTTGTACGGAGTCTGCCGGCTCGGAATGGGACGGGGTATTCTTAGAATCCGATGGAAGATGGACATCCATCGGATTTTAGAATCTCAGCAACCAGCAATTCCAGAGACTCTGTCGCTTTTGTCTTGGTTATAAATGTTGTTTGTTTCAGGGACAACTTCTCCCTTTCTATTTCACTCAATTCTTGGGAGGCGTGGACAATGACGTCCACTTCTCGAAGGGTTGGATCTTGGCGCATCAAATCCACAATCTCAAAACCGCTTAGACCTGGCAAGGAAGCATCCATAATCATCAGGCGCGGTGCTCTTCCTTTCATGATCTCCATAGCTTCTCTGCCGTTTGTAGCGGTACGGACCGACAGCCCTCCCAGTCGCTGTAATCTTATGGCCATAATCATGTTTAACAAGCGGTCATCTTCTACTATCAGTATGTAATCAGTAGATTTATGTGTGTCTCTTTTCCTGGCCTGTTTAGCGCTCAAGCCAGCTCTCAGATATGATTCAAGCTGTTTGAACTCCGCAGTCAGACTCTCATGTACTTTCCTGGCGAGGTCGGATGTGTCTCCTCTTGGAATTTTTTCCAACTCCAGGCATAGTTGTTCCATTCTGGCGGCGCTAACGGTTCCGCAGGCAGAGCGAAGATAGTGCGCCTGGTCCGCCAATTTGCTGTACTCTCCGGAAGCGATGGCTTTTTCCATTTCAGATAGTGTTTGCGGGGTTGAATTGACGAACATTTCGATTAATGTGTATGCGGCTTTTGAATTGAACCTTTGCAGGAGCCCATCGATGTTGAAAGGTTGCCGTGTTTCCGCCCCTGCCGATGTTTCAGGCTGTGGCGTTACAACTGTTTTGACAAGCCACTTTCGTAAGACTTCCTTTAGTTCCTTATGGTCCACCGGTTTGCTGATGTAGTCATCCATTCCTGCCATCAAGCATTGTTCGCGATCTCCCTTCATGGCATTAGCCGTCATGGCGATTATGGGAACTCGCCTGCCTGTAGTGGTTTCCTTCTGCCGAATCGCTTTCGTGGCGGCAAATCCATCCATCACCGGCATCTGGCAGTCCATCAAGATCAGGTCGTATTGATACTCTTCGTTTGCCAGGGCCTTGAGCGCTTCTTCACCATTATTGGCAATGTGGCAATTGATGCCTAATTCATTCAAATACAAAATTGCCACTTGCTGATTTATCTGATGGTCTTCAGCAATTAGAATGAGGCTTTCGCCGGTGTTTATGTCACTGAGGCTGGTATCTAAGTTGTCTATGGCAATTGCCTTAGTCATTGACGCTGTTTGGCAGAGAAGCTGCATAATGCAATCAAGCAGCAGCGATTGACGCACTGGCTTGGTTAGATAGCCGTTGAAACCCATATCGATAATTTGTTTGCCGAGTCCTGGCTCATCGAAACCGGCTAGCAAAATCAGTTTCATCGAGCTTATGACAGGATCTCTGCGAATCTGAGCGGCCAATTCCAAGCCGTTTGTTCCCTCTAATGCCAGGTCAATGATTGCCATACTAAAGGGTTCTCCCGCTGCCGCAGCCTCTTTGAGCTGCCTCATAGCCTCCTCGCTTGTTTTCGCCACTTCATTCGCCATGCCCCAGGAGGCGAGATATTCGTGCAAAATTTCTCGCGCCTTTGGCTGATCGTCCACAATCAGGGCCCTAATAGTGCGTAGATTTTCACTTACTGCCATGACCGGAGAGGAAGACCGTTTCTCCAATGGCAATAGGCACCAAAATGTGGAACCTATACCTTTCTCACTTTGAACACCGATGGAACCATCCATGAGAGTCGCTAGCCTCTTGCAGATACTGAGGCCGAGTCCTGTGCCGCCGTATTCACGAACTATACCGCTATCAGCTTGAACAAAAGGTTGGAATAGTTTCTGGCAGTCAAGTTCACTGAGACCGATGCCGCAATCTTCAACGGAAAGTAAAACCTGCACGGTATCACCGACTCTTGATACTACTTTGGCGCTGACTATAACTTCTCCATTCTTGGAGAACTTAATGGCGTTATTCAGTAAGTTCAGCAAGATTTGCCGCAGTCTATCCGGATCTCCCCGCAAGAGTGCCGGCATTTCCGGATCAATAAAGCTGGCAAGGGAGATTTCCTTTGCTCTTGCTTCATTGGCTAAAAGGTCACAGGTACTTTCGACCAGCTTCACAATATTGAAGTCGACAATCTCCAGTTCAAGTTTCCCGGCTTCAATTTTGCTCAGGTCAAGGATATCGTTCACTATGTTTAGAAGCGCCTGTCCGGCTTCTTTGATGTATTGTCCGTATCGTTGCTGGGTTTCGTTGAGACTAGTCTTCAAGAGTAGATTTGTCATGCCGATTATTGCGTTCATCGGAGTTCGAATTTCATGGCTCATGTTGGCTAGAAACTGTGACTTAGACTGGGATGCAGACTGGGCTTGATCTCTTGCGATTCTAAGACCGGCTTCCGCCTTCTTTCTGTCGGTGATGTCCACAATAGAGACAAGTACCTGCTGCCCAGCCTCGGTTGCTATGGCGGTCAGGTTTATCTCTACAGGTACCTCTGCACCGGCTCTGGTGCGGACGGTAAAGTTGTCCTCGATATTACCGGGGGATACGGGGCACACATTCAGGTCTTTTAGAGGATGGTGCAAATCCTCTGAGATAAATCGACTGGGAATGAAAATATCCAGGGACCGAGTCAAAAGCTCATCTGCCTTGTATCCGAACAGTTCTTCAGTCTTGGAGTTTACCAGTAGCATTCTGCCATTCTGGTCGGCAAGAACTACCGGATTTGGCCAGTTCTCTACGACCTGATGGAATTTCTCATCAGTTCGTTTTGAAAAGTCTGTGAGATCTCGTGTTACTTTGCCGTAGCCAAGCAATTTACCATCAGAGTCTTTCAAGGCGGTGATGATGACATTTGCCCAGAAGATTGAACCGTCTTTGCGAACACGCCAGCCAAAATCTTCAAAGCGTCCCTCTTGCTCTGCAATCTTGAGTTCATGCTCCGGCTTCCCGGCATTGAGATCGACTTCCAGATAGAAGTGAGAGAAGTGCTTCCCTATAATTTCGTCTGCGCTATAGCCCGTGATTCGACGGGCGCCTTCATTCCATGAAGTAATTGCGCCGGAGGGAGCGAGTACAAAAATTCCGTAGTCTCTGACATCGGATATAAGCACATTGATACCATCGAGTAGTTGGTCTGTCATGCTCTGGTGCCTGCCGAGTCAAGTAAAGACGGCTTTCTCCGCTCTTGAATCGGGCGGATAAGCCCGGAATCTTCTAATTGCCGAATATAGCCACTTACTAGCACTATAGCAGGTACGCATGTCCAGTAGGGCAATAGAATGAAATGGCAGGATCATTGCCGCTCACGGGGAAAACAGGACGCTCGAGAAAGAATGCAAATCCAATAAATTATGTGTACTTTACCTCTTTTGGGGGATTGCGCTGATTCGCCGGGTGAATTGGTTCTGCTTTGTACAGTCGGCACAGGGGTTTTCGGTGTCGTCGTGCTCGCCTGGAGCCGTGCTATAGCTGTATGTATGTCTTTATGTTCTATGATGCCGGTCGGCTGCAGATGCTTGCTGAGGCTTGAGGTTATACCAACGACAAAATTCGGTGCCAAATGGTTGACGCCAGATCCATCTCCGTCATGATTGCAGAGGATGAGAGCGTGACCAGGATGGGTCTCAAGTTTACACTGGAGACCTTCCCTGATGTTTCGCTTGTGGCCGAGTGCTCCGATGGCTTGAGCGTCATCTTACAAGCTCTAGTGACGAAGCCCAATATCATTTTGATGGACATTGGTCTTCCTAAGATTGATGGTATTACTGCCGCAGCCAAAGTAAAAGAAGTGCTTCCCGGCACTAAGATAATTTTGTTCACCAACAAGGAGGATGCAAACCTGCTGCGTACCGCTCTTAGTGCTGGTTGCGAAGGCTACTGCCTCAAGAAAATGTGTGGGCAGGACCTGCATTCAGCCATAAGGAAAGTTGATGCCGGCAAGGTTTTCATCGCACCGGAGTTGGAAGCCGCTTTTTTGAGTATGGAGCGAAAGATAGATAAATGCGTTTTTTCCAACGCATTGAAAGATACGGCAGCGTCCCCAGCTCCTGAGGTTGCTACCGTTGTTAGCGAAGCGTACGAGATTGAAATGGTTCTGGGTAAAGGCGGCATGGGAATGGTCTATCGTGGTCGACACCGCGCCACTGACCGTGCTGTGGCTATCAAAATACTCCATCCTGAATTTACAAATGACCCTACGGTATTGCGTCGATTTCAGCAAGAAGCAGATATTCTCAGCAAGTTCTGCCACGCTAACCTCACTTCCGTGAGTGATTATGGCCGTACTAAGTTCGGGGAACCCTTTATGGTCATGGACTTTTGCCAGGGAAGGAGCCTGGATTCTGTCATCCGAGCAAGAGGTGTTCTTGACCCTCAGATTTGTCTGCCCCTCTTTTTGCAGGTTTGTAGTGCTCTGCAGGTAATCCACGAGGCTGGACTTGTTCATAGAGACGTGAAGCCGGCTAACATAATCCTCTCTGATGATGGTGAGATTAAGCTTGTGGATTTCGGGCTTTGCAAGGAAACCGCTATTGTTGAGCGCGCTTTGAAGTTGACAAATACGGGAGAAGTGCTTGGCTCGCCTTCCTATATGAGCCCGGAGCAATGCCTCGGCGAGAATCTCGACGCTAGAAGCGATCTCTATTCTGTCGGGATGTCTCTTTACGAAGTGCTGACGGGTGAGCTTCCCTTCCAGGCCAACACCTTCTACGAAATGTTCAAGATGCAGGTTCAAAAGGAGGCTCCCAGGGAGCCCCTGATAAAGGCGTTTGTGCCGGCTGCCATTGAGGATATCGTATTGAAGTGTCTGGCAAAAAGTCCGGATGCCCGATATCAGTCTGCCCATGACCTGGCGCAGGCTCTGCGGCAGGCTAGTTTATGCCTTCAAGACCATTAGAGCGTGTGTATTGCGCGGGTATTGCTGGAGTTGCCTCTTCGGGGCTATATTTTTACCTGCTGCCGGTTCGAATTCAATAGAGGTCCGTGTAGGAGAGCCTCAGACCTGGTTGTCACCTTATCGTCACGATAGATTCCTATGCTCTCAACATTCGGACTGGCTCACGCATTTTACTAACTTTCCAGATAAGCCAATCTGATGAAAACGCCCCTATCTAGCCCGGTAGTCCGGCTCGTATCCCTCCGTTTTCCCTTCGGAGAAATTTTCTTTTATGGCTTTCAATCGAGAATTAGAAAATCCGGTCACAAGCGCCGACTCAAGACAAGTTGAAAACAAACTGCAAATAGACATTGTAGATTTGTATTTTCAGTCGCAGCTCAAGCCGCCCGAACTAATCAAGAATGACCCGGCTTACGACAGTGCCGGCCCGGCTCTAATGGATGGTCGAGAAAACCTTTTACTAAACGCCTCTCTGCGGATCGATAACAAGCAGGAACTCTCGCAGTTCAAAAAAGATATGACTGACTTTGAGAAGCAGGCAAAAGAGCACAACATTCCCGAGAGTGAAGTGGCAAAAACCTATCAAGCTGTAGATAAATTGCTGACCAGTTCCGAAGGCGTATTGAATCAAGATAGTCGGCGGCTGTTAGCGGAAAACTTCATGCATCTGGCCGCCCATCCGTCTAAGTCCGACCAGGGCATTTACAGTACCTGCAATGCCACCTCTCTGCAAGAAATGCTGCTCAGCCGCAAACCCGGGCTCATTGCTTCCGACCTGGCCGATGCCGCTATAAATGGTAGTTTCGTTGCTCCTGACGGGCAGAAAATTGTTCTTGACGCTGAAAGCATGCAACCTAATTACAATTTTCCCGGTGAAGCAGCAAGCTTGCCCCAGGACAATGTTCGTGCTTATGGTACACAGGTGCTCAATCATATGTTGGTGAATGAGATGACACAGCGTGTCACTCCCGAGCACAATACCATGCTCTACCAGCAGCGACACAAGCGCTCTGACACTGATAGCGGTGAACGGCTCATTTCACCTCGCGACGGCAGCGAGATGACCAATGTAAGCGGTGCTGCCATTCGTGGTCCCGGCCTGGGAGAGGGAGATTTGGCCGCCGCTGTGAAACGATACTTCCCGGAAGATTCCCAATTTCTGGTGCGCAGCGGCGGTAAGGACAGAGAAGGCGTGGTGCAGATTGATACACCGGAAGAACTGAGCGCCATTGTGCAAAAGGCCAAGCAAGAAAGTAGGCTCCCCCTCATGGTGGAAGTAAACGGGGCAGATCCTCTCTTCGGTGGTGGATTCGAGCCGGGCAAACATGCCAGTCATGTTCTTTCCATCAAGGACGCCGATAAGGGAGGCAAGCAATTATCAATCTCCAATCAGTGGGGTGAGGCCGGCGATATTCAAGTTTCTTCCAATCAATTTTTCAAGACCATGATTTACGAGAAGGACTAGCCGGTCTATTGGACTAAGTTCGGGTGCGAATCTTTGCTCCACGGGCTCGTTGTCCAAAAGGTATAATTGAGTCAGGAACTCCTGCATTCCAGACTAAAGAACTATGGAGATGATTCTATGTATAGAGCCGGCGAGCGTCTCAATTGTACTGTCGTGTCAAAGGAACCGGACTCTTACAGTGTGGCTGTGGCCGACAAGGGGCTACCGGGCGTACTCCGCAGCGCTGAAGAGCTGGAAATAGGAACCTGTTTAGAAGTCTTTTTTGTATGCATGCACGGCGATCTACTAGTGGTTAAACAAATAGACACCACTGCCTTGAGCAATATCTCCGAGAGGCTCAAGCAAGAGAGCCTTGAGCTAGAGCGATCTCTATCGTGCTCAGACGAAGTTCTTGGAAGGAAGCTATTGCAGATGCTTGTGAACTGTGGTTCCATTGATCGTCAAACGGAGCGGGAACTCGGCGAAGGCTTTGCTGCCGACAATGATTCTCATCTAGTAGAGGCTGTTTTATCCAGGCTCAAGCAGTCCGGCTCATACAGCCAAAAGCAGCTTGACGAGCTTCGTGAAGTTCTGACCCTGGTCCAGACCGGCACAATCAAATTTGAGCAGCTAGCCGTTGCCCATTATGATTCTGTCACGGCGGGGGTGCCCTTGCGAGAGTCGCTCAGTGCACGCGGTTGGCTTTAAGGCTGAGTTTTGCCTGGAGTTCCTTGACTCCGGTTGGTTTTTTCGCGCACATAGACTACAGCTCCCAAA
>JACRFZ010000069.1 GCA_016212515.1 Candidatus Melainabacteria bacterium
ATTATTGACGACGGTCCGGTGGTGAGAAACTCAGCCGGGCAAATAGTGCCATCCAGCCAGGTCGGCTTCGGCAGCAATATCGGCGGTCGCCAGGCCCCTCTGCAGCGAGCCGGCTTTCAGTCATACAGTTCGGGCATGCCCCAGTACAACCCCCAAAACCTACCTAGAGTTAATAATGGCGTGCCCACTCAGCCGGCAGTAGCCCCCGGCGGGCCGGACAGCCTCACGGCCAAAGCCATGAAAATGGGCAAGAGCGGCAAGAGCAGGTCCACCAAGACCGCCTCTTCTAAGGGCGGCAGTGTAGCCGGCAAGCCCGGCGTCAAGCAACCGGTCAATTCAGTCTCTGCCTACAACACCTACAAGGGCTACAGCCCAGTGGCCGCAGGCAATACGCCAGTTGAACAGGCACCTGCAGGTGCCGCCGGTTCAGCCGGATCGGGCATGAACAGCTCAACAAATGTGCGCGGCAGCATTTTACACTGGTCAAGAAAGCGCAGCAGTGGGCAATAGCGCCATTCAGGTTAAGCACCGTAACAGCTAGTAACCAATGATCGCCCGACAACTGGCGGGTTCAAACGGCTATGGTAATATAAAAATTCTTCTGCCCGTAGCCCAGCTGGATAGAGCGCATGGCTACGAACCATGAGGTCGCAGGTTCGAATCCTGCCGGGCAGGAACTTCACAAGTCCAATGCAAACCGGCTCCCAATTTTGGGGGTCGTTTTTGTTTTGGGGTAGGCAATAAATTGGCGTGGACCATGGAAGGCCCGCGCAACTTTTAGCGCCGTGGTTAGAAACAAAGTAAGTGGAATAACTATTGATGCCCTTGCTTAATCGGACCACTTCTGGCGGAGAAAACTCGGTGCCCGAGATGAACAATTTGCCTGATGAAGGTGACACGGCCTTTCAAAACGGTGACTTTGCAGCCGCCGCAGATTTCTGGCAAAAGCAATTGCAACCGGCAACCTCTCAAGCTGATGACACAGCCTGGCGCAATCATCTAGTGGCACGCCTGGCTCGCACTTTTATCTGCCAGCGCAAATACGCAGAAGCGGAGCAGCTTTTTGAGTCGTTTCCACAGTCGGCGTCCATTGTGCATGCCGTTCACGTTTCCATACTGGGCGAAACGGTCGGTGCCGGAAATTTTCAGAAAGCCTGTACGCTCTTTAAAAACGTAATCGGGGAAGAGCCTGTAAAAGACACTTTGAACATGCTCAACGCCAGGGCGGCCAACCACGAAGCTCTAAAAGTCAAATGCGAACTCTATACAGAGCTATTCAATTGGAATTGGTTTGATCCGATGGCTGAACAATTTTTCCAACATTTTGCAACTATCCTGGCTAACAGGTTACGTAGAGAAAAGCATTACCAAACCGCCGCCGAAATTTTCGAAGAACTGAGCCTGCTTCTTCCAGGCAATCCATTTGCTCTAGCCTGCTTATTAGAAGTACAGATGGAGGCAGGCGATTACTTAAAAGCAATGAGTACTCTAAACAATCTAAAACACAGACTGACAGCAAATAACGAAGCCGACGCTACCTTCTTTGAAATTGTAGGGCTTTGCTACGAAGCCGAATTATCGGCAGTGCAAGGCGATCTGAGGCTTGCTAACAAACTATTTGTGAATGCAATCAACATGGCGAAGATACCAAGCTTTAACGCCTGGCTGGTACAGGACTGGAGCAACGAAATGGAGGCCCTGGCAGCAGACAAAGAAGGAAAACTATGGAGCACTACACCCCCTGAATCATTCAACTACGCCGCCGCCCTGCACTGCCTCATAAGCTACAGAAACTTTCATAGCACATATGGAAGAGCATTATACTCACGCCAAATCGAACAGGTGGCTGAGCACATCAAGCAGTTTATACCTAGCTCTAGTTAAATTCCAGGTAGCGCCTGTGCAGAACAATCGAGAACCTATCTAATGCAGCTGATCAAAATCGAGGCAGTTGCTCAAAAGGTAAAATGACTGCGGTAAGCCAAATCGAGTGATCTGACGGCAAGGGCACGAGCTTTAGCAGGCGGCTCTTTGAACGTTTTCTGGTAGTAGACAGTAAGCGCATCAAGGGCCCTGGGGTAAAGAAGCTTCAACTGCTCATACTGCTTCCTGTAAACAACACTTCCCTTACTCCATCTCTGCAAGCCCTTCTCGACTTCTTCTTTACTGTTTTTAGGCTGCCCTAAGGCCCACGGTCTTAGCATGAGATTGCCAACTGCCACCCGCGTTTCGCCTCTCAATCTGGCTGTCGGCTGCAGAGTACCTTCACTCTGGCTGGGAATGCCGATGATATTGTCGAGTAAGGCAAACATTTCGCGCAGGGGTCCATTAGGTAAAAGTGCAAGCGGCTTAGCTTCAGCCGAGAACCTGATGATACCGATAAGCTCAGCCTGACCGGAAGAAGAAGCTCTGTAAATAGCCCAATCGGGTATGACTTTCTCTTTAAGTGGCCAATCAGAGCGAGGATTAACAGCCACCACATGCTTATTGGTAGGATTACGATATAACCACGGGCGGTGCCAAAGATTTCGATAGACAATGTAAGCACCGGCCATCTTCTTATTCTCTACCTGGCCGCTATCACCTGATTCATTCACCAGGGCTTCTACTTTGTTGACCGGCATATTCGCGTCTACACAATAGAGGTCAAACCAATCGCCCTGCCAGTTCATGGGTTTCTGTCCCACCACGAAACGACTTCCGCTCTCTGCGTCTTTCTGCTTGAATATGCGGTGACGCTCACCGGCCGGATTATCAGCTTCAATATAGGTAGAATCGAACCAGAAGGCACAGTTACTCTCACAGTCACGGTAGTTAGGAAGAGGACCAAGGATGACACCAAGCTTAGCTTTCCTTACAGGCTGGCAGTCCTCACTGAACTCCGGGGCAGTGCTGTTAAAGAGCAGCCTGGCAGCATTCAGCACCTGATTGCATTCCGCCAAAGAATATTTAGAATCAAGCTTGGGCCAGGATGAATGAGACTGGGGGCTGGCTTCTGCCCTGGAAGCCACTAGAAAAAGCAAACTTGCACAAATCGGCAGAACTCCAAATCTCTGAAATTTCATAAGCCTCCAACAACATCCTGGCGACAGAACCATACACATGAGGGGAAGTCCCCTACCGGTAGCCCAAGGCCTGGGCACAGACACAGGATCGCCTTCTTCCTTAACTATTGGCTACTGGAAAGCATCCGGCAGATAAGCTAGGCTAGAGCGGTTCCAATGACTATCTCCATGGCGACCTCCACTATCTTTGACATCATTTTGCTTTCAGACACCACGGCAAAGCACCATTTTTCACACTGGTGCCGGATGCACCTCCCTTGGCGGCACCCAAGCATGGAGAGAGAAGAGCGAAAACGTCAAATCCCCGGGCGCGCACAACTATCTACCGCCCAAGTCAATTTTTTAGTCGGGTGCTTCCAATGACTTTGTTCGACCGTTATGTCGTCAGAGAAACCTTGCAGGTCCTTTTGATCGGTACCCTTGCCATCATCGGCATCTTTTTTGGCACTGCCGAATTTACCAATGTTCTCAATTTGATGAACGAGACCGGTTTGCCCCTGCATACGGTATTTTCCGTTATGCTCTTACAACTGCCTACCGGCCTTATCTTCTGTATGCCGGCCGGAGTAGTGGTGGCAGTCATGCTCGTACTTCAGCGCCAGAACAGAGACTCTGAAGTGGTGGCATTACAGCTTCAAGGCATTCCACTCAGAAGAGTACTGATGCCATTTCTCGCCCTTGGCCTCATTTCTACAAGCATTGCCTTTGCCGTAAGCGAAAATCTCGCACCACAATCACGAGACCTATCACGGCGGCTCGTCACCCTTGCCACCCGCAAGGCCGACAGACCATTTGCCAACCGTAGCGAGATAAGATTGGAGAAGGAAAAAGACAAGCTCTCCAACATCATTGTGATCGCTCAAGACAAAGGAAGGACCGTAGAAGGTTTTGTCGACCTGGATCTGAGCGACAAGAACATGGTTAAGTTGATCTGGGCAGAATCAGCCAGGTGGGGCGACTACGTTTGGACACTTCACAACGGAAGGATTTTCGAACTTTTCTCCAGCACCAACCCCGGCACACAACTCAAGTTCACAACCATGACGGTCTCCGACATGCTAAACGCAGAAGATCTGCTCAGTGACATGAACAAAACCACCCTCGATAAGACCAGCAGTGAACTACGAGCCGATATCGAAATGCTCAAGAAAGCCGGAATCAAAGTACCAGCGTATCTATACTTTCAGTATTACAGACGTTTTTCCCACCCCCTCAGTTGCCTGTTGCTGGTACTGGCAGCAGCACCGATGGTGCTCTTCAACAAAAGAAAGCGCGCCGACTTCTCAATGATCTACGGCGGCACAGTGGTACTAGGATTCTTTCTGATGCAGGAAATCAGTATGGCGCTGGTCGTGAATGGCCGCATTGATCCGCTGATTGCCGCCTGGCTATCGATTGCCGTATTGGGCTCACTGGGACTTTTGCTGACAGCCATATTGAGTCGATCGTAGATGATAATGGTAGTTTACAACTGAAGGCCAAGTTCATCCAGGCATTCTCTCAGTTCAACGCTATCGTAATCACGCAGATTCATCCGTCGAAAGCCAGGCCACTCCGGTATCTTCTCCTGTGCTTCCGGCCAAAGCACAGTCAACCTATCCGGAACCTTTCCTTGAAACCATAGCCCGGCCCGAGCAGCAGACAAACGCAAGATCGATGATCGACAATCCTGATGCTCTTGCAAATCATGATAGTTCTCTTCCGTGTACTCATCCCCGTCGAAAGAAGACAATGGCGGACCAGTTGGATGTTCATCAAGCCATAGTATGCAGTTAAACGGCTCATAGCTGAGAGTTAGTCTGGCAGAAGCATCAAAACGCAAAGACTGATACTTAGCAAGGCACGAATCACAAAGTATAAAGTGCACGGTCATTGAGAAGATCCTCTAGGAAATGTCAGAGATTGCAGAAAAATGTCCAAATGCGAGGTAAGTGCCCTCTAAAATGGTCCACCTGCAGGACCATACATCCTGAGTCTTTTGGCGCCGGGCTCATTAAAATGCTGAACAAAATTAGCAAGGTCTGAACCTGGCACCGCCCACTTACTCGCAACTGCAAGCGCCTTAGCTACTCGATGCTGGTCGTTGTGCTCGGATGCGAACTCAGCCAAGACCAAGGCCATCCAGCCAGGATTACCAGTATCCCCCACCTCAATTTCTTCTTGGCTTACCTTCACCTGGGCGAGCTCATCCAGCACTCTGTCTAATTGCGGAGCAATGACTCCAGGGTAAGCGGTCTGCATGCCGGTCAGATTAATTCGTTGAATCAGCGCTTGCGCTCTCGCCTCAGGGCTTTCTAACTTGCCACTATTGATAATCTGATCGTACAAGGCAAGCGCGTTCACCACTCCATCGGCGCTTTTACTCATACCAAATGCCGCCAAAAGCTTAGCCTTGTTACCCATGGGTGTATCCGGATAATTCAAAGCAGCTAACCTAACAGCCTTGTATTTCTCAGGATTGCGCCTGGCAAACTTTGCAACCTGCTTCTGCTGAAGATACTCCATCAAACCAGGTTCTTGTCTAACGGCAACGGCAACCCCACCTGCGACTAGCCCGACAAGATAGAAGCTCGAACACCATTTGATAGCGCGAAAGGCACTAGCTCTATAATTGGGCTGAGAGAACATGGAGTCGAAACAGATAGTAGCTAGACAGAATATAAAATTCAGACAAAGGAACAAACTAAAATCAAATTGAAAGGCAGCACCAGCCTCGCTTAGCGGCACACCTACCGACAAACCTGCAAAAACGTTCAGGAGAGACAGACTGGAAAGATAACCAAAAGGCGAAGCCCCTATCAACAAGCACAAACACCGGATAGTGATCAGCCCAGCCCCAATACGAGACCTAGGTCGACTGTAACCACTATTTACCCGCTTCACAAGCCGAAGGTATGCGGCGAATACGCCGTCGTTGATGGTCAACCAGGCGGCTAGAGATGCGGCAGACAAAACTGCGACTATGCCAGCCAACAAATGATTATCCCAAATGCCAGGCGCAAAACCCGCCAGGAAAAGAAAGGGCGCTTGCAGTGCAATCACACAAAGAAGACAGAGTTCGGCCCGTCGGTATTCAATATTTACAGCAGCACATTCCTGGTTAATTACCAGAAGGTACAAAAAGACAAATCCGAGAATCGGCAAAGCGTAAGGAACCAGGCCAAAGGTCAGTCCACCAGAAAGAACAAATACGGCAGCCATTAGACCGGGTAAAGACTTCCCAAACTCGGGATTCTTTTGTGGTTCAAGATTTACTTCACCCAACTGAACAAGCACATTATCACAGCTTGGTGGGCGACGAGCCGGATCCTTCGCTAAACAGCTAAATAAAAGGTCTCTGTACTTGAACGGCACAGAGCTCAGGTCAACCGGTTCACTAATGTGTTGCAAAATGAGCTTGACCGGGTTCTCCTCGGTAAAGGGAGGCTTTCCGGTGAGCATTTCATAAAACACGCAAGCCAGAGAATAGATGTCGGATTGCACCGTTACCTCTTCCCCGCGCAGTTGCTCAGGACTCATATAGCGAGGACTCCCAAGCACATCAACGGCACTGGTAAGAGCCATTGTTTTGGTTCGCACCTCATAGATACAGTTAGCGATGCCAAAGTCCACTAGCTGAACCAGATCTGCGCCTGACTCGGTCTTCGAAACCACAATATTTCCCGGCTTAATGTCCCTATGCACGATCCCTTTCATATGCGAATGGGACATCCCTTCACAGAGCTGGACAAGAATGTCAATCGCTCTTTCCTCGGGAAGCGGTCCCTCCCTGTTTAAAATGTCTGAAAGGCTCTCACCATCGACATAGCGCATCAGTATGTAAGGACGCGCAATCCCATCAAAACCATAGCCAAAGGTGGCAGCTATGTTGGCGTGAGTCAGTTCTGAAGCCAGCTCAGCCTCTCGCTGGAAACGCTTCTTAGCGACTTCGTCGGTAAGAAGCTCGCCTTTGAGAACCTTAACAGCGAAATCCTCATCAAGCTTATTATCGTGCACCTTCCATACGGTCCCCATGCCGCCGGAACCAAGTAAGTCGAGCACCTCGTATCGGTCACCCAAATCGGGCGGAATCTCCATTTCAGCATCTGAGCCGGCAACGTCGCCGATGGAAGACTGGAATGAAGTTGTATGGACAAGCTGAACGTCATTGACGACCTTCAGCTTAGCCTCATCTTTTGCAGGTCTAAAATCAACCATCGATTTACACAATTCAAAGGGCTTGTCTCCGCATACACTTCTATACCCAGAATTGAGCACTGAAGAATCAAGCCGAGGCAGACCGGCACTAGTGACAAATGGCCAGGCACAACACCCTAGTGCTCAAAAAGCAAATTGACCTCAATAGTGTCAGCGGCAGACCCGGGGGCTGCCGGGTAAGGTTCAGCGGTCATGCAGGCGTTCAACACAGACTTATCGAAAGCTTCACTGCCACTAGATTGAAGAATGACAAGATGAGCTACCCGACCGTTCTTTCTCAAGCCAACCACCACCTCGGTCTTACCACCACCCTCCATCACCCAGGCACCATGCGCTTTTCGACTTACCTCCACAATCCAGGGCTCCAGACCAGGATCAATGCCCCTGGGCGAAACGCCCTCCTCCTTTGCCAACTGCTTCATCATTTCATCAGGGCGAGGCTCTTCTATGGTCTGAAGCCAATCGGACTGACGCGCATCCGGCTCCACAAAAGGCACAACCCATCCATCGGAACGAAAACTGAGAGCTACCGGCGTTTTCGCCCATCGATTTCTTCTGAGCTTCTCCGGAGCCGGTGGAAGCGGTAACGCCGAAAGCAAACAATCCAAAACCTTCTGGTCAAATTCTTGGTTATTCGACTCTTGGAAAATTCTATAATTGAATATATTGCCGTCAGAATCCACAAGGCAACTAACACAACATTCAATCGTGGGTCCCTTCGAAAATGGACGAAACTGCTTCAGCAGCTTAGCAACGATCTGCCTTGAAAAGGCATCGTACTCCTCACTGGATAATGGAATCAATCCAAAGGGGTAATTTGGATCGGGCCGCACAGGGCGAGAGATCTGCAGAGCCGACGAAGGCGGTTCGAACCCGTAAAGCAACTGAATAGTCTTTACATCTCGAGCAGAGAGTGCCTTCTGTATAGACAAAATTGGATACATCACGTCATGAGGGTCAAGGCTGTGATTCACAAGACCAAGAGCATGACCAATCTCATGCAAACAAACTCCACGCATAAGGTCTATATCGAGTGGCTTAGCTCCGTATTGCGTCTTGATAGTAATTAAGGCAGAGTCCATATGATGTGGGCTCGTCTGATAGCTTGTCACACCGGCTACCAGAGGTTCCTGCTTCGGTAACTCAGCGACAAACCGGCAGGTAATATCTGCCGGAGACTCAGAAACGAAGCGAAACTTAATCCTGGAATTAGAGTTGGTTTCCCACTCATGGAATGACTCCCTCAGAATCTTTTCAAACTCCGGTCTAAAGTTAACAATACCTGCGCCCGGTTCGATTAGAACGCGAACGGCCATGTCTCTGTCGAACCATCTAAACGGATGTCCTTTAGTAACCTGCTGAAAATAATCGTCCTTTGGTGCCAAGAATGTTCTTGTCTTCGGAGAGGGACTGACTACCTGGGCCAAACCAGGCGGGGTAAAAACGCACGCCCCGGTCATGGCAAAAGTGAGAGCATAAATGCAGATTTTCCGGGAAAGTGTCACGGCGGCTCCAACTAGTAGAATGCTCATGGCATAAATGATCTTGCTAGCTAACTAAACCTAATCGCTGTGTTCGCCGATTGCTCAAGTAGCAAAAGCAAGGCACCATAATTCTACTAGAGCCCTTGCAAGTAAACACACACTCACTAAAAGCTGCAAAACCAGGCACCTGAGTTTCTCCAAACCGGTGCAAACACTCGTAAAAGTGTTGCAGCCCGTCTTAGCTTGCATCGTAAACAATCTAACATTTGGCTGCTGAGAGCCAATCTACCAAACGGGAAGAGAACACTTGCCTACACAGTCAAATTTCCGATACATCTGCGTGCTGCTCATGACAGTCTTAACCCTTTCTGCCTCCATTCCCAAGGGAAGTGCCACTGAGGCAAGCTCCAAACCCAGGCAAATTGCCGAAACGCTATACAAAAATTGGCACTGCCCTTACAAGAGTGAGATAGACCTAGAATTAACTTTCAAACTTACGAAGGATGGAGAGCCGTTTGACATAAACCTGACGAAGGGATTCGAGAACCCATACGCCATAAAGGCGAGCTTGTGTGCATTATTAACTGCAATGCCATTCTGTAGCGCATCAGCAGAACCTACTGAAATCACCCTGGCGACTTGCAAAATCAGCGGTACAAGCAACAACCCTGACTTCAAGATTTCCCTGAGAAACATACCAGCAAGTCCTGACGAAGCCCTGAAAGCGATGCAAGAGGTTCCACCAGGGAAGGCCTATGTGCAGGCAATGTTCATAGGATTCATGGACAAACGACTGCAAGATTTATGCGACTGCCTGTTCGACTATCCGGACTCAGACGCCATTAAGCAGGAAATCACTCGGCTTGGTTCATACATCGGATTGAATTGTAACACCCCTCATGCCTGGGTCTGCATAGGTAGGTCGAGACGCAAGGATATCTGCATGAGGAACTACAACTCGTGGGAAAGCGAAAATGCCTGCCGAGCAATGATTGCAGCGCTATTTCAAGCCTGGAGACTGAGTAAAGATAAAGAACTTCTCTCAGAACTTGAGGAGGCTTGCACAAGGAAACTAGCTGTACAGATAATAGACGCCGATAAGACGAACCCACTCTTTCTGGCAAACGCCGCGCTGCTCACAAATCAGTTCCAGATAGCAGCGCTTCAGTACAGAAGAGCAGCCTTGAGGGGAAGTGGAGAGGCCAGGGCACTCCTTGAGCAAATGAATAGTCCACTTAATTTAGCCGACCTGCGACCCATCAAACTACCTGCAGGCATAGAAGCCCTACGAGGACAGAACGGCTGGGAGCCCATTCTTCACTGGCTTCCCACTGACATCGAACTACTAGCGGTGACGAAACCGAAGCGAGAAACTAGCCTCAGGCAACCGAAGGAAGAAACAGAAGAAGAAGAAGGAAGTGGTGATACTGATGCGCCACTCAATGAAGAGGAAGAGAGCATTCTAAAGCAGCTTCCGAAAGTCTGGTGTGGGTTCACATTGCATGCAGCAAGATCATTTCGAAGGCCCGCCGGCAATGATGTAGGTTCGAGTGACAGCGCCTACATCTACGTTCTAAACAACGAAAGCACCCCGCTGTCTGAATTACATATGAAGGTTTGGAGGCGAAAATGCCTCAGGCGTGAAGCAATAGAAGGAATTGAAGTACTGGCCATTGGCGGAAAAACCATACCTGACTCCGTCTATGAAGAAAAAGCGACCTATTGTTGCCTTCCACTGCCAGGCATCATCGTATCGACTAATGACCTGCATCTGCTCAGGCAAATCATAGTCCGCATGAGGAGGAGTGATGCCAGCCGAGCTTTTCCGGAGACAATACCAGAATGGAAGTTTGTTGACACCAAATCTGACGTCTGGGCCATTCGTCACTATGACAGAGACTATGCTCCATTCGACTTTCACGGTATGCAAGATGTAGTCAATGGAATTCGGATCGCCGAGTGGAAAGGGTATCATGAACAAAAAGAGTCCACCAGCGACAGAAACAGTGTAACCAGCAAATACGAGCGCAGAATGATGGACATGGGCACAGTCAATGAAGAAATAGGCATGACGTTCCAGGCATCGCACGATAGCCTGACGGTAACCGGACTCTCGAAGAGCCATGTCACCTTGGAGACTTTGGCAAAAGCCTTAAATTACGTTCTCACCTACAATCAAAGAGACGAACGAAAACCGAATCAGCATGTGACCATCAAGATTAAGCGCTCTGAAAATGCAATAACCGTCGAGGGACCAGGTTTAGAAAATCCTATGACGAGAATTTGGCTACTGTCAGCTTTCGGATACCTCGTATCTATCTAAACCGAATCGCCAATCCACAGAACGAATGAATAGAGTGCCCCATGCTATCCTGAAATCATGAAAATCGGATGGACATCCTTCAATCAGTATCAACAGATAAAAAGACACGGCACTCCCGGCACGCCGGTCTCAGTTCCCTGGTCTTTGCTGCTCATTCTTGGTCTGGCTATTCTGGTAACACTGATCTTCACCAGCCTGAATCATTAACCGCTATCGGTTAACGCGCCTACGTCTCAAACCGGCAACGCCCCATCCGGGCGGAAGTTGCTCAGAAAACACCAATTTCACGAATTTTTCACAACTCATCCTTATACTCAGACAAACAGCCGAATTACCAGCACTTCACCCCGGTATTCTGAATTCGGCAATCCCCCTGATTTACCAGAAAAACACAATTTCTTATGACCAAGAATAACGGCGATGCCTCGTATTGCGAGGCTCAACCTCGGACTGAAGCCCGAGAGAATTTCACCCCCATACAGCAACCTGAGTGGGGCAATATATCGCGGCAATGCCTGGCAGACAACTCCGTGTGGCAGACAGCCCGGGGCGGTCAAGGTGGCGATCCCACCCTTGATAGAGTAGCTCTATCCTCAGGCTTTCTTCAATTTGGCTCAATCAACGACTTAACCGGCAAGCAGTGCAAGCCGGGAGAGCCGATCAATATGTGTAAGCCTGGGGAAACAGAGATGTCCACGCCGGAAGCCGGCGCCAGGGCAACCGACAACAGCCCTCAGAGCAAAGCGGCGGCACTCTTCGATAAAAACACCACCGATGAGCAAAAGCTGGCTACGGTTCGAGAACTAGCCAACTCAGGCGTCAAGACACTGAACTACCGCGATGAATCCGGCACCGAACACAAACTGCGGCTGGAGACCCTAAATGGCAGAAGCGGCAATCAAATGGTACACATGTTTGCCAGCGGCGCTGATGGCCGGGAACAGATCGCCCTCAGAGGTATCGCCAAAGCCGATGGTTCCTTCGAAAGGCAGAAGGACAGTCGAGGCAACTATGTAGACTTCAAAGGTAAAGGATTCTCAGATATAGGAACGGAGAAACCAGCATCACTTAATGTGGATGCGTCCGGTCCTACCAAACAAGAGCGCAGGGAAATGTCGCCGCCGGCCAAGCGAGAGCAGCAACAGACTCTAAGAGACCTGGCAAACGAGGGCACGGATAGAACCAGACCGGTAGCCAAACCTGGCTCAATTGACAGATCTCGTTTCGATGCCGAGTTGAAAGACCCGAAAGTGATGGCTGCCTTCGCCGGCAGGCTGCATTCCGAAGTGGGCTCTCAAGGACCGGCTGCGCACGTGGCATTTGCCGAAAAGGTCATGAACCGAGCGACCTCTCGCAACCAGACCCTCATGCAAGCCCTGAGCGGCAGTTACTATCCCACCCACCATCCCGGCCGCTCCAACAATCCCAAATACATTGAAGCCATTACTAAAGCCTGGAAAGAGGGCACCGATACCACCTTAGGAGCCACAGGCAATGCCTCCGGCAAAGTCGGCTTCGGGGTAAAGGGCGGCTATTATGATGCCAATAAACACTGGGTTTCACCCAATCAAACCGTGCGCATTAACGGCGAAAGATTCGGCTATGAACAGACAGACCTCAACAGGGGCTGGCTCAAAAAGTATGAACAGCTCAAAATGGGTTCCCGCGTATAGGAAAAGCCCTTCGAATCACCAAGACCTGTGCGGAAAGCGGCAAGCGGCGAAAGCCTTTCAAACAGCTCGGCAAGGGTGAGCCTCTAGCCCTGCGTAGACTCCCCATTTCCACGGCACATTAAATATGGCACCCTGCTTTCACCGGCAATAAGCATCCCCGAGAAGCCGGAGAGCCAACTCAAAGCGTGGAGCAACACCTATGTCCGGCGCCGCCGCCATGAAAGGTCTGGCAACCCTAGGCAAATCAGCACTGGAAACAGGGCTGGGTCAAACGGCACTGGCTGAAATTAAGGAAGGCGCTGCCGTCGTAGCAGCCAAAGCCGGCGTCAAACTATCGCAAGAAGCCATGGAAATAGGTGCCGGTACGGCCTCGAAAGGCACAATCCAAACCATGTCCGATCTCTTCCGGCGCCATCCCGGAGAAGTGGTTACGGCGGTGCCGCGCCGGTACCTCGGCGGCGGGGGAGACGGCATCAAAGCCCACACTCTATCAATCGACATTTTGCATCCCGATGAGCTTTTCACCCGCGTCGCCACCCAGAGGCAAAACGCCAATTTGTTTGGAAAGCAATTGGAAAACGGCATCGAGACCCGCCGCCTGCACTACCTTAACGTAAATGAGGCGCGAGAACAGGCCCATGTAACTCTGTCTCTGGGAAATCGCATTGCCGGAATCGGAGGGGTGCGCTCCAACCGCATGGATCCAACCGAACTTTGGGTCGACCATATTTCGGTGGAAGCGAAACATCAGGGCAAAGGCTATGCCAGGCACATTATTGAATCAATATATGACTACGCCCAGCGCCGGAACCAGCAAGTAGTGCCAAGCGGTTTCACCACCATGGGTCAAAGACTGAAGCCCATCTTTATGGAAATGAACGAGCGCTATCCCAGTGCCGCATCGCCTTTGCCCTTCCGCAATTTCTAGGACAACTGCTCAATTTTAGAGAGACTACGTCGGCACACCAAGGGACCTGCCAAGAGACTATACAACCGTTTCGGCTATAGGCAAACTCCTCAATATTGCATACAATCTATAGCTTGCAGGCTCGCAGAGAAGCTCAAACTGCGGGTAGCCACTTACCTGGCGGTATAAATAGGCAGCCGGGGCTGGCTTTGCAAAAGAGGGCATAAATCATGACTGAGATGGACTCTCTGAAACGCTGGCGGGCGCGAATTGCCGTCGCGCATATGGCCTACGATGCCGGATATTACAACCAGGCGATCAGGCACTTTCGCCTGGCGCTGGAACTGGCTCAGACAGCCGAACTGGACGAAACCCTAATAGCTAGAAGCCAATCCGGTCTGGCTAAATCACTGGCTGCTCTGGGAAAATTCGAAGAAGCGGAGCGCCTGATACGCTCGGCATTACAAATCGATGAAAGCGTCAGCGAAGCAATTGTAGAGCAGGCCGAAGACTATCACCAACTTGCACTTCTTTGCTGGAGAAGCGGACGAAACAGCGAATCAATGTCGTTTGCGCAGAAAGCCTTTGATCTGGCCCAGAAATCAGGCACAGCCGCTCCAGACGATCTCAAAGCAAAGCTACTGAAACACTTCGCCGTACTAGCCGAACAAACGGGAGACTTTGCAGAAACGGAACGCTGCCTCAATCGGGCCGTGGAGTTCATTGAAGGAAGCAACCAACTCGGCAAAAACAGCATGATCTACGGCGACGTGCTCCTGGTTAAGGTGCTCTTTCTGGCCGAGCAGGGGCGCTTTGATGAGGCGGCGGAGCTTTATCCTTATGCCATGCAGATTGTGGCCCTTACTAGAGGTGTCTCGCACCCGAGGGTGGAAGAAGCCATGAAAATCTTCAGGGAAATGGATTCAAAAGATCCACATCCGAACGACGAAAAACTCATGAAGATGGCCAGCGAAAGAGATTCCAGCAACCACGGGATTCTTTAGCTCGCACCTTCAGCTCCGCCCCTGGCGCCTCTAACGACTAACCATCCGCCCTCTAGCAGAGACAAGAAACTCGTTTGCCCATTCGTAGTCGGGGCGCTCAGGCAGCTTAGTATGCTCGTAGGCTTGATCAAACTCTTTGTGCAGCTCAAGCCGCCAGGCATTGATCTCTAACCAGTCTACCTCACCCTTTCGAATCGCCATAAACTTATCGCGGTGCTCTACAACCCGCACCGGTACCTGCCCTTCCTTCAGAATCGTGATACCGGATATGAGCAAGCGCGTAAGGTGCATCACATGCTTCCACTTTAAATCGCCGGTGGTGCGCAGATCTTGCTCAAGCTTTCTAAACTGCGAGAGCACATAACCGTTGTAAGTCTGGTACACAAGCTTCGATAAAAAGCGGGAACGCTCGTCTAGCAGTTCCTGTGCAAGGGGAGTCGCCAATTCCACCAGCGGCGAGTAAAGACACTCAAGAACATTGGGATTGGCTTTCAGCGCCAGCATCATGCACTTCTGTAATTCCCAGTAGCACTCCTGGGCAGGCACATCTTCTATTTGCTCGGGCACGCCGTAAAGCGACCAGTGCAAATCGGCGGGCGGAAGGTAGATGCCGCGCTTATCTATATCGGAACCCTCCACATCCAGTCCGTAGGCCCGCGAACCTATGACGCAACGGTAAATCACATATTCATAGAGGTCACGATCACCAAGGGCAGACTGAGGGCGATCAAAGTTCAAACTCTGCACATGCTTGCGAATAGCTATTTCTTGACGATGCAAACTGGCTTGTTCGCCGTCTGGGAAAAGCACTAGATAGGCATGCGAGGCATCGGTCGGAGCTTTGATAATTTTGCCGACACTGCCGGCCCGCCGCAGCGGCTCACCGTCACGCCGACGCACTTCCACAAGGGTAACCACCTGGGTGCCAGATGGAATTATAAGGTTGGGATTGACGGGTCCAGATTTGTCGCTCACAAGTCTGCCTTCGGTTTGATGCGAGATATTGCCATATAGCCGGGGGCTTTGTGGATACAGAAAGACTTTCCAACACGCAGCGGGAGGGATATTCACAACTGTAGCCAAGCACGAGAATAGCATAATTGCATGTTGCCCCTACCAAGACTGAGAATCAAGAAGGAACAACTGCAATTAGGATATCGAGCAAGGCACATTTTTGTGAAAAAGAAACGACTGGGATTTACCCTGAAAGCATGTCAGTAAAAGCAATGGATGCGCCCCAGGGATACCCCTGAAATCGGCAACAAACACCCCGCCGAGAGGCACCACAAAGCGCACCCAGAGCCACTCTAGCAACTTTCCCCAAAGGCAAAGCTCCAAAAACCAAGCGCCGCAATCGTTTCACTTGTCACAGTATCTGTCGCGAGAATGGAAGCACTCGCGTCGAACTTCCCGGACAAAACTCCGGTCCCTAGAAAACTAGGCGACTGACAGATTTGGGCCGACACATTCCGGCAGCCAAACTGATACCAATAAATCAGTAAGGGCTCGACGCCGGCCTGAACAAGGCTGCCTTCCTCAATTAAAGGAGGAAACTTATGGCACTAGACATTTTCCCTGGAGACTTCGATAGTAAAGAGGTCACTCCAGGCTCTCAAGGATTCAAAGGAATCTCCTTTTCTCATCACGGAGAACTCATGCAGGGGCTGTTTCGAAGAGCAGATAGAACACCTGTAAGAGCTCTCATCACGCTTCCGTCGCCTCAGCACAAAACTGAGGCGACCTTCTATCCGGACCGCAGCGCTGTCATCCGTGCTCCGCAAGGTCGGACCAAGGCGGCCCGGGCCGCGGAAATAACCCTGCGCACTCTGCGCCGGGCCGACACCGGCGGAAGGCTTGAAATCGAAAGCAATATTGAGATTGGTGCGGGCCTAGGCTCCTCGGCAAGTGATGTTACAGCAACAATACTGGCCGTGGCCAAAAGCGCCAATATCAAACTCAAGAACAGCGAAATCGCCAAAATAGCTCTAGCAGCGGAAAGTGCCTACGACCCTGTGGTCTACGGTAATCGTCCGCTACTCTGGGCGCAAAGAGAGGCAGAAATCGTGGAAGACTTCGGAGACCAACTGCCGGCTCTAGCGGTGCTTGGTTTCAGCCTGGGCAGCGGAGTCGATACCCTCGCCTTCAAGATGCCCGACTACACGCCTCATGAGCAGGAGGTCTTTGAACTTTTGCGCAGCACCTTTCGCCGCGCTATCAAGACCGGCAACCTGGACCTCATAGGGCGGGTTGCCACCAGAAGCGCCGAGATAAATCAGAGGTACCTCGAGAAACCTCACTTTGAGGAACTCAAGGACATCGTTTCGACTTGCGGCGCCCTTGGTCTGCAAGTTTCTCATACAGGATCAATCGTAGGAATGCTCTTCGATCCTTACGAAAGATTCTTCCTTCCGAAGATCCAGGAAGCCAAACGACTGCTTCTAACAGTCAACGTAAGTTCCACCTGGCTCTTCCAAACCGACATGACAAACGAGGTCAAATAATGAAAACTTCACCCATGCCCCCATCCTTTATCGTTGATGCCAGTGAAGCCCCCCGTTTTATCCAAATCACACCCAATCTATGTGTCGCCAGCTTCCAATTCATGAAGAACCTGACTGCCAATTACATGGTAGAAGCTGGTATCAAAAAAGGACAAGTCACGCCAGGGAAAACCATGATCATTGAAACCACGTCCGGCACCTTCGGATTTGCCCTGGCTCTAACCTGCCTGAAATGGAATCTGCCGCTCACTCTAGTTGTTCAACCGGATCTAGAAGATGGTCTCAAGAAAAGGTTGAAGTTATTGGGAGCGAAACTAGAAGTGGCGCTGCCCGCCAATCCGCAAGAAGATCTGCAGATAAGCAGAATGCGAAGATTGAAGGAATTGCAAAGTCAGTTTCCCGACCACTACTGGCCCTCCCAGTATGGAAATGAGGATGCGCAACATGCCTATACAAGGTTAGGCACCTATATCATGGACCAGGTAGGTGAAATTGATACCCTTGTCGGAGCCGTCGGCACCGGAGGTTCCATGTGCGGCACCAGCAAAGCCTTGCGACTGGTTCTGCCCAGGCTGAAATGCGTGGGAGTAGATGCCACTTACAGCATCGGCTTTGGACAGGAAGCCGGACCATCCCTCCTGGGTGGACTGGGTACTGCCATCCCCATGCCCAACCTGGACCACACCCAGTTCAATGAGGTGCACTGGATTCCTGATGCAGTGGGCTTCAGAGGCTGCCGAGAGCTTGCCACTACTCACGGTATCTTCGCCGGTGGTAGCAGCGGCTGCGCCTATGTGGTGGCTAAATGGGAAGGCGAGAGAAACCCGCACCGAAAGACCCTAGTAATACTGCCGGATGAGGACCGGCGCTACGAACACACAATCTACAATGACGACTGGCTCAAGGCCAATCAGGTGTGGCTCGACACCCTTCCAGCCCAACCTGAAATAGTCTCCCATCCCTCCCGTTCCCACTATGACCGCTGGTCAATGTACAAGTGGGATCGCCGCACATACTTCGACGTTACCGGCAAAGCCTGGGTCCTAAATGACCAGGAGCAGACCGGCTAACTCAGTTTCTCCAAAGTTTTATCTGGAGGGACCCGATATATCGGGTCCCTCTTCCAGAGTACGGACAACTAGGAAAAGAAATAGGTTGAACTCAAGACCTGCTTCATTTCCAGTTGTCCGTACTCAGTAAAAGCAGGCAAGGACAGTTTGGTCAATGCTTCAACTTCCTCCCTGAAATTATCAAGAACAGGCTCAGAATACTGTTCTACAAATCGCTCTCGAATTATTCGATTCATGACAGGCACCATATGCGGATGCACGCCGAAGCTATCGTGAATGACCGCAATATGGTTAGATCCCGCCTCAACAAGAGAATTTACCACTGCTACCAGATGCGCCGCATCGAGCGAGTGCACAAAGTTAGGCACAATGGCTGCAGCATTCTTAGAATGATTAATGGTGCTGCTTTCCGTTACCGGTCGAAAGTAATTAAACGAAAAGCGTCGCGATCTTGTTCTTAAGATCTTAGGCATCCGGTAGTTTTGAATGACGGGAAAGCCGGAGGGAGCGGTCCAAATGATCGGATGACCGGAAGAAGATATCTCTTTTGCTGTCCTGGTCAGCCATTCTTTCACTTTCTCGGGACCGGGCATGGTCTCCTTCAGGGCCCGCTTGAGACAGGCGACGATATACCGGAGATGCTCATACTTGGGGTGCGCATTTCGCTCATTGGCAACATCTTTGATCTGATCGCGCATGCCTGAATCTGTCACACCATATGGCGTGGTCATAATAGGCTTTTTCACAAGCTTTCGATCGATTCCTACCTCCTTCCAGTAGACAGCCATGGGATCTTCGTCATGATCAAGCATCTTCTTCATGACCTCAGCCACGGCCCCATAGATATCATTGGGATGAGCACCTATCACGTTTACTTGTTCACCGGCTAAGGCATCGCGGCTAAGGGCGCATAAATGTTGCAAACCATTGCAGCGTCCGTCTACAAAAACGGGATGGCAAGTTTCCTTCGCACCATTCATAACAGAAGTCCAGGCATAGGCTGCCGCCAAAAAATTCCATTTTTTATCAGCCTGCAACCAAAATTCCAGCTCACGCTCCGGTTGCTGAACAAACTTGTGAATGAGGGAGGCGTTCTCCTCCACCCACTTTCTCCGTCCCTCGAACGTCAATTTATCCTGCCCAAAAGTATTGGCCAGGTGAATAGAAAGCCAGTACTCACTCTCATCATTGACAGGGGCGGCGCTGCCAAATTCAAGAAGGGAACGCGTGAAGTCATCGGACTGATTGTTGATTAGCTCGGGAACTGCGTATACCCGGCCTCTGAAATCAACCTGAAAGGGAAAATAGAAGCGGTAGGGCAGGAGGTCTTCCACCGCCTCAATACGTGTCTTAACAGCTGCTAGAAACTCATAACGTGGAGCACGACCACTTTTAGGGCGAAACAATTGCGGTCGCATGGCTCGGTCGGACCAGACTCGAACGAAGGTGTCGTAGAGCCTGCGATTTATTTTCCAGGAAGTCTCTTGCAGACTATTGACCGCCTGTAGATGGCTCTCCAGCCGAGAAGGCTCAAAACGCGAGGCAACCATCTTGAGAGAATCTGAATCTGTGCTGGTGAAATTCAAACCATTACTTTTGATCAAATTAGCCCTGGTCGAAACATACCCGCCATTATCTACGGATGACCATGGAAGAGGCGTACAGAGCATGGGTTGATTCATGGGAATGGTCAAAGAGCCATCACTCTGAGCCGCTTCTATCCGACTATTGAGCGCCTGCTCCAGCCATTGCTCGCCTTTGCGGCTGAGCCTGATCACTCTCGTCCGTTTATCCCAGTCATGTTCGTTAAGTTGCACCTGATTATCGACAAAGAGCGGTATCGATTCCAGGGCTACTTCTATTAAGCTACATCCTATAGTAAGTTGCCTGGAGAGATCCCACCAGTCTTTATCAGCTAAGGTCTTCACTCCCGCCGTGCAGCGAGTGACGGTATTACGAGTGTTTTCCTGGCGCTCTCTGAAGGCCGCCAGCAAAACTGAGAACGGCGAATTGGCTGGAAACACCGGTAGCGCCACCTGCTCATCTCTGCATTTCTCGATTATCTGAAAGGCTTCGGCGCAACCAGGCTGGCACTCCTCCATACAGCGCCGACCAATCAACATGGCACAGTGTCTCATAGTGGCTTCAGTTTGACGGGAACGCACGTCGAGATCCCGCTGACTATTGCAAACGGCATGAAACACACAGAGCAGAGTGATTGCAGCCAGAACATCATTGGGTATAGCCAGTAGCGCCAGTTTGGAATCCAAGCGGCCGGTGCCCAATTCACTCTTGAATTGACCGATTGCAGCCTGCAACGGCTCATAACACTCAAACATGAGCTTGGTTTCAAAGGTATCCGGGCTAGATTTTTTCCTGAGTCTATCTAGACCAAGACGCATAGACATGCATTCTCTCTCAATTTGCTCAGTATGAGAAAGAGGAGTTCTCAATGGCAACGAATCGCTTGAAATAGCTGCACCCCCAGAAAGAGACATCCCTGTTTACATTCGTTCGCACGAAACAGACACTAATTTAGCAGGAAATATTGGTCGTCGGCCGACTCTTCGTGATACAGGATGCACGATCAGTCCGGCATGGTTGGAAGATAAGCCCAGCCTCTTCGTAAATCTACGAACCCATGGGCATTACACGACTTGCCAGGTAAATTAACCGGGGCTACCATCTTTAGACTCGGTCTGCGGAGCAAGCGGAGCAAAATGAATTAGTGGCAAGTCTGCGCTCAATAAACGAACAGCAAGAAAATCCCGAGAACCGGAATGACTCTTCTGCGCATGATCAGCTACAGACAAGAGATCTACTATACGGCGATGCCGATCTGTCGAAGCAGGCTAATCTGGCAAGACCGGCAGAATCAAAAGCGACTAGCTGCCCCGACTCTGAGGCCTATCTCAAACTTCTAAACGGTGCCATCAACAGCTTCTATGAACCGGAAAGGCTCAGCAGCGAACAAATAGCCGTCCTAAAGACAAAGTATAACTGTTCAATTAAATCGGATGCAGATGCCGTCAAGTATGCCGATGAAGCTCTCAAAGTTTTCGGAGACCCCTACACCGATGTCATTCCCGCCAGCGAAGCAAAGGAAATTGAGCGCGCTGAGCGAGGTGAAACTACCGGCATCGGCGTCGAAATTTCGGCAATGCCCAAGAAAGAGGTGCAAGGGGAAGGTCAGACCCATAACGGTCAATCCGAAGGTTCCAATATCATCATAAGAAGGGTCATCGACGGCACACCGGCCCAACTTGCCGGCATGAAAGCCGGTGAACAGATAGTCAAAGTCAATGACGAGCTCATTGATACTGAAACTGTTGAGGAAACGGCAAAACTGATTCGCGGAGATGTTGACACCAAGGTTCGCGTAACTGTCGGCAAGAACGGTGAGAACAGAGAAATCGAGCTGACCCGTCAGGTCATTGACACGCCGGCGGTCAAAAGCGAAATGCGCGACGGCTTCCTACACTTACAGGTAACGACATTCTCGCAAATCGACGCATCAGAAGAGGTGCAACAGGCAATCGAGAAAAATCCGGAAGCAAAAGGCTACATCCTAGATTTGCGGAACAATCCAGGCGGCTACGTGCGCGAGGCCTTGCAGACCGGTTCTCTTTTCATGTCCGCCGGGACGATGTTGTCTACCAAAGAGCGCGCCGATGTAGATGGCAAAATAAGCTTCGATATTTCCACTTATCGATTGGATGCGGAAAGTATCAAGATGAACACCATTCAGGAAGGTAAGCCCGGAGTAGAAAAATACAACGAAACCGTATTCGATCGACACAGAGACATTGTCGACAAGCCCGTAGTGATTCTTGTAAACGATCATTCGGCATCAGCCTCAGAGCTTCTTACCGGCGCCCTCAAAGACAACAATGAAGCTTACGTGATCGGTACCCAAACCTACGGAAAAGGCATCGGACAGAACCAAACTCGCAGCAACCTACCGGAAGGCAGTTGGTTGAAAGTGACAACCTTTAAGTACTTCACACCAAATGGTACCTGGGTTGGTGACGCCGCATCCAACAAGATCGGTCTGACACCACATCTGGTGGTACCGCTTGCGGAAAATGCTGAGCTAAATTCCTCTGCCGATAATCAATTGCAGGCGGCCCTCGCCCACCTCAAGCAGGCCACGGCACCAAAGCAAGCAAGCCCCGAAGTGCTCGCCAAGAAGGAAAGGTAGTAAGTTAGCAAGGTAGCCACGCCACTATCCGGAATCCCACTGGAAACCCGATCATCCTGAGACTGTATGTTGATATACTCCTTTCAGATTCAACCTTTCCACAGGTGCTTATGAGTAAACCATTTCGGGCAGCCCCGGCAATTTGCCTGACAGTTTCCCTATTGTTTTCATCACTCTTCGCAAATGGAGTTTGCGCCGGTCCCATTTATGGAATGAAAGGAAAGCCTTCACCTGAATTCGACCGCACCACCAGACTCTTCACCCCCGATGGCTACCACAACCTGCCGCCAGGTCGTGCAGGGGGCACCATCGGGCTGGCCGTCATTCCCAAGATTACAGCCAAGTCGGACGGAGCAGAGAGAGCCATTGCCGAAGTAGTCGGACATATCCCTTCTATAAATATGGTTATCTCATTACCGCCTAACGATCCGCTCTATCTATTCAAATTTCTCAAACACCTGAAAGAATCCGGACGCAAAGTGGACGTTCTAATGATTGCCGGTCATGCGCTGCAAAAGATAGAAAATGACGATGTGTTTGCCATTAAACTGGGAGATGATCAAAGTCAATGGCTAACACCTGCCTCATTGAATGCCTCCAACCTTGCAACTGACATTGAAAAGCTGGGTAAGTCTGGAGAAAACCCTGAAAAGAGAAAGCAACTCTGTCAAAAACTTCAGCTCATTCATGATGGAAGTGCGGCCATGGTGCCGGGAGCACAGCTCATTTTGCACAGTTGCTACCTCGGACATGAAGACCAGGCTCGCATGCTCGACACCTTTGCCTCGGCGTTTCTTGGAGTTAACGGCGGTACGGCTGTTGGTCCCAAGTACGCCATCGCCTCAGCGGTGCTGGCCAGTGAAGAACCATCAGGCTTCTGGGCTACCGTGGGCGAAACCATGGTGACTCGCTCCAAACAAATCTGTCGCTCCATCAAAGACAGAGCCTACCTGAAACCAGGCGATGCCTTCATAAATACCCAGTTCTTCACCGAAACTTCGATTGCCAAAGGCAGGCTCAAACTACCCTGCGTCTGCCAGGAGGATGCGGCATCCTGGAAGAAAATGCCAGGATTGTGGCTGACTAACACCGGTACCACAGTCAGAATCACTTGCACATCGAATTCAGAATTAAGTGGGACGGTCATGAGCGTGCCAGCCGACTCGCCCTTCCAGTTAAAGCCGGGCGATATAACGTTTCAAGCGGCTCGCCCCACTGCCAATAACGCAGTGCATAGCGATAACGGTTTTTGCTATCCAAAGAAGGGAGACAAATTGACGCCCGGGACCAATTGCCCCGTAGATCTGATCATATCTGCCGATGGAAAGACAATAACCGGCAGTCGCACTTTACTTCAATACTATGACGGTTCAACAACCTGGGATGCCGGTTCCATCGTCTCTCAACTATCATGGAAGCGAATCGGCGACTAGAAAAGTAAGCGCCTTGCTTACTGCAGACGCAGCATTATTTGACATTGCAAGAAGAGGCCTGATCCGCACAGGATAACGCTAAGCAATCGTTACGTTCCCCAGTCGGGGGATAGTAACGATTGCTTAGCTCGTGTAATGCTGGATACTATCAGGTACTTAAAGTGGCAGACCGCGCACACAATCTCTATTCACAATTGAAAACACTGTTTGCTTCTACAAATTCAGGAGGGGCGGGATGGGTGACGCATTCAAATTTACAGGATCATATATTCTGGCGGGAAATCTAATTGAGCCGGGAGAAAAGCTAAACGCACTGGCCAATCATAATAACCCTGCCGTTCGTCGCAGATTGGCAGAAAATCCTGGCACGCCGGCCGAGACCCTGGCACAACTGGCGAGCGACGAAAATAATGAAGTACGGGCGGCGCTCTCTTGGAACGCCTCCGTGCAAATGGAAATTCTAGCCCGCCTGTGCAGAGACGAAGACGTCAATGTGAGACTGGCGCTAACGGACAACACCGATCTACCACCGGAACTGCTTGAGATTCTGGCAGCCGATGAAAATCCATATGTTCAGTATCATGCCAGAAGAGCCCTAGAGCTTAGAAGTACAGAACCACGATAGCAACAGCCGCAACCAAAACAGAAGGGAGCCTCAATGTAAACTGAGGCTCCACCCTTGTTTCTGAAGTGGTCGGCTGTTGCCTCATAGGCCCCCGCCAAGACCGCCGAAGTTATTGATCAGGAAGGTGCCGACCACATGAACCGCCAGCGGTGCAACCAAAGCAATGCCGATGGCCTTGGTTACGGCACCGAAGGTCATCGGTCGCCGGCCTCGCAAAAAGCCTATAGCCACTGCTGTGGATATGAGCAGAGCGATAAGGGTCAGCGCTCGGGAAATATCCCTGGCCGTATCGTAACCGTAATCGGCCAGCATTCCAACTTCATTTGATTGCCCGTAGCGGGGATCTACCGGTGCTCCCACCAGCCCGCCGAAAGATTGCACCGGTGCGATAGTGGTAGAGGTAGCCGGTGGCTGAGAGTTATCGGGGGCATCGACATAGGCACATGGTTTCAAACCCTTTGCGGCATAGGCCCTGGCATTTTCGAGCACCACGGCACCACTGGCGGGTGTAACCAGGCGATATTGCACAGCCAGAGACTGCGCCGCTCTATACGGTCCCGACTCAAGACGGCGAGTTACTTCGTCACTAGCCCACAGGCATGTAAGCCTGGCTGCCACACCGGCGCCCTCAACCACTGGTATTGCCGGTTTGCTTTCCGTTCTGGTTCTTTCGATTACCGTCACTGTCTTACCGTTCTTCATACCGGCAAGCAAATCCTTGAGTTGCGAAGAAGAAAGCCCGCTCTTGACCGTTTCGCAACTAACCAGATGGGAGACATCATCGGTCCGAATGGTAGGCAAAACATTATTGGACCCTGCCACCACTTCCAGATCGTACAACTTTACCCGGTTGATCATCTCTAAGACCGATTCGGACACCTTACGGCTTTGAGGCTGTGGACCATGAATCCAGAGAACAGCACTACCGGCTCTTTCGGAAGCGGTTTCCAGAACCTCGCGCAGGCAGGCTATGTTGTCCTTTCCACCAGCGAACAACTCCTCAGTTACCATTTCCTCAGCCTGCTTAAGTGAAACAGGCTGCACCGGCGCGTCGCTTGTCTCAGTCATGTCAGTCGTGGACGGCACCGGAGCCGGGGCAAAGGCATCGTTCGACGGATTTACCAGCGCGGCGGTGAAATCATCCTTAACCAGGTAAACCGCCGGTTTGAGAGCGGCAGGCAGACCAGCCAGAGCCTGCCTGATCTGGGAAGCTTGCGTCTTGAGAGAGGCTGATGTATCGAGCACCACGAAGAGTCGACTGGGTGTGCTGACCTTCACTTCCTTGAGGGTTTCCACTATATAGCCAGGTTTGCGACTGTACCAGTCTTGCACGGCAACATTCTTGAAAGCACTGTTTCTAACAACGGACAACCGAGGGGTTCTCTTACCCAATTCACTGGTTCTAAGAATGCCGCTCAAAGCATACCCATGCTCGCCGACAGCAGAAGACAAACCGGCAGCGGAAGCCTGTCCGACCACCTTCCTGTCAGAAAGGAAACTAACCCGGTGGCGCTTCAACTGAACGAAATTACCGTCTGCCAGGCGCGGCAGCTCCATCGTGCAGGTCTTGCCGTCGGAAGTGGCAAGCGGCACCTTAAAGCCTATGCGGATGCGCATTTCACCGCCATTGGCAGGCACCGGAAAGCATTGCACGAGAATCCGACCGGGACTATTCATGGTGACAAGCAAAGGATCTCGCCGCTGCTCCACGCTAGATTGATAAGCCTCTTGCGCTTGAGACTTAGCGGCAAAGGCCCCTTCTTGCGGCTGTCCGTTCACCCAGAGCGTTACTCTTGACACGACAGCACCTTCCGGAACAGTTATTTCGCCACGGGCCTCCTGGGAGGCTGCCGAAGAGTTATGAAAAGTCATGGTCCAGTCGACAGAGGCACTTAAGGTCTCGGAGTCAATCAGACCGGACATCTGAGACTTAGACAGGGACAAGCCGGGAACTTTCACGCCAATGAGCGGATTCCACAGCTCAGGATGACTCTGCCAGGGCAAGCCTCCAGGCTCGGAAGCATAGGGCTTTCCGGTAATCCGAAAGAATAGGTCTTTGTCTATGTCGCTACCGTCCTCAAGACCGCGATTGGGCACCAGCATTTCGGCCAGAGCAAAGCCACTGACAGTGCTCCTGGAAGGACGCAAATCCTCATCGGAAGCGGATGTACGCAAAGAACCGACGGCTTGCGCCAAATCATCGCCGGAGCTATGCCTGGCCGCCGTAATGAGGGACTGAATATAGCTGACGCGACCGACGGGAGCCAGAACAAACAACATGGACAGCACTATGCCCATTATCGAAAATGTGCCTGTAATGCGGCGCATATTGGCATTAGTCTTCTGCCAGAGATCCAGACTCAAACAAAAGGCGGCAAAAAGCAAAAAGGGGGAAGTGGAAAGCAAGAGCATCCAGCCAAATTTACAAGAAGGACCGCCGCTCTTGAAAAACACTGCGTGAATCCAGATTCCCAACCAGGAAGCAGAAAGCCCCAGAGTCAAACCGTTCATCAAACCAATCAGTCGAGGCCTTGCCAGATAGCCTTTTCGCACCGCAGACCAAACCAGAAAATTAAAGAAGGGCACCACTAGAACCAGCGCTACTTTTCCAAACTCAGAAACAGTCACCTGTCCGTTCGCCATAGAAAAAACGCTGTAACCAAGAAGCGCCAGTCCCGGCAGTATCGCCCCCAGTGTCAAGACAAAAACACCTTCCAACGGTGCGGCAAAGGCGTCGAATTCTCTTCTTCCGCGAAAGAGAACCCGTTCTGCCAGCACATGAAACATAATGGCGACCCCGGTCAAAACCGACAGAGCGAGCCAGAAAATAGTGGGCGTCTTGCCCAGGCAGCAATAGGTAGCGACAAAGACCACCAGAATAGAGAGATAGAGCGAAGGCTCTCGATAAATTGGTTTGGTGCCGCTGTCAAAACCGTTTATCCTTATCTCCGGTTCGGGTATCTCAGGCTCCTCGGTACCCAGGTTGGAAAACTGTTCCGGCGCACCGCCGGAACCTGGTTGATCTAGCGTCGATTGTTCTACTGTATTCATATTGTGAACCTCCGCTCCAAAGAGCGTCAAAAGAAAGAGAGCGAGAAAACAACAAGAAAAGCAAAGAAAATGAAAGAACAGCCAAGAAAAAGAGAGAACAGTAAGGGCAAGAAAAGAGAAGGAAAGAAAAGCAATCGAGCGAACCTGGGTTCGACCGAACAAAAGTGTTGCTAGAGGCAAAGCACTCGCATCAAAGGGAGCGAAGAAAAGACCGCTGCATTATGCGCGGCAAAGACTCAGTTCCAGGCGGATAAGCACAGCCGGGAAGCGGCGAAGACAACACCAGGCAACAACCGTCACTGCACCAATTGCAGTTCGGGCGTCCCAAAGTGAACTTTCGTTCATGCATTATCGGCCGCACTGAAAAAATTGACAAGCCTTCATTTCAACAGTGGGTGGGGAATTCCCCCCTTAGCGCTGAAACTCGGCGGGGATGCGTCATTACCTGAAGATCAGATCTTCATTCTATTTCTGATACTGACGCAACCAAACACCCGTAGTAGGCAGTCACGAACTGCCAGGCTACTGGACGCCGCCAGTTGCGCTCTACTTGCCACCAGTTTTCTTCAAGACCTGATAGACAGGATAGGGAAACTTCTTCAAGGTAAGCCCCACATTGCCGCCAATCTGATAATTGCAATTGCGCAGCACCTGACAAATACTCAAAGACTGCTGCACAAGAGAAGCCGGTGGATACTTTCCGCTGCAACCCGGCTTAGCTCGGCTGGTGCAATTGTCACAGCCGAAGGGATAGACTCCTACAGTCCCCTTACCCACACCATAGGGTAAAGTAGCATTGGCGTCGCCTGAACAGGGCCAATACCGCCCGGGATTGTTGGCAATTGTCGGAACGGGGATAAGCTGCCCCTGCTGGAAGGTACCCCAGGGAGTGACTGTGTTGTTGTTCGGGAAAACATAACCGGAAGTACTGAAGTACTTGGGATAATTGTTGGAAGGTGGAGCAAGACTGCCGGCAGGCAGTGGCAAGCTTACTTCCCAGAGAGCGTTTATGCCGTTTACCTCGCTTATGTCGACCGTCTCATCACCAAGATAATTACCGTCCACATTGAGAGTCACCTCGGCAAAGGTTGCCCCCACACCCACGCCGGGCAAACCAGTGAAGCACTGATTATTATTAGTGCCTGGCGTTCCATTGGTATAGAAGTTAGCAGAAAAGGTCGCTTGTGGAGCGTAGTTTGCCGTGTTACCGGCATTGAGGAAGAAATAGCCCTCCAGCGGACTGCCGTCAATTGCAGTAATCACGCCCTCACCCGGCTGAAAGTTGCCGGTAAAAGTCACCTGGCTGAGATTATTTATCTCCTCACCGGCAGGATAACTGGGCACCGTCACCGATACCGGCGTGAGTGTAATGTAGAAGTATTGTTTCTGATTGGTGCCGTTCGTCACACTCATGGTGGTAAATGTTGTGGGCAAACCCATCGCTTTGACTGGTGCAGACTTTTCTTTAGCAGAGGGGCTCTGAGCCAGGCACGGCGGCGCTATTTTCACTAGACTCAACAAGGCAAATAGCAAAGCGGAAACCAGGGCGCCAGTCCTAACTCTTACACAATTCCTCTTCACTACCCCTCCTCAAATATGATCCGAAAACTGCAACTGAACAAGATCTGCGATTAATGGAAATGATCCTATCATGGGCAAACACGCAAGCCGCATTTTTAGTTAGCAGAAATGCAAATTTGTCCGGCGCAATGAGTCAAAGATTGCCGCTTCTCAGGGGTGCAATTTTTTGGAGCGCTTTAAGTTCTTGTAGTCTTCCGACGTAGCCAGACGATTCTTTTCCACAAGAATACTGACAAAGTTATGCATGAAGTCGGGCAGCGGCATGGTAAAGACACCGTTCACCATCTTCTGCATAGCCGGCTTATAATAACTGGAGCTGCCCCAGGGATTCCAGATAGTAATAGTATCGCTGGCAGTATCATAGCCAAGCACAGTCAAACAGTGACTGGGTGTACCGGTATTCACAACTCGATGATTCGAAAGTGCTTCATAAAGCTGTCGGCGAATCTCTTCAATATCTGTTGCCGAGGTGGGATAGCGCACACAGGCATTGCCAGTCACAAACATAATGGCGCCACCACCGGAGCCGCCATGAATAACCGAATCAACCACCTCCGGGTGCTTACCCTGTTTGTCTTTATAGACGCCGTAAGCCTTCTCAATCACATGCAACCAATAACCGTCCGGCCCGGCATCTGTAAAGGCCGCAATTTCGCCATCGGTAGGCGCAGGCACGGCAATCGTTTCTTGCCCGGGGAAACTGACGGAATAGGAACCGTCGGAGTTTCGACTAAACATAGAGGCCAGCCGCTCCGGGTCATGATAGGCCAGACCACCCACGGTGGCAAGCAGATAACAATCACCGGTATTCCCCTGTTTGATACCATCTATGTGCGGCAACTGCCTGGCAAACAATACCGGCGGATCACCGCTGAGGCGCTTGCAAAGCTTGGAATGCAAAGCTAATAGTGCCTTCCCCTGCTTGTTGAGCACGGCTTCAGACTCAAACAAATTCAAATCATCAATAGTAAATGCTGAAAGATCGCTATGGCTGCGACGGTATACTTTGATCGCAGCCAGGGCCGCAGCGTATGGTCCTTTTATGGACGGATCTTGAATAACATAATCGATTTCTTGATCTTCGAGGGTACCGTTATGATTCAAATCCCAGCGCGTAAAGCTGCCACGGTAAATTTCGGCAAGCGAAGCTGCGCCCCTAAGGTCAACTTCAGCGGCCAACGCTGAAGCAGAAAGCAAAAAAGACAACAGAAACGCTAAAGCCGCAGCGATCCCGACTTCACACACACAGGCAGAATTTCGACCTAGCATAGCCAAGCCATCACTTTCGTCTTCCCTCTTTGCCACGCTTGTGTTCCAGGTTAGACTCGAAGCCCACATTATCGAGCATATCAGTAATTTCCTGGCGCTGGTCCTTAGAATACGATACCTCGATTAGATCGACCTTCCGTTTGTATCCTCGCGGTACCTCGAAATCTTTTGCGTTATATGGAACCGACTTGCAGGACGAGGTCGTCAGCTTCACCAGCCTGCCACCACGCAAGTCGCTGGCAACTCCCGTATCGATCCAATCGGTCTTGCGTCTGACGAGGTCCCGATCAGCCCTTTTGTGGGTTCTCTCATAGAGCGGCACCGAGGGAACCAGGGGAGTACCATAAAGGCGATTAAAGAAGAGCACAACCATAGGATCTACTGAGATGGAATCAGCACAATAGACTTCGCTGGCAAAGCCCTTATAAATCTTGCATTTCAAGCCGTTCATTTCGGTTTCCCCCACGCAGCGCGGCGCAGGGCCCCTGAGGGTCGGTTTCGGCAAAGCATATGGATTGGACATGACCATGCCGCTAAACTGCCCCATATCGCCAATCCATTCGATTTTCTCTAAGGGACGGTAGCAGTGCACCTTCCAATCAGGGGCCCTGGTCAAAAGAGTGCATCCCAATGCCTTCGACTCCAGCTTCACCGCGTCATGGGTAACATGTATGACCGCATCGGTCTTACTCTCATGACTCTGCACAACCAGCCACTCCGTCGGCTGCGCGCCGGCAGCAGCCAGGATGGGAAGACTGAGGCAACCGCCGACTGTAGAGAGCGTCAGGACAAGCTTTCTGGCAATTTCCGGCAAAGAAGGCATTCTTCAGAACCACTCCATCCACATACTAAAGTCTGGCCCACTTTGCGGAATTCAGCAAGCCTTACCCGACCAGGAAGGATTAAATATCAGGGCTGAGTGCAAACGGACCACGAAATATGCCGGCGACTGCAGTATGTCAACCTGATGTCAACCAGTCCCCCTAAATTGAGGGTGAGAGAGCCGCAACCCTCAGACGCCTCTCTCGCCCCTTTTCTTGAGCGAGGAAAATGCCATGAAGCAAACACAGGAATACTTACCACAGCCGGAAGGCGCTATAAGCACAAGCACCTCTGAACAGACCCAGGCCAGCGAACGCCTGCTGCAAGAGGTCGGTAAGCCGGACCAGCCTTCAGGCCAGGGTTGCCAGCTCGAGAAGCTCTGCTCTGTGCGCTACGCCAATACCGACGAAATGAAAATCCCCCATGCCACCGAGCCGGTGCTCAAACTATTCAAAAGCGGCGACAGCTTCTCACAAGACGGCAACAGCCAGCGGCTTACTTTTGCCGAGGGCTACTCGGTGGAAGTAGGCAATAAAGGTCAGTTTTCAGTGCGCGATGCAAGCGGCAACCGCGTGCAGGCAGATGAAATAATGATCAAGCCCGGACCGGGCGTTACCGAGCCCCAGAGACACTATGCATTTGGAGACCTGATGACGGCAAGCATATCCAAAGACGGACAGGTCAAGCTGCAAACCGGTACAGGAGCCGTGCTAGTATTAGACAGACGTGGTATGACTTCCATGAGCCGCGACAACAAGCAATTGTTCTAGGGCTCTTACTCAAGGGCAAGCACAAGCCGACAGTGGAAAACTACTTCTTAGACCTGGCGGACAAAGATACTATTGAGCTGTCCCTAGCGGCCGAGCAAGTCTATGGTCTCGTATGCCGTAACGACTTTTCCAAGCCCGGCTTTGCGCTGATCAGACTGCCGGAATCTACGACCTCGTCCATTCAACGAATGTTGATGGTCAATCTAAAAGACCATCTAGCAGCGCTGTTCCAAACCGAAAGAGGCACAGGGCTGAGCTGGTTCAATATGACACGTTTCGATCAAAAGAACACCACTAAGTTCCATCGGGACGGCGCGCCGAGCGAATCCCTTCTAATTCTGGGATACGAACCCAGCAAGGTGCATAGCGAAATAAGCATGGCCGATTTCTCCCGCTGCGCCCATGAACTGGGAATCACACCAGATCAATTTCTGGAAGACTTCAACCCCATGTACGAGAAAGGTTTGGAAAAACTAGCACCGTTTATTAGCCCAGTCAGCAAGTTCGACCCGGCCGGCTTTCAGATCTTAGTCATCAATAACAGCTCCAATCCGCTCCAGCCGGGAAAGAAGAGATGGCAGGGCGTGCTACATAGTGCACTGGTTTCAAACGGCACGGGCACTAGAGTGATTAACTCCACCTGCGTAGCCCCGACCGATTCGGCCAAGACGAGTGCAGTCACAGAAAAACAAGTCACAGAATTCCTCTACGAAAACAAACTTGAAGGAAGTTACTCCTAATTTTAGCGAGTTCTTTGTCAGACATGAATCCGCAGCAAATAGGAGAAGTCTCGCTATTCACAAATGAATAGGCAGCTTCAAAAAGACAAAGCAAAAAAAACTATTCCCAGAAAATCTTTTGTGTGCTATAAAAGAAAAACGTCCATAAGGAATAAATCCGTGAACCGCGTCCATCAGCATAATTATCAACTCAACGGAAACCAGCATAGCTGGTCCATTTCGTTGCGTCTTGTTGGTAATTACGTTGTTGAGTATCACGGAAATGAAATCCTTAATTCGAAAAATATTTGTCGACCGAGAAGCCTCTAATACCGCCATACCCGGGGTTAGGTCATCGGTAGACTGTCTGTTTTGGGAACAGAAGGCAGAAGGTTCAATTCCTTCACCTCGGATTGTTGCTCTCGTAGCTCAATCGGTAGAGCGCTCGCCTGATAAGCGAGAGGCTGGAGGATCATATCCTTCCGGGGGCAATTTTTTTCGACATCGACAGCGTAGCCAGAACTATGATGGACACTACGTTCCATTGAGATGTGGTGAAACTGGTATCACAGCGGCCTTTGAAGTCGCGATTCCTGGATCGTACCCAGGCATCTCAGAACTGTGGCTATCGTATAAAGGTATTACCCCTGGTTGTGGTCCAGGAGATGAGGTTTCGATTACCTCTAGCCACCCCAATATTGTGCTGTAGCTCAGCCGGTAGAGCGGCTCCCTGTTAAGGAGATGGTCCCTGGTTCGAACCCAGGCAGCACAGCCATATTACAAAGAAAGAGTAAGGAGAAAAAAATAGCTTCAATAATTCGATTCAAGATAAAACTTCTTAGAAAAGTATCGCAGGACATGGTGTCCAATTCGTCTCCAAAACGATAGGAGCAGGTTCGATTCCTGCGCGATGCGCCACTTCGTCCGTGCTTTCATGAACACGGACGACACCGGTTCGTGGGTGAGAGGATGATACCACCTGTCTGTAAAACAGGATCCGCAAGGACACGCTCGTTCGAATCGAGCCGAACCGACCAAATCTAATTTTGTTTTGAGCTAAACTTGAAGGAAGCAAAGCAATTGAAAATACTCAATCAATTAGAATCAAAGCAGGCAAAGATCATATGCGCACTCTGCAAGCAACCGGCGGCCGAATTGAAATTGATGATTCAGAACCAAGTTACTGCCAGTGCTTTCTGATCACAAGCGGATCAGACAAGTATCTACTTGGCTGGCAACCGCTATACTACCTGAAAGAAAAGCTGATGCGGGCCCTGAGAGAAGAGCCGACAGATCCAAAGAAACTTTTGTTTGCCGGTGCCTTCGAGCCACATCGCTATGCCTTATACTTAGCTAGGCAAGGTGATAAAAGGCATGTTTTCGTTCAAGATGATGAACTTCCTGCCACAGGCGACAAAATCCTTCACACCCTCGAACTATCACAAGAAGACGTGGACTCGTGGATATTAACTCTACACCGCTAAAGAACGGTTATTGCTTATCGAGTTTATCCCGAATCACCTTGACTCGCTCAGCCAACTCATTTGCTTCTGCATCCCTACCCGCGAGCTTCAAAAGGGCCGCATAATTCTCAAGCAAAATCGCAACTTCCGGGTGGTCCGGGCCAAGCGCTTTTTCGTAAATGAGCAAGGATTTTTTATAAAGCTCTTCCGCTTCCTTCAGTTTCCCCTGCTTCTTATATACAACGGCAAGATTGTTGTAATTCTTTGCCAGACTGACATTATCGGCACCGAGGACCTTTTCCTCGATTGCCAGAGACTCGCCGTATAACTGCTCGGCTTCCGTATACTTCTTCTGATCCGCATAAAGAGCGGCGATATTAGCCATGGTGTTAGCCACGCTGGCATGCTCGCCACCAAAACATTTTTTCTGAATGGTGAGAGCCTGCTGAAAGATTGGCTCTGCCTCAGTATATTTACCTTGAGCTTCATAAACCAGAGCCAAGTTATTCATGGCCGTTGCCAGGTCTGGATGCTCGGCACCGCGCACTTTCTCGTAAATGGTCAGAGCGCGCTTGTAGAGCGGTTCAGCCTCGACATACTTGCCCTGGGTTTCGCACACAAGAGCAAGATTGTTAAGGGTAGTGGCCACCCGCACGTCTTCGGCGCCGAATTTCTCCGCCTTGGTCAGGGCTTCGGAAAAAGCCAGTTCCGCCACAGCATATTTACCGTGCCGATAAGCCATGGAGCCAACCTCCAGGTCTTGAGACCAGGTGGTTTCTTGCGCACCACCGGGTAAGGCAAAAGCCAGAAATTGCAGGGCGCAGAGGGCAATATGCTTAAATTTCACGACACTCAACTATTAAGGTAGGAACGGCTCAATTGTATCAAATGGATTTTCTCACCAAGCTAGAATATCAAAGCATCAGCGGGCATATCCTTCAGCTTCACCGGAGTCAAGAGAGCCACTTCCCCGTGGTTCGAGTCATTCATTTCGCGGCTGGCTCTGTACAATTCCTTTCCGTCACTAAAATCTATGACGCCATCCATGACTACAATTAGATAAGGCAACTTTACTGCTTCCACCCGCTCGCGACCGCCGGCATTGAAGGAGACATAGTAATCAGAACTATTTCCAGGCAAGATTCTCACCTGGCGGTTGCTTCCGGCAGCCTTCGCTCCAGAGGCAAAGAGTGCAAGCAACTTCTGCCGCTCAACAGTGCTAAGTTCCTTTTGCAGGCGACGCATTTCAGAAATCACTTGCCTCCTGGGCAGCTCCGACTCGGCCCACTGATTAGGATAGAAAACCTGGTAGCGGTCGCCGGCCACAAAGCCAATCGGCCGCTTTAATAAATTGTCGATGCGCACGTGTACAAAGAAATCCTTACTGCCTTCCTTACGGTAAAGAGCACGCTCAACTGACACGGTGGCCCAGGCGCAACGGGCCACCTCTTTCCACTGTCCGCTCAAGGGCGCCACCCGAAACTTAAGCTGCACCGGTTCAAAACCGGGACCCCGCCAGAGCAGGGTGTGCTCGCCGGGCTTCCGGAAGTAGTAACCGATGGCATAACTGAAATCGATGGTTTCTCCCGCAGGCAAACTGGAAAAACGGGCATCGCGCGGGCCGTTTCCAAAGAGCTGGGCGGACTGCTCGAAGGGCTTACCATCGATCACCAGCTCTGTTTGCGTCAAAACAGGATCGACGGTAACCCTGCCCTTGTTTTTCAGAGAAAACTTGACAAATAAATCAGGCACTGTTTCAACCGTGGGCTCGCTCTGAGAGAGCCCTATTTTCGCCGTCAGACTTTTGGCAGAAGGGCTGGTATCAGATTGGTCTTTCGCCCGATTGGACATCGTTTCTAATCTCCCGGGACTACCGGAAACCGCAGGCGGGCAAAACACATATAAACCAGCCAAGAATAAAGCAACGCCGGTCTTCAGGACGAAGAGCCGCGTGGTTCCGGATTGATAGTCGGTTTTCTCTGCCATACGCCCATGATGCCAGATCCCCTATTGAAAGTCCCCGGTAAAAACCCTGACTGCGACCCGGCAGCCTGCCAATATTCGCTGACGAGGAAGCCCTGTTGCAGATAAGTAAGCTCTAGCTTCCGGTGCTCCATGAAGCTTCCGGTAAGCTTCCGGTAAGTAGATTAAATCGGAGCATTCGCTAGGCTTATAATAGAACAGGTTTAGTCTGTGAGGTAGGCTCATGCCATCGACAACAATGCCGGTGTTGATAGAGAAAGCTTCAAGCCGGGTAAAGAAACCGCACCATCTTGGAGGCGCTACCGCTCTTCTCTTTGCATGCCTGCTTGCCCTTACGCCGGTCGCGGCTCAGACACCTAAACCGGAAGCTATTCATTCAGACAAACCGATCCAGGACAAATGGGCTCTCATCGTCGGCATCAGTAATTTCAAAAACTCAAATATTCCCCGCCTCAATTATGCGGCCAAGGATGCAGCAGATTTCTACCAATTTCTCATCAAAGACGCCGGCTTTGCCCCCGACCATGTGCGCATACTCCTGGACGAGAAGGCTTCCCAGAGAAGAGTCATGTCCGAATTAGGCAGTAAATTTCTGGCCCGCGTAGCCAAGCGAGACGACCTTGTGGTGCTCTTCTTTTCCACCCATGGCAGTCCGGCCCAAATGGATTTGAGAGGTGACAACTACCTGGTAGCTCATGACTCCGATCCCGACGACCTGTTCGCATCAGGCATAGAAATGCAAAGGGTCTTAGATGCCACCAACAAGCGAGTCTTGACGGACCGCGTACTACTAATTCTAGACGCCTGTCATAGTGGTGCGCTCAAACCGGGAGCCAAGGGTATGAAGCGCGCGGCCAATTTCGATGCAGAGGCTTTAGCCCAGGGTTCAGGACAGATGGTGATTTGTTCTTCCAGCACTGATGAGCAGTCTTTTGAGTCAAGGCGTTACAAGAACGGCGTTTTTACAAAACATCTCATCGACAGCATGCGTGGCGGCGGTAAACCCAAAGAACTGGCCGCTGCTTTTTCGGAACTAAAAGAGAAGGTAAGCACGGAAGTACTGGAAGACAGACAGATGCGCCAGACGCCGGTGCTCAACAGCCAGTGGGATGGCGGCGCACTGGTACTGGCGGCGGCTGCTGTCAATCCCCAACAACTACCTGCCATTGTCAAAGAAGAACTTGAGCCGGATAGTTCTGAAACTCTCAAGCTTGCAGTTCAAAGTAAAAGCAGACAGCCCCAGGAAACTTCCTCAAGTTCTAAGGAGAACGCCGGAGGAAATAGACCGGTAACGGCAAATGGCCTTAGCACCACTAGCGACACTAGCGAAAAGCTAGTGTTAAGTAGCGACTATTTCAAGGAAGAAGGCGACCCCAAGCAGCTACTAAGAGCATACAATGCCACCATTCGTGAAAATCCGCGCGAAGCAGAAATGTTTTATAAGAGGGCTTGCATCTACATACAGCTCAAGCAATGGATTCCAGCACATAACGATCTCGCCCATGCCCAGAGAGTAGATCCCAATTCGGCACGTATTTATCTTGCCCTCGCTTATGTATTTCGCAAGATGAACGATCCCGTATCAGCATCAAGAAGCATAGAGCAGGCACTTTTCCTCAATCCATCTTTGCCGGCCCACAAGAAGTTGCCGGCTGCCATCGAATTCGGTGACTGAAGCAGACTGCAGTTTACTGTTTTGCCACAGCTAATGCACTAGTTCGCCCTTCCGGCAATTTTACTGGCTTCGGCATTGAACTATAGGTGAGGAAACCGCCTGAGAGATTCTGTACAGTGAACCCTTTCTGCCTGAGCAATCGATAGGCAATATATGAGCGCTGACCGCTCTGACAATAAGTGACTATGCGCTTATTCGCAGGAATTTCGGCAAGGCGCTGCCTCAGCTCCGGCAGCGGAATATGCTGGCTGCCTTCTATATGCCCGCGATTGTATTCGGACTTGCTACGTACATCAAGGAGACAGACACCTTCGTCCAACAGACTCCGAACCTGGTGCCAGTGTACCTGCTCAAGCTGCCCTTCCAACACATTGGTACCAGTCATTCCGACCAGGTTAATCGCATCCTTAGCCGAACCGAAGGGCGGCGCATAAGCCAGCTCCAACTCAGCCAGGTCACGAATGGACATACCGGCTTTGATGGCTGTAGCCAGCACATCAATACGCTTGTCGACGCCGTCTTTGCCGACGACTTGCGCACCAAGCAAGGCACCAGTAACTTTCTCAAATATAACTTTCATATCCAGTCTTTCGGCACCGGGATAATAACCGGCATGCTGACTGGGATGCACATAGACCACTTCATAGGAAAGGCTGCTGCCACTTAGCTGTGCCTCGTTCAACCCCACACAAGCTACCGTCAGATCAAACACTCGCAAGATAGCCGTGCCAAGTGTACCGGCATAGCGCCGCTGCGCTCCAAAAATATTATCGGCGACAATTCGCCCCTGGCGGTTGGCCGGACCACCCAGGGCAATCAAGGTGTAGCTCTTGCTGATTGGATTCTCCACTTCAATGGCGTCACCAACTGCCCATATGGAAGGTACGCTCGTTCTCAAATAGGCATCAACCTTGATGCCGCCGCGCTCTCCCAGACTAATACCGGCCTTGCGGGCCAGGCTTACTTCCGGTCGAACGCCCAATCCCAGAATAACCAGATCGGCAGGGAAGTGTTGCGCACCAGCCTGCACATGGCAGCTCAGAGGTGGCATCAAACCAGGCACTTGCTCAGGAGCCAGAAAGCCTTCGATACTATTACCCAATTCTACACGCACACCATGCTTCCGAAGCTCCTGGTGCACAAGGGAGGCCATCTCCGGATCAATAGGGGCTAAGACCTGATCCTTGCCGTCGATGAGGGTAACCTCCATACCACGGCGGGCATACTGCTCGGACATTTCCAGACCGATAAAGCCACCACCGGCAATGACCACCCGCTGGGGCTTCTGTTCATTTGTCCAGGCTTGGATAGCTTCAACATCTTCGATGCTCCGCAGCGAGAACAAACCTTTCAAGTCAATGCCTGGCACCCTGGGGCGGATAGGAGCGGCGCCCACCGAAAGAATCAAGTCATCATAACTTTCCGTGTGCAGCTCTCCGGTGGTTATGTCTTGTACCGATACCAACTTGTTAGCCGCATCTATCTCCACCACCTCACTATTAACTCGAATATCGAGATTGAGTTTCTGTTTTAGAAGAGCCGGGGTTGCTACAAGAAGATCTTCTTTAGACTCAATTTCGCCGCCAAGAAAATAAGGCAGACCGCAGTTGGCATAGGACACATAGCCGCTGCGCTCGAATATGATAATCTGAGAATCCTCAGAAAGGCGTCTGGCCCGAGCCGCAGCACTCATACCACCAGCCACTCCGCCCACAATCACGATCTTCCTGGGCGCGGTAGATTTAAAATCAGTTTCCATAATTGCTTCCTTTTATAGTTTCGCTCCGGCTCCCGGAAAAATAGATTCGACAAGGCTCGCCCCTGAAGTTACTCAGGCAGGCACGCCCTGCTCCTCTTGCACCGGATAACCGGCCTGCTTCCAGGCGGCGGTGCCTCCCTTTACGTTCAACAGTGGCTTCAAGCCTCGTCTTTCCAGTATGCCTTTGGCTATAGTTGAGCGGTAGCCTGCTGCACAAATAACGGCGAGGGGCCTACCGGCAGGAATCTTACTCAATTGCTCCGGCAACTCAGCCAGGGGAATATTTATTGCCCCCGGTACATGACCTGAGGCGAATTCGCTGCGGCGACGCACGTCTATTACAAGCAAATCGCCCTTAGCATCAAGCAGGTTCAGCAATTCATCCACACCAATCAGACTGGAAGAGGAAGCCGCATAGCCAGCTTCAATCCAGGCATCCATACCATTTTCAAGATAACCGACTACGCTTTCTATGCCGACCCTGGCCAGACGGAGCACCGCTTCTTCCACCTGGAATCTTGTGTTTGCCACAACCACTATGGCGGTACCAAGTTCTACCAGAGTACCGGCCCAGGAAGCAAACTGACCGCCCAATCCAATATTGAGCGCCCCTTCAATATGCATTACACTGTACTCGGCGGCACTACGCACATCCAGCACCACCGCCCCTTTCTCCAGATACCGTAAGGTTTCAGGCGCAGACAGGGCCCGGGGCATGGCAAGCTCTTTCAAAGGAACAGCTCCCAGTCTATTCAATTCAACATCTTTAGGGAAGTAGGCGGGCACTTCAGGCTGATCGGCGGAGAGGACCTCCACAAAGGCCTCCTTGGACATGGGCTGGAGAGCATAGTTAAACTTCTTCTGCTGCCCTATGCTGGAAGAACGCTCATCAGAGAGTTGTTTCCCACAAAGAGAGCCGGCACCGTGAGCCGGATAGACCTCTACATCGTCAGGTAGCTTGAGCAGTTTTTCATGCAGGCTGTCGTACATCAAGGCGGCCATTTCTTCGGCTCTATAACCTTTGCTGCCGACAAGATCAGGACGACCGACATCGCCAATAAAAAGCGTATCGCCTGAGAATAGTTTCTCCGGCTTACTGGAAGCTGTATCTTTCGCCAGAATGCAGATGCTCTCGGGAGTGTGCCCGGGAGTCTCTAGAACCGTCAGACACACCTCTCCAATTCGAAATATGTCGCCGTCATGAGCAGCTATATGAGGGAAGGCAGCGCCGGCCTTAGCACCGAATACGATATCGGCACCGGTGCGCTCGGATAATTCTTTGTGCCCACTGACAAAATCAGCATGCAGATGGGTTTCAAAAATATACTTAATCGTCAGCCCGGCTTTTTCTGCCGCCTCAATATACTGATCAACATCCCGCTGAGGATCGATGACTGCAGCTTCGCCGGCGGAGCCAATTAAGTAGGAGCCGTGGGCCAGGCATCCCAGATAAAACTGTTGAAAATACATAAGCGCCTCCAGAGTTTAGTGCACTTCCTTAAAGAGCATCCAGCCGGATAAGAGAAGTAATGAAATAGCAAAACTGACTTTAAGTTTCTCCTGAGCAATCCGATGAGCCAGACGGCCGGCGATGGGTGCTGCGGCCAGGGCGCCCAGGGCAAAGGGCAAGATGGAATAATCAAGATGCAGACGAGATGCATAATAGAGAGCACCGACGGCACTGTTCATGGCAATTATCAATAAGGAAGTTCCAATAGCCTTAGTGATGGGAAGCTTGAGTAACAATGTTAAGGCCGGCACGATGACAAACCCGCCGCCCACACCCAAAAGCCCCGTGAGAATGCCGGCGCCGACGCCGGCCGTAAGCACCAGCGCCAGTGGGGCAGACCTGGTGTCAGACTGGATGTCCAGAGGCTTTGCTCTGAGCATCAAAAGCGCCACCAGGGCCATCACTAGAGCAAATGCCGTAAGCTGAACCGAATCTGAGAGCAACCCGGCTAGTTGAGCACCAGCCAGACTGCCGATACCGCCGGCACCACCAAAAACGAGCGCTGTCGATACCACTACCGCCTTGTGGCGAAAATGACTGTAGGCGGCAAGTAAACTGGCAAAAGCGACAACAAGCAAACTGGAGGCGACGGCAGACTTAGCATCAAAACCAAGCAAGTAGACTAAGACAGGCACTGCAATAATGCTACCGCCGCCGCCCAGCAGTCCAAGCAGAGTACCGGTAGCGATACCGGAGGAAGCAGCAATTAGCATGTGCAGCATGGTCACTTACCACCTCAATTGCAGCAGCTACTCTTTTTGCACTCTTTAGCGGCGCCGGGAACTTCCAGCTTATTCCAGGGCGCTTTGCCGAGGAGAATGCCGAGAGCGCAGGTTCCGGACAAGCCGGCAAAGGTCAGACCGGCGCCGAAGAAACCAGGAATGATGAGGAAAAGTGGATTAACAAAAGCACCCAGAATGACGCCGGTCAGCACACCGGTGCCAACCACAAGCTGAATCTGCCTTTCTATGGAAAGCCTCTTTTTACCTTCCTTGACAGGCATGCCGGCTTGCCGCCAGGCGAGCATCCCGCCTTCCAGAACTTTAGGCTGAAAGGCCCTGCCCATAAGGGTGTAGGCGCCGCGCTCGGCTCGTTTACCGCTGCGACAAACCATTATCAGTTGCCCCTTGCGCGGCACTTCCTCAAAACGGGACTCCAGACTCTCAAGAGGTATATTTATGGCACCCTCGATGTGCTCGCTCTCAAATTCGATCGGGCTGCGCACATCAATAAGCACGGCATCCGGCAAAGCCGCCACCTGCGCAGCACCAAGCCGGGGACTAACTGTTGAACTTGCTGTTTCAGACATTTTTTGTTCCTCGCTGGATACAATTACACTATATCACTATTTGGTTATATACTCAATCATCCATTCGACTGATTGCGAAAATCCCCCTATAGTTGTAGACTGAGTCCATAGACCTACCGGCACTTTCAGCCTTGAAGCGCCGGAATTCAAAGGAACCCACTATGGCAGGCAAGAAAGTTTTGTTAACAAGACCGGCACTGGAAATCGTTGCCGCTCGCTTTCGGGCACTTTCCGACGCATCACGCCTGCAGATTTTGCAAAATCTATTTAATGGTGAACACTCGGTGCAGGAACTGTGCGAACTGACCGGCATGAGTCAGGCCAATGTCAGCAAACACCTCTCCGTGCTCGCCGAACAAGGCATCGTGCAAAAGCGCCGGGAGGGGCTCTTCGTCTTATATAGTATTGCCGACAGCAGCATCTATGAACTGTGCGAAATAGTCTGCGGCGCCGTGGGTAAACGCTACCAGCAAGTAATGAAGGAATTTTCCGGTCGCTGAGAAGGCGCGCTCTCAACCGAGCAGCGCAGGCCCGGTCCACCAAAGCAGAAGAGAGGGAAGAAACTATCATGATCGAAGCAAACTGAGGGCGGCGATCAAATCTACTAGACTCCCACAGCTCGACAGGCAAAACTGGGCTTCCGTCTTCCGACTGGAACCGACTCTGATTGATACCCCACGGTGGGCATTCACCCAGGCAAAGGCAGCTTCATCCGGCTCAGCGTCACCGGCATAGAGCACCAGAGGAGCTCTTTTCAGCCTGAGCATGGCAGTCATTTGCTCCAGACCGAAGCCCTTATCCCAAACCACCGGCGGCCAGATCTCAAAACTGGTGGGCAGGGTTCTCACAGACAAAGTGCCAAAAGCCGACCGGAACCTGTCTACAATCGCAAAAACCTCAGGCAAGAAGCGCATCGGCACCAGATGCCAGTGCAAACACAAAGAAAGCTCATGGTCTTCCAGAATGGCACCATACTGCGGACTGAGCCAGCCGGACAGCGCCTCCCTGGCCTTACTGATCAAACCACGGGAGGCGGCCGCCCGGGCCTCGCAAAAATATACTTTCTCGGCCGAGATTATTTCCAAACCGGAGTTTCCAGCCAGCATCAGGCTGGTGGACGGAAAATCGCGACTGAGGCAAGTCAGTCCTCGCGCGCTTAAGATTGCCACGTGCGCGCCAGCGGAAACCAGGTCAGCTAGTCCGCACAAAAGAAGGGGACTCACACTGGTGGCATCCGGCAAGGGTGAAATCGGAACCAGCGTGCCGTCCCGGTCGAAGACCAGAAAGACTTCCTGCGAAGCAGAAAGAGCCTGTTGCACGGCCGCCAGTATCTCAGTTTGCACAAATTGCCTCATACAAATCGCTGTAGGCTTCAATCATTCTCTCTTTCGAGAAATTAGAGCGCGCCCGCCTCCGACAAGCCTCCGATTGGATAGACTGCAATTCGGAGAAGCGAGCCACGAGCTCATCTACAGAATTAGCCACAATACCTGTTTCACCATCAGTAATTACCTCCGGTACGGAGCCGCGAGATAGCGCCATCACAGGCGTCCCGGCAGCCAGCGCCTCAGTCAGGACCAAACCGAAGGGTTCGTCAAAGCAGATAGGGTATAACAGAGCTTTGGCTCCGGCATATAGTTCCATCTTACGCTCAAAGTTCACTTCCCCAATATAAACAGAGTCCGGTACCCTTAAATAGGGTTTCACACATTCATCGAAATAATAACGATCAGCTTGATCCACCTTTCCGGCAATCACCAGAGGCAGCTTCAGCCGCCTGGCAATTTCTATGGCTGCATGAGTGCCCTTATCCTGACAGACACGCCCGACAAATAGCAGATAATGCCTTTCCCGTACGCCATTGACCTGGTGCTTTTCAACATCGATGCCATTATAAATAGTGGCAGCATAATTGAGCTGTTCGGGGAAATTGAGGCGCCTGTATGAATCACTGATGGCTACAAAAGGCAAATCCGCATAAGAGAGATAGAGCGGAGCACAATATGACTTGATGGGATTATGATTGGTGCTGACGCTTTTGCAGGCAATCTGCTTCAACAGAGCAAACGCCTCAAAGCCCATATGATTGTGAACTATGTCAAATTCATTTTGCATATACTGCAGCTCCAGGAGCTGCCTCAAGGCATAGGCAGGCCAGCGACGCACCGGTACGGAAGTGTCCTGCCTGAGCGAACTGGGTACCACTGAAACCAGGTTGGCTGAGGTAACGGAATCTCCGGAGGCAAATAAGGTAACATCGTGGCCGGCAGCCACCAAGCCTTCGGTTAGCACACTCAGTACCAGTTCAGTGCCGCCATACTGCTTCGGCGGTACACTCTCTGAAAGAGGGGCAAGTTGAGCAATGCGCATGAAAATCTCCTATCAAGCAATAGACATCTAAAAACTCTAGTTCTCCACTATCACCTTTAACGTGCCGCTCTTCCTCAAGATGCGGGCATAGGTGGCTCCCTCCTGTGTCTCAACCGCCAGATCAAGAACGGCACCGCCTACCTGCAATCGGCGAATAGTGAGACATTTCAACCAATCAGGCAGAACCGGGTCAACTATCTTCAAAGTTCTATTGACGGCGTCAGGCTGAAAATTCAAACAGGCTTTCACCATCTGCAGAAGACTCCCGGCAGCCCAGGCCTGTGGTCGGCAAGAAACCGGATAATCTACCGGGCGCTGGTTTCCGACACGGTCAAAGCCACAAAACAACTCAGGTAAGCGATGCTCCGGATCATTCATAGCCACGTCCACTATACCGTTCATGATCTTGAGCATGTCGCCGACTCTGCCGATCTTTCTCATGCCTTCACCGATGATGGCATTGTCATGGGGCCAGACTGAGCCGTTATGGTAGCTGACCGGATTGAAGGCCACTGAATCCATCGAAAGCGTGCGGATGCCCCAACCGGAATGCATGTCCTCCGCCATTAAGCGATCCGCCACCAGATTTGCTTTCTCGCGATCAAGTATGCCGGACCATAGACAATGACCGGCGTTAGAGCTGATTACCGCAAGTTGCCTGTCAAACTTATCTAGCGCCAGGCAAATGAACCCTTCTGATTCCATCCAAAAGTCTTTTTGGAATCTCTCTTTTAGAGAACCGGCATCAAGAGACAGCTTGCGAGCAAGGCGCCGATGCCCCAGCGCTTCAGCCACCGGAACAAGATCCAAGAGAGCCGCATAATAATAAGCTTGTGCCTCGCAAACCGCTATAGGTGCCTGGGCCAGAAGCCCGTCTCGATGCATCATGGAATCGGACGAATCCTTCCAGCCCTGATTGGCCAGTCCGTGGGGGCTCCCCTTATAGCGCAGATATCCGTTCCCTTCTTCCAGAGACCGCTCTAGATAGGCTATAGACTGGCAAATCTTAAGCCAATGTGATTCAGCAAATTCGATGTCGCCACTCCACCTGAAATACTCACAAAAGAGCCTCAACCAGAGCGGCGTCGCATCAACTGTACCGAAATAGGGGCTGTGTGGTATTTGCCTGCTGCGCGCCAACTCACCGAGTCTTAACTCGTGCATGATTCGCCCCGGCTTTTCCTCTCTATAGACATTGCTGCGTTGGCCCTGAAAGGCAGAGAGAACTTCGACACACTCCCGAGAAAGCGCAGGCAGAAAGGGTACCACCTGCATTCCGGTTATAGCACTGTCTCTTCCAAACACTGATGCATACCAGGGGATTCCGGCGGCCAGACCATAACCTTTTGGAGTAGGTTGTCTGAGTATGTATAAATCATTGAAGCTCCTTTCAAGGGCAATATTGAACACCTCCTGATCGCCGCGCAATAAGACCCCATCATGACGCCATCGACGAAACTGCTCATCGGCCGCCTGTTTGGAAGATGTGCTATCTACCTCGGCTGCAATTGATTCAAAGCGCTGATCGCCGCTTCGGCAAAACAAACAAAGCTCCAAGAGCAAAGGCTGTCGCACCGGTAAATGAAGCCTGAATACGGCAGTGCCGTCTACAACCGTGTCTGGTTTCACTCCCACAAACTGCACCAGAGTCTCAAGCAGTAAGCCATCCAGCCCTCGGTAAGCCAGGAAGATGGCAGAACCGTCCGAGTCGGCACTGGGAACCATTAGTTCGCCTCGCTTGCTGCGGTTCAGACCGCGCACCTCGAACATATCGGCGAAGTCACTGCGCATCTTGATTTTAAACTCTACATCACGGCCCTGCTTGCCATAGTTTTCCAGGCTGAGCCGCTCCCATAGCAAGGAGTCAAGTACTATTTGTCTCTCAACCGTTATGGTCTGCTGAGGCAAGTCTCCAACCTGCGGATTGGTATAAATAAACCGCCCGGAATAGCCCCGCTGCAAATCAGAGGATAGAAGCGAAAGAGGCTCTCCGTTAAGCGACAATTCCCACTGACTGAGGTGACGAGTATCATTGCGATAATAGCCATAACCAAGCGTATTGAAGGCAGGAATGCTGGCAGTTTCGTCAAATACCACAAACTGCCCGCCATGTTTCAAGACGATGCGAGGGTGAGCGGCCTCCGTCAAGACAAACTGCGTACTATTGCAAATGCTTCTGGTATCGACCACGTAAGCACCGGCACCCTTCAATTCACGCTGAATAATCATGGAAGCATCCTAAAACTCACCCTAAGCCTGATTCAAGACTAGACCACCGCCATGCACTGCTGCAGGCCAGTCTCTCGACTTGGGACTGAGAATAGACTCGAAGCGACTCCACCAGGTGGAGACCTGATTGTCGGCGATGACTTTCTTCAATCTTGAGGTGCGCAACTGCCTTTCGCCTAGAGGCATTAAAAGTGAACGATTGATAGCGCGAATGGTTGCTGCATGTTCATGAGGATAGACAGCCAGGGCGTAGTCACCTAGCTCCTGCCAGGCGCCGGCCCCGGGTGAAAGCAAAAGGGTTCCAGGCTCTTGACTTTGACAGGCAATAAATTCCTTGGCGGTAAGATTGAGCCCGTCGCGTACTGGATTAACCAGCATGGTTCGAGCTTGCCGGTAGAGAACGGCAAGCTGCACACTAGAGAGAGGCTGCTCCAACCATTCCACCGGCTGCCAATCTCCAGAACGCCAACGGGCATTTACTCTATCGGCTAAGGAGCGGCAGAGAAACCAATATTGATCAAATGCTTCAAGACCGGCTCGTGAGCGACCGCACACCTGGGCAAAGGTGATACGGCCGAGCCACTGGGGATAAGCCTCGAAGAACTCGTCCACTATGAGCAGTCTGTCTAATACCGATTTTGTGTAATCGACTCTATCGACAGACAATACAAAGGGCCGCTTCGATAGAGTCGAAAGCTGCAAAGGTAGCGGCTCGGAAAGACAGGTCTGACGAAGCTCACTCCAATATTCAAAATCGATACCCAGGGGTTGTATCAACAAAGCAGTTGCAACTTCGAAAGCATTTATACTGCAATTGGAACTCTCCACGCCGGTCTGCCAAATGACCGCATCGGAGCCAGATCGGAACTTCCTACTTAAATTATTCAAGCGCCTGTGCCCCTGTCTAATAAAGCGCCCCGTGGAGGCAACCCTTCCACCCTTTGCACTTATAAGTAAAGCCTTGCTATCAACCTTGTAATCCGATAGGTTAGCCCTGACAAATTCCATAAAGTTAAAGGCGTATTCAGCCACATGAAAGCCAATGGATGAAGCACTAAGCATCCCACGGGCGATCTCTTTGAGCGGCTCCAGATATTCTGGCGCGATTGCCTTAGGCCATGGGATATGCCAGAAAATAACGGACCTGTGCCCACAGCGGCTAAGCCAATCAGGAAGAAGGGCCAATTGATAATCCTGTACAAAATACTCAGCACGACCTTCCGAACAACGGTCCAACTGCTCTGCAAACTTGCGATTGAACTTTAGATAAAGCGAAAATTCCTCTTTTGAAAAAGATGCATACTGCGGCAGATCATGCATCACCGGCCAGAGAAACTCATTACAAAAACGATAGTGTCCATCCCTGAGCGACTCCGAAACGGCACCTTCTACGGTGCTCACTGGAGCTGCAAGAGAACCGGTGTTGACGCTACGCTCCAATACACCTTGATTGAGATACCACCATGATGAACTGACTTGCGACTGACTGCACCAGATCCTCGACAAACCGGAGGATACTCCACCGGCAGCACCAGGTCCACGATATGACACTAAATCCATATTGGTAGTCCCTCAGTTGTAGCTAATCACAAGTACAAACAAGAACCAGTTCAAATGGCATCTGCAGGCACGGTCATCTCACCATGCCTGCCGCCATCGCGAAAGGCGCCGCTGGTGACCACACCAATGACAAGCATGAGCAGTCCGCCCCAAATAGCAGGCATCCAACCTGTGAAAGATATGGTACCGGGCATGATTTCAGCCAGATACCTGAGCACAATAGCCGGCAACAACCAGAATCCTAAAATCCAGGAAGGTATCAAAACCAACAAGGCCATGCCTAAAGTGCCAATCGCTAGAATGGCACTAAGGGCAATGGCAAGAGACTCAACCAAAAATCCGAGCACCGCAAACACAACACCAGCCAGCAAGGCGTGAAAGAAACTGCCATGGAATTCGACTCCCTCTATCCTAGGGAAAACGAAATAGAAGGCACAGGCAATCAATACCAGGCGAACAATATAGCGGATCATAGTTGAATCTCCCAAACGAACTAATTGACTTTGATACCAATTCTGGCGCGCTTCTCGTTTATCTCAGCAATATCGTTGCCGAGTTCCGACTCCACCTGGTCAAGTTTCATGGCCAGAGTTCTCGACTTAGAACTGCTCAGCTCTCCGCTTTGTCTGTATTTTGTTTCAAGTGAAGACACCTTGTCGAGCTGACTTTTGAGGCGCGATACATTGTCTTGAGAGAGCCGTCCACTCTGATACTCCGCATCAATGCGACGGGTGAGCTGCAGTTTTCTGTAAGTGACACTGTCAACCATGGTTACTTGCTTATCCATAACCACAAACTGCGGCGTTTCAACAGCAGTAACGGCACCAACAGGATAAATTCGCTGCGAAAGCAAACTTAGATCGTTGGAGAACATAAGTGCCTTACTATAAGGAACTACATTACCAGCTGACCGCAAAAGTGCTTCTTCGTTGGCGATTCGCTCCAGTTCAGATCGCAAAGACACCACCTGGGCCGAGGGCAGACGGCCGGCGCTCAAAGCTTCTGCAAGCGACCTATCCATTTCTTTGCGTCTTGCTTCAATAGCCATTAGCATGGTATCGCTGGCGGGAGCAACAGTGACATCAACAATACGGCCGGTGGCATCAGCAATAGCCATAACTCTGCCGGAGGGCCCGTCGACGATGGCCAGACCCGATTGTATTTGCCTACCATCTACAAGTCCGGCTACGGGATCATATCTACCTTTGAGTATGCCGGTAGTGGGGTCGACCACCAGATAGTTGCCGGCTCTTGGTAGCGAAAAGCTCGTAGAAACGGACGAAACGCCGGAACCATCGGAAGACACAGTGGAAGTGCGGATTGTCCTTTCCGTAACCTCAGTGGTCTCAGCCTGCGCTGCACAGCTAAAGGTGTAAGCAAGAACACCGGTAGCCAGCATGAGGGTAACTTGATGTCGCATAAATTCATTCTCCAATTAATCATGACAAAGAGGATAGGTTAAGCGCACAATGCTCATACCATCCAAGTTCTAGCCGCAGGCGCCAATGAAACGACTGCGCTGAATACAGTATTGACAGCGCCTGTTAAAACTGGGTGAACATATAGGTATGGCAAGCCGACACTTTTCACCCAGTTTTAACCTGGCAAAGCAATACTGACTCTACTCAGGTAACATCCCCGTCACCAGTAAAGTAAAGGCCCAAGAGGCTTTAGACAAATGCTGGGTTAAGACCTGTAGCCGTTGAGGTAAATGCCAATGGGTTTCAGCAAATCAGTTTCGAAAACAGCCATGCTGCTTGCCCTGGCATCCTCAATGGCGACTTCTGCATACGGGAAAGAAGAGATTGAGATTCCTGTACAAGGAGCGAGTCCGGATCCACAACGTGGTGCTATAAACCGCGATAGTGCGGCCCTATCACCCACCGCCACCATGAGCGAAACAGGCAAAGACAATTTTACGGAAACCCGCCCCCATCTAGTGCTGGCGCTATCCGGTGGGGCCTGCAAAGCCGTTGCTCAGATAGGCGCATTGCGCAGCCTCGAAAAGAACCATATAAAGGTAGACGGAATCGTCGGCACAAGCATGGGGGCCACAATCGGTGCCCTCTACTGCGCCGGACTCTCAGTCGACGAAATTGAAGCCCTATTTATGGATGCCACCATTCAAGATGCCATGCTAAAAGGGGCTACTCTGAGCATTCTTACAAGACCCCTCAAGCCTCTGCTCTACCTTTTCAAAGGTCGCCCCTACGCCGGCATAACCGATGGCAAGGGTTACAGAAAACTATTGCAAGAAAAATTACCAAAGACATTTGAGGAATTAAGAATTCCCTTTGCCGCCGTAGTAACAAACTTGACTGATGGACAGACCGAAGTTCTAGCCCACGGTGACCTGCCCAGCGCAGTTCTGGCCAGCAACTGCGTGCCCACTATCTACAGGCCGGTTATCATAAACAATAAGTTGTATGTGGACGGCGGCTTGAAAGCCAATCTACCGTCACACATAGCTCAAAGCATGGGCGCAAATGTCGTGGTGGCAGTACTGGTTGATACGGCCGTAACGTCAGTACCGAACAGGCGATTTAAATCAAAAGACAACATGATTATGCGAGTCATGAATATCATGCTGGCATCCTCAGATAAAATGCAGGCAGGTACTTCAGATATTCTCATCTATCCCGATGTAGACTTCGTTCCTTCGCTCACGAAAGACACCTCGATCATTAAACGTGGTATAGATGCAGGTGAGTTGGCGGCCGATTCCGTCATCAAGAAAATCGCAACTGAAATACTGGCCCTAAGCAAGAAGCGCGAAACTAGTAGCGAATCTGCCGAAAAAACCGGTCAGACAGACGTTGAAATTATCAGCCGATAAGCAGGTGAAAGATGGTACTTGAAGCCCGTGATATAAAGCAGCAAAACCTTGAGACCGGTCAACCCAGACAAGACATTCCGTCGACACTACGAACCCTCATCGATGGCTTTCCTAAACATGCAAACAACGTAGCCCTGGTAAGCTTCGCGAAGGACAACTCATACAGTTATACTTATAAACCCCTTTACGATCTAATCACGAGCATCGCCAGAGGGCTGCACAGTCAGGGTGTCAAGAAGGGAGACAACCTCCTGTTCTATGCTCCCACCACCTCGTCCTGGATCATTTCGGCCCTGGCTGGAATCTACTGCGGCGCCACCGTGGTACCACTTGATCCCCAGCATGCAGACGAGATATTGCGGCACTCTCTCAAAGACTGTAATGCCGGCTGGCTCTTCACCGATGAAGCGGGAGCGAAAAAATTGAAGGCGGTACTGCCCCCCGGTCAAGACCGACATAGAATCATCCGTCTTGATCAGGAAGACAGCATTGACGGATGGAGAGCTCTAGCTCTGGCTCGCGAAGACATCATATTCAGTCAAATCAATACAAATGACACTGCTGTTCTGTTCTACACTTCGGGCACCACAGGTATGCCCAAAGGGGTGCCACTTAGCCATGCCAACATGCTTCTGCAGCTAGAGGCCATTGCCGGCCTCGACCTTCTGCGCAGCCAGGACAGAGTCTTACTGCCGCTACCGCTCTTTCATGTCTACCCTCTCAATATCGGTCTAATGGCACCGTTAAGAATGGGACTGACCGTGGTCCTACCCTATTCACTGACCGGACCGGAAATTATGCGCGCCATCAAATCAGGCAGCACTTCCGTAGTGATTGCCGTGCCCAGACTGATGAGATCACTTTACGAAGGAATCGCAGCAAGGCTCTCCAGTAAACTTCCGGTCAATATGATTTTTGCGGTGGGCATGCTCTGGTGTCAATGGATGGACCGCGCTTTCGGTCTGAGACCGGGCAAACTGCTCTTTGCGGCACTTCGCAAGCAACTGGGCCCGGATCTAAGGCTTTTCTGCTGCGGTGGCGCCCCTTTAGAAGAGAGCCTCTGCCGTAAGATAAGAGCACTAGGCTTTAAAGTCGCCGTCGGTTACGGTCTGACAGAAACATCTCCACTACTGACAATCCGCATGCCTGACGATGGAGATCTAAATAGCGTCGGTACACCGATTCCGCTGGTAGAAGTGAGGATTGAGCCGAAAAAGAATCCAAAGAAAACAAACGAATGCACCTCTGGAGAAATTTTGGCCCGCGGAGCCAATGTTTTTAGCGGCTATCGCAATCTCCCGGACCTGGACCGAAAAGCCTTTACTAATGATGGCTGGTTCCGCACCGGTGATCTGGGCTACTTCAAAGATGGACACCTGCATGTTCTCGGTCGGGCTTCTACGCTCATTGTCATGGAAGGAGGCGAGAAACTTCAGCCGGAGAATCTGGAAGAGACCCTGACAAAGCATCCATCCATAGCAGAGATGGGTGTTCTGCAGATCGATCACAAACTGGTAGCACTAATTGTGCCAAACTTACAAGAAATCGGCGATAGAGACGTAAAGGCTGCCATATCCCAGGCTGTTAAGGATGCTTCCGCCAACTTAGCCTCATATATGCAAATTACAAGCTTTGCCACCACCAATGAACCACTACCCAGAACCAATCTCGGCAAGCTCAAAAGACACGAACTGAGCGCTCGTTTTTCACGAGCCAAAGCGCTCATGCAAGAAAGACAGGGAAAGCTCAAAGCCAGTCAAGCCGGTGCAAAGGCCGGCGCAAGCCCAGAGGATGAAGCGCTGCTGGCACAACCGCAGGCAGCAAAGTGCATGGACTGGCTCAAGTCGCATTATGCCCAGGCCAACATTGATCTGGACACAAGCCCTCAGTTAGACCTCGGTATAGACTCACTGGAATGGCTCAGTCTCACCCTTGAACTGGCTGAACACACGGGAGTGGAACTATCTGCCGACGCCATCTCGAAGGTTTCTACGGTGCGAGGGCTCTTGCAGGAAGTTGTCGAAGCCAAGAACGGCGGTGAGAAGGCCCCTTCACCACTGACCTCGCCGCAGCTCTATCTAAATGAGAAGCAGACTGAATATCTCAAACCGCTCACGCCGGTTCAATCTAAACTATCCCTCTTCCTCTACAAATTCAACCAGGGTCTCATGAGCCCATTCAAGGTGCAAGCCATCGGATTGGAGCACTTGCAAAACAAACAAATTGTCTTTGTGCCCAATCACACAAGCTATATTGATGCCTTCGCCCTGGCTGCCGCGCTACCGCTGGCTCGATTGATGAACACGCAGTGGGCAGGCTGGACCGGTATAGCCTTCGGCAATCCGATATTCTCGGCCCTCAGTCGGCTGACTCGAGTATTCCCAATTGAAGCAAAGCAATCACTCTTTGCCAGTCTGGCACTAGCCGCTTCCGTACTCAAGGCAGGCGACAATCTAGTCTGGTTTCCCGAAGGTGAACGCACCCTGGACGGGCGCTTGCTGCCCTTCAAACACGGCATCGGACTGCTTCTCCAGAAAAGCGAAGTGACAGTAGTGCCGGTTTTCCTGGACGGTACAGGAGAAGCTCTACCGCCGGGGTCCTTTTTCCCAAGAATGAAACCGATTCGGGTTCTCTTCGGTGCCACCACTACGGCAGCCCAGCTTGAAGCGGAAGGACCTGGTAAGGAGCCGGCCGAGCGCATCGCCAATGCCCTGCAAAAGAGAGTGGAAGTGCTGTCGAAAAGTCCTCGCGGCTTGAAAGCACCAGCAAAGGATCCATATCGGAAGACCGAAACAGGCAAATCAGACAATCTGGAACGAAATGCTTGATGCCGGAGTCTCACACTGTATACGTATCTAAACGGGTAAACCAAAATGAACACCTATTCTAATTTCGGAATACCGGTCAACGCCGGTAAAGCCGAACTTTCGCCCCATGGAGGACTGCATCTGCGCACAGATGAGCAGATTCGCCGGGATATCGAAGCAAGGCGATCGCCGGTGGCTCAAAACAAAGGGCCGCTGAGCAGGCAGAATCTGCAGCTAATGGCAATCGAAGCAAGTTACATGCCAAACCTCGCCTTTAGCGGCTCACTCATAAATAAGCAGAATAAGGACATAACAACAGCAAGAAGCCAGGCCAATCATGAAAGAAACATACAGCGCTGCGCCCTCGCCTACTGGGCGACTTGAGACCAGGCACCGGTCTGAGGAAGAGCCGCCAACAGCGGATACCGTCTTTACCTTGAGAGACGGAAGCGTAGCCGTAATTAGAGACCTTACCGCTGAAGACAAATCCTCCCTTAATGAAATAATGGACCACTTGAGTCCAGACTCGGTCTACATGCGCTTTCTAACCGCAAAAGTTAGACTCAGCTCAAAAGAACTCGCCTACTTCACAGAAATCGATCAGAAGCACCATGTAGCGCTTCTAGCCAGCATCAGGCAAGATAATCACCTCGTGCCGGTTGGTGTGGCCAGGTATATTCAAAACACACCAGCCGGTGATGAGGCGGAAGTAGCGTTCACGATCGAAGACAACTATCAGAATCTCGGCATCGGCACCCTCTTACTGAAAAAGCTTACCCAACTTGCCTTTCAAGCAGGCATCAAGACCTTCACGGCCCTGGTCCTACCGGAGAACCGCAAGATGCTTAACCTTTTTGGAAATTCCCATCTGGCCATGACTAGAACCACCAATAGTGCCGGCGCACTGGAGATTAAGCTGACAATCTGCGATCAGACTGCCTGAAAGCAAGCAAAGCCTTAATATTGGAATAATGCAAAGAGCCGGTGAAAATGTTTCACCGGCTCTTTCAACTAGAGAGAAAGGAGGCTCAGGTCTTTGCCACCCTTTCTTCTTCAGTACATCTTATATCCCGAGCACCGCCCGTTTTGAATATCTCAATTGCAGACTTAACTTCTTTTCCATCGATGGTGTGAACAGAAAGAAGAATATTGCCGTTCTTGAGCTTTCCTTCATACTGTTTGGCCTCATACTCAGGCACGCCCAATCCGATCAGACCACCGGTGATACCGCCACAGGTCGCGCCCACGGCCACGCCGCTAAGAGCTGCTACTATCGGTCCGGCCACTAGAAAGGGACCGATGCCCGGTATGGCCAGTACTCCTACACCGGCCAACCAGCCAAGGGCGCCACCGAGAAGGGCCCCTGCACCGGCACCGGTGGCAGTTCCCTCGGGGGCTTTTGTATGCACCTCGTGGCCAAAGTCGCGCACCCCTGTACTGTCAGGCATCATCAGCGAAATATCGCTATTGAAGAAGCCAGCCATTCTTAGCGCATCTACGATCTTTTTAGCTTGAGACTCCGTCGGAATAATGCATAAAACTGCTTGTTTCATATTTTCTCCAATTTTTCAATTACTAGCCGGTTCTGAACGGGAAGCATGAAGCACCTGAGTCGGACGATGGCGACCAGCCTCGACCTTATCGGTAAGTCTGGTGAGAAGCCTTGCCGACTCGAGATCGAGACCGTCCTTGATGCGCGGCATCAGAACGCGATACTGCCAGCGCACATAATCATCGAGGGCATTTGTCAGCATCGACAATAGCGAAAGACCCGGATCACAATCGACAGCCTCCAACTGCTCGGCCAGAAGCCGAATACCCCGCAGGCGCCGCTGAAACTCTACCCGCAAGGAAAGCTCACCAATCAAGGGCGAAAGTATCCACTGCTCATCTTCCAGGCTGGGAGTAATATACTCCCGGCACATGGTTCTCATCTTCAGAGCCAGACTCTCTCTTTCTTCCAGCGCCGCACGCACGGCTTTGCGTCCATAATGAGCGCAGACCAGGGCAACACCGTGATCTCTTGCCAGAGGCTTCAAACCAGGATAACTACTCAATGCCAAATTCATATTTCTCACTTCTTCAGCTCCTTCTCAGCCAGCTTTGCCTGGTCTTGCGGATTCATCCACTGCTATGGAAACATGACTGCCATTAAAACGCGGTGAAAATCGACAATTCCCGAAAAGCAACCCCGGGGTAAAAGGTAGAGAGAAGACAATCCACAAGCCTTCTCTCTATCTTGCAAGCGCTACTGGCTTGCTCCTCAGTTTAGCCGCCACGGCAGGCGGTGCGGCGGCGCCGGAGCTTACATATTGCCGGCGCCCATCACTACGGCCACCTGGGTGACCTCACCGAAGCGCAGATTAAGCGGCCGCCCTACAAATAGCGCACCAGAGCCGCTATGAAAAACGAGCATATGATTGATACCGTCTTCCTCTGTGCCGATGCCGACACCGGCAGGAATTCGCCCTGATACCAGGGGAGAACCATTAGCCATACCGGAAGGAATGGCGTATGTACAGACTGTATGAGCCGGCTTACTGGCAAGCACATAGGAGTCGACAACAAAGGCCTCAATCGGAACGACAGTGCCTTTTTCGGTGCGCATAGAGGTGAAGCGCAGACTGAAGTTATCGTGCTCCTTCTCGACAATCTCACCAATAACAACCGAACCGGCAGGAATGATGTAGTGACCAAGAGCTACGTCCTTCTGCACTACGGCCTCCACAAGATCGCCGCTTCTCACCTGTCCGCCGATATTGGTCGTCAAGGTAATGGGGAAAGTCATGCCGGCCGGCGCATATACTCGCCGCTCCAGTATGGAAACCGAGCCCCGCACCTCATTGTCTCGCTTCAAGGTATCTACATAACTAGCTGTCTTTTCAGGATCAGACAGAAACCTTTGAATAGAATCACTCCAACTGGCAGCCAGATTATCCACAGTCAGTCCGGCCAGTCGGGCGCTCTCACTGTCTACAGTGGCCACACGTCGTCCATCCAGAAGTAGCACAACGGCGCCATTCTCCCTGGCGGTCGTAAGCGAGGCGGCGGAACGATCATGTGCCAGGACGAGAGCATTGTCCAGCGCATCCTGGGCCATCCAGGCCCGGTGCTCAGCCCCATATCCGGCTGCAGCAGCCATTCTCATAACAGGCTCTCCACCCAGGGTTACGGCATCACCCTGGGGGAACCCGGCTCTTGCCGGCTGTCCCACGAATGTCGCCGCCAATATCGCCGCCAGAAGAAGACCTTCTCTCTTTACTTTAGTCATTTCATTCACCTTAATCTATTTATACTTCGGCGCCGTGGCGCCCCAATTTTAGTTGAGCCCAAGCCGGCTTCAGAGGGTTCGGCCCGAAACAGCAATCACCGTAGTGGCTGAAAGTTGCATGAGCATGGGTTCACCCACCGGCACGGTTATGGCAATGGGCTCTCTTCTGAAAATCAGTCTCGGAAAGTGATTGTCAGGGGTCAGTTGATCATCGACCGAAGCCCCTTTCCAGGCCCCGACAATGTGTCCCTTGGCAGGAGTGACACGCACGGTCACCAGACTATCGCTCTTCAGGGTAGTGCCCTGCTCGCAACAATTGGCGAAGACCGGCTTGATATTGATCTGGCGCCAGGAGTTCACGCCCCCGTAGACATGCGCCTCGATGGGAATGCGCTTACCATCGGGAGTGCGCATCTCATGAAAGTTCACAGAGAACCCATCCTTACCGCAGAAATTATTGGAAGTATATTCCTTGGCATCGACAATCTCACCGAAAATTCTTGTCCCGGCCGGCATATAGCTGGCGAAGGAAGTGCGCATGGGTACGTCATGGGTAATGACAGCCTCCACTTGATCACCAACTACGGCCGTTGACGTGGATATGGGTGTTGTGAGGGCAATGGGGAACAACATCTCAGAAGTAGCTACAGCAATCTCATCACGCAGGAGAGTGTTTTGCATCCTCACCTGCTTGAGCGGATACTTGCCCGTCAGAAGCGATAGATAACGACCGATAGAAGCAGAATCGGCCAGACAAATGCGAATACTATCCGCCCACTTCTCAGCCAGTTGCATTTGCGTCATGTGATTACGCGTAGCGCTGTTGCCATCGGCCGTAACTATATGATAGTCATCCAGCGTGACGATTGGGTTGCGATTCTGAATGCGAACCCGAACTGCATCAGGGCCCAAATCACTGGCTGAAACCAAGGCATGGTCAAGATTTCTCTGAACAATCTGAGCTCGCTCAAGGGCTGTCATCCCATCAGCATTCGAGTCAATTACAAAGAGATTTCCACAAGCACTGATCATTGTACTCTCAGATAAGAGCACTCTGTCCTGGGCCATTGCTGCCGGTATCATAGACAGTTGCAGTATCGCAGCTGATACTAAACCGATACTCAAAGCTCTAATCATTATATTCACCTATTTTTGCAAGGATGCGAGCAGATCAGTCAATAGAAGCGAAGCCACTTTCCGAAGAAAACGCCAAGGCTAAGTCTGCACTGGCAGGAAGAACACTCTTCTGCCGGCTTAGTTCAGCAACTCTGCCGCTCGAACTAAGTAAGATGGAAACACGAGCAAAGTGAAAGTGCGGTGAACACATTCCTTTGATACAGATTCAATTCCAGTCGGCAAACTTGCAAATTTGACCAAACGCTGAGGCAGAAAGGTCTTTCGACATACATCAACAACGTCGATGTTCACCTGAATTTTACAATACAAGGCTATACTGCGGACAGATGCGTCCAGCGGTCGAAGTTTCATATCGACTGTAAGCAATCCAGTTTGGTATTGGTGAGGCGCACAAGGAGCACAAAATGACGGAATCTAAAGACACTGAAGCGGGGCGAGGCTGGAAATGCTTTGGCTGGCTGGAACCGGAAGAGAAGGCAATAGACACCCTGACAGCTTTCATAAATGACTCAGAACACGAACTAATTGCCGTAATTACTGCGCTACAGGCAAATGTCGACCTCATTTACGAGGAACAGAGGCGCAATCATCTAGAACTAGACAAATTCACCAAGGTGAACAGGACCATAGCCAGACTGACAAAAGACACCAAGGTACTGGCTTCCGTTGCGGAACTGGCAAAAGCCGCTCGCTCCAACAGTAAACAGACTCTAGCACAACTGATGAAGGAAATAGCCCGAGACACCAAGGCCGCTTTTGCCAGCAGTCAAGTCACACTGAACTGCAATATAGCTGAGGGAACAAACCTGATCGGTCAATTCGGCGCGCTTAAGCTGATGATTACCGGCATGCTTCTCGCCGTTCTTCATAAATGCAAGCGGCTGGATACGGTCACAATTGTAGGTTTGACAAGTAAACGGAAAGTATCCCTGTCTTTTGACACCGGAATTGATACCGGAGAGGGAGTTTTCACACCATGGAAACTTGGCCAACTTAGATTGACACCTATGAACGGTGACGGGATAGGCCTATCGGCAGTAGATGCCATGGCCAGGTTACATAGAGGACAACTGACGGTGAAGACGATGGCGGATGATCGAAAAGTCTATCGCCTACTCTTCAAAGTGTAGGCTGGCACAGCACCATTTTCGATACCACCTCTATATCATTAAATTATACCTCGGGGCATTTTTTTGTTCTCATTCAAGTTAGAATCAAGCCATTGAACTTCATTTGAAAATGACCGGCGCATTGAACAACTTACTGCCGGTCATCTTCGAATCTTGGAGCCGGTGTCACCAGTCAGCACCCGGGAGCACAAAAATGACCACACTCTCTTCAGATCTCTTTGGCGCAGCCGGCAAAGACGGTCGAAACCAGACCAGGCTATTGATTCTGCTCGTAGCAGAAAATGTTATTCAAAAAACGCTCATTGCCTTTTTACTTCGGAATCTTGGGCATAGCGTCACCACTGCAGCTGACGGCTTCGAGGCCCTGGAGGCAGTGCAAGGCGGAAACCATTTTGACGTCATCATAATAAACTGCCAACTACCTCTAATGGACGGTCTGGAAACAGCACGTTTTATCAGAGAGAACGAATCTTCAACAGGCAATCGATTCGAGAAAGCGCACTCTGCCAGACCACCGATCTCAATTATCGGCATCAGTACCTCGGTATCCAGAGAGAGAG
>JACRFZ010000068.1 GCA_016212515.1 Candidatus Melainabacteria bacterium
AGGCATCAGGTTGTCAGATGGTGTTACGCGGCCGGCAAAAGTTCGCAAAATTTCTGCTAATTCTCATGCCACAACCTTTGAAATGCAGCTCTACGAAGGGCGAAACAGGCAAATCAGGCGTATGTGTGCCGCTCTTGGTTATGATGTTAATCGTTTGGTCAGGGTTGCCATTGGTGGGTTACAATTGAGGCAGTTGCCGCCTGGAAAATGGCGTCGCCTGACTGATAGTGAGATATCCACTCTGTATCGGTCTTGAGGTAAATCTGGAAAGCCGATTTTTATAAGGACCGGTCATCGCGGTGAGCACTGCCACAATGTCTTTAGAGCAAGTAGGTCAGAAACTAAAAGCAGCACGGGAAGCCCAGAATCTTTCTTTGGGCCAGGTTTATGACCGAACCAGAATTCCAACCAACCACCTGGAAGCCATTGAGTTTGGCCGTGTGGATGACCTGCCCGAGCCGGTTTATGTGGCCGGCTTCATCAAGCGCTATGGCGATATGCTCGGTTTGTCCGGTCAGGCTCTGGCTGATGAGTACAAACGTGCCGGCATGTCGGACGGACAGAACAAGCCTGGCATCTTTGGTATCGGTAAGGGGCGTGAAGTTCCGCCGCCTACGGTGAGCTATGTGGCTCCCACCCATGTTATTTCCGATGCCCCCAGTTTCACAAAAACCTTCTTCTATCCCAGCCTTCTTCTGGTGGCCGTTTTGGCTTCCGTATGTGCTCTGGGATGGTGGCAGCAGTCCCAGCTTTCTCAACAAGATCCCGGTGTTTTGCAGTTACGTGACTCGGCTACCCGCTTCAATGCTGCCGGTATGCAAGTAGCAGCCACCACCAGCCAACTGCCCAATGCCCAGGTGCCTGGTGTATTGCCGGCTTCCACTGGCAAGATCACGCTCTCGGCCACTCAGCACGTCTGGGTTGAGGTGAAGTCTGTCTCATCCGGTTCAACAGTTTTCGTCGGTTATCTCGAATCAGGCGACAAGCGCGATTTCGAAGATGCCCAGGGGCTCACCGTGGTGGCCGGCAATGGCGCATCCTTGAGCGTTACCGACTATCTGGGTAAAACTGAAGTCTTCGGACCTGCTGGTCGTCGGAAGGAAGCCACCTTCACACCGCCTCAAGCGGCCACAAGCACCCAGGTGGCTGCCGGTGATCAGGCTCAGTCTTCTACCACAACCACCACCGTCAAGCCTGTTACAAATGTAAAGAGGACGATTTCGCTACGTCGTTCCAGCTCGGATGGCGCCCCAGTCAGCGAAAGACGCCATCGTCGCCTCGATGACGGCGGCACCCGCGACATCCCCGGAGTGTCCTCCGGCGGTGGCGCACGATCTATAGATGTACCTTACCGCTACAATGATGGTCGCCTGGATAACGACTAGCTAGTAGAGGTACTGTAGATGCGCAACCCCAAAATAGGGGTGGTTTCACTTGGCTGTCCAAAGAATGCCACTGACACGGAAGTGATGCTCGGGCTTTTGAACAAAGCCGGGTTTGAAGTCACCTTTGATAATGACGAAGCGCAGATGTGCCTCGTCAATACTTGCTCGTTTATAGGCGATGCCCGCAAAGAGTCGGTGCGCACCCTGGTGGAACTGGCTGATCAGGGTAAAGAGCTTATCATTGCCGGCTGTCTGGCCCAGCACTTCAAGGAAGAATTGCTTACCGAGATACCGGAAGCGAGAGCCATTGTGGGAACCGGTGATATCACCAAGATTGTTGATGTAATTACTTCCATTGCCAGAGATTCTTCGTTGCGCGTGGTGGAAGTAAGCGATGTTCCAAACAACTACGATGATGAAGTCTTGCCGCGTATGCAGACCGGTGTTGGTGCTTCCGCCTATTTGAAAATTGCCGAAGGCTGTGATCATGCCTGCTCTTTTTGCATCATTCCGCAATTGCGCGGTAAGTTCCGTTCCCGTTCCATCGAGTCTTTGGTGAAGGAAGCGCGCATGCTGGTGCATGGCGGCGTGAAAGAAATTATTCTGGTTTCGCAAGATTCCAGTTATTACGGTCTCGATATCTATAACCGCATGGCCTTGCCGGAATTGCTCGAAGCTCTGCACGAAATTGAAGAGCTGGACTGGATCCGCATCATGTACTGTTATCCCACTGAAACGAACCGGGCCTTGCTTGAAACCATGGCTCGCCTGCCCAAAGTTGTTAAGTACGTGGATATTCCCCTCCAGCACTCCCATCCCGATGTGCTGGCGGCCATGGCCAGACCCAAGCATCCGGAGAAAGTCATGGACCTTATCCGTGAATGTCTGCCGGGAGTAAAAATTCGCTCTACCTTTATCGTCGGATTTCCCGGCGAAACAGAAGAACACTTCCAGCACCTCTACGACTTCATTGAGCGCTATCGCTTTGACCGTCTGGGAGTATTTACTTACTCCAAGCAGATGGAAGTACCAAGCGGTCATATGAGCGATCAGTTGCCCGAGAAGGTAAAGAAAGCGCGCCAGAAGCGCATTATGCAACTTCAGCACGGCATCTCTCTATCACTCAACGAAGCCATGGTTGGCACAACCATTCCCGTTCTGGTTGAAAGTTTCGATGAGCGCAAACGTCTCTATATCGGGCGCAGCCAGTGGGATGCTCCCGGTATCGATAACCAGGTCTACATCAGAGAAGGCGAACATGATGTCTTCATGGCCGAGGTCAATAATGTGCTGGTGGAAGAAGCCAGACCCTATGATCTCTATGGTGTCGCCTGTGGTGAGGAGTCATTGAAAGAGCTAATGACTACCACTGCTAAAGCAGCTAAATAAGCCGCTCTCTCAGGGGGCAGGTCGTCTCGACTGATGGAAGGTAAGTATGGCTTCCATTAAAGTCAGAAAGGGAAGTTACTTCTTCAGGGTTGGGCTCTTATCCGCACTCTGTTGGTCGATCAATTCTTTTAGACGCTCCAATCTCTTTGGTAGTTGATCGCGACCAAGAAACTGAGAAATCCTCGTCCCCGTGTTCAGCGCGGCGTTTGCCATGAACAGTTTCGGTCTGTCTTTCAACATGTGGAACCAATAACTGATTCGGAACCTGAGTGAGCGTCTGTACATTAGCTCGTAGATCATCTTGTCGAACGCTCTGAGAAGGTCTTCAGAACTTGGCAGTAAGGAGGCGCTGTCTTTTCTGAATAGAGCTGATCTGCCCTTGAAGTCAAAGTTTGCAATTGCTAATTGATACAGCTCTACTGATTTGCCAGCCGTTATCTTGCGATCGTAGAGTGCGAGCGCTCGTTTCCTTGCTTCCACACCATACGACTTGCGTTTTTTCTCATCGTTGAGCAGTTCTGTCAGGGCAGCGGCCAGCGCTGGAACATCTGCCGGAGGCACAATTGATCCAGACTCGCCATTGACGACATACTCTTTCATGCCACCAGATGAGGTGCCCAGCAAAGCGGTGCCTGATGAGATTGCCTCCAGGCAAGTAAGCGGAGCATTGTCATAGAGCGAAGGCAAAACGAAGATGTCTGCCGAGCGGAAATACTCCGGCATAGAGGCATGCGGCACCGGACCTGTGAACACGACATGCTCGGCACAGCCATTCTTTTCTAGTTCTTTTTTGAGTTCCGCAAGTACAGATTTGTTTCCACGCGCTGTTTTCGTATCGTTGCCGATGAAATAAAATTTGACAGCGGGCGATTTTCTTACTACTTCCGGAATTGCTTTGACAAGCTGGTATACGCCTTTTCGCTCTTCCAATCGTCCTACAAAAATTACTTTCAGATGCGAGTCGTCCGTTAGGGCCTTAGGACCATCGGGACAAAAGCGATTCGTATCGATCAATCCTCTTATGACGACCATCTCATCGGCGTTAAATCCTACGGCGGAGCTCACATAATCGCCGAGATCCGAGCTCGGAGTGGTGACCACATCGGCAGTCAGCAGTGTCAAGCGTTCAATCAATCCCAGAAATTGATGATCGAATGCGTCATCAATCAAATGAAGCTTGTCGTCGATAAACTTGAAGTGTGGCGTATAAAGCCTTACTACCAGTGGGCAAAGTTTCGATAACGCTAGAAAAACTCCTTCACCAAACATCTCTGGAACTTCGACAATGTCGAACTTATTGACGGCATGGAGTTCCAGAAACTTGTTATGCAACGCCCACAACGCCTTCAAAAGGCTGTGACTGTATGGCATCACAGACAGCAGCATTTGATATTGCTCCAGCGACTGGTCGCTGACCACTCGATGAATTTTGATACCCTGGTAATCAATGACAGAGTTGGTGCCGTCGGCGGACAGTGAGATTACTTCCACTTCCTGACCGATTTCCTTCAGTCCCAGAGCCAAATCATGCACAAACGTGCCAATGCCGCCCCAGCCCGTGTCTGGTGGAAACTCTCGTGATATAAGGCAAATTCTCATGATTGATGCTCAATAGCGCCATTACATAGCTTAATGCTTTGCAATGGCGAGTATATGGGAATTGTTTCAGATTTCAGACCTGCTTCGTATAGGGAGTGCTAGTAGCCGACCCAATGGAGTTACTAAAAATAGAGGGTTTGCAATCATCCTGAAGGAAGAACATCACAAGATTCTGCCCAGTTCAGTAGGTTATGGCGAAACCATGAAGGCCGCTCATATAGAGGCTGGCTACAACCGAGTGCAGTCCCGAGAGGCAGGATTTAGGGAAATTAACAAACCATCTTAAAGCTGGCGGCGAAGCTCTAGTACTCAAGACAACAAAGGGCGTCAGAAGTCGAGGCTATGAAGTTTGGGACGAGAATGCGGAAAACTTTGGACGATTGCCTGGATGGACGTGTTGTTTTCGTCCATCCAGGCTTTATATTGAGACGACTTTGAACCAGGTACACCAATAAAAGTCTCATCGGAATTGGCAAGTTGGCGGCTCAGCTAGAGGTGGTTCCCACTGACAGAGAAAAATGGACCACTTTTACACGAATCCACTCAGTGGACTTTCTGCTTCCACCGGCGCTTTGAGCTTTCAGCATCAATAAAGTCGTCAAATCGGCGAGATGCCTCTTTCTCTATAGGTGATCCTCATGCAGGAAGATATTATAAATTAGCCGGGCAGAGACGGAGCCGCAGCAAAAAGGCTACAGTCAACGTCCCGTTGATCGGGGTGGCTGGTTGATCTATGGGCTCGTTCATGACCGGTGGAAGTTTTCGGGCAGATAAATCAATGTCAGTCTAGAGAACTGGGATAAAGGGGAATTGCCATTGCCAATCGGTCGCCGCCTCAGTCACAGTTTGGACACGCTTTCGTCACCAATCGGTTTGCCTTCAAGTTTAAGGTAGTTGCATGGGGTGAGGCAATCATTTTTCTTGAGGTTTTACTATGCCATTTGAGATCCAAGCTGAGATTCCGGCTGAGATTAAAAGCAACGACAAAGTTACAGCAAAAGCCAAATCATTCGAACAAACCGACAGCAATCTATATGCAGATGCTTACGCAGACCTGCCTGTGACCAAAACCGCTGATAGAAGCTCTCTAGACCGCTGTGACCTTAGTTTGGCTGAAGATGCAGCAAAGGCACTCGATGATAACAGAAGACCTGATGCTTCCCAATTACTTCGTGCTTGCCTTGACCAATCTGCAGGTTTCATTAGCGTTTCACCTGATTATCAAAAGTTCGCCGAATCTATTTCCGCCGTTGAAATTAAGGGAAAAGGCTTGGACTTAACCTTGAAATATGGTTTGGGTCGTCGTGTGGCTTTCTATTTTGAAAGCGCCGAAATTAAATAGGAGTGCTTTACTATGCGATCTGAAATTCAAACTGATACAGCTCCTGAAGTTCACGGCAACGAAAATTCTTTATCTAGTGCTAGGTACGCCAGTGACGCCAGTCACGCTCTCTATGCAGCTTCTTACGCCAGTTCGCCCGCAGCCCAGATGTCTCGGACGTTAAGCTTTCATTCTGTGCAAAGTGGAATTAGTTCATCCGAGCGCGACCGTAGCGAGCGTAATCGTAATCAGAGTCGCTCTGACAAAGGTGGTACTTCTAACGTCTCCGATGCTACAGACGTCAGCTCCTCCGATAAATTTAGCTATAGCGAATCTGATAGGGCTGCTTCCTACTGCGCTGGTGAACAATTGGCTAGAGATGGTAGACCTGAAACACCTGCTACGCTTAGTAGATTTCCTAAGGCTTTGGAATTGATCAAGAACGAGCTGCCAGATCTAGCTATGGAAGCCGCTCTTGAAGGCAAGACAAGCGTTATTGTATTGTTTGATGCTGAAAAGCGAGGAGGCGGTTCTGATCCAATAGTAGACGAGCAAATCCGTTTGGCTATTGCTGGTGTTGAAGCTCAAGGCTTCGGAGTTGAGCAGGTGTATATGCCGATAAATCCATGCGTCAAAGTTGCAACGATAAAGGCCTATTGGGACAGCGACCATCACCCCGAACTCGTTAAGGTCAATGCCGATGTTCTGAGGCAGCGGCGACTCGATGCTATTGCTGCCCGACCTCCAGAACCGGACCACTGCGCAGCGGTATATTCTCATGATGCCAGTGTTGCTCTTGATGATGGACGCTTACCAGATGCCTTGCAACTTTTGCAAGATTGTGCTGCCGCGGCCAACTTCAAGGGCGATCCAGCGACCTTCAAGCGTTTCGTCCGTAGTATATATAACGATGAGGACAAGCGAGATGGCTTGGATATGGAGCTGCATATGGGTAGTAGCTGGTTCAATGGTCAGTTTATTGATGGCTTTGAAATTAAGTAGACGCATGCTCTTCAGCAGCTAGGCTGGATAAGCTCATCGGAATTAGCGAGTTTGCGGCTTCAGGTCTTGGTAGTTCCCACGGACAGCAAATTTTCATTCATGCCGCCATTCATCGTGCCAATTGGTATGACTATGTATCCCTTCGACTTTGTTATTCCTAAGGTCAAAAGAAACACCCGTATTCATGAAGCCTTGTAGATAACATAACGACTCACTGCCATCCGGCTTTTGAAGTGTAGAATCAGGATTTCCAAGTCTATTTAACAACTCAATTCGGCTCCACGAATGTATATTTGCTGCTTCCAGCCCCATTATGGTTCCGCATCTCAAGGCTGGCACATGGCGAAAAATAAACACACCTTGAGTTATGATAAGGAACGCGCTGGCGACGATCACGGCCATAAGTACTTTAAAAGTCCGCACTCTTAGACCTCACAAAAAATGGATCGACGGTTTTATTAATGATAATAGCATTCTCGTTTGTATAGTAAGCCTCACGAGCTTGTGTCTGTCTGGGTTTTGGGACTTGTGTAGTTACGGATGTAGATGCTTGCTTGTGAGTGTTGGCAGCAGAGTCGCTTGCCTGTTCCCGTACTCACAGATGCTGTCTGGACAATTCCTCATAGAGGACGCAGCCTCTCCTGGTCTTTCGCTCGCACTTATCGAAGAAAACCTTAAACAGTATTCGCTAAGGCAATCGGCAAAACAAAAAAGATCAGATCGTTGCCAAACTGATCGAGGCGAAAAACGAAGTCCTATTTGCAAAAGTTTGACATGCCGTGACGTTCAAGTTTGCACACCAAGTACCGTGGCGGATGATAAGTTGGCACCAGTGGCTCGACCGCCATCTACTAATCGCAATGGTCTTATTCACAACCCCAGTTCTGAAAGTGATGGGTGGTCATCTGGGCGGCGCCCAAGCGGCCAGTGAAATTTGCGTTCTGATTCTAAAATTGGCAAGTCGTTGATGCTTGCATGTCGAGCCTTCATCAAGCCCTGTTCATCAAATTCCCAATTTTCATTGCCATACGATCGGTACCAATTCCCCGAATCATCGTGCCACTCGTAGGCGAAACGTACTGCGATCTTATTGCCAGTAAACGCCCACAGCTCTTTTATCAATCGGTAATCCAGCTCCTTGGTCCATTTGCGAGTCAGGAAAGCAACGATCGCCTCCCTTCCTGTGAGAAACTCAGAACGGTTTCGCCACTTTGAGTCTTGAGAGTAAGCCAGACAAACTCGTTCAGGGGTCCGTGAATTCCAGCCATCCTCGGCCAGACGAACTTTTTGAACAGCGCTTTCGTGGGTGAACGGTGGGACAGGTGGGTTCACTGAAGTATTTCCACTCCTCGATTTAGACTCTACGCACACAGACCGAAGTGGCTGGAAGTCGTCGCAACGCGAAACGGCTACTGCTCTAGTTGTGCCACATGCAATTATTGATCGTCATTTTGCCACATGCTAAGTCGTTACACAATTGATGATGGGCTGATTTTCTTCTTTATCTGTTTGCCAAATTGTAGGACAGATAATTTATCGCTTCCATCGAACGAATAACATAGCCTTAAGTCACCGCATTCATACACCAGGTCCACCTCCTTAATTCCAGGCCCAATGCCTAGTCGTTGACTGGGGCGTTGCCTTTATACCTTTGAGCCAGTATCTTGACTGGAAAACCTTCCCCAAACGTGCGTGTTCTCATTCACTCCGGTCCGATAAGGTATCTCATAGTTCTACATGTGCACGTGTAGACATTTTGTAGGCACAAGATCTTTCTACGAGCTCTCTAAGCCGCCGAGTGGGAGACGCAACTGATTTACTACGTTTTCGCCGCCGAGCCGAAAGGACCCCCTGAATCGAAGGGAAGACGACTGCAGAACTGCCGGAGGTTCTCCAGGCAAACCGGTTAAGAATCCGGCGCATTTGCTACCGGGGGAAGTTTGGCGGGCCTGGTTGGCTGGAGCGTGATATATTGTCAGTAGGAACTTCTTTACCGGGTGTGCATATGTCTTGTGCTTCCATCTACATCGGTGATGATACGGTCGTCGTTGTCAGTGTCGGCGGAAAACTTGCCGGTTCCTTCAGTCTCCATAATCGCCAGAAGATAGCCGACTTTCTCGATGAAGTTTTGAGTCCCTGTTACTTTATCGAAAGTAACGGTCTGGCTCACACCATCGCCCTTCATTTTGAAGAAATGGCCATGGTGAAGGAGCGCATACCGGCCTGCCAACTAGAGCATTTGCGGCAGTATCGCATTGAGGTGAAAGAGCGCCGCGGCGAACCAGGCGGTGTTTTTCAGGTATTCTCAGGTGCCGCGCAAGAAATTCGCGGCGCCCGCCATAACCGCAATGTGCACACCATTGCCCCCTTCGACCTTGAGACTCCCGGGCTTGTCTTTCAGTCGCCCAGGCAAAACGGCACTTTCAGCCTTGTAAACGAGCTGGCTGAGCTGGACTGCCTTCTCCAGAAGGAACGTTCTCGCCTCCTGCCGCGCCTACTTTCCTGGTTGAGCCGCAGTTTCAGGCTCGCTTAAGGTTTTAAGCCGGCTCTGTCTTTTCCTCTTGCGACCGCCCTTTGTGCCGCAGATTAAGGCATAAACTGCCGGAATGACAAGCAAGGTAAGGGCTGTGGAAGTGATTAGACCACCTATTACCACCGTGGCCAGAGGGCGCTGCACTTCAGCCCCCACAGTCGTGGCCAGGGCCATGGGCACAAAACCCAGGGAGGCTACCAGGGCCGTCATCAAAACCGGTCTGAGCCGCTTTTGGGCCCCCTTGAGGGCGGCCTGACGCGGGGATAGCCCCTCGTTCTTTTCCAATTGTTGAATGGTTGTGACAAGTACCACACCGTTCAAGACCGCCACCCCAAACAGGGCAATGAAGCCTACACCGGCAGTGACCGAAAGGGGCATGCCCCTGAGGTAGAGGGCCGCCAGACCACCGGAGAGGGCGAGCGGTATGTTGGAAAAAATCAGCAGTCCCGGTTTCATGCTGCCGAAGGAGGCATAGAGCAGCATGAATATGAGCAGGAGTACCAGGGGCACCAGTACGAAGAGTCGGCTCTGGGCTTCCTGTAGATTTTCGAACTGACCGCCCCAGGTGATGCGGTAACCGCTTGGTAATTGCAGGTTCTTATCCACCAGGGCCCGGGCTTCCTTAACGTAGGTGCCCAGATCTTGTCCCCGCACATTGACCTGTACCATATAGGTGCGGTCTGTTTGCAGGTGGGCAATTTGAGCGGCGTCTTCGGTTTTTTGCAGAGTCGCTAGCTGTCTCAATGGCACCAGTTCACCGGCCAGGCTTTTGACCGGCAGGGCGCCCAGGTCTTCGGCGCGCTGGAGTTTATCCGGCTGGAAGCGGACTGTTAAATCGTAGCGGGGCTTGCCCTGGTAGATGGTACCTACTACTTTTCCGGCTTGCGAAGCTGCCACCGTATCCAGTGCTTCTTCCGTGGACACACCGTAGGCGGCCAGCCGAGCTGAGTTCAGTTTTGCCGTTACCACCGGCAGTCCGGAATTTTGTTCGAGCTTCATGTCGGCGGTACCGCTCATGGTGCTAAGCAGCGATCCCACTTGTCCGCCCAGTTCACGCAGTTTGTCCAGATCCGGTCCGAAAATGCGCACCGCCACATCGCTTTTGGCACCCGCTACAAGCTCGTTCATGCGTTGCTCGATGGGCTGCGAGACTGAAAATATGATGCCCGGAACGGTTTCTTTCAACCTTCTGGTGATGGCATCTTCAATTTCTTGCTGGGTAGTGCCGGTCTGCCACTTTGCGGGCGGTTTTAGAATGACGAAGACATCGGTTTCGTCCGGACCCATTGGATCAAAGGCTATTTCCGAGTGTCCGGTGCGCGATACTACCTGCTCTACATCCGGGAAGGTCATTATCTGCCTTTCTATCTCGGTTGTTTGTTTGGCTGCCAGGTCCAGAGAACCGGAGACCGGCCTGTTTACGGTCAGTACCATGGCTCCTTCCTTTAGAACCGGCACGAATTCGGAACCGAGGGAGGGTATCAAGGCTAAGCTGAAAAGGAAGATACAGAGAGCCAGACTGAAGCTCTTGAGGGGCGCCCTGGTGCTTTCTAAAAGCATATAACGGTAATGGGGGCGAATTAGCTTGAGGATAAAGCTGTCTTTCTCGTCGGGCTTGCCGGGCAAGAGGAAATAAGCCAGGGTGGGAGTGGCCAGAAGCCCGATTAGAAGAGCCGTCAGAAGCCCGAAGATGACGGTCAGAGCCATGGGTTGGAAGGTCTTGCCTGATACCCCCGGCAGTGCCAGAATCGGCAGGTAGACCACGGTGATGATCAAGACGGCGAAGAAAACAGGCTTGGCCACTTCGGCTGCTGCTTCCTTGACGATGGTGAGACGATTGCCTTCTCTTTCGGCCAGTCTGGCAATGATGTTTTCCACCATCACCACCGAGCCGTCTATGAGTATGCCGAAGTCGATGGCGCCAAGGGAAAGTAAGTTGCCGGAAGTATTGCTCAAAGATAGAAAGGCCACGGCCCCTATGAGCGAAAGAGGAATGGCCAGGGCGGCGATGACGGCTCCCCTGAGCCCGCCTAGAAGCAAGAAGAGCACCACGATCACGAAGAGAGCACCGCTAAAGAGGTTGTGCTTGACGGTGTCGATGGTTTGTTCGATGAGAATGCTGCGGTCGTAGAAGGTGTTGATATTGACGCCCCTGGGCAGGCTCAAGCGGAGGGTTTCCACAGCCTTTTCCAGTCTGGTCAAGACGTCTTTGGAATTTTCTCCTTTGCGCATCACTACCGTGCCAATCACGGTCTCGCCCTGGCCGTTTTCGGTCACGATGCTCTGGGGCTGCTTGTGTCCGATGGTTACCACTCCCAGATCCTTCACTTTTACTATGCCGGATTGGTCGCGGCGCACCGCCACGTTTTCGATATCTTCCACATCGCGTAGCATGCCTTCGCCCCGGATCAGGGTCTGGTCATCATTTTCAATTAAATAACCACCGCCGCTGTTGGCGTTGTTGGCAGCCAGGGCATTCATGACGGCAGAGACACCGATGTGGTAACCATGCAGCCTCTCCGGGTCGAGCCTGACTTGATATTCCTTGGCTTCACCGCCCATTGATTGAATTTCATCCACCCCTGCCACGGTCTTGAGGGCCGGAATAACCTGCCAGTCGAGAATATCTCGCAACTGCATAAGGCTATAACCTTTGCCGGTGACCTGGAACTGGTAAATCTCACCCAGGCCGGTGGCGATGGGGCCTAGCGCGATTTTTATGTCGGCGGCAGGGGGCATTTGCTCCAGGGCTGTTTTTAGTTTTTCCGTCACCTGTTGTCTGGCCCAGTAAATGTCGGCGGAGTCTTCAAAAACGGCGGTTACCTGGCAGAGGGAAAATTTGGAAATGGAACGCAGTTGTTTTAGCTTGGGCAGGCTCTGCAGGGCTAACTCAATGGGATAGGTGACATATTGTTCCACCTCCCTGGGGGCAAGCCCGCGGGCATTGGCCGTGACTGTGACTTGCACGTTGGAGACGTCCGGTACGGCATCAATATGCAAATTAGAAAAGCAGAGTATGCCCAGACCGGTGCTCAGTATCAGGATGAAGAGCACCATTACCCGCGCATCGAGGCAGGCTTCCACCAGTTTTTCCAGCCAGCCGGAAGCTGTGGGCGCAGCCCCCTGTTCAAGGTTGCGGTGGATACTGCTCATATGCCGCCGCCGATAGATTTTCTCAAAAGCTCACTTTTGAGAGCGAAGGAACCGCTGGTTACCACCCGGTCATGATGACTGAGGCCGTCCGGGTTTTCTTTCACTTCAGTACTGAGACCGTCGCTGTCTCCCAGTTTGAGACGGCAGACCCGGTAGCTCTGCGGTCCCGTCTTTTTGAAGACAAGATCCTGACCGCCGATGCGTTGAATGGCGGCGTTGGGAATGCTCAGTTTGTCCTGTGGGGCGGCGCTGGTGGCTACTTCCGCCAGAACCAGAAGACCGGGTTTGAGAATTGCCCGGGGATTTTCTATTTCCGTTCGCACCGAGGCGGTGCGGCTCTGGGGATCGAACCTTTCTCCCAGGCGGGTCACCCTTCCCATGAACTTCTGACCGGGAGCCACTTCAGTGGTGAAGGTGACGGGAGCGTTCAGTTTGATTTTTGAAACTTCCGACTGCGGCACTTCCAGCATCACCCAGACGCGGGAGAGATCGACGATGGTGAAGAGCACGGTAGCGGAAGGGCTGCCGGAGGCACCTACGGTCTGTCCGGCCTGGGCGTTTCGCTGGCTTACCTGTCCGGAGATGGGCGAGCGCAGCGCCAGTTCGGTGGTCAGCTTGCTCTCTTCCATAGACTGCGGGTCGAAACCCAGACTGACGAGGCGGGAGCGGGCTGCCGTAAACTGAATCTGGCTGGCGGCAAGCATGGCTTTGGCCGTTTCCAGCTCGGCTTTGGTGCTGGCTATGCGCGACTGTCCGGCTTCCACATCTTTCTTGGCGGAGATGCCCTCTCCAAAGAGGGTCTTGAGCCTGGCTGCGTCTGCCTCAGCCAGGCTTACTCTGGTTTTGATAAGGTCCACATTGGCGGCCGCTTCCATTACCCTGGCTTTACGCTCAACGAAGCTGGATTGGGCGTCGGAGAGTTCCGGACAGTTTATGTAGGCTACCACCTGACCGGCTTTGACGGTGTCGCCCACATCTACCAGGACCCTGGTGATGATGCCGTGTACCATGGAAGTGACCGATGCCGTGCCGGGGTTACTGGATTCCACTGTGGAGGAGAAGCGCAGGGACTGTTTGAGGCTCCTGGTGCCGACCGGGGCTACTTTGATATTACCGGCAGCCCCCGTACTGAGGGTGACGGTGGCATTAACAGGATTGCTCAAATCGATACTGGCCGGGTCCACGGCCGGTGCCGGCAGGGGCGCAGCTTCCGGTTTCCTGGGGGACCGCTTGAAGGCGGAGAAAAGCTTCAACGGCTTGGCTCCGGCCAGCATGCCCATTGATGTTTGTTTGGATGAGGAGTCAAGTAAAGAGCAACTGCTCAATATGACTGCCGCCAAGGTCAGCCAGATCGGTGTCCGACGGTTTTTCTTTGCAATCATGATGATACTTCTTATAGAGGTTCGAAAGTTTTTGCTTTCAGCTAAAACTAGATGCTGCACTAAGCCGGGCTGAGCCCTGGGTTCTTAGTGCAAGCCTGGGAACCAAGAAGTAATCTAAATTAAAAGGGCGCGCTTCAGTATATAGATAGGCTGGTTGTTCGGAGCTAACAGGGCAACCGCTGCAGGATTAGCCGGCGGTGATTCTGTGCTGCTCAGGGCGCAGATAAAGTGAGAGATGGTGGCCAGTAAGGCTTGCCGACAAAGCTGAAAATGATTGTGGCTATCTTTATCATTGCCGACATTCTTTTGGCAGTCGGTTTCATCGACACCGGCAGAGACCAGGGGGCTATGAGTATGAGCCGCACAGGGGCAACGCTCAGGTGTGCTGAGCAGACTGAGAACATCGTTGCCTTTTGCAGTATTTAAAAAGTTCTGGTTGCTTGCTAGTTTTGAAAGTTCAAGGCCGAGCTGGTCGTGTAAGAGCGTGCCTGTCCACATCAGCGTGAATACCAGCACTGACATGATGATTCGTTTGTAACTGCTTAATTGCAGGTTTAGTTTCGACATGCTCACGAGAAGGTCCTCGAAATCGAATCAACTCTCTGCCTGTAATACTTACCAATTACATAATACCAGAGCTTGTCCCTTTCAGACAGCTTATGTTGTCTAAGATGTACTATTTATCGGCGTTTTGATAGAGATTCTCAATAAGAACTGAGTCTATCTCATTGCTGAAATACTGGATTGAATATCGTTTTCACTATCGTTTTACTGCTCTTGCCAGTGGGCCATGAGAGCTTTTCTGGCTTCGCTGGCTGCACCCGGTGCTAGAAGCATGTCGGCAGTAATGATATTTTCCAGACGCAAAATTCTCGCCACAAGACCAGTCCAACCGGTCTGGTGGCTGGCTCCCAGCCCGGCGCCGTTTTCGCCGTGGAAGTATTCATAGAAGAGTATTTTGTCTTTAAAGTGAGGATCGTTCTGGAATTTTTCCGTGCCACCGTAGACGGGGCGGCGACCATCTTTATCGGGCAGGAAGATGGAGTAGAGTCTTCTTGAAAGTTCATGGGCTACTTCCATCAAGTTCATCTCCCGACCGGAGCCTGTGGGACATTCAATCTTGAAGGAGTCGCCATAGTAGGCAAAATACAAATACAGGGCCTTAATCAGCAAGAAATTAACCGGCATCCAAATAGGTCCACGCCAGTTGGAATTGCCTCCGAACATACCGTTGTCGGACTCGCCCGGCAGGTAGTCCACTCTAAATTCCTGCCCGTTGTGCTGAAAGACGAAAGGGTTGTCCTTGTGATATCTCGATAGGGAGCGAATACCATAGGGGCTGAGAAATTCGTTCTCGTCCAGCATGCGTGTCAGAATGCGCCTTAGTTTGTCTCGACTGATGACGCTCAACATTCGCCGACCGGCTATACCCGGTTTTGACGGCATATGAATATTGGCACAAAGTTCCGGGTGGCGTCTGGCAAATTCGTTGCTGCGTTTGCGAAAAGTGGGCAGCCCTTCCAGTTTTGACTCTTCCAATACTGCTACTGCCGCCAGTGGCAAGAGCCCCACCATAGAGCGAACCTTCAACCTCTGGGATTGACCATTGGGGAGCCTCAGTACATCGTAGAAGAAACCGTCTTCTTCGTCCCACAGTTCGTCGGAATGTTCCCCGATTCGGTCCATGGCGCCCGCTATCCAGAGCGTGTGCTGCAGGAAGCGGACGGCCAGATCTTCGTAGAGGGGATCATGTTCCGCCACTTCGATGGCGATTCTAAGCATCTGCTGGCTGAAAAAGGCCATCCAGGCCGTGCCGTCGGCCTGTTCGAGAGAGCCGCCTGTGGGCAGAGGCGCACTGCGGTCGAAGACCCCGATGTTATCGAGACCGAGAAAGCCCCCTTCAAAGACATTCTTGCCTTTGGGGTCTTTTCTGTTGAGCCACCAGGAGTAGTTCACTATCAGTTTGGTGAAGGCGTACTTGAGGAAGTCCACATCGCCTTTTCCGTCATTTCGCACTTTGTCGTGTAAATAGACTTCGATGGTGGCAAAAGCATGCACCGGCGGATTGACGTCTCCGAAATTCCACTCATAGGCCGGTATCTGTCCGTTCGGGTGTTGATAGTCGTTGCGCAGCATCATGTCGAGCTGGTCTTTGGCAAAATCAATATCGACGGTACCCAGGGGCACTGTGTGGAAGGCTAGATCCCAGGCTGCATACCATGGGTATTCCCATTTGTCCGGCATGGAGATGATATCGTCGTTATACATGTGATACCAATCGCTGTTTCTCACATTTGATCTTTTGTTGGCCCTGGTGAGAAAGCCCGCGTCGTGCTCCTTGAGCCAGCGTTCTACGTCGTAATAGAAGTATTGCTTAGACCAGAGCATGCCGGCCATGGCCTGACGAAAGAGGTTGATTTTCTCCTGGTCTTCTTTCATGTCTTCGGTATAGAGGGCCTGGTAAAAGCCGTCGGCCTCCTCAATGCGCTCAGCCACGATCTCTTCGAAGTCGGCAAAGGGCGTTGGCAACTTCTGGGGGGCTTTGTTGCTCAGGCGCAGTCTTATTGTTTTTTCTTCCCCGCCTTTGAGGCTGAGTTTGTAGTGAGCGGCAGCCTTTGTACCTTTACCTTCGGGATTGCAGGCCTTGCTGTCACCGTTGACGATGTAGTTATTGATGCCGTCTTTGACATAGGGCGTTGTGTTGGCAGTGCCGAATAGCCGGGCATTATTGGTGTCGTTGTTGCAGAAGAGTAACTCCAGGCTCTCGCCGCCGGCATCGGCATAGAGATAATAGTCTGCCAGTGATTCCTGAAAGAGGGGGTCGTTCAGGTGGGCTTGCACAACTGCCGTGCCTGTTTCGCCCTTCAAGGTTTTAAGTTCCGGCTTGGCACCGCCGTCGGTCCAGGTCCAGGTATTGCGGAAGAGCAAGGTGGGCAAAAGATGAAGCGGCGCCTGGTCGGCCCCCCTGTTCACGACCGTGATCTTGATGAGAATGTCTTCTGCATCGGCTTTGGCGTACTCTACCTGCACATCGAAGTAGCGATCCTGATCAAAAACGCCTGTGTCAATCAGTTCGTATTCTAATTCCTGCCGTCCTCTTTTTTTGTTTTCCTCTACCAGCTTGCCGTAGGGGAAAGCCGCCTGCGGGTATTTGTAGAGATACTTCATATAGGAATGGCTGGGCGTGCTCTCCAGATAGAAGTAGTACTCCTTGACGTCTTCGCCGTGGTTACCTTCACTGTTGGTGAGACCGAAGAGCCTCTCTTTCAGGATGGCGTCCTGTTCGTTCCAGAGCGCCAGAGAAAAACAGAGGATTTGATGGCTGTCGGAAATGCCTGCCAGTCCGTCTTCACCCCAGCGATAGGCTCTGGACCTGGCCTGATCGTGGCTGAAGTAATTCCAGGCGTCGCCGTTGTCGCTGTAGTCCTCCCGCACTGTGCCCCATTGCCGTTCACTTAAATAAGGACCCCATTTCTTCCAGGGTTCCTTTTCCAGCCTGGCCAACTCCAGCCGATCCAGCTCGGCCTTGGGTGAGAGTTCCGCATTAAAAGCAGGTTGACGTTTGGACATTATCCCTCCGGAAGCAGGCAGACCCAGACGGAAGAGAGGTTGCCCTATATCAGGAGCATGATAGATTATTGAAAACGTTGCTGTCGGCTGGGCCGGTCGCTTTGTCAACTTTGTTGGCCGCAGTCGCTGCCTTCTCAAAGCGAAAAATGTGCACCTGCCAGGGGTCCATGTCCAGATATAAGCCCGGGTTCGCCAGGTCGCTTCCGGCACGCCTGTAGCAGGCCGTAGAAAGCAAATCCGTCAACTGAAAATCAGCGCCGCTCAAATTGTCAAATGGAAGCGGCAAATAGCACTGACTGTTATGGTCGGCGTAATTGATTACAATCAGAGAGCGGCTTTCCTGTCTTTGCCAGGAAAAGGCTATAAAACACTCATTTGTGTAGTTGTCTGACCAGGCTCTCCGTGCTTCCAGCAGGGTGAAGCTGCCTTCTTTCAGGAGGCTGCTATTGACTGTGGTCAGGAGATGCTCATAGAAAATCGCCAGTTCCCGGTTCATCTCTTCTTGCGGGCCTCGCACCAAATGTGGTGATATGCGTTTTTGTCTTCCTTCAAATTGCCCTTGATGGAAAAAACGCAAACCCGGGGTCAGGTAGGTGACGGCTGCAGCCGCTTTATGGCAGGGTAAGTCAAAGACGGCTGCCGCTCTTGGTTCGTCGTGATTTTCTAAGAAGCGGGCCAGCTTATTTTGATAAGCGGGGTCGGCTTTCAGGTGCAGGTAAACCGGCTGGGCTTCCCGGTCACGCAGGCGGTCATAGAGCCGTTTGTCATAGGTATAGTCAAAGCCCAGTTCTTGCAGTCTCCATTCCATATCCCAGTAGACTTCAGCCATAAAGCAGAAATGCGGATATACTTTCTTGACTGCTGCTATGGTCTCCGCCCAGAATTCGTCAGCTTGCAAAGCCCAGGTGCGCTGAAAAATCTCAGGCAGGACAAGCATGGCCATGTCGCAACGCAGACCGTCACATTGACCGGCTATTTTTAGTATTTCAGCCCGCATGGCCTTTTGAAAATCTTTGCTGCCGTAGTTTAACTGCAAGGTGTCCGGCCAGCCGTCGAAATAGGGGTCGCGGCCATGGGCGAAGATGCGTTCCTTTGTCCCACTTTTGAGACGGATAAAGTTCTGGGGGGCTCGCCTGATATCCTCCTCGGTGCCCTCAATATAGTATTCGGGATGACTCTCCACAAAGGGATGATCGAGGGCCGTGTGATTGGGTACAAAGTCGAGCATGAGCTTCAAGCCTCTGGCCTGCAGGCGTGCTCTCAACCTCTTGAGGGCTTCATCGCCGCCGAGGGTCTCAGCCGTCACATAGTTTTTGACGGCGAAGCCCGAGCCCTGAATGTCTTCTTCCCTCAAATCGGGCAGGGTTTCATGAAACTCCTTCAGCCAGCCCGAATGTCGGCGGGAGATCTCTCGCCCTCTTACACCCGTTTGCCAGACGCTTAGAAAATAGAGCCAATCGAAACCTTGCGCTTTAAATGTATCGAGCGCGCTCTCCGGAATATCATCGAGGGCGGCCGGCCCCTTGAGCTTTTCTGCCAGGCTGGTCAGCCAGACTCGGGTGTTAATCTGGTAGAGGCTTTCGTATTTTGCTTTCATTGCTCTGTCCTAACCCTGGCAAGCTTTAGCCAGGCTACCGGCTTTGGCCAGGTGCTCCACTGCTATTTTGAAAAGGTTGTCGGCCATGGCCAGGTGGTCGTAGTCGTAATTGCTGAGGAAGTATCTCAGTTCCTCCAGACCATCGGCAGCCTGGGCAATGGCATGGCGCATCCATTGTACGGCTGGAATCATGGTCAGGGGTGGTGGATTGTCGGTAAAATCGTGGGACGCTTTTACGAGCACTCTTTCAATTTCTTCCACATAGCTTTCGAAGTCTATGAGCAGTTCTTCGTCGTAAATATCTTGAGCAAGGATGCTCAGTTTTTGTTTGTACTTTTTCAATACCGTGGCAATTGAGCGCTTCAGTGGATTGAAAACTTGTCTGAGAAACTTTTCTCTCGCCCGTTCTTCATCGAGGGAGTCCTGGGCGTGGCGGGGGAAGGCGCTAGTCTTTGGTTTGAGGAGCGTTGAATCATAATCGGCGCGTTTGTCCACATCCATCAAGACGGCATAAGCCTCGTTGATGACCATCATCTGCTCGGTCTCAATCTCAACTTGGTTACCCGACTTACCCCGGTAAGAAAGGTCGGGGTGCTTGGCTTTCACCAGGCTGCGATAGGCCTGCTTGATCTCTTCCATGCTTACGGTGGGAAGCACTCCGAGAATTTCATAGTGGGTGGCCCTGGTTCTTTTCATTTCTAAATTATGCCCCCAAAGCCCCAGGAATTTCAAAATTCTTCTTGAATTTGCCCGGCTTTTTTTCTTTCCCAAGAGGAGATTTCATTCATGCAAGTATTTCCTGCGGCAGCTAGGATCTCAGTTTATGTTATTGACCGACAAGATTAGCCCGGCCGATGTGAAGCTCAGCCCCTTTCCTTATGTAGTGGTGGACAATGTACTGCCCTCGGGGCTCTACGGTAAGCTGACGGAATGTCTGCCGCCCCTGGAAGTTTTGACCAAGGGGGTAAAGTACGGAAATAATCAGAGTTTTAACTATTCCTGCACTCATATTGCCTTTAATCCGCAGATCAGCCTGGAATTCAAGAATTTTGTGCAGGAGCACTTGAGCCAGTCTTTCTTCGACGATATTTTGCGAGTCTTCGACCCTGCCATTAAGCAGTACTATCCCGATCTGGAAAAGCGCTTCGGCCCTCTCAAGTGTGGTATTCGCCCGGTGGACGGCGAGTCTGACGCCACGGTCTTGATGGATGTACAGATCGGTGTGAATACTCCCAGTCTTCTTTCTGGAACCACAGTTCGCGGTCCTCATATTGATTGCCCGCGTAAGCTCTTTGTGGGACTGTTTTACCTGCGTCTGCCGGAAGATGACTCCACCGGCGGTGACCTGCAGATTCTTGCACCGGCCCCCGGACTTGCTGCTTCCGGTCGGGAGATTCGCTATGACTATATGCGTACAGTCGATCCTCGAGATGTGCAGGTGGTAGAGACGGTGCCCTATGCGGCCAATCGTCTGGTGCTCCTCCTCAACACCAGAGATTCCATTCACGGCGTCAGTTGTCGCTCGCGCTCCAGGCATCGGCGTCTTTTCCTCAATCTACTGGGCGAGATGCGCAACCCGCTCTTTTCTCTCGCGCTCGAGAATTCGCAGCCGGCTCCGTCCGCCGGAGCGGCAGCATCCCTGGCGACTTTGAGCCGTTTCGGCAGCACTATCCACGAATACTAAAGTGTGGAAAGGTGGTTCAATTTGGACGTGACTTGTGCCGATTTCAACGGGCTGCACTTTGACGATTCTACGCCCCTGATTGCGGAACCTTTCCCGCATATGGAACTACAGGGGCTCCTGCCCGAGCATCGCCTTGAGGCTTTACTGGCAAGCCTCAAGGAGGCCGAAACCGTCTTTGGCGACAGCGACCCTTCTCTAGCGCAGCGCCCTGTTCTTAAGCCTGGTGAGAAACGCCATTACGGCTATCACCAGGCTTCTATCGAGAAGCGCTTGCCGCCGGTCTGGTTGGAGACCATGGCTTCTTTTCTGGAAGCGCGGTGGCAGAGGCAGCTTTTCGATGGTTTTGCTGCCGCTATCAGGCAGGCCTATCCCGAACTGGTGCAAAGTCTGGGTCCAGTGTCCGATTGGCAGATCGGACTGCGTCGCCGTGACGATCCGCGTGCCTTCGAACTACTTGCCGACTGCCAGTTTTCAATACATGAAGCCGCTCCACTTGAGGCCCGGCAGGAACGTGGACCGCATGTGAAGATGACCAACAAGCTTCTGGTGGTGCAGTATTTCTTGCGCCCGCAGCAAGACACGGCCCAGGGTGGCGACTATCAACTGTTCTCGATTCGTCGGGGCGCCAGGCTTCGCTTTGGCTTGGGGCAGCAGGTGTGGAACCGGGATAATCTGGAGCTGAAAAAGGAGGTGCCCTACCAGGCAAATAGAGGGCTGGCCTTCCTAAATACAGCTCAATCGGTGCAGTGTATGTCTGAGCGCGCTTCTTCTTTCCGTACTTATTACATCAATTTGATTTTCGAAACGGCCGAGCCGCTCTTTCAGTTGACCGGTATACGCTCGTAGGGTGGCTTAAAGTCTCTGTCCAACCTGACGGCCCGCTCGCCCAGTTTGAAAGAGGCATCCTCTCTTTCTTCTATTTGCAGTAACAGGGATGGGCGCACATGACCAAGGTCTATTTCTTTCTTGATTTCTTCTAAGGTGATGCTGCCGCTTTCGAGACAATCAAAGAGCATTTCCATAAACACGTGTTCATATCTATGATCTCGGGAGAGCCAGGGCTGACTGCTTGAATTTGTAAAATGCAGCAGGGATGTGACTCCCTTTGTATAAGTATCCAGGCTGTTCCAATTGGCTGCTATGTAATTGCCGACTCTGGCCAGGGGCATATCTTGCATGAGCTCTTCATAGCTGAATCTACCGCTATCCAGACCCTCTACAATGGCTTCGATTTTCCAGTCCAGCTTTTCACAATTCAGGAGCATCACTGCAAAGCGAGTGGACTCTTGACCTTTTGCGGCAGCCGTCGCTAGCAGGTCTTTGTCCGCCATGTCCAGCTTCCAGAGTTTGAAGATGTCCTTAAAGACCAGCATATCCGAGTCAAGGTAAATGGCTTTGCCCTGGTAGTTGTTCAGGGCCGGTATGAGGAAGCGCTGAAAGCTGAATTTTGTGCGCGGGCGGTTGGCTCGCTCCAGCGGCTGGGGCATGTTTTGAGCCCTGTCGCTTTGCCAGATCTGCACCACTTCAGTAGACATTGAGGCATGTTTTGAAATGGAGTGTTGCAAGACTTTGAACGGTAAAAACTCGCTTTCCGTGCCACCCACGTAGACTTTGATTGGTACTGGCTGATTGAGCGGACCATAGTCCAGGTGATGGCGATTGATGATGGACGGGAACCGACCAAATTGCTGATCGAAAGTCAGTTGTCCGTTGGCAAAAAGATTTCTGCCTCTGAGATCTGCAAATTCACTGCTATAGCTGGTGCCGCCATCCAGCCCCAGAGAGCGTATCTTCTTTACTCCTGCTCGCCCTAGTAACTCCAGGGCCGCTTCCGAACTAAAGTAGCGCGCAAAGACTGGTTCATGTCGGCCCTTCTTGATGGCAGCCGAGGTCAGATCGTAGTAGAAGAGCCTTCCTTCTTGTTCCAGTGTCGCCAACTCCGGAATTTCTCGCAGCCAATCTTCCAGGGTCTTTTCAGATGGTTGCATTTTGAAATGAGGGCACCAGGGCATGACCAGATATTTTGCTTGCCGGCCAAGGCAGTCGGCCACATCTTTTATTACTTCTATGTCTATGACATGAGCCAGGTCTACCGGCAGTTCTCGCAGCACATGATTCAGTGAAAGAATATTAAAGGCCTTTAGGTCCAGCTTGTGGATTTCGCTGAAAGACGGTCCTTTTCCCAGTATTAGCCAGGGCTTGCAATTGTTTGCTGCGGGCCAGAGTCCACTATATTCGTCCAGGAAGTCACGCATTCTAAGGCTTTCCCCTTGCCGTAAGTTGTGCTCGATGCACCGGCAGAAACTAACTGGTATTGTAATATGTGAAACGAATTCCTCAGTTTCGGAAGGTGCATGGAGCTTCTCCGGGAACCCCATACTCTTTTGGGACAAGATGGTCTTGAGCCGCTTGTCTCGGTTTGCCTGCCCGTATTTAACGGAGAGGCGTACCTTGGTGCAGCCCTTGAGAGCATTCTCAGCCAGTCTCTGGAGCGGTTTGAGTTAATTGTGGTGGATGATTGTTCCACCGATAATTCCAAAGAGATTATGCGTCAGTTCGCCCGGAGGGATAAGCGCATTGTCTGTCATTTCAATGAAAAGAGATTGGGTCTCTTTGGCAATTACAATCTGGCCATGTCTCTGGCCAGGGCGCCTTATATCAAGACTTTCAGCCAGGACGACTTATTGCATCCGGATTGTTTGATGCAAGGGCTGAGCTGTTTGGAAAGCTTCCCCCAGGTCAGTCTTGTCAGTTTTGAGCGGCAGGCCATAGACAGCGCCGGCCAGTGCCTTAAAGTTGAAATTCCGGATTTGTCTGCTTGTAGTGCCGGTTTTGTCGTGGACGAGCCTATTATTGGAGCGGAGGCCATTCTGGCCTGCCTCTATCCGGTCACTAATTATCTTGGTGAACCAAGTGCCGTCATGTTTCGCTCCGAGCACCGCGGTAGTGGATTCGATCCCGGTTTTCACCAGTTAGGAGATCTAGACTTCAATCTGCGTCTGCTTCTGGAAGGTGATTGCTTCTATGTTCCGGGTCCTCTCTGTTACTTTCGCCTGCACGATCAGTCAGCCTCCACTAGAAATTCTCTCAGCTTGCTGGCCGGGCTGGATATCATTCTCATGTCCAGAAAGTACGGCTATATTTTTGAGGAATTCGGGCGCAGCAGCGAAGATTTTCTGGATGAGTCGGTGCTGGCTTATGCTCAGTACATCGACTGGATGGCCAGGACCGGTACCTTGAGTCAGGCCGGCTTGCAAGTGTTTCAGGGGCAGGAGGAAATTTTCAAAGCCGATCCGGAAGTATTAATAAGAACAGCTGCCGATTTTCGAGCCTTGAGTTTTCGGGCCCTCAAACTGGCAGCCGGTAAGAGTGCTGCCACCAGGCTTTCCGTAGCCGAGCAAAATCGCTTCGACGAGAATCAGCGCTTTATCGAAGCCTTGGAGGAGAAAGTGCGAATCTTGCTGGCCAGCCGCTCCTGGCGTCTGACAAGGCCGCTGCGGGAACTAAATCGATTGCTGGGAAGCTTTGCCGGTGCAGGCGAAACCAGTTTACCTTCCATCTTGAGCGGCGATGTACTTTCACAGCAACGTGAATATATAGATCGTCTGCACTCTATTGAGCAGGAAATTTACGGTAGTCGCTCCTGGCGATGGTCCCTGCCCTTGCGCCGTATTAAGAAAAGACTTAGTGAAGTAAATCCCTAGCCTGTGCGGCTTGAACAATTAAGTTAAGCCTATTTCTCTTGCTTGTCTTATATAATCGTTTCGATGTTCTGCCCATTTTGTAATCAGAAAGAAAGCCGCGTACTTGAATCTCGTTTGACTAACGACAATTCTGTCAGACGCAGGCGCGAGTGTGAGTCTTGCGGCAAGCGCTTTACCACTTACGAGAAGCTGGAAGTAATTCAATTTCTCGTGGTCAAGCGTACAGGTACCCGTGACCCTTATTCTCGCGAGAAACTACGGGCCGGTCTTTCCCGCGCTTGCGTCAAGACGGCGGTCAGTGCCGAACAAATCGATAATATTGTAGAGTCGGTGGAAAACGAGTTGATGGCGGCCGGACGGCGGGAGATTTCTTCTTCCTTATTAGGAGAGTTGGTACTCTCCAAATTAAGCGCTCTCGACCAGGTGGCTTATGTGCGCTTCGCCTCAGTCTACCGGGCTTTTCAATCGGTTGACGACTTCATCGCCGAACTCAATCTCTTGAAGGAGTCTCTCAAGGATGCGGATGGGCGCTCTAAGCAAATACTGGAGCGGGCTGAGCTGGAGGAGAGATTATCCAAGGATGCTACCATCGGTAGTGGCAAATCCCGCTGAGCCCGCCTCTCGTTGCCGGGGCTCCCGCGGTGGACTGCTTTCAAAAGGATGGTACCCCTGGGGTGATTAGATTAGACAAAAACAATCCGGAAACGGTAAAGCCTCGTTTAACGGAGCCTGGACTTCTGGCTTTTAGATATGTCCCGGGTGCTACAATCAGTAATCGCTTTTCTATATCTTCGAAGAAACAACCATTAGTGAGCCATGAATAGTATTATCAAGGAAATTGAAGCCCCGCTCCTCAAGAGCAATCTGCCTGCCTTCGACGTAGGCGACACCGTCAAAGTCTTCGTGAAAATCGTTGAAGGCGGTAAAGAGCGTACCCAGGGCTACGAAGGCGTCATCATCAAGCATTCCGGTCACGGCGTCGGTGAGACTATCACCGTCCGTCGCGTGTTCCAGGGCATCGGCATCGAGCGTGTCTTCCTGGTCCACTCTCCCCGGGTTGAGAAAATAACCGTGCAGCGTCGCGGTCAGGTGCGCCGGGCTAAGCTCTATTACCTCAGACAGCGTACCGGTAAAGCCACTCGTATCAAAGAGAAAGTGGGCGTCAGAAAGGATGCGGCTCAAACCAAAGCTGCTGCTGCCGCCAAGACCGAAGCTAAGAGCTAGTCTCCTTCAGGAAGCCGTAAAGACAGTTGCCAAAGTATTCACGGAAGCAGGGTCAAGACGGCAATTCGGCTGGTCGCACGCCTCAGGACGGCAAATTTAAGAAGTCGGGGGTCAGAAAGCGACCTCCGACTACTGCTTTTCAACGTTTGACCGAGATAGTCAAGTGGGTTGACCTGGTCATCGAAGTTCTGGATGGACGCCTGCCAATCAGTACCAGGCATCCCAAGAGTGATGAGATCTTCGGCTCTCGTCCGCGTTTGCTCATCTATTCCAAGCTGGATATGGCCGACTCGCGGCGCCTTAAGGAATATGTCAAGCGGGTAAATGAAGAGCTGGCTGCCCAGAATGGTCCCCCCAGCCTGGCCGTGGCCCTTTGTCTGAAGGGTCTGTCCAGCAAGACTGCCTTTGTGGAAGCCTGCCTGGAACTTACCCGCAGCAAGCGAGAAAGTCTTCAGCGCAAGGGGCTTTTACCAAGACCAATGCGGGCCTGCGTAGTGGGCATCCCCAACGTCGGCAAGTCATCTTTGATCAACTGGTTCATTGGCAAAAAGCACGCCAAAACCGGTGATATGCCCGGTGTTACCAAGGGCACCCAGTGGATTCGAGTGCATCCTCAACTTGAGTTGCTCGATACTCCCGGTATCTTGCCTCCCACCCTTTTTCAGAAAGAGACCATGTCAAGGCTTTCTGTGCTTAATCTGGTGCCCCCTGATACCTACGACAACCTGGAATGTGCCAAGCAGGCCCTGGTCTTGATGAAGAGGTTCTATCCGCGAGCTCTGGAAAGTTATGTGCCCGGTCTTGCCGAGGCCGAGGACGGCTTGATTCACATTGCCCAGGCGAAAAACTTTCTGGCATCCGGAGCCAAGTTGGATGATTACCGGGCCGCTAATATTTTGCTGCGCGACTTGCGTGATGCTAAATTGGGCAATCTGACCCTGGACGATTTAGAATAAAAGTCGATTTTCACTACGGTGGCAAAGAGGGTGTACCTTGAGTCGGAGCGGCTTCAGCGCGCTGGTAAGTTTTGACCTCAAAACATATAAGGGGCATTGCCAGAGCTTTGGCCTGCCGGCCCCAATCGTGGCCAGAGGCAAATCGAATTTAAACAGCGAGCAGTTGAGCCTGGGCAACATATGCGAAAATCGGCCCTATCTTATTGGAGTTGATGAAGTCGGGCGAGGTTGTCTGGCTGGACCGGTGGTATCGGCAGCGGTGGCATTGCCCTTTGCCGTGCTGGATAAGGAGCTGACTGCTGCTCTGGCTGAACTGGACGACAGCAAAAAGCTTGATGCGGCTACGCGTGAGAGGCTCTCTTCCTTGTTGCGCTCCTGTGCTCGCTTTGCCATCGCCTCCTGCAGCGCGGCCGAGATTGATGAGATGAATATATTGAACGCCAGTTTGCGCTCAATGGATCTGGCTGTGGCCGCCCTGCTGAAAGATCTTGCTCTAGCAAGCGACGGGGCGCTCATTCTTGTCGACGGCAATAAGCCAATCAAGAATGGCTCCTATAAGCAATTGACCGTGATCAAAGGTGACAGCCATTCCGCTTCCATAGCGGCGGCCTCGGTTATTGCTAAAGTGCACCGGGATGCCCATATGAAAGAACTGGATAAATGTTATCCGGCCTACGGCTTCGCCGGGCATAAGGGCTATCCCGCCATTTCCCATCGCAAAGCTATTGCCGAGGTAGGTCCCTGTCCCGAACACCGCACAAGCTTTCGCCTCTTACCCGAGGAGAAACCTTAGGGCGCGCTTTCAATGTGCCTGGGGCGTGCTTATCAAACTTGTATCTTTTTGACCGGCAAGAAATTTCTTGAAGATCTCCCGATCCAGTTCAAAGGCCGCCGGGCTGACATGAACGTCTCCGGAGAAAGGATAATCATAGTTGGCTAAAAGAAAAATGTTCAAGGCCATTACCGTGGCCACCAGACCGGTCATCAGTATTTGCGTGCGTTCGTTGCGAACTTCAAAAAAGTAGGTAAAAGCAATGGTGGCACCACCGCCGGCCAGCACCACTATCCACATACCGAGCGGTAATTGATTAACCATGGCCGCAAAGCGCAGGGTGCGGAAATTTCCCAGTCTGGAGATGGCCGCCAGTATTGCCTGGTGCACATTGCTCTCGCCTGTTTCCCGGGGGTTGAAGCTGACGCAAAGACGCCAGATATCACTGTAAAGATCCCAGGCTTCGGGTGAGGATTTACGGTCTTCCATCAGTTGCCATTCTTTATCAATGACTACTTCTGCATAATTCATGCACTTGACTTGTAGCTGGCTCCGAAGCGGCTCCGGAAAGCCTGCCGCGCCGCGGAAGACATCGGCCAGGGCGCCGGCTTCTTCCTGTACATTGATGCGTGCCTCGTCAAATCTTTGCATGGCCCCTGCCACCAGGAAGCCCAATAGAACTGAAAAGAGCGTGCCGATTACCGATAAAAGAGGATCTGCCACGGCATGATTCATGCTCAATTCATTGAGGTCGACTTTTCTTCTTACCACCAGCATGAAGAAGATGGCAGCCCAGATCAGTCCGACAATCACTATGAATCCGTAGAAAAAAGTAACCACTCTCAGACTGCCTCGTTGCTTTCAATGCATGGTTGAAAATGAAAGCGCTGAAGATCGAACTTGCATTCTAAATCTTCAGCGCTCTAAGCTACTTACCTGGCTATCAGGCTCAGGTGCGAGCCGGCAGATTGGGAGTGCCGCCGGTTGCGCTCTGGTTGATATTGGCTTTGCGCATTTTCTTCTCGGTGTCCGTACCGCCATCGAGAATTTGTGTCTTGGACAATTGTTCGAGAAGGTAGTCTACGCCTTTTACCGAGATCATGAAGAGGCGTTCGCCCATTTCAATAAGCCCTTTTTCACGCAAGTACCAGATATTGAATTCCATCTCGGCCATGTCTTCCGTGCCCAGGATGTCCATCATCATTTTGGCAGAAGCACCGCCGGTCGCCGGTCTTTTCTTTTTGGCTTGCAAGAGAATCTGCAGCATCGCTATGCGCATTTCTAGTTCGTTCCAGGTGGTGCTGGTTTGAACTTTGAGGGCCTGCCTGTTGAATGTTGCCGCACCACCGGCGCTACCAGGTGCTCCCGGCGCGGCTCCCTGAGGAGAACCCGGTGCCGGTGACTGCTCTCTTGCTCCCAGAGACATGTCGTAGGCAGCGCGCTTGCCTTCATCGGAGAGGGTACGCCAGGCGTCGGTGATGATGCGGAATTTCTCTGCATCTCCGGTTTCGGTGTTATCCGGGTGATACATGGCTGCCAGGAAGCGGTAAGCATAGCGGATGATAGTGGAGTGAGCATCGCGATTGACCTGCAGGAGGTCGTAGTAGTTAATCGGTTTGGCAGCGCCGCCGGGTTGTCCGCCGGGTTGTCCGCCGCCGGGTTGACCGCCGCCGGGCTGTCCGCCGCCGGGTTGACCACCGGGCATGCCTGGTCTTGGAGGAGGGGGAGGTGGTTGCCACGACATATTTATAGTCCCTTCAGTACGTTTTGAGCTATTACCAGTCTTTGAACTTCAGAAGTTCCTTCGTAGATTTCAGTTATCTTGGCGTCACGCATATAGCGCTCAGCCGGATAGTCGGTTACGTAGCCGTAGCCGCCGAAAATTTGTACGCATTTGACGGTGGAACGCATTGCTACTTCCGCGGCAAATAGTTTGGCGTGAGCCGCTTCTTTCGTGATTTTGACTCCCAGATCTTGACCGCGAGCGGCGTTGAAAGTCAAAAGGCGAGCCGCATCAATTTCTGTTTGCATCTCGGCCAACATAAATTGAATGGCCTGGAACTTATTGATGGTTTGATTGAAGGCGATGCGCTCTTTGCTGTACTTGAAGGCATGATCCCAGGCTCCCTGGGCAATACCCACGGCCTGAGCGGCAATGCCGATTCTGCCACCGTCCAGGGTGACCATTGAGACCTTGAAGCCGTCCTGGGGACCGGCCAGCATATTGGCTACCGGTACAGGACTGTCTTCGAAGTTAATCTGACAGGTGGAGGAGCCCTTGATGCCCAGCTTATCTTCCAGTTTGCCGAAGGTGAAACCGGGGGTGCCTTTTTCAACGATGAGGGCAATCAGACCCTTGTGCTTGAGGCTGGCATCGGTCTGGGCAATGACCAGGTAGTAGTCCGCTTCAATACCGTTGGTGATCCAGTTTTTGGAACCGTTCAAAATGTAGTGGTCGCCTTTTCTCACTGCCGTGCACTTGGCGGCGGCGGCATCGGAACCGGAGCCCGGCTCGGAGAGGGCGAAGGCTCCCAGTTTTTTGCCCTGGCAAAGAGGCACGAGAAACTTTTCTTTCTGCTCTTCCGTGCCGAAAATGTAGATGGGTTTAGCGCAGAGCGAAACATGGGCCGAGTAAATCACCGAGGTGGTGGCGCAAGCTTTGGCCAGTTCCTCCACCACGATGGCATATGAGACGTTGTCCATACCGGCGCCGCCGTACTTTTCAGGGAAGGGCAGACCGCAGAGATCGGAGCTTGCCAGAAGCTCGAAGTTTTCCCGGGGAAAGCGATGCTTCTGGTCTACTTCGGCGGCCTTGGGGGCAAATTCGGCCTGGGCCATTTCACGGACGGTCTCTTGTATGAGTACTTGTTCTTCCGTGAGGGCGAAGGTCATGGGTGAGTCTGATTGGGTGGCAGCAGTATACATTTTGTTCGTCTTGCTAACTCTTGCTTGGTAGGTCTCTGATTGTTAAATCCGCGGTCGTACCTGAGTGAACCGGATTTCCGCTCAGGTGTCTATTGCTTCCTCTTTGCTTTGTTCCGGTAAATTACTTGAGAACGGATGGTCTATTGAAATTGGAAAACGCACCCTGTTGTCAAAAGCATCGCCACCAGCTCAAACAGGTCAGACCGTTGAATCTTTCCTGTAAAAACACCGGTTTTTGATGGTTATGAATGATAGCACTTTCAGCCCCTGTGGTGTGTCTTTAAGGCTTTTCAAGCAGTGCCGGCAGCCCTTGAATTTAATCGAAGCGCACCCGCCTACTTCATGGGACTGGGCAGATATTGTAGAGTTAACGGGGAAATAATGAGGAAGTATACGGGCGTGTCCGATATCAAAGTGCTTTATGTGGAAGATGCGAAGAGTTCCGGTGGGGCTCTCCGGCAGGCGCTCAAAGATGCGCATATGAATGCCGTTTATCTGGGCGGCGGCTTTGACGCCCTTGATGAACTGGCCGACAGCGGTGCCGATGCCGTGGTGGCCTGTCTTGACCTGGTGGATCTGCCGGGCTACCAGCTTTCAGCCCTGATCAAGTCCTCCTCCGTATCTTGCCGCTTGCCTGTAATCCTTTTCGGCGTCACCGGCTCCAAGGTGGATCCGCTCTGGATTAAGGCCTCCCAGGCCGATGCCTATTTTACCGACAAGGAAGTTACGGACGCCAAAGCGGTTGTAGCTAAATTGAAGGAACTGGTGGAAGAGTCGCGTAAGCAGGGCTTTGATCGGCAGAAGAGTCAGGCTTTGCTGGCCTGTCGCAGTAATTTCTCCTCTTCGAAAGTTGTGGAAAGTGCCAATTTGCTTCTGGACGAATTGGTCCTCTCTCGCTCTGCTTCGGCTCTTGCCGCTCGTCTTGGTCTTTCTGAGAATCGCAAAGAATTGCTGGATTCCTTTTTCAACGGCATATTTGCCTTTGTCGAAGCCGACCTCGTCGGACTGGTAGTGGCCGCGTCCGCGACGCCCTGGGCCGCCTTCCATTGCGATAAGGTGGTGAGCGGCAGCTATAAGAAGTTGACGGAGCGCCTCTCCACGGAACTTGAACTGAAGAGCGAACTACAAATCGAACTGAGGGGCGAACTGACCGAGGGCACCGGTAAAGACATGGGCTCGGTGCAGATTGTACCCGTATCCTATAAAGGGCGGGCCCTGGGAGCCCTGGTGGTAGCCTCCAAGGATAGAAATGCCTTCTCCGATCAGGCCCTGGCTTTCGGCGAAATGCTCGGGCAGGCCCTGCCCACCGCCTTCGAACTTTTGCTTGCCCGGGAAACTATTTCCGACATGCAGACCCGCGAAGCTTATCGCGCTTCTATAGATTCTCTTACCGGTCTCTATAATCTGGAGTTTCTGGTTGGTTTCTTGCAACAACAACTACTCTTCTCCTTCCGCCAGCGCTTGCCAGTGGCTGTCGTGATCGTCGATATTGATGCCTTCAGCAAGGTGAACCAGGAACACGGCTTTGAATTTGGCGACGGTGCTCTTATGACCATTGCCAATCGCTTGCTCAATATCACCCGTTCCAGCGATTTGATAGCGCGCTACGGCGGCGATCAGTTTGCTGTTGTTCTGCCTAACACCGATGTGGCAGGAGCCCGCGTACTTGCCGAAAAAGTACGTTCCGATGTGGAGTCGCTCGACTTCAGCAACGGTAGTAAGGGTCATCGGATTACAGTCTCGGTTGGTTGCGCCAGCTTTAATATGGAAGACTTGAATCCGGAAACCATCCTGCGCGATGCAAAGCTGGCCCTGCGCAAAGCGAAAGACGAAGGACGCAATCGTATTTCGGCGGGCTAACTGCCTGTAACTGATGTTGTCTGTCCTCAGTCAAAATCCCAAGCAAGGAAAATTAAAATGCTCATCTGTGGACGAGTTCAAAACGTCGCCATCATCATTTTGACAGCCATTATGATTTTGGTTTCCTCTCCGGCCCTGGCCCTGGATGGGCAAGGTGAGTCAGAAGGTGCTCCGGAAGCGGTCCTGAATCTAGATCTGTGCACCCTTGCCTACCAGCTCTACCATCAGTCTCTGTGTTTGCCCCTTGATCCCTGGTATGACCTGATGTCGCGGGTGGGAAGCGATCGGCGCGAGAATATTTGTCGATTTACCCATGAATATGCGGCCCGCCTTGGCGCCGCCGGTCCCGCGGGGCAGTCTGCGGAAGCGGGTTTTTACAGTGGTCCCAATGCAGCGCGCAACTGGTCAGGCACCAACTTAAACCTTGATCCGATCCTGACTAACTACAAATTCATAGATGCCAGGAACCCGGCCTTTACCCGTGACGGTGAGCGTTATCTTGCCGTCAAGGCGCCGGCCTATTTGAGTCAGAATATAAGAGTGATTGACGGTGTTCGCTACAGAGCCAAGCCGGCCGGCTTTCCCTCAAATGATGTGGAGATGTTCCGGGTGCGCGAATACCCGACCGGTGAAGATCATCTGGTTGTTTTTGAGGGCGGCACAGGCATTGTTGGCTCCACCGAGCCGGCCTGGAGTCTCATGGGTTTCGTTTTGATGCACAAGACCGCCACCGGATATGATGCGCACATCGTTTTTCGCGGCAGTCGTAGCGGCGCCTCCCTGACCAAGACTGTTTTGAAGGCGCAAGATGTCGTCGGTGATGCTAAGGGAAATCCCGACTGGATTACCGATCTCAGAGGAAGCAAACAAATCCCTCAACCATTGATTAGCAAGGTCGGTAAGGTAACCGAAGGCTTTGCCAATTCTCTGCCGACCATGCTTGGGCCCGTAAGCCAGTGCTGTAAGTTTCTCTCTGAGAAGTATCCGGCTCCCGAGCACATCTTCGTGACCGGACACAGTTTGGGAGCCGGTTTGGCTACTCAGTTCGCCAGCTCGGTATTGCAGGGCGGCTACGGTGAGGAACTGGCCAGGCAAGTGCCGGGCTGGTCCTGGGATAAGATCATGCTTTTGGCTTATGCTCAGCCTATACCTGGCGACCCGGAGTGGGCTCAGCAGTTTGATAAACTCTCCCCATCCGCTCAGCATTACTGGGTTGAGGGAGATATGGTCGTGGAAGCCACTTCCAGCAGTCTGGTCAACCTATTTATAGATAAGGGCGAACATGCCGGTATTCAGAAGAAACTTGCTGCTGTAGCAAACTGTCAGGACAACCCCCATGAGGTGTTTGTGATTCGTGCCGCGCTACTGCGTGACCTTTCTTCCAGCTTTGCGCCTCTGGTTAGCAGGCTTGCTGCGGAGAATACCTGGGGCTATTATGAAAATATCTCCAAAATGGTTACCGGGCAGGCGGTCAGCTATGTTTTTCCGGGCGCACCGGCTCCCGTTATTGTCTCTCAGTCCAACCTCAGGCAGGTACTGAACAACTGCAATTTTGGCAAACAGTTCGGCAACTGGCTGGAGCAGGTTTATGCCAGAATGATCGCCGATAAGAGCAGTTATATCGGTCCTAAGTTTCAGAGTACCCTTGATGAGCGGCGCCAACTGGTACTGAATCTGGTGGCGCGTATGAGACAACCTGTGCCCGGCGATATGAACCAGGCTCTTGATGGTCTGGTGGAAGACTTTAAACTGATCGACGGTAACCTCGGGCTTACGGAGGAGGAGCAGTGGATTTATTCAGCCATGCTTCTCGGAAGGCTCGAGAACACGTCTCTTACCGTAACCGATCTGCAATCGAGACCGGAGACTAAGGCCGGTCTTGAATCAGCACCAAATTGAACGGGCAGAACCTGGCCCCTTCAGGTAAAGTTACTTCCGGGCAGACTTGTATGACATCCGTCATCCAATAGTTGTGACTTCAATAAGCTGACTCCGATTCTTCTATAACATATTTTGTATACCGTCCGATGGGAAGCCGGTGGCTGCTTAGGGGTGTAAGCGAAAGTCCATCAGGGGGGTTTCCCATCGGTTTTTTTTTGCTTAGCACGCTCATTACGGTTGGTCTGAAAGCCTTCAGGACCATGGTTTTGTTGCGTCGTACTTTGGACATTACATCTGTCATGCGCGATCTATGACGGCGATCTGATGCTTGTAAAGAGTCTCCGACATAAACTGCTCTTGGTCCGGTGGTTGCAAGCCTTTGATTTAGAGATGCTTGGGAGTCCTGTGAAACTGCTGCTGCCGGCGCTTATTTTTACTCTGTTTTCTGGAGGTTACTAGCTATGGGAATTGAGAATGAGATCAATAAACTGGAGAAGGTAGACGCCACGGAATCTAACGGCAAGTCGAGTTTGTTCGAAGATGCTTATACGTCATCAGATAATTCGAGAAGTCAGACGCAAGACAACAGTAACCTGGAGAAGGACGGCACCCTGCCTGTCTTGAGGCTGGATTGTCCGACTGGTAATGAATCGGGAGTGCCGGCTGATGGCCGAGAAAGAAACGGTGAAAGTAATTCGGGAAACGTTGAGAGTTCCGTGCGGGAGGCAGCCGAAGCTGTGGGGCGCGCTCGCAAGAATGGCTCTGCTCACGAATCCGTTGATAGTCAGCCCTGGCACTACCCCGGCAGTGCCTCGGGAGCCGATGCGCCGGCGCTTCCCAACCCTTCTGGTGGCCGTCCTGATGGGCATATAGGGCGTTAACGAAAAAGACGAATGCAGCAGGGGCTTAGAAATGAGCCCCTCGCTTCTTGCTATGGTTATGAAAGCGGTTTTCTAGACAAGATTCTTCAGGGCCCAGATGGCTGCCTGAGTGCGGTCATTGAGACCAAGTACCAATAGAATGTTACTTACATAATTGCGCACCGTTCCTTCGGTGATGTTCAGTTTCCCGGCAATCTCTCTGTTGCTTAAGCCTTCTGCCAGTAGTTGTAGAATCTCTATCTCTCGCTTGTTCAAATGTTTTAGTAAATCTGGAAGTTTCCTCTCTTCCGTCTTCACCAGGTGCATGGAAAGGCGCGCCACAACTTCCGGATCCATTTGGCTGAGACCTCTCATGCTGGCTCTGATGGCCGAGGCCAGTAACTCAGACGGCATGTTTTTGAGCAGATAACCGGCGGCGCCCTGGCGAATGGAGTCTATTATGAATTCGTCATCGACAAAGGTAGTAAGGGCAAGAACTTTGATCTTATTGTTCTTGCTCAATATCTCTCCAGTGGCTTTGATTCCGTCCAGTATAGGCATCTGAATGTCCATAAGCACGACATCGGGATTGAGCTTCTCGCACAAAAGTACTGCTTCCCTGCCGTTTGCAGCGACGCCTACAACTTCTATATCGCTTTCAAGAGAGAGAAGACTTGATAGACCCTGGCTTACCAGGCTCTGGTCGTCGGCAATCAATACTCTAATCACGCGGGAAACTCCAGAATTATCTCAGTGCCATATTGGGGTCTTGATTCTACCTTTAAGGATGCACCCATGGTAGCGGCCCGTTCCGCCATACTTTGTAGGCCGAAGCCGTCATTTACTTGTTCGGGCGCGAAGCCCCTGCCGTTATCATAGATGGTTATCCGAAAGTTGTTTTTCTCCAATTGCACCGTCAGTTTTACCAGGCTTGCACCGGAGTGTTTGCGAGCATTGCTCAGGGACTCTTGAATAATTCGAAAGGCTTCCCGGGCCCTTTTGCCGGTCAATCGGCCCGCTGCCGTCTGCGCTATTTCAATCTCTGTGGCCAGAGATTCGCCCGAATCTATCTGCGCAATTAAGGCTTGCAGTTCTTTGTCGAAATCAAAATTCTGATCAACCAGACCACTAACAGTCTTTCTTATGTCTGCAACAGACTTATCGGTTATCTCCTTGGCTAGAATAATGCTCTCCAGCGCCTTGCCTCTGTCTCTATCAAAGAGTTTGGCGGCTAATTCCAACTGTATGCCCAGCGACACCAGTCGGTGCCCCAGCAGATCATGTATCTCTCTTGCGATGCGGTTACGTTCCACCGCTTTAGCCATTTCTTCCAGTTGATCCGAAAGGTCTTCGGCTTTCAGCCTGGCCGAGCGCTCGCTCAAAAGGAGATAGGCAAACATGATAGCTACAGCCGTGTCGGCAATTGTTTCCACGACTAAGGAGATCAAGGTGTCCGGCTTAGACGAAAGTGGCGTGGCAGTGCCTGAGTGGAGCATACCGGGCGGCGGCGCCGTCACCAGGCAAAAGTGACTGACGGCGGAACCCATCAATAGAATCACGCTAATGATTACTATCTTGGTGGCACGAGCCTTATCGAGAGCCAGAAAGGCTTTAGCTCCGGCCGTCAATATAAGTATGCCGGAAACTCTGAAGATCCCGAACATGGAAGCTGTCCCGGCCGCCAGCACTTGAAAAAGCAGCCAGTAAAAGTCAACATCCCGGTTGCGAACATCACGTTTGAAAGTCAATAGAAGCAATATGGATAGAAGTGAAAAGGCTGCCAGCAAGCCTAGCTCTATCGCTGGTGGATTGCCGATACCGTCTGAAGGGCGTATGGTGATCATGGCAATGATTTGACCCAGGAGGCATACTCCGGCCACAGTCAGCTCCGTCAGGCGAATCTTTTCCAAGAGATTGGAATTGTCCCCGGTCGCCTTATTCATGGTGTGCCTCCCCTTTCACTCTCTCTATAGTAAAGGGCCTTTAGCGCATTGTTGTATGACGGAAGTCATGTCAGTTTAATTATTCCAGTTAGCTGAAGTGCTTTGAACCTATGTGTAACATGCCGGTAGCGGTTAAACCAGGAGGTTTTCACAAGATGGATAGCGAAGCTAGTGCTCCGGACCTTCACCGGGTCGAATTGAACTTTGCCGCGAGAACCTATGACACCTTCATATTGAGTCTGCCCGGTCTCAAGCAAGATGCGGAACTGGAACAGCGGCGGCTGGAGCTTATTCGTCGCGGCTTCAGAGTGGTTCAGTTTGGTCCGCGCTTGCTGTTTATGCAAGAGAGCCGGGGACCAGTGTGATTTTCAAGCTGGAGATGGCGGTCGTTAATGCTGCCGGTAAGCATGAGAAAGGCGGAATTTTTGCAGAAGCTTCGTAGAACCCCCTCTCAAAGCCCAGTTCCTATGATGAATGATTCGTGTCCGGTGGTAATTAGAAAGAGAGGTGCTCATTTTTTGACCGGGTGTTTTATCAGTGAATTTCAGAAAAACAATCGTGCAGTCTTTACTCAGTCTAGCTGCCTTTTGCGCACTTTCCTCCGTATGTTTGGCGCAGGATGCATTCGGCGGAGCCGCTTCCCCAAAAGAAGAGCCTTCCCCGGTTGAGTTTCAGGGAAATGATGATTATCCAGCCGGGTATTGTGTGTTTCCCTTGAGACTTGTCGCTGAAGGTGAGTTTGTAAGTGTTTTGGTCAGGGACGGGGCCGGCAGTGATTTTTATCTGCAGTTTCTTACTATAGATGGGGAACCCATTAAGGAGAAAGCGTTCCATGAGATTGCCAGGACTTTAACGGGCAACGGCCCACTTGGCTCCACCGTTGAACTCTTTGGATTGAAAGACGCTACGCGAGAGCTTGTTACCGTTAAACTGGCAAGGCAACCTTATGCTCCAGGCCTCCCTGGTCCTGCAGTTGAACAGGAGTTGAAGAACTACTTTGAAGAAGAGGATCTTCTTCCTCTCAGCAATTTCAAGGTTGATGTAATGGCCCCGCCGACCGAGGCCGCGAAGCGTAACCTCGATTTATTCAGTCGCTCCCTCGCATTCAATTGCTATAGTAAGGTGCTTCGACTTCCTCCGCCAAAGACAATTATTTGTAGCTTGTCCCTGGCTGAGTGCATTCTTGCAAATGGTAGCGCCGGTGATACTGACGGTCTGGCGCACTGCAAAGGTTTGTTTTTGCCCACCATTAAGGATGAGGCTTTCTTAGAGCGTTTTCAGGGCTACAATACTCAGGAAGCCTGGCTACCGCTTTTTGCCTGCAGCAATTCAGGTGAATCACTCAAGATGCTGCAGTCGATTATTCCGGTTGCACTAAGTTCTCGCTACAGCGAGTACGGGCAGAAACTCATGCCCGGGCGGGAACTGGCCGCTCAGGCCTATACCCTTACTCTTGCTAATTTGATGGAGGACGATCCGGCCCGGGCGGCGCGGTTGGCCCTGGAGATCATTCGTTTGCGGGACATAGAGACTACTTTGCCGCCCTCTACCCTTGAGAAAGCCGCCGATTGTCTGGCGGCAAACGGCCAACACCGGCAAGCCCTGCTAGCATACGACAGACTCCTTCGTGTGCCTGATAGTCCAGCGCTGGCTTCAATATCGTCGACAGCTGTGCCTTATTTGCGCGTGCTTTACAAAATTAGTGGCTGCCAGGCTAGTTTAGGACAGAAGGAGGAAGCTCTTTCCTCCTTGCAAAGAGCCCTGGCCTTTGCCCTCTGCCAGCAGTCACCGGATTTGCAGAGAGCGCTGGAATCTGGAACTGGTTTCTTCCCGGTTGTCAGCGATTTGAAGCTTGCCCTGGCTCGCCTCTATTTTGCGCGGGGCGAATATAGTTTGGCGGAGGATGCTGCTCTGGATGCGGTGGCTCGCATTCAGCAAGCTCTCGGTATGAAAAGCAGCAGTCTGAAGCCGGCTCTAGAGCTATTGAATGAAATCTATCTGGCCCGCGGTGACACGGCAAAGGCTGCGGAAGTTAAAGTGCAGAAGGACTGCTTGTGCCTCTCCCATGAGCCGCTTCGCTTCAGTCAGCACAAGCAGTTTATGTTGCTTAGAGAAGCTCAGGCTGCAATAGAGAAGGGTGACTCTTCTGCCGCTGATGAGATAATTGACCGGTTGCTTGCTGCCCACGCTTGTGAAATTGGAGATAGCATTCAATATCCACCCCCGCTGAGATTGTTTCCAGCCCTGCTGCGCCTGGCTCGAATGCTCAGTGACCATGGTCAGACCAAGGCTTCGGATAAGTTGCTCGATTACCTTGATAGAGCTGCCGTAGACAGGGAACATACTGCCTCGGCTCGCGTTTTTGTGCGGGCTGAGAAACTCTTCAATAGGCGCAGTCGGGCCGGCTCTGAGACCGATCTTCTGGCTCTTTTGCAGTCAATGAAGATGGACAAGTTTAGTGAAGCAAGAAAATTCCGCTGGCTGGGCTTGACCTATTACAGGGCGAAAGAGTATGAGCGCGCCGGTTTTTATCTGGATCTTGCTGGCAGTTACCTTGAAAGAATGCCTGTTGAGAGTCGGCGGCAGGAAGAAAGTTTGCTGCTTCTGGACAAGGCTTGCCTGCAAGGGCGGCTCTTGCAATTTCCGACTGCCGATCAGTCAGCCTCGGCGGCGCTTTCCTTGCTCCAGGGGGATGATCTCCGCAATCAACCCGACGCAGCCCTTTCATTCAAGAAAGCTATGGTTGGTAAGGTTGTTGAACTTTCTGAGATGTACAGGGATGCCGGGCGTCTTGCCCGCGCGGAGGATGTATTGAGTTTGCTCTGTAGCCAGCTTTTGAAAGGTTTCGTCAAAGGTAAGCCCGCTTATCCCGCTAAAGATGGTAATGATGCTTTTGCCAACGATTTCTCGGATACTTTCCTCTTCGCCAGCCTGGGCAAGTTCTATCTGGACACAAAGCGTGCCCCACTGGCGATGAAGCAGTTTCGTCTGGCTCGCGAAACATCCCCTAATTACTTGCCTCCCTTGCTTTTGCTCGATACGGCTGTGTGTGCAGAAAGGCTTGGGCTCAAGGAGGAAGCTGCCAGGAACTATTTGGAGTTTGAGGAAAGCCTTGGTCTTTTACCCTATTCACTTGCCGACCGCCAGCCAGGCTGGCGCATTAAGTATTTGCGGAAAGCCTTTGAGGCTGTCGTAAGTTCTCCTGGTTTTGGTAGAGAAAATCTGCCTGGTATCTGTGAAAGGCTTTCAGGTGAGTTGCAGTCACAGTGGCCTCGCCCTCGCGAGTTAATGAGAATATACCGTGTATGGTTGTCTCATTTGCCGGCGGACTGCCCGGAGAGAAAGTCTGTTGAAGCTATGGCCGGTCAAATGAAGACCGAGCTGAGCGGCAAACATTAACTGAAGTTTCTCAACTGCTCTTTCCCTGAGCCGCCTTCTCACGGGCTCTTCTGAATTTTTGCCCGGGTTGGGTATAATATCTGCTCCCGCATGAAGGCAAGGAAACCATATGGCCAGGAAAAGTGACGACCATCTGAGCGCCACTCGCTCGTTCAAGTTCAATACGCGCTTGAAGCCTCTTTTTGCAAGAGAGGATTTGCCTGAGCGTTGGCTTGACAGTCCCATTGAAGAGTTTATCGCCGCCCATAATTTTGAAAAGCCTGTGGAAGAAGGCACCACTCCTAAGTTGCTTGTGGTGTCTTGCATCGAGTTTCGTTTCATGCCTCAGATTCCTCGTAATTTTGCTTATATGATTCGCACCGCCGGTGGTCGCATTACGCAAATCCCGGGTTCGGAATTTGCCCTTGCCTATATTCTTGCTAACGGTGTCAGGCATATCGTCACGGTCGGACATAACGACTGCGGTATGACCAAAGTGGAAGCTTTCAAGCCCCGGCTGGTGGAAGCCCTGGCAGAGCAGGGCTGGGAGCAGGCGCTGGCACAAAATTTCGTGGAAGCCCATGCCGATCGCTTTGCTATTGATGATGAGATCGATGCTCTGGAGTCTGAATATGTCCGTATGCGCAGCCTCTTTCAGAAGGTGGAAATTGCGCCGCTCTTCGTCTCGTTATCCAGTTCCAGGCTGCACTTGCCGTCCTGGTTCGAGAAGTATAAGTAAGATCTCTGCATTTGTAGTCAGCCTGGCTGCAGTACTTCCGGTTGCACCAGGCTTTTATAGGTGTCGTCTATAAGAGCCAGTAACTGATCTTGCTCTAGTTTTCCCATGGTGCAAGCCAGTAAGCAGGCGGCTCCCGCTCCCACGCCTTCCTTGACATGACCGTGCTCGTAAGCACGCAGTCCACTGTGGCAACTCTTCTTTAGACCCGGATCGACGCTCACCAGGGGTGCCTGGCAAAGGGATGCCAGTTCGGGGATACGAGCGGCTCGGTCAAAGGCCACATAGCTTGTGGTGGCAACCAGGCAGTTCTTCTGGAAGATGGCGGCATCAAAGTTGCCGCTGAAGTAGCGGGCCAGAATTTTCTCTTCGCCGGCTAGAAGCCTGGCCAGTTGATAGACTGCCAGCATCTGACTGCCGCCGGCGGCAATGACCAGACCTGACTGGCTTCGTTTGAGCAGATAAGCAGCGGCGTAGGCTTGCATGGGGTCACCGGCCATGGCTACCGCTTTGAGCGGATTGAGGCGGCATTCTTGCCTGAGGTCCTTGAGAGAGGCACCCCGGCTTTCAACCAGGGCTAAAAGTTCCTTTTCCAGAAAGACGGTCTTGTCGAAGTTGTGGACAAGCGCTGCCTGGCTGCTTTCTATGCCGGATTGGACCGACTGTCTCGGCACTAAACTGGAGGAGCAGAGGGCGGCCAAATTCGCGTTTGCCTCCAGGAGCAAACTCAAGACCAGGGCGGCAGTTGTGGTGCCGCCCGGCACGCATTCGGCCAGCAAGGAGATTGGATGTTTGGGATGATTTTCCGCTCCCGCTTGCAAGCCTTCTTGCAAGAGGTGCTCCACTTCCTCCATTGAAAGGGCTTGACCGCTGCCGGCCCGGTGAGCGGGGCGAACGCCTACGGTTTTGTGGCTTTCTTCCGGGGCAATGAAGGTACCGGCGTCTACTATTTCTAACCTGGTTGCAAACAAATCCAGACAGGCTTTGGTTAGCACCACCGGCGATGTTATGCCGGCCGGTGAAGCCGGCAGCCGGACTTTTTCTTTGTGGGAGAGGGAGCGCCTGAGGGCATCGGCATCAAGGGCCGGAGTCTTGCGCCGCTCCTCGGGCGTCGCTCCTGCTGCCGATAGACCGGGCAGGTCGCTCAGTTCGGTGCCGCCTAAAACAAGATGAAAAATGGGGTCGCTACCGGCCGCTTGCCGTAAGCGCTTTAAAATGTCCGCCACCTGGTGGAAGGGGTCGGCAATGATCTTGATGTGCTCGGGGCTTGATTCAGGCATCTTCCAGGTCGACAATCACCTTGTCGGTATTGGGGCTTGAAGAATTGCCCTCGCTTGTCTCGTTGCTTCCCCCCTCGCCCGGTACGGCTTGAGAAGGTGCCGTGGGTTGCCCGTTTCTGACGCAGGCTTCTCTTATTGTCTCAAGCATGGCGGCGGCGCCGAAGGGAAGTAGGAATTGATCGGAGAGGACCAGCCAGGTCTGCCTGAAGAAGATAATCCAGAGCGGTTCTGAATAACCCGGTGATTTGAGTTGAGTTTGAATCTGCATAATGATATCGGGATTGGTGACAAAGGTGCCCAGTATCGTCAGTAGTATCAACATCAGGGACATGGAAAGTAGTTTTGTGAATGTAATGACCAGGGAATCGATTACTACCTTGAGTGCGTTACCGCTAAGGGTGACACTTCTGGCTCCGCCGACCACGGTGAAATTGTTGAGCAAAAGGGCTGAAATAATCAGACTGACGACCAGATGTACTCGATATGGCTCTACCAGGGCCTTTATCTCAGCCGGGATTTGCACCGTACCAGGGAGAGCCGTGACCAGAAGCAAGGCGCAGAGGGCGAAGCCGCAAACTGCCAGGATGGGAATTTGCGCCACGGAAAGGAGGAGCCAGACTCCCACTAGTCTGGCCTTGCTCTTGCCGAGGGTGGTTTTGGCTTCTTCCAGAGCCTCTTCAAACTGCAATCTGCTCGCCGGCGCGTCGCTGTAAGGGGTGCGCAGATAAGCTCTGGTGACCACGGCCAGGCGCCAGACCATGAGAGCCATGCCGATGATGGTGGTGACGCCGCCCATTACCAGCACTACCATGATGCTCAGCAGAAGCGGTATGGCTCGACCCACATCGATGGTTCCCTCCAGACCGGCCGGGCCGATGATACTTTCGGGAACTTTCAGGAGGAGACCGACAATGGCTGATAACAAGACCGGTGCCAGCAAATAAGACCTGGCCGCCAGTGTAAAGTTGACCGCATGTTTGAAATAATTGAGGCTGAAGATTCGCTTGAGAGCGGCAGGATAAAGCACTTACACTCCTTTCGGTCAGTCCTATCGCCAATTAAGCTGCACGTTGGTAAAAGAGAATTCTTATTTTGAGGCGGTTGAGCCGGGGCGAAGTATTAAGTTGGTTAAGCAGTATTTACCCTTTCGCCTCCGGACCGCATCAGATATTTGCAATTCTCTTTATACACGAACCAGTGGGCTTTCTATAGGAGTTGCGGCGATTATTTTAGAGATTTGGCAACTATTCCGCCAGGGAGTGAAACTGCTTCTAAGGCTGGTTCTTGACAAAATGTGCGAAGATTTCCGACAGCGAGTCAATGGGGGTTGATGTCTTCCCTCCCGAGGCTCGTCAAACAAGGAAATACCGGATTAAACCATGCTTCTTTCCTTTCGCAAAAGCGCCAGCCGAGATTGTGTCGAGACCGCCGTCAGGCGGCTTGCAGAGAATGGACTGAATTGCCAGATCGTGGCCGGAGCCGACAACCTGGTAATCGTCGTTACCTCGCCTTGTGAAGCCATGCCCGGGCATTTCTTCAGCCACCTGGAAGGGGTGGAGAAGGTTGTGAAACTGACGGCCCGGAGCCCGCTGGCTGCCGAATCAGGCTGCTCGGTCGTGAAAATCGGCTCTGCCGGAGGCGGGCGCATTGCTCTGGGCGAAGGGAAGGAACCGGTGGTGATAGCCGGGCCCTGCTCGGTGGAGAGCCGGGAACAGATTATTGCCACGGCCGGGGCGGTGAAAGCCGCCGGAGCGCAAGCATTGCGAGGCGGAGCATTCAAGCCGCGCACCAATCCCTATGATTTTCAGGGACTCGGTCTCGATGGGCTCAAGTTCATGGCTGAAGCCGGCCAGGCTAGTGGTATGCCTGTGGTCTCTGAAGTTATGGATGTTCGGGATATCGAGGCGGCGGAACCCTTTCTGGATGTTTTCCAGGTCGGTGCACGCAATATGTACAACTACGATTTGCTTAAGGAACTGGGAAGGCAGACCAAGCCGGTGCTTCTCAAGCGCGGGCTTTCCGCCACCATTGATGAGCTTCTGCAGGCGGCCGAATATATTCTCGTGTCCGGCAATTTACAGGTGATCCTTTGCGAGCGCGGCATCCGCACTTATGAGACCAGGGTGCGTAACACCCTGGATCTATCGGCGGTGGTCATTCTCAAGTCTCTCACTGCCTTGCCGGTGCTGGTTGATCCTTCCCATGCTACCGGCAAGCGTGCCTATGTCAGGGCCCTGTCTCGGGCCGCTATTGCTTGCGGAGCCGATGGACTGATTGTGGAGACCCATCTTGAGCCGGAGCGGTCTATTTCCGATGCCGCCCAGGCCATTAATCCGGCGACCCTGAAAGAGATAGTGGATGATGCGGCGGTTCTATCCGATGTCTTAGGTAAAAGAGACAGGCAGCAGTCAGTGCCTGACTTGAAGATGCCTGTCTCTTAATTCTGTTGTCGGTTACTTACGGTCACCTTGTGGGTGGCTTGAAACGCCGGAGAATTTGCAGGAAGTCAAGCCCGTGGGTTATTTCAGCCGGCACCTGGCCGATTGTTTCCACCACCATTTTGCGGAAGACCGGCTTGCCGTTCGTTGTTTTGCCGGGAACCGTCATGGCCTGTCCGAATTCATCATAGATGGGGCGCATGATTATGGCTCCACTGATATGCTCCAGATCTTGCGAGAAGCGGTTAAACCCGCCCCCGTCGGCACTAACGCCGCCCACTTTCAGTCTTGAGACCTCGATGAAGTGCGGAGACATACTGCCTGTCGGGGCTAGATAGTGCCCTCTGTCGGACATTATGATCAAGGTGCCGTCCCCCGGCAGTTCCTCTCTTTCCAGCTTTTCGATGATTTCTTTCAAGATGGGATGAGAAGCAGCCATGTTATGCAGGCTGTGATTTCTTGTTTCATCCAGGCTCTTGGCTCTTTCTTCCAGGTGCCGCCTCAGTTCGGTCAGGCGCCTCGATGGGCTCATGTCTTCCGGTGTTCTCTCCGGCAGACTGCTGTGCTTGCCCTTGAAGGAATGGGGCAGTCGGTCCATCATGGACTCGGTGGAAGTAACGGCCATCTGGGCCACGGCCATGTGTTCGCTGGAACTGCTGATTATTTTGAGCCGCTGCTCTTCCAGCAGGGCGTAGCGCGCCACTAACTTGATTGCTTTGGTGTAGGATGCCGGTCTGTCGGTGCAGAGTTTCATCCTGGCCTGTTCCATCCGCCTGATTTGCAGGCTGCGGTCCGGTGAGTTTGGCGGTAACGTTTCAAGTGCTTTGCGCGCTGCTTGAATCTCCCTGGCCAGCTCGTTTTCTTCGATGGCTAAGAGAGCATCGGATCTTGCTTCCGCCACCTCTCTCACCCTTCTGGCCGTATCCAGTGCCACTGCCGCTATGGAGCTTGCTCCGGACCACCTGTCGTTAACTGTTTTGAGCCTGCGTGCGCCCGAAGAACTGATGCCGCCACCGCCGGATGTAGCGAAGTCTTCCTTGGTCGAGTTGAAGTTTTGAGTAGAATTATATGCTTGCATGATTGCTTCGATCGCGCTTTGCGGGCGACCCTCGCTAAGGGGTGCTATTTAACTGAAAGTCGAACTTAAGCCGATTATTCTCTCTTGCCGGCTTGCAGTCGATTGGGGAAAATCCCCATAAGACCGTATAAATCCCACATTTTAGTTAATCTGGGCTGAAAGCCGCCGCTCGGTAAGGGTTCCGGACTTCTGCGGCAAACACCACAAGTTATCTACGCGTTCTATCTATATGTCTTGGGATTTTCTATAATGCCCTTGCTCCCTAGAAACGCTTCTGAGTGATGTTTGCGCCGTGGAACCAGAGACTTTAGAAGGAATTGACCACCTGACGACCGGTGGTATCTATAGCGTCTATATAAAGTCCGACGAAGAAGGGCGGGCTCGCTTTTACCTGACCAAGATTGTGGCTCTGGAAGTCAATGTGGTTCATATTGTTGTCTACCATGAGGATTTCCTGACCCGTCCCACCGCCGAAAAGGTGCCCCTGTCTTCCGTCTGTTTTGATGGGGATATGGATATAGATGAGGCGCGCTCCAGACATCTGGCTGTCTCTCGCCGGCTCTTCAGTTTGATGCGTCCGGTCTACTTTGGGCAGGCCGCCCTCACCGACGCGGAGCTTTCCGGCTACCGGAGATGGAAGATTATGGATTCGGCGGATGTTATGGATGCGCCTCCCACCTTCAAGGGGGGGTCTCAGAAGGACACTTTGCTACGCATCTTCCTTGTTTACGGCATACCCTTCGGCGCTCTTCAGGGAGCCTGGTTCTTCTTTCACCATGGCTTTTTCATGGCTCTGCTTGTTTTTTGCCTGAGTGCGGCAATTTTTGGCGGCGGCATGGTCTTGACCCAGCGCCTGGGCGTAATTCGACGGCTTAAGAAGAGCCCGGGCAATGATCCCCTGGCCCTGACGGAAGCGATGTCTGCCTTTCAGATGGCTGAGACACGCTTGCCGGTGCCGATTTCGAAAGCCTTCAAACAATGTCGGCAGGCAATTTCCTCAATCAAAAATGTGCGCATTACCCTTGAAGATGCCCTGGCCGGTACCATCGAGGCGGAAGTGAAAACCGGACTTTCAGCGGAGGGAGAATCTATTTCGATTGCGCTCTATCAGATTGACAGTGGTAACTGCGGCGTGGTTGTCACCAGTGTGCCCCGTAAGGGCGGCGAACTAGATATGGGTAAGAATCACGAAAACGTGCGCGCCATTCTCGATATGTTGGAAAAGAGCTCAATGGCTATTTAGTTTTTTCCTTCCCTGGTACTTGGCATAGTACTTAACATGCCTGACTTGGTAAACTGTAGTCTCCGTTCCTTATTATATTTTGAGTATATCTAGTTGCTCACCGGGATTCTTTGTCTGGCAGTATTTTTCGTTATGGCCGTGGCCATGTACGGACGTAAGTTGTCAGCCCTTCTGGCCTTGCCGCTCATGGCCATTGCCATCGCTTTGATCGGCGGCATCGACGGCGCAGTGATTGTCAAAGACGTATTGAGTGCCGGCTCAGTCAAGTTGCACAATGCCTATACCGCCACTATGTTTGGTGCCATGCTGGCCGAACTGATCAACAAGCACGGCATGGCCCGTTCGCTGGTGCGTTTTGTGGCTGAATTCGCCGGTGACAGCCCTTACCTCTTAGGGCTTCTTTTAACAGGTGTTACGGCCCTGTTATTTTCTACCCTGGGCGGGCTCGGCGCCGTCATCATGGTCGGTACCATAGTTCTGCCGGTTATGCTTTCGCTTGGCATACCGGCTCTGGCCGCCGCCGGGCTTTTCTTGTTCGGTATTTCGCTGGGTGGAATGTTCAACCTGACTAACTGGCAGCTTTACACGGATGTTCTCAAGATTGAACAGGCAACGATCATTTCCTTTGTGGTGCCCTTTTCGCTTATTCTGGGACTGGTAATCTTGCTCTTTCTACTCTTTGAACTGAAAGAGAAACGCAATGCCGGTTACTTCAGCCTCGGACTTCTAGTTTTGGGCGCGCTCTACTATCCCTTGAGCCGTTTCAATCCCCGAGACGCTTCTGCTTTTGCTGCCTTTAGTGATTTTTCCTACCCGTTCGCCTTTTTCTCCTTGCTGGCGCTCTCGGTCTATGCTCTCTTTCGACACTTTAGCAGGCAGGAAAACGTGCCGGGCTTCAGTCTGCTCACCCCCATTGTGCCGCTTGTTTTTGTGCTTGTCTTTCGCTGGGAAATAATTCCTGCTTTTATCATGGGCATCGCCTATGGTGCGCTCACTACCTGGAAACGCGACTCTATAAATATTCTCACTCGCTCCATAATAGACGGCGTTACCAATGTCATACCGGCAGTGCTCTTGATGATGGGCATCGGCATGCTGATTGCCGCCGTCATGGATAAGGGGGTCTCGGCGGCCATCGCTCCTCTGATCAAGGCGGTTGTACCGGGCTCACCCCTCACTTATGTTTTGACCTTTACTTTAATGGCGCCTCTCGCTCTTTACCGCGGACCTTTGAGTCTGTGGGGCATGGGCAGTGGTCTTGTCACTCTCATTATCAACTTGACCACGCTCACGGCCCAGGCCGTCATGGGCATGCTGATGTCCGTGGGTCAAGTACAGGGCATCTGTGATCCTACCAATACCCAGAACATCTGGATTGCTACTTATCTGGGAGTCGATACCCAGGTGATACTGCGTAAAACCCTGCCCTACGCCATACTGGCTGCCTTCCTCGGTCTCAGCCTGGCTGTCTTGAAGGGGTATGTGCAGTGAGTAGCACCTATCGAATCGGCATTGATGTGGGCGGCACTTTCACTCATGCCGTGGCTATCGACGGACTTTCTTCCAATCTGGTCGGAAAGGCGAAAGTGCCTACCAGCCACTCGGCACCGGAGGGAGTGGCGCGGGGTATCGTCGAGTCTTTGCACAAGCTTCTGGAAGATACGGGCATCGCCCCTGATACCGTCTCTTTTATCGCCCACAGTACTACCCAGGCCACCAATGCGCTTCTGGAGGGCGACGTGGTCAAGGTAGGTGTGCTCGGTATGTCTTCGCCCGCCCTTGCTCCCCTGGCCTCTGCCGCCACCAGGCTTGGACGCATACCCCTGGCCGGGCACGGCGCCAGGAGCGTCTATATGGACACTGCCCATCGCTTTCTGGCGGCAGATGCAAAACCTGCCGGTGCGCAGTCCGATAGCTTTGATGCTTCTCAGCTAGCTGAAATTGAGAAGTTGCTCCTGGAGTTGAAGGCGGAGGGTTGCGGAGCCATTGCTGTTTCTGATGCTTACAGCGTCGATGACGGTAAGCGGGAGGAAGAGGTTCTTGCCGTTTGCCGGCGTCTTGGTTTGCTTGCCACCTCCGGTTCCGAGGTGAGCAGGCTCTATGGTTTGAAGGTGCGTACCCGCACGGCGGCCATCAATGCCGGTATCTTGCCCAAGATGATCGAATCGGCCGATATGACGGAAGAAAGTGTGCGTGCTTCCGGAATTCAAGCTCCCATTATGATCATGCGCTCCGATGGTGGTGTCATGGACATCGCCGCCATGCGCAAGCGACCGATTTTGTCGATTCTGTCCGGACCGGCTGCCGGTGTGGCTGCTGCCATGATGTTTCTGCGAATTTCCGACGGCGTTTTTCTGGAAGTGGGCGGTACCTCCACGGATATTTCCGCCATCGCCAGCGGCAGAGCCCTGGTGCGCTCTGCTGAGATAGGCGGTCACAAAGTTTATATGCGTACTTTGGATGTGCGGACCATCGGGGTAGCCGGCGGCTCACTGGTGCGTCTTGCCGGCGGCAATATTATCGATGTCGGTCCGCGCAGTGCCCACATTGCCGGGCTCAAGTATGCCGCTTTTCCCACTGATGCTGTAAAGAAAAGCCTGAGCGGGGAGTCGTCTTCTGCGGCATCTTGTTTTACCGTCAAATGTATCCGCCCCCTTCCCAAAGACAGTGAAGACTATCTGGCCCTCAGTCTTGATAGCGTAAGCGGCGGCAATGGTTCCAGCCAGCAGTTGCATACGCTTACCCCCACTTGCGCTTCCAATTTACTTGGGCTCACGCCGGAAGAGGACTGTGCCAGGGGTGATCTGGAGTCCATCAAGATGGGTTTTGCCGCTCTAGCCGGCTATTTAAAGAAGGACGTTAGTGTCGGCTCCTCCGTTCAGAATGAACTGGCCGAGCGTATATTGACTCTTGCGGCAGCCAAGTGTCAGCCCACGGTGAAGGCTCTTATTCAGGAAAATAAATTAGACCCGGAGTTGACCATACTGGTGGGCGGCGGCGGCGGTGCCGCTGCGATTGTGCCCTTTCTGGCCCGGACCATGAATTTGAGCCATAATCTGGCCAGCCATGCCGATGTCATTTCGGCCATCGGCGTGGCTATGGCTTTGATTCGTGAGTCGGTAGAAAGACAGGTCGCCGATGCCGCAGCCGCTTCTGAGGCTATCCTCTCTCTGCGTGCCGATGTTTTCAATTCGGTGCATGCCATGGGGGCCGATCCTTCTACCATTGAAGTGCATGTGGAAGTGGACAGCAAGACCAATATCATTCGCGCCACTGCTTGTGGGGCGGCTAAAGCTTCTGCCGGCAGTGTAAGTCGCACATTGAGCGACGATGAGTGTAAGGAGAAAGCCGCGCAGTCCATGAGGCTTAAGCCCGAAGAAGTGAGGGAAGTGTGCCGCTCCGCCTTCTTCACCGTCTATGGTGGCATAGTGCACAGGCAGGGCAGTTTCCTTGCTCTCAAAGTGCCGTTTTTGACAAGCAGTTCCTTTGCTCTTAGAGTAGTCGACAAAGAAGGTATAGTGCGGCTTTCGTCCCGGGCCGGTGCCGCTGAAAAGACCAGCAAGGAAGGCAGCGAGGACGTGATCAGGAAAATGGTGGAGGAACATTCCACCTGGGGCGATGCCGGTAAAACCATCCCGGACATACTCTTGCTTTTGGGCGCCAGGGTAATCGATCTCTCCGGGCTTTTGAACGAAGAACAAGTGCTTTCGCTGGCCCGTTCGGAACTTGCTAATTTGCCTTCCGGTTCAGAGGTTATCGTGGTGGCCAAGTTTTGAGTTCTTCCTTGAATGAAGCGCAAGAAAAACTATTGCTAAAAGGCCTGGAAGAATTCAATGCCGGGCAATATTTTGATTGCCATGAAACCCTGGAGGCTCTCTGGAAGGGGCTCTCCGGGGACGAGAAGACTCTTGTGCAGGGCATCATTCAGGTGAGCGTGGCTTACTATCATTTGAACCGCGGCAATACAAAAGGTGCCCTGCGCCTCTTTGATAGAGCGCTGCCCCGCATTGAGCCATATTTGCCGACCTTGCTTGAGCTTGACCTGGCGGCGTTCTTTCAAGCTATTAGGGCTGAAAGAGAGCGGTTGGCGGCACAGGGGCCTGACCTGCCTTTTATTGCTTCGCCACCTCTCTTGCGCCGCCTGAAGGCGCCTTAGATGTAAAGTTGGAAAATAATTGAATATGCGTGGCGGTCTTGAGGCTCTGCGTTAATATAGGCGATCTCAGCTAAAGAGGAGATGAAATGAGCCCTAGCATAGCCGCAAAGGATAGCACCGCCGATCTGGTCGCAGCAGACGTTGTCGCCACTACCAGTAGTATCGCCGCGCAATTGGCTGCCACTGCCGGAGAAACCGACGCTAAGAGAAGTTTTCCCCGTGAGAATATCAAACTTCTGGGTGAGAAGGGGCTTATGGGTATGCTCTTGCCCGAGAACCTGGGCGGGCTTAACGCTTCCGCCCTTGCTTTTGCCAGGAGCGTGCAGATAATCGGAGGCTCCTGTGCTTCCACCGGTATGGTTTTCGTTATGCATTGCTGCTCTGTCGAGACCATTTTTAAGCATCAGCCCGGGCCAGAGACCTTGTTGAAACAGGCGGCCGCAGGCAAGCACTTGTCTACCCTGGCCTGCAGCGAGCGTGGCAGCGGAGCCAACTTCTATGCCTCCTCTTCCGTTTCCGGAAAGACAGAACGCGGCATTGAATTGAATGGGGCTAAGTCCTTTGTTACCAGTGGTGCCGAGGCTGACAGCTATGTGGTCAGTTTGCGTGCGCTGGGTTCTGAAAGCAGCATCAACACCACTTTGTATGTCCTTGCCAAAGATACCCCGGGTATGGAATTCTCCGGTCGGTGGGATGGACTTGGCTTGCGCGGCAATTGCAGTATAGTGATGAATCTCCGAGACTGTCTGGTGGCTGATCCGGCCATGAGTCAGGTGGGTGAACAGGGGCAGGGATTCGAAATCGAGATGGCTACCATCTTGCCCCGCTTTCTGCTTGGCACTGCCGCTGTCTATAACGGCATTGCCGAAGCTGCCATGTCGGCTTCCATCGAGCACGTGAAGACGAGAGAACTGACTCATACCGGCGAGAAGCTCAATGCTCTGCCTGTAATGCGCAACAAGATAGCGCGCATGAAAGTTGCCGTGGACGCCAGCGTGGCCCTTATGCATGCCGCCGCTCGGGTCTGGGATGAGAGCGGTGCGGCCGATCTGGTTACTTTGCTTGAGGTGAAGCAGATGGCCTGTCGTACTGCCGTGGATGTGGCTACACTGGCTCTTGAAACCTGCGGAGGCATTGCCTATTCCGGTGCCTTGCCCATAGAACGCCATTTGCGTGATGCGCAAGCCGGTGTGGTGATGGCACCAACCAGCGATATGTTGCTTGACTTGATCGGCAGAGCGGCCCTCGAGATGCCCCTTATGTAGAGCAGCCATTTTTATTGAAACCTGAATGAAACGGTCTGGAGATGTTATGAAAAAGACGATTGTAGTAGGTGCAGTGGCTTACGATGCTAAAGTCGTGCCGATCTGGGAAGGTATTCGTGAGTACTTCCGGGAGGCTTCGGTGCCCCTTGATTTTGTGCTCTTTTCTAATTATGAGGCCCAGGTGGAGGCTCTCTTTTCACGCTTCATCGACGTAGCCTGGAATACCAACCTGGCCTTTGTAAAGACCGACCGGCGTTTGAAGGGGCAGTCTAAGGTATTGGCAATGCGCGACACTGACCTGGAATTCACCTCTAAGATTGTTGTTAGGGAAGAGAGTGGAATCACTGCCTTATCGCATATCAAAGGCAAGCGTATGGCCTTCGGCAGTCGCGATTCCGCTCAGGCTGCCATTGTGCCTGAGTATTGTTTGCGCCAGGAAGGACTCATCCCTGAGACCGATTATCAGGCCGTGCGCTTCAATAGTGATGTGGGCAAGCACGGCGATACAGGGCGCAGCGAGCAGGAAGTTATGAAGGCTTTAATGGAGGGCGCTGTGGAAGCCGGTGCCGTCAGTGAAACCACCTGGTTGCAGTATGCCACCGCCAGTAATGCTACGGGGCTGAAGGCCGTTTATACCTCCAAGCCCTATTCACACTGCAATTTCACGGCCTTGCCCGATATCGACGGCGCTCTCGCCGCTGAGTTCGTTAAAACGCTCTTGCTCATGGATTACAACAATCCCAGCCACCGTCCTATCCTTGAAATGGAGGGTTTGAAACGCTGGGTGGAAGGTGATCGCTCCGGTTACAAATTGATTTTCGAAGCCGTGGAAGCCACCGGTTATCTCAAAGAGGAGACTGTCTTAAGTGGCGCCGGAAGAAGCTAGGCACTCCCTCGCCTCTTCCTCTCAAAACTCTGAGCGGATCTGGGACGGTGGCGATCTAAATCTAACTAATGGCTTGCTGGTCATACTGGAGCTTGCTCTTGCCGACATCGGCTGCGGAGAGAAAGTGATACTGCGCTCTAGCGACCGGGATGGGATTGCCGATGTGCGCACCTGGTCCAGGCTTTCTGGGCATACACTGGTTGTGAGCGAGGGCGGCTCCTTTATAGAGTATGAGATTGAGAAGGGCGTTGCCCGTAAGTTTCTACTGGACGGAGATGTACAGTGGGGTAACCGTCTTATGGCGCCGGACTCATCGATTGAATCTAAGGGCGGGGAGAAGCTAGAGACAGGCACCGGCGCCCTGGCTAAACTTTGCGCCGTGCCCTTGCAGTCTTCTCCCGGGCGCGGATTTGCCCCCCGCGGCGCCGCGCTGGAATTGCATAGCCCAGCCTTCGCTTTTACTTTGAACAATAAGCGTGAGGTCTGGGCGTCGGAGGTGGCCGACCTTTATGATCAGGCCGTGGCCAATCAGTGGGACGGCGTCCGCGATATCGACTGGAGCAGCTTGCCGCCACTTCCTCCCATACTGGAGCGAGCCGTTTGCCAACTGATGACGTTTCTTGTGGAGAATGAATACTCGGCGCTCTATGTGCCCGGCAAGTTTATTTCCCGCATCAACCCCCAGTATATGGAAGTGGTGCTTTTCCTGACTACACAGCTAATGGATGAAGCCAGGCACATAGAAGTCTTCACCAAGCGAGCTCTGGCTAATGGGGGTGGGCTGCAGGTCTGCACTGCATCGACGGAACATTCTCTCAAATGTCTATTTGAGCAGAACGACTTCAGTTGTGCTTCCTTTCTTCTCAGTGTGTTAGGGGAGGGAACCTTTGTTGATCTGCTCAAATTTATCGAGGAAGTAGCGCCGGATCCGGTCACTGCCGATATTGTTAGACGAGCGCGCATAGATGAGATCAGGCATGTACACTTCGGCATGGCTCATATACGCTATCTGCTCGCCGAAGATGCCGGGGCGGTTAACATGCTGATGCGAGCGGTCTTCGAGCGTTCGCTTGTGCTGCGCGACGTCACCGCCATCAACGAACTGGTCACTCAAGCGCTGGCTATTTTGGCCGGGGGCGGCATCGAGCCTGCGCAACTGAAAGTAGGCACGGCCAGGGTAAACGGTTTACTCAAGCTGATGGACGAAAACAGGCGCAAGCGCCTCGTCAGCATTGGCTTCAGTCCGGAGCAGGCTGCGGAAGTTTCGGCCTTGCACACGCCCAACTTTATGTAAGTTAAGGCACCTTGCCTACCGATTTGGAGCGGGCTATCTCCGTGAGACAAACCTGAGCTGCCTGGTAGCGAATCCTTTCCAGTTTGCTGACTTGATTGAAGATGGTGAGGGCGGTTTTGGCCAGGGCGGCGTTATTATTTTCCTGTCCAATTTGCTCCTGCAAGTCGTCCATGGCTTTATTTATGCCGATAACCTCTTGCTTCCAGGGTTTCCAGAGGGGAGTAATTTTTTTGTCCAGTCCGTCCGGCAATCTCAGACCATTCTCTTCGGCGTCTTTCAAGTCTTCATTGAGAAGCTGCAGAATCGGCTCCAGTGTGTTGATATAGAAAACCAGCCATTCCTTGCGCGGCTCTTGATACTTCTTGCCGGCAATGTACATGGCTGCCGTGATTGTCTGGGGGGAATGTTCAATCAGTTTGGCTTCCGTAGTTAGTTCCGGGCGTGTAGCTTCCAAAAATAGATTGACCGCCTGTTGTTTCACTTGCCCCAGTGAAAGACGCGTATCGCGCAGGTCGGAAAGAAATTCAGAGGGGGAATATCTGGCGCCGACGCGGGGAGACTTGGATAGCTTTGAGGCTTTGGCGGTGCCGTCCTCTGCCGGTTTGTCGCCTTTTCCCGTCTCTTGAGCGACGCCCTTCAGGGGTGCCATCACCAGGCATAGACCGGCTGTGGTCAGGGCAAGCAGAGTCTTACTTCTCTCGGTTGAAGCGGTTTTCATTGGTAATTCCTCAAACTAAAGGTGAAAGAGGTCTTCGGAGAGACCTTGATTTTGTGTCAGCCCCTGGAAGAAGACCAGGGCGGAAGGTCTTCCGTCTTTGTAGGTGCCCCAACCCACCGGTACGCGGGTGGCATGATGAAGGAAGACGGCCTCGGAAATCTCTTTTGTACCGCTGTTTTCAATCAAAAGTACCAGCACCGGTTGGCTGAAGATTTTCAAATTGACGCCGGCATTTGTAGCGCTGGCTGAGGCACCGCGGGTGATGGAATTGCGCACGGCGCTCAAGAGCGAAAGAAAGTCGCTGGAAGCAAGGCTGTATCCTGTGGGCAGGCGAATCGATCTGGCATTGGGTTCTAGATTCATAGTCAGTGCTCTCAACAGACCGCCGCCCCGGCCGCGCACACTGCCGTCTGCCTGCTTGACCACCACCGAACCGTTGCGGTAATCGGACGATTTGATTTCCGCACGCAAAAGATCGGTCTGCTTGTAGCTGAGATCAGCAGAGCCGAAACTCTTCCAGGCATTGCCGCTTGTGGTAAAAAGCTGACATTCCACTCGATAGTCTTTGAAGTTGGCCGCTTGTTTGAGCCCGTCGATGTATGGCGCTCCTACTTTCGCTCTGGGCAGGGCGGTGAGAACCTCCGGCGCCGGTGCGTTGGCATTGACCTCGGAGGCAGACAGAGACCACGCTTTTGGACCTGTTGAGAGCACCAGAGCGAGAGCCCAGAGCAGGGGCAGGCTCATCTTCCAAAGACTAAGCACGGGCTTCCTCCAGAAATTTGCTATTTTTAGAGCGGCGAACTTTTTTTCACGGCTAACAATTACACCATACTTAAGAGAGTCCTTTGAATATCTTGCACAATCGCCGCGAGAGGCAGTCTTGTCAAGCTGCTGGATGAGCTTTGCCACTTTGTTCTTTGTTGTAAAGAAAGTCCCCTTGTTGTTCAAAATATCCAAACAGGCTATCATCATTAGCTTATTGGATTTCTTAGTATTGATGAGCGCCCAGGTCAAGTGAAGCCCACAAGCACTATTCTTGTTGTTGACGACGAAACGGCTAACACCACGCTGTTAGGCGAGGTTTTGAAGAAAGCCGGATACTCGGTAAACTCCGCCAATGATGGCTTCAAAGCCATCGCCGCCTGCAAGGTCCGCACTCCCGATTGTATAGTGCTCGATTTGCACATGCCGCTCATGGGTGGAATGGAAGTCTATAACCGGTTGCGTTCGGAAGAGAAGACCGCTGCCATTCCCATCATTTTCCTGGCCGCTCGTGACAAGGCGCTGCCCTCTTTCTCCGGCGATGATGCCAGCAATGAGGACATCATCTTTAAGCCTGTAGAGCCCAATGAACTGCTCTCCAGGGTGAAGAGCGTGCTGAAAGAAAAGCATCTGCGCGATGAGCTTCGGCGGAAGGAACAGCAGCTAAAGGAACTCAGCCTGACGGATGCCCTTACCTCCCTCAAGACCAGCCGTTATCTCGATGAATTTATGCAGATCGGCATCAGGCAGGCCAAGCGCTACAGCGTGCCCATGTCTATTGTGGTTGTGGAGCTTGACCACCACAATGAGGTTGCCAAAAGTGTAGGCGCTCAATCCTTTGATGCCATTGTTTCCCAGATGGCGCAGTTGGTTGCCAAGCAAATGCGCGAGTCCGATATCGTTGTTCGCACCGGCACGGCCGAGTTCACCGTGGTTTTGACCTGTACCTCCCGGGAAGGGGCTATCGAGGTAGCCGAGCGTCTGCGCACTTCCGTTTCCGAGTCGGTCTTTGCGGTCGGGTCCGAATCCAAGACCCTGACGGCATCCGTGGGCATTTGCCAGTATGCCAAGCATATGGACGACGACGGCTCGGTGCTCATGTCCCACGCCCGGGCGGCGGTCAACCACGCCCATAACAGCGGCGGCAATATGACCCTCATGGCTGAGTAACTTTTAGTTCTATAACCTTCTGTAACCCGAGCTTTCAAAGAGAGCCAGGCTCTGTTAAAATTAAGCCCATCGGGGCGTAGCGCAGCTTGGTAGCGTGTCCGTTTCGGGTGCGGAAGGCCGGAGGTTCAAATCCTCTCGCCCCGATATAGTCGAAAGACGTTTTAACGAGCGGAGGGCGGGTTATGTACCCGCCCTCTACTTATATAGCGGCAGGTCCGCAGCTTATTCAAGATTCCGGCCGTGCCGTCCGCATACAAACTGCTAAAATCCATTCTTGTAGAATCCACTCTTTTAAGTAGATTACCTGGGGTCAATAGTGTTAGCCTTCCTTAAGGGTGTAATCGTTGCCAAAGAAATGAGCGGTGGTCCTGTGGATCGCCTTGTGCTCGATGTGGGTGGAGTCGGCTTTGAACTTAGTGTGGCCCACTCCACTTTGATGTCCGTAGGTCAGACCGGCGACGACGTAACCATCCATGTTTCACTGGCCATACGCGAGAGCGAATGGACCCTCTTTGGGTTTGGTCAGCAAGAAGAGCGGCAACTCTTTATGCTCTTGCAGTCGGTTACCGGCATTGGCCCGCGCCTGGCCCTGGCTCTCGTAGGTACCCTGGGGGTGGATACCCTGGTAGAGGCTGTCTTGACCGAAAACCAGAAGATGATTTCGCAGGCTCCAGGCGTAGGAGCCAAGGTAGCCCAGCGCATCATTCTAGAATTGAAGAGCAAGATTGAAGATTTCGCCGGTACCCGTAGCGCCAACCGCAGCGAAAGCCCAGCCGGAGCCCGGACCGCTCGGGCTGTGGTAGAGGAAGTAACCGAGATTCTCTCCCATTACGGATATACACCCACCGAAATTCACAGTGCCCTCAAACAAGCAGAAAGCGAACAGGTAGCACGGGACACTGCCGAAGAGCTTTTGCGCTTTACTCTCAAGATTCTGGGAGCCGGTGCCCGCAAGTAGCGCTTGCAAGAAGGTCATGACCATGATGCTTCGCATACCGAATACGGCATTTTATCTGGCTCTGCTGGTGCTTCTACTGGTTGTGGGGCTGGTAGCGCCGGTGGTGGCGATCGCCAGACCTATGAAAGCCGGGTTTCTGGCTAATGCCGATTTTGCGGCCTATGTGCTCATCGCTTTCACCTTTATGTTGAAGGGGCTGGCCCTGCGCCGGAGCTTTGTGGCTGTGCCTCTTACTAAGAACCTCATACTGAAGGCTTTAGGACTCTACATCTATTTGAGTCTCTTTCTCATGAGTTCGCTTCTCTGCCGCAGATTGAAGCTGGCCATGCTTCCAGATGAATATTACTGGCTGAGCTACCTGGCCGTCGTGCCTCTTACCTTTTCTCTTTTGCTGGTATTGAAAGGACGCAGTTCCGGTCTTGCTACAGTGGTTTCCTATCCCGTATACCTGGGCCTCTTAATGTCCATGGCTTTCTTTCCTCTAGTGCAGATGTGTTGGTTTCCCCTGCTGGCACTGCCCGGGGTGCTAATCGTAATGGCCTGGCGCATCGATAATGCCGAGCGAAATAGCCTGGAGCGTGCATTTGAGCTGGAAGCACCGGCTGCCGATGGCACTGTGATTGAACTGGTGGAAGAGGAAAGTGACAAACTGGCTCCTCTTGAAGTAATCGAGCCGCGCTTCAAGATTATTCCGTTTTTGTATTGAAGGTTCTAACCTGATCGGGCGGCTAGTGGGGCTAGCGATTTCTTCCGTATTGAAAATCTGCTCGGGATTTTTCCAGATCCTTTTGTACTTTCCGCCTGAATTCATCCGACCTTTGTTGCATCTCTTTGCGGGTTTTGTCGAAGTCTTCATGGTTGAAGCTAGCGCTTGAACGGTTAGTGACTGCATAGGTTGTGCCCAAACCTGTCGATCTGGGCTGCCCAAAGCTGGCAGCCGTGGCATAACCTTGCTCGGGAATCACCTCGAGTGACCCCTCGAACTGCCCGTATAACTTCGATGTCAGAAAATCCGAGGTGCCCTGTCCGCCAACAAGATAGAGGCGGCGTCCGCTCAAGAGCATTTTCTCTCTTAAATAGATCTCTTTGCCGGTGAGTTTGTCTTTGCCGGGAAGTTTGCAACTGTACAGCATAGTCAGCGGCACGTTCGATAGGGGCTGCAGGCTGCCTCCTGTGCCTTTCAGTTTGGCGGTAACGGCGCTTGCAATAAGTTGCATGAACTGCTTTTGCTTATCTAATTGGGGAATTGCCCTGGGCATTATTAGATACGAGACAGTCATGGCACCGTTGAAGTGGTTGTAGCCGTAGTCAACCATACGGATGCCGTTCATGTCTTCATATTTTACTTCCGGGTCGCCGGGCAGCATAATGCGGAAGAGCCCTTCTGAAAA
>JACRFZ010000070.1 GCA_016212515.1 Candidatus Melainabacteria bacterium
GAGCCGGCGGCTTCCGGACACTCTACCCCCAGCGCTTCGCGCTGGAGGTAATCGTGCCGGTTCACATCGAACAACAAAGACCTGTAAGATCAGTTATGAGTGACCAATAAACCTAATGACACAGTTTGATTGACAGATCCTTTCTGGCTTGTATATGTAAGAGACAAATGTTCTCTTGCTGATAGCCAAACATGGACTTCATTGTTCGAACTTCTTGATCCATTAGTATGTGCCTCCGGTAAGAAAGCCCACATCGACGTTATTAATATGTCAATACCGCGCGTCAAGCCGCTACCTGAACTCACCTGGAAGAAAACTAACATCGATAGATTTATCAACTCTGACCACGATGCCCGCAGGATTGCCAAGGAAGAACCTTTTCGCTCTCTTTATATCTGGCTCCCATTTGAGAGAGATTGCTTAAAGCGAAGGAGCAGTCCTGACTTCTTCTTCTCCGTCAATAGGCACCAGGAAATTGACGGTCGGAACACTATGTTTTATGTGAGGCTCGCTACCGAAATTTCTTTCTATCAATCAAATAGTCGGCTTGTCAACGGGATTGTGACTTCCTTGCACTGTGACTTTCCACCTGATTCTCGAAAAATCCTACTGCTGACTCCCTGGCTTTTCAGGAAAACAGAATTCAGAAGGTGCTCCATTGCTCGAATGCAGGGTACATTTAATTTGTTTTCGACTCCACAGGTCCTGGATCGCGAAATTACCGAGCAAGACTTCAATTTTGAAGGTGCCAGGTTCAAGGTTTTGACTCTCAACCAATCTCCGCTAGATTATTTGTCTGACATGGAGCGCCTCCTGGAAGGAGTGGTATCTTGATGATCCGTCGAATAGGTGTAACGCGGCGGTGCCAAAGGTCCGGTAATTCTTGGTGGAATCTACGGGTGTTTGATAACACGCCATCTAGCCTGCCTCTGGCACGCTAGAACTGAGCTGCCTCAAGGCTAATCACAGGATTTGAACATGCCAATGTCCACTCTGTCTGAGAAAGTAAGCTCAATGCTCGAAGGCCGAACTCTTGATCAGGCTTCGATTTTCTCAACCGTCTGCAACATGATCCTTTTCCCCGTTGAATCTGCTAAGCCCGATGTTTTAGCTTCTGAGCTTAGGATATACTCTTCTGCGACAATCCGAGACTTTAGACCGCCTGAAGCTATTTTGGACCTCGGTCTGCCACCGGAAGTTATTGCAAGGGCTAATTCCGCAGCTTTGCTTGGGCTTGCTATCGGCGCTGAACTTTGTTCTTCGAAGGTGGAGTCAAATGGAGATCTTATACTTACGTTCTCTAATGGATTAGCGCTGACAGTCTCTGGAGTTTCTGATACTTACGAGGATGCTTGGGTTTTACTACCAGCCTATGAATCCGAACAAAAACTACCATACTCGGAAATTCATTGTTCCAGTTCTGGTGAAATTAATGAATATGTTGTTGGTTGATACTTCAGTTCAGTTTGGCGTTGCTTGGTTTGTTCAGGCTCTTCAAAGCACGCGCTCTTCTTGGCCTAGGCGTTCAGGCTCACGGATATATGAGCGCATTGTCGAATGACTTGACGGCCTTCAATACGGCATCGCTGCTGGAGGGGATGATATAGACATAGCCTGAGCCGGGGAAGGAAACGCTGGAACAGAGCCTACCCAGCGCCGCCTGAGTTGTTGCAGCATTCGATTCGCCGCCAAAACTTTCCGGATCTATTTTCATGCGCACCACCAGAACAAACATGCGGTCTTCCGGGTCTACATTCAACACTTTCTCAACCAGATAAGCAGCCTTGATCGAAGGTTCCACCGAAACAAGACCTCTTACCTTCTCTACCTCCTCATCGGTAGCCGTGTGCGGTTTGAATCTATCAGCACTGCTTACCTGGCTGCGTTCGAGATGATACTGCTCATCTTCTTCTGCATATTTGATGTAGAGTTTCTCGTATTCTTGAAAGCGCTCATGGTCGTGTTCTTTATCATAGTGCGAAAGCAAAACTGAACAAGCTTCACGGCGAAATGACTTACCGTGCTTTGCTACCTTTTCGAATAGCTCAACACCGCGTTTCTTATCGCGCATGTCGAAGTAGCTGTGGGCTGCAAGCTGAAATGCCACATTGGGCTCGTCGGGGTGGCGCTCATAGAGGCTGGCGTAGAGCGGCATAGCCTCAAGTTCTCCGCGCATTGTGTGAATGTTAGAGACTAGTTCGAGTTCTTCTTGTACGGTCAGGGTTTCTCCCGCGCTACGCTTTTGTTCTAGCTCTAAATTGCGAGTTTCCATCGTTTTCAGGCTCTGTGCTCGCTCTTTCCAGTATTCTCCGTTTAGCTTGACCCAGTCCTGACAGCAGTAGTCCATGAGCTTTTGATACTGCTCACCGAAGAAGTGTTCGAGGGCGGAGACCTTTACCGGTTCCATGATGGCAAAGCGATCAATTAGTTTCTCGGCTTTCAATCTTGGCAGCAGGTTTTGCAACGTATTAACTTTGTCGCAGCAGGCAATGCGCTCGGCATGTGCCGGGTGGCTGTCATAGGGTGAAGGTTTTGTGAGAAGATCTGCTTCCAGTGTGTCAATGGCTGATAGTTTGTCGGTGAGCGGAGCGGTCAGCCGCGCTTGCAAGCGTTTGTAAAAGTCATCGGGAACAGGACCCTCATAGGGATACTCCCGGAGAAGATTTTGTACCTCATAGCTGGAACAGCGGTCACTTCTTAGAATCAGTTGCAGGAAAGAGCGAGCGTGGTTCTCCGCCCCGGAGATCTCTATGGCTAGCTTATCGGCTTCACGTTCGTGTTGTCTGGCAATGATGCTGGTGAGTGCCTCAAAGTAGGGGCAGAACCAGGCATAGAACTTCCAGTTGAGCAAGAGCAGAGGCGATTCGGCTTTTTGCAGTGCCTCAAGAATGAGGGCCCAGCGCCTGCTCATTTTATAGATCCATTCGCTCTTACGGCTGTGCTCGCCGGCCAGGTGCCCGAATTCGTGCGAAATGACTGACCTGAATTCATCAGGGCTGAGCATCATCATTAAGGGCAGACCGAGCAAGAGATGATTCTCATAGAAGCCGAACAGACCGAAGCGAGGTCGCTGAATGACGGCGGCATTTACTGCGTAGTTGAGAAAGATGCGGTCGACTTTTATGCCGACCTTGTTGGATACTTCTCTCACCTGACGCCAGAGGTCTGGATATTCCTTATCGGTCAGTTCCTGCCCTTCAGTCTCTGGAAATGTTACGAATAGAGCCTTCAGGTAACAGCCGACGCCGGCGAGTAAGGCGAATAGTGCGAGCAAAATGGGTTTGGCGGCATACCAGCCCACATGCATTTTTGCGGCCAGAAGAATTAGTGCCAGTGCCAACGAAACCAGAACAATGGGCATCACTATCATGAATGAATAGCCAAGCACTGCCCACGACATCACCTTTGCCTGGTAGAGAGCCGGATTGGTTTGAGAAAGTTGCTCGGCATCGGCCATACGCTTGAGAAACAGCTTGTCGGCAGCCGACATTGAAGCTTCTGACGGGCTGGGCCCCTTGTTCTCTATCTGAGCGGTCGCCGAGATAGCGGACAACTCTGAGGTGGCTCTAAAATTAGTGTTCCCTTGATTCAAGTTAGTCACGGGTGGACCTCTCAAGCGTTCGCATTAGAACGATGCCGGGTATCGTCCTAAAATAAATACCACCCTGAACGACTCTGTAATCCCCTCTCTGTGATTAACTTGCGACCGAAAAGTTTCCCAGAGAAGGCACTCCATGGGCCTTGCCGGTCTAAGCGGCTGGTTTTGTCTTTAACAGCGCGCTGTTAGCCGTTTGTTGTTAACCGGTTGCCGTTAAGCCTTAGCCGCTACTTTGGTCTGGGCACGGCGGAAGACGAAGCCTTTCTCAACGGCCAGTTCGGTAGCCAGAACCGCACCGCCGGCGGCACCAAGAATGGCATTGTGGGCAAGGGCCGTGAAGCGCACCCAGTTATCTTCGTCTACTTCCAACTGACCGATGGTGACGGCCATGCCGCCGTCGCGCATGACGTCTAGTTTGGGTTGCGGTCTATCGGGTTCGCTCTGGAAGTAGAGCTGTTTCTGCGGCGCCGATGGCAGTCCTCTGGTGGGTACGGTTTCGGTGAAGGCTTCCCATTTAGAGAGAATGGATTCTTTTGTGACCGGCTTTTTGAATTGCACATTGACATAGGCGGTGTGACCGTCTGCTACGGCTACGCGCACACACTTGGCTTTGATCGAGGGTACGGTGGTGGGCTCGATGCCTTTATCGGTGAGCGTGCCCCAGACTTTCAGGGGCTCGATTTCAGACTTTTTCTCTTCGCCGGCGATGTAGGGAATGACGTTCTCTACCATCTCGGGCCAGGTAGAGAAGGTTTTACCAGCGCCGGAGATGGCTTGTTCGGAGTGTACGAATACTTTCGCCGGTTCAAAATCTTTCAGGGCTGTGAGAGCCAGCACATAGCTTTGAATTGAGCAGTTGCTTTTGACGATGATGGCGCCGGTGTCGTAACCGCGGGCTTTTCTCTGGGCTTCCAGAACTTGCAGGTGATCGCCGTTGGTGGCTGGTATCATCATCGGTACCAGAGCATCGAGGCGATTGGCGGAATTGCAGGAGGTAACAAAGACACCTTTTTTAGCCAGGGCATCTTCCAGTTTCAATACTTCTGCTTTGTCCATGCTGACGGCGCAGAAGACAATGTCGACGCCTTCGGTGGCGGCGTCGAGATCGGCGGCGTCTACTACTTTGATTTTGCCGATGGCAGGCGGCACGGGAAATTCCATGAACCAGCGGCCTTCGACGGAGGCGCTGTAGGACATGCCGGCCGAGCTTTTGGAGGCGGCCAGTACGGCTACTTCGAACCAGGGGTGGTCTTTGAGCATGCGGATTAGCTGTTGTCCGACCATGCCGGTGGCGCCTACTATGCCTACCTTGAGCTTAGCGCCGGAGAGTTCTTTAACTGTCCCGTTGATTTTCACTTGCGCTGTCTCGTTCATGGCAATCCTCATTAGCTGTTTGGTAGCTACAGCAGTATAACAGTGGTCTTCTTGAATACCGTACAAGCTACTGTATTTTGTTTCCAGAACTTAATTTCAAAAACTTAAAATTGGCTCTTAGGCTGGGTCTCCGCCAGGTTCTGCAGATAGGTTGCGTCGGCCTTCTTGAGTTCTACGAGGGTGAAGCTTGTGCCCGGGGGCGGCGCCTGGCCGCTTTCTGTGGCTGGAATGTAGGGGTCGTTGGCTTGGCAAACGTAGGCAATTTTGCCAGGTAGCGAGGCTTTGAGCGCCTTGTACTTTGCCCCCATGATTGCTCTATAGATGGCGCAGGCGGCCAGGTAGCTGCCGGAAGCGGAGGGGTGATGGTTGTCGCTCATATAGGGATTGAGGGCTGGTTTTTCCTTCAGGTTGGCGGCGAAAAGTTCGCCCACCGGTACCAGGGTAGCGCCGGTCTGGCGGCAGATGGCTTCTGTGGTGAGGCGAATTTCTTCCTGGTGTTTGGTCTGCCCCTTGTCGGCGAAGGCTTCGAAGAAGAGAATTTTTGTTGGTGTTTCTGCCTTCCGGCTCAGGTCTTTGGCCTTGACGGCTTCAGTGAGAAGGTGGGCATACTGGGCGGCTCTTCTAGGCTCCAGGCGAATCTCCGAGGCTTCCTGCAAGACTATGCAGTCCCAGTTGCCGCTTGTGAGAGCCATTTTGGTTTTGACCGTATGATAATGACCTTCCAGGGTTTCACCGGGAAAGGCCAGCATTTCGATATCGCAGGGGCGGCCGGAAGCTCTTACAAATTCGTGTACCATCCAGGGCATGAAGCTCATGGCCGTGAGGCTATTGCCCAGAAAGAGGATACGCAGGGGCTTGTTGCTTGCTTTCTGCGGCAATTTGGCGGTGGTGTTGCTGGGTGCAGTGGGAGCGGTACCAGGCGCCGCCTGCGCCAACCTGGCGTTGCTAGAGGCAAGAAGCAAAATGGCGAGCGCCGACAGGTGACGTAAGAGCGCGGCGGCGTTCACTTTCCTTTTCCTCCGCTGCCGTTTTGCGAGTTGTTTTCCCGGCGCACGAAGTCGTCGAAGAGTCTGGTTATCAGTGCTGTCCAACCGGTCTGGTGACTGGCGCCGAGACCGCGGCCGCTGTCGGCATGAAAATGTTCATAGAAAAGATGCAGGTCCTGGCAATGTTCTGCGGCGAAAAGGGCTTCCTGACCTTCCTGCCAGGGGGCAAAGCCGGTTTCCGTCTTGAGGAAAAGAGAAGCTACCCGGTGCCCAATTTCGAGAGCCACTTGCTGTAAGTTCATGAATTGTCCCGAGCCCACCGGGCATTCCACGGTAAAGTCGTCGCCGTAAAATTTATGGTAACGCTCCAGTGCTTCAATCAATAGAAAGTTGAGGGGGAGCCAGATGGGACCTCGCCAGTTGGAATTGCCGCCGAAAGCTCCGGTTTCGCTTTCGGCCGGTACATAAGAAACCGTGTAAGTGTGCCCTTCCGCGCAGAAACTATAGGGATGCTCTTCATGAATTCGGGACAGTGACCGTATGCCGTAGGGGGAGAGGAACTCATTTTCATCCAGCATGTATTTGAGAATGCGAATCAGTTTGTCTTTTGAAACTAATGCTAGAAGCCGCAGTGGACCAATGTCTGAGTCTCTTGTTTTGGCTAAATCTTCTTCCAGATATTGGCGATGTTTGATGAACCACTGCATGCGTTTATAAAAGCCGGGCAGGCTTTTGATGCGCTCTTCTTTGATTACTTCCACCGCTAGAAGTGGAATCAGACCGACAATGGAGCGAATGCGCAGAGGAATGGCCTGGTCTTCAATTACTAACTGATCGTAATAGAAGCCGTCGTCTTCGCACCATAGACCTTCGCCACAGGCACCGTGCACGGCATCGGCGATTTGCACGAAGTGTTCGAAAAACTTTGAGGCGACGTCCTCGTAAGCCGGTCTGTCGCCGGCTAGTTCCAGGGCGATACCCAGCATAGAGGTGCAGTAGAAGCTCATCCAGGCGGTGCCGTCCGCTTGCTCCAAAATGCCGCCCATGGGCGCGTCGGCTTCCCGGGAGCGGTCGAAGAGCCCGATGTTATCGAGCCCGAGGAAGCCGCCGCCGAACAGGTCGTTGCCGTCTATATCTTTGCGGTTTACCCACCAGGTGAAGTTGATCAAAAGCTTTTGAAATATGCGGGCCAGAAAAACGCGATCGCGCTCTTCTTTAGGTGCGGTCATTTTGTAGATACGATAGGCGGCCCAGGCATGCACCGGCGGATTGACGTCGGAAAAGTTGAATTCGTAGGCGGGAAGCTGCCCGTCGTGGCGCATATACCATTCACGCAGGAAGAGCACCATCTGCTCTTTAGCAAAGTAGGGATCGACCTTGGCCATGACGACCATGTGAAAGGCCGTGTCCCAGATGGCATACCATGGGTATTCCCATTTGTCGGGCATGGAAATGATGTCGCGGTTGAAGATATTCTTCCAGTTTGTGTTGATAGGGTTCTTACGCTCTGGTGGTGGGCTGTTGCTGTCGCCTTCCAGCCATTCTTTCACTACGTAATAATAGAATTGCTTGCTGAAAAGAAGAGAGGCATAGGCTTGCCTGTCGATGCCTTTGATTTCCGGGCTGAGGCTTTTTGGAATGACGGCATTGTAATATTCGTCGGCGTCTTTGAGCCTCTCTTGGAATACTGTCTTTGCCTCGTTGCCCGGGGCTTCAGGTTTGTCGCTCAGTCTGAAGAAGAGTTCTTTGCTCTCGTGCGGATTCAATAAGAGTATATAGTGCAGAGCGGCCTTGGTGCCTTTCCTGGCTGGATTGACGGCTTGTTTTTCTCCCTTCACGACATAGCGGTGAAAGGCATCTTTGACGTATTTGCTGCGGCTCTTTACGCCGAAGAGCCGCTCCATATTGGTTTCATTGTTAGTGAAAAGCATTTCGGCCGGTTGTTCGGCACTGAAATAGAAATCACCGAGGCTTTCGTGGCTGGCTTTCAGTTTGTCGCCGGAAAGGCTTATGGCGGGCTCGGCAAAATAGCCGTCATCGTCTCTTGCCCAGGCCCAGGTGTTGCGATACCAGAGTTGCGGCAAAAGGTGCAGCGTTTTTGGGTGGGCACCGCGATTGGTGCAGGTGATCTTTATAAATATGTCGTTGGGAGTTTTCTTGGCATATTCAACTTGCACGTCGAAGTAGTTATCGTCCAGCATGATGCCGGTGTCTATAAGTTCAAATTCCGGCTCCAGTCGAGAAAGACGGCGATTGACGTCTACCAGCTCTTCATAGGGGTAGCGGCTCTGGGGATACTTATAGAGCGCCTTCATATAAGAGTGGGTGGGAGTTGAATCAATGTAAAAGTAGTATTCTTTGACGTCTTCACCATGATTGCCCTGATGGTTGGTGAGACCGAACAGTCTTTCTTTCAAGTAGGGGTCGTTGCCGTTCCAGAGGGCGATGCTGAAGCAGAGCCGGCATTGCCGGTCAGTCAGCCCTAAAAGTCCGTCTTCACCCCAGCGGTAAGCCCGACTTCTTGCTTGATCGTGGTCGAAATAATCCCAACTGGAGCCGTCCGGTGAGTAGTCTTCCCTCACCGTGCCCCATTGTCGCTCCGATAGATAGGGACCAAAGCGTTTCCAGTCTTCCCGGCGCAAGGCATCTTGCCAGAGCCTTTTGCCCTCTTCCGTGCTGCGCCCTGGCCAGTTTGCCTCTTTTTCGTCGTGGTCGGAATTCATGGAGTTACTTCTAAAACGTCTAAAACTTCTAAAAGTGAGGCTGCTTTACTTGGTGCTGAGGGGCGGATTTACCTTTAAATAACGAGCGGCACCGTCTGAGAGCAAGTCTCGGTGCATTCGCCACTTGTCTTTGAAGAATGCTACCGCCACTCCTTCATCGAGCACATGGGTACCGAGCAAGCCAAGGGCGCTGGCTTCATCGCTCAAGCCTTCCATGACGATGATTTTCTCGCCTTCTTCCTTGACGCCCAGTAGTCTACAAAAATACTGGTAGTTGGAATTGCGCTCCCTGGGCATGTGCCCGACGGCAATCACTACCTTCAGTTTCGACCATTTTTCTTCCCCCAGGCTATCTTTCCATTTTGCAATGGTCTTATCTATGGTGGCAAGCTGCGAACTGACTGCTTCGTAGGCGTTTTCCAGAATATCGGCGGAAAGGTCCCGGCTTAGCTTTTGTACCCGATCATGATTGGAAGTGCCGGTCTTGATGGTCTCATCAATGAAGATGAGGCAGTTATCTATAAGTCTGTATTGTCTTTCCCTTGTCTTTACCGGCAGGTCGTGCTCGGTGAGGGCGGCGCGCGCCCTGGTGACAAGCTCTTTCAATTCCGCCAGGGTCTTGAGGCTGCCTTCGTCCAGTTTGCCTTGTTTATCGTGCAGCAGGCAGTAGAGAGCCAGGGCGATGTGATCCACGGTCTTGAGGGTGGTGTAGCGGTCGGTGATGTTGTTCACCGACTCTTTTCTTTCACCATCTATCAATTCCACCCGATCGGCGTAGCAAATTATTGTAGGTTGGCTCTTGAGGGTGGCTGTGTTCTTGGCCTGGGCGTAAATCTCGCGAAACTTATTATTTAGTTTGAGCAGATCGTCTTCCGCCAGAGCTTGAGTCTGGCTAAAGGCGATGAGACCGAAAGCGGCACATGCAGAAAGAACTAGTTTAATTGGCATAGAAGGCATTGATACCCATAATATGGTGCACAGGGATTATGGAAAAGCATACACTCTTGACCATGAATTAGCCCTTGCTCGCAGCCGGCTCGTCGTTTTATTGGGCTTCTGAAGGCATACCGGTTTGGGAGTGGGCTCCAAAGTGGTGTGCTAATTGGCTTAATGGCTGGCTGTTGCTTTGCCAATTTTGGGGGAGTTGACGAAGCTAGACGACTGGTCTATTCTGGAATAGTCGGGAGTTGATTCCGGTCTGGTTTTTCTAAATCAGGCATTTCAGTTAGCTTGAGGAATTATCGAGATGAAGGCGTTTGCCGTACTGGCCCATCCTGAAAGAGAGAGTTTCAACGGTGCCCTTTTCGATGTGGCGGCCGATGTCTTTAGCGGAGGCGGTCATGAGTTTGTCAGCTCAGACCTCTACCGCATGCAGTTTGACCCGGTATCCGACCGCCGCAATTTTACTTCCGTCAAAGACCCGCAGTACTTCAAACAACAGATAGAAGAATTGCATGCCAGCGAAAATTCAACCTTTCGAAGCGATATCGCCGAAGAAATGGAAAAGCTTTTCTGGTGTGACCTGCTCATACTGCAGTTTCCGCTTTGGTGGTTTTCCATGCCCGCCATTATGAAAGGTTGGGTAGACAGAGTCTTTGCCATGGGTCGCGTTTATGGCAGCGGCAAGTGGTATGACCAGGGTGTTTTCAGCGGCAAGAGAGCCGTGTTGTCCCTGACTACCGGCGGCGGTAGCGGCTCTTATGCCGAAGATGGCTTGCACGGAGATCTAAGTCAGATTCTCTATCCTATTAACCACGGCATCTTGCGTTTCGTCGGCTTTGATGTGCTGCCGCCTTTTGTGGCCTGGTCTCCGGTGCGAATCAGCCCTGAGCAAAGGCAGGATTATCTGGACTCTTATCGCCGGTTTCTGACTGGTATTGATAAGGTTGAACCTATAGCTTATCCGGCTCTGGCTGAGTTCGACGAAACATTCAGACGAAAGAGTCTTGTTTAGAAGACAGTAGCTCACAGTTTTATTTCGCACTAGCCCCGCACCAGGGGCGGTGCTCAGGCTTTGCCCGGCAAACAAAGCCGTATATTCACTCGCCAAATAATAGAAAATGAGGAACCGTACCATGTCAAATTCAGTAGAAGAAAAGAAAGCAGAAAAAGGCGCTTGCAGTACCACTGCCACCGCCTGTTCCAGCGAAGCGAAAGCTGAGAAAGAGAAACTCGACAGTGCCAAAGGGCAGTGCTCGACCACCAAAGCAGCGGAAGAAAAGAAATCCGGTTGCTGCGGCTAAATTTAGTTTTCCTCCCACGGAGAATCTAAAACGAAAGGCGCCCGGCTTAGGCCGGGCGCTTTTTTAGAGAAGTAATGTTGAGCCAATTGAGCCAGCTGCAGTTTTAGGCGAATAGTTCTGCGTGAGTGCCGGTTCTCGTAAATACAACCATCTCATATTTGCCGGCTTTTCCCAGTTTATATATGAGCAGAAAATCTCCACCTATGTGACACTCTCTAAATCCAGTCCAGTTGCCAACAAGTTCATGGTCTTTCCATTCCGGAGGCAATGGGCCTGCGTTTGCAATTATGAGTGCCATTACGGCTTTCAGTTTGTTCAGGTCATATCGGCCAGAGTGAGAAAGCCGCTCTCAGTCTCTGAGAAAGTCTCTGGAGTAGTCGGAAGCACGGGGGAGGGCTGCTCTCTTATTGCTTGCTGTTTTCTTCAATATTTTCAATCAGTTGTTCATATGAGGAGAACTGCGTTTTCTTGGCGCGAACGATTTCGTCGGCCTCGGCCATGGCCGCGCGAGTCTTTTCGTTTGGAACCTTAATGTCGAAGGGTAGCGCCTGTTCTGCTACAACGCGATGTAGGAATAACCTTACAGCTTCAGACATTGAGAGACCCATCGCTTCCAAAGTTTTGGCGGCTTTATCTCCCATTTCCTCGTCTACCCTTATGTGAATCATTTTCGTAACTGCCATGGAATACCAACCTCGCTAACCGTCTCTAGCGTGTCTCAGTTGAGATACGGTGGTCAAGAGTTGAGCCTTTCCTGGAACTTTTGGAACTGCCTGCAATCTTTCATCATTTGTGGAGGTTCTGCCCCAATTTCTGGGTCGTTCTAATCTGTTCCCTGACAGCCTCTACGGCCTTTCGAAAGAAACTAGACCAGGCCCCCTGTGTGACGCCGTGAAATGGTTGTATCAGCCAGGGCAACTTAGAACTGGAAGTAAATGAAGCTTGGTGTGCCGTCCGGCGCGAATAGGAGAAGCATGACCGCTAGAGCGGCAAGATAAGCGGGGCGCAGCGGGGTGAGCCAGTTGGGCAGGTTCAATACGCCGGGTGTTTCTTTTTCGTCGCGCAATAGTTTGGTGAGAATTTGCGCCAGAATCAAAATGGCAACCAGCACGGGCAAAATGGCATAGTTGGCCGGACCTTCGATGGTGGGAATGGTCAAGTCAAAGGCTCCCAGCCCGGCCGGCTGGTTCATGAAGAGCAGGCGCTGGTAGGTGATGCCGATATTCTTCCAGTCGTTCAAGCGGAAGAAAACAAGAGTGGTTATATAGAATTGGAAGTTGATAAACACAGCAAATGGGTAGAACTGCGGCGCTGCCGTCAACTTCATCAGGAAGGGTGAAAGGGGGTTGGCTTTGTTTTCGACAAAGGCGCGCCAGAGGCGGTTACCAACCAGCAGTACGCCGTGCATGAAGCCGAACATAACGTAGTTGAAGCCGGCGCCATGCCAGAGACCGCAGAGGGTCATAACCACAAGGGTGATGAAGAGTGTTTTGACAAAGGTGCCTTTGGAGCCGCCCAGGGGCACAAAGAGATAGTCGCGCAGCCAGGTGGAGAGCGAGAGGTGCCATTTGCGCCAGAATTCTCTCATGGAGCCGGACAAGTAAGGCAGGTCGAAGTTTATCGGTACGGAGAAACCCATGAGAGCTGCGGAACCGCGGGCGATATCGGTGTAGGCGGAGAAGTCGAAATAGACCTGGAAGGCAAATGCATAGAAAATTAGCCAGGTGTCGGCGCTGCTCAACAGTTCCGGGTGGGCCAGGCATTTATCCACCACCACGGCGATATTGTCGGCCAGTAGTACTTTACGGCAGAGTCCCCAGAGGATAAGTTCCACACCCTGGTCGAATTGTTTAATAGAAAAGGTGCGCGGCGTGTGAAGTTGCGGCACGAAGTCCTGGTAGCGCTTGATTGGTCCGGCTATCTGGGTGGGGAAGAAACTGGGGAAGAGCGCAAATTCCAGGGGCGCCTTAATGGGCTTGTGTCCCCTGTAGACATCTACCAGGTAATGGATGAATTCAAAGGCAAAGAAAGAGATGCCCAGGGGCAGAATGATTTGTTCTACCGGATAGCTGAATTTTGCCGCACCGGCAGCGGTGGCGATGCCGTTAACGGCGTCTATGGCTAAATAAGTATATTTGAAATAGGCAAGAATGAGCAGGTTGGCGGCTACGCCCAGGGTCAGGTAAAGACCTTTGCGGGTGGGGCTGGCTGCCAATTTGAGACCGGCGAAATAGTTGAAGGCGGTCAGTCCGATTATGAGGATGCCGTAAATTGGTTTCCAGGTCATGTAGAAGAAGTAGCTTGCCGCAAGCAGGAAGAGAGTGCGGTAGCGGAAGGGCAGAAGCCAGTAAAGGAGTACCACAACCGGAAGAAAGAGCATGTAGGCGGCGCTGTTGAAAAGCATCAGGGCTTGCCTCCCAGGAGGGCCTGCTTGACCTGTGGAAACTCCACCATTTTGGAGGCGGCGATATCCACGATTTTCTTGCCGCCGCTGGCGTCCATATGACCATAGTCGGTGAAGTCGGCGGCTTCGAAGCGACCTTCCTTCATGGTGTCTATGTAGGGAATGTTCTGTTCTTTACAGAGCGCGCTCAGGGTTTGCACGTGGCGTTCATAGATGCCCGGGCGAATCGCTTTCAGTCCCAGTTCCGACATGGGCAGGTTGACTATGACAGGTTGAACGCCCTTTTCTTTCAGCAGAGCCAGGTTCATTTTTAGCCAGGTGAGCTGGTTTTGGAACATTTCGTCGTTGGGATTCTTGAAGCGTTTGCGCCAGTCTTTGCCGTTGTCGTAGAAGCCGACGGTCTGGGCATTGGGTTTGGCTATATAAACCCCTTTTTCGACTTCAGAGCGAAGGAAGGCGAATTGTTTGTCAAATTCGGTCTTCTGATCAAAGAGGCTCTTGCGGGTAAAGGCCGGTAATACCGGTGCCATGGCTGCTTTCATGCCTTCGGAAGTGGTTATTTGGGCGTGCCATTTTTTGCCCACGAAGTAAATGTATTCGCGCAGCATGTAATTGATCTTGGGCCAGGCACTGGTATAAGCCAGGTCGAGCAGATCTTTGGTGTCAGTATAGCGTTCTAAATATTTGAAGTGGCTGGTGGCACCGGCGCAACTGAAGCTTGTATCCATTAAGTCGCGAGGACCCAGGCAGATGACTGCTACTTTCGGTGTTTTTTCTTTGACGAAGAGGGTGCGCACAATCATATAGCCGTCGGAGACCATGGCGCCGGGCAGACCGAAGTTGAAGCAGGTGCCGGTGAAGCCTGGCAAATGGCTTTTCAGCACTGATTCCATATATTGGGTGCGGTGGTTGACGGCGATATCCACATCTTTTTGCAGGTGTTCGGCTTCCTGCATCCAGACTGAGTTCATGACCAGGGAGGAACCGAGGAGCACCACGGAGGGGTTAGGCTTCTGGTTTAAATAGTCCTGTGTGGTCCAGAATACCCACGACTTGAGAGTGGGTAAGCTATCCGGATCTACTTTTGCGAAAGGATTTGTGAGGACCAGGATGAGGTTGGCCAGAACTACCAGGACGCTGGCTTTGAAGGCGGCGCTGGCGGCAATTTGGCCCATGAGCGAGGGACGCCGGGGGGCGCTTTCCTGCACCTCTGGGCTGGTTGAGGTTTCCCTGGTCTTGCTCGTTGTGAGCGGCATCTTCTACCTTTTGCCTTGACAAGCCTTGAATTCTAACAAAATTGAGGCGGCAGAGGTTGCTAAAAGGTGCTGAGCTAAGCCAGATTACAGATATTAGTTATTTTACCTGCGAAAAAATCCCCGCAGAAAGCTGCAAGGTTCTTGTGAAAGAGCCTTTACTGATGCTTTTGCGGGGATTAAGTCAGGACCTTAAATCGCTCGGATCTGAGGTTACTTAGCAGCTTTCGGGCGAGCCAAGTTGACGGACATTTCACGTCCGGCCAGGGCGCGACCATTCAGAGCTTTGATGGCTTCTTCGGCGGCTTCCTGGGAAGCCATTTCAACGAAGCCAAAACCACGCTTCTTACCGGTGTATTTGTCGGTGGGGATGGACACCGATACGACTTCTCCGGCCTGCGCGAACACTTCTTGCAGCTCGGTTTCAGTCACTTTGAAAGAGAGGTTTCCAACGAATAGCTTATTGTTCATCTGATCTCGTAGCAATGTCCGGCATCCTGACACTAACTGATACCGGTAACCCAAATAATGCTGAGGGTTCAGGTTTAGTATCTCATAGTTATTTATTAGTGCCTAGTAGCTCCTCTAAAAAGCGTTTCCGTGCCCCGTCTGTTACCATGGTAGATGCCCGTTAGCTCCGCTGGGTGCCTGCTTATGGCGATTCTCAAAATGAAGATTCCATTTTTTTCAGCTTTCCAAATTCGTCGGCTTTTTCCTTTTTCTCTGCCGCTGTTAATGGTCCTGCTTGCGCCCGTAACCTTCGCCGGGGAGGGTGTTTCGGAGACTTCTCCTTACAAGATCGAGCCGGTAAAAAGTAAAAGCCCCCTGGATGATCAGGTTTCGCTCTCTGAACACCAGTCAGGCAAGGGGGGCACCACAATCTATATAAAGCGCGTTCGGGGTATAGGTGCTACCCGGGTATTGCCGACGGGGCGGGCGAAAGTGCCGCTGGCGCTTCGTTTTAAAGGGTTCGGTAGTATGGAGAATCTCTCTTTGCAGAGCCGTCATGTTCGCGTTCATACAAGCCTCGGTCGCAATCCCTGGGTGGTGACCGAGTATTGTCCGGGTGACGATGGGCCTTGGGTGGCGGCGTCCAAAACAATTAAGTGGAGGCTCAGGCGGGAAAAGGGCGATATAGTGACGGAAGTGCCGCAGGCTTTGTTGGCAGAGGCGGAAGGTGATTTGCTTGTCTCCTGGATTGATGCTTATAGATAGGTGGCTGTTTTGAGATTGAAAGTTCTTCTGGCTCTGGCTGCAGCATTCGCTGCCTTTTCGCCGGTTTTGGCGGAGCCTGGTTCGCCGGTGGTGGCGGAGTTTTTTGCCGGTACCAGAGTCGCCGCGGGAAGCGCAAAGAAGGCTGTTGCTCCCGGTGATGCCTTCTTTTCCGCACTGAAGAAAGCTTTTCCCAATGAGAACCTGATTTTGCTCAGAGAGAGTGGCGAAGTCAGCGGACTTTCGCGGACAACGGCAGACTTTCTCACCTATCGAAGTGTCAGCTATCGCATGACCAATAAATTGCCGCTAAATGGCGAGCCGCTGCTCATATTGGATGGCATCATGCCGGTGAAAAGTGATTCTGGTGCCGTGTCCAGCGCTCTTGCTAAATTGAAGCAAGAGCGCCGGCAGCCCATGAAGCTGGAAGCGGTGCGCAGCAAAGAGCGCATTAAAGTAAAGGTAGATGTTGTTTTCCGGGAGCATTTTTCCGAGGGCACAAGAATTCTGCTTCTGGTGATGGAAAGTGCGCCGGTGCCTGCGCCCGTACTTCAGACCGTTGACCTTGGTTATCTCACGCCAGGGCACCGCGGCTCTTTGGAGCAGGTCTTAAAACTGGATAGGTCCTGGCTTGAAGGGCGTGCGCAAGCGCCACTGAGGGTAGTGGCACTATTGCAGCGCGAAGACGACAAGCGGATACTCTCTGCCGCTCAGGCTGAGGTTGCAGTTAAGACTTACGCGCTCTTCTAAGCCTGTTTTTAAACCTTGGCGGTGAGAGTTTCGTTCTCTTTTTTCTTGACCGGTTTGGACCAGTAGTAGTCTCTATTTTTACGATAGAAATCGATGGTCTTAGCCAGACCTTCCTCCAGGGAGGTGGTCGGTCTCCAGCCTACGATTTTTTCCATCTTGTTGATGTCTGAATAGAAATCGCCGGGTTCCTGGGCTTTTCGCTCCGGTGAGAATTCAGCGTATTCCCAACTGCCTTCTTTGGCCACATCTACGATGGTTTTGACCAGTTCGAGGAAGCTCACCGGGATATCGGAGCCGACGTTGAAGATTTCACCATAGGCGCCCTTGGTGATAGCCGAGCGAATGATGGCTTCCACGCAATCGTCTACGTAACAGAAGTCGCGCAGGATGCTACCGTCGCCGTAGACCTGGATGGCATCGTTGTCCATGGCCAGGCGGATGAACCAGTTGCAAACGCCGAAGCGAGAATGCTTCATCTGGGAGCGGGGACCGTAAATGTTGCTCAGGCGAAGCAAGACGGAACGGATGCCGTGTACATCGTTATAGACTTTGATGATTTTTTCGGCAGTGAGATTGGAAATTTCGTATATGCCTTTGGGGTTGGTCGGTGCTTCTTCGTTCACCGGCAGGGAGACGGAAGGACCGTATTGACCGCGTGTACCGGTGTAAACACAAATGGCATTGGGATTGTACTGACGCAGAGCTTCCATCAACACGGCCGTGCCGGTGATGTTAATTTCAATATCGGGGAAAGGATTGGAGAGGCTCATCAAATGACAGACCTGACCGGCCAGGTGGAAGACGTAGTCTTGCCCGCGCACCAGGTAGTTGACTGCGGAGTCGTCACGGATATCGCAATAGTTGATGCGCACTCGATCTTTGACCGGCGCCAGGTTGAATTCATTGCCGCCGTAGTCGGGAATCATGGAATCAAGTACGGTGACCTTGGCACCAAGATTTGCCAGGCGGATGGCCAGATTGGAGCCAATGAAGCCCATTCCACCGGTGATTAGAGCGGTCTTGCCCTTAAACGCTGTTTCAATCGTCTGACTCATTTTCTTAAATTCCACTTAGAATGCCGTGCTTGACTCTAATCTAATCAATATTAGGCTCGACGCGGTCGGTACTTGGCCCAAGGATTTTAACACGCTCTTTCTTGTCTCTCCCGCTCTAGTCGGGGTCTCTTTAGATTTGTTGGCTGTTTTAGCGCCGAGCTTGCCTAGAATTGCGTGATGTTGTCAACTAAACCGCCCTTAATTCCAAAACGGCTCTTTTCTTCTAATATTAGACGGTCATTTTAGGGTGACTTCCCCCGCAGGGGTCAGAACACAAATTGCGCGAGGCGAGATAGCGTTGAAAGTTCCTTTCGGCAACATGAAGATACACTACCAGGCTTACAAAAAAGAGCTGGACGAGGCAGTCGCTCGGGTTATGGAGAGCGGCTACTACATTTTGGGGCCGGAACTGGAGAAGTTTGAGAAGGAATTTGCCACCTGGTTGGGTGCTAAGTACACGGTGGGCTGCGCTTCCGGAACGGAAGCCATTTACCTGGCCCTGGCGGCCTGCGATGTGGGACCCGGCGATGAAGTGCTTGTTGTGGCTCACACTGCCGTACCGACCATTTCAGCCATATCTATGACCGGCGCCACCCCTGTCTTTGTGGACATCAAAGCCTCCACTTACGTAATGCGTGAAAGCGAGCTGGAATCGAAGATTACCAGCAAGACCAAGGTAATTGTGCCGGTGCATCTCTACGGCCATATGGCCGAGATGGAGACCATCATGAAGGTGGCCAGCCGCCACGGCATCAAAGTTCTGGAAGACGTAGCCCAGGCCACCGGTGCCACCTATCGCGGGCAGACTGCCGGCACCATTGGCGATTTCGGCGCTTTCAGCTTCTATCCCAGCAAGAACCTGGGTGCTTTTGGTGATGGTGGAGCTATTTCCACCAACAGCGAAGAGATGTACAAGAAGCTGGTCATGCTTCGCAATTATGGTCAGAGCAAGCGTTATTATCACGACATCGTCGGTATTAATAGCCGCCTTGATGAAATTCAATGTGCCATTTTGGGTGCACAGTTGCCTTATGTGCACGAGTGGAACGATCGCCGTCGCGAAATCGCCGCCCGCTACACTGCCGGTTTAAAAGATGTGGTGGTGACGCCGGTGGAACAGCCGGGCTGCAAGCACGTTTATCACCTTTATGTGATTCAAACACCCTATCGTGATGAGTTGCAGCAGTATCTTCTCGATAGAGAAGTACAGTGCTTGATTCACTATCCGATCCCGGCGCATTTGCAACAGGCTTATGCTTTCCTTGGTTACAAAACCGGTACCCTGCCCACAACCGAGCATATCGTCAAGCGTATTTTGAGCTTGCCTATGTTCCCTGAACTGACCGATGAGCAGGTAGATCTTGTCATCGAAGGTATCAAAGACTTCCACAAAGAGCGCGGCATCACCTTTGAAATGGTTCAGAGCGCCAGAACTCTGGCGGAACAATCCGTTTAAATCCGAAGACTAAGCAACCATAACCATAGTAATAGACTAACCCATGAACAATATTCAGCAGATTCCCCGCACCGGAAGCGCAGAGCAAGTGGAGCCGCCAGTGGCACTAACATCAGTTTCTTTGATTATCCCTGCCTATAACGACGAAGAGACTGTTGGTCGCCTCATTGATGATGGTGACGCGCTGCTCAGCCAGATTGCTTCCGACTATGAAATCATTGTGGTGAACGATGGCAGTAAAGATCACACCCTTGATGTTATTCAGGGGCGAGCGGAAGTGAACCCCCATGTGAAGGTGATCAACCACCCGATCAACAAGGGTTTTGGTTACACCATTCGCGAGCTTTATCTGGCCGGCACCAAAGACTTTATTTTCTCCCTGCCCGGCGACTACCAGTATGCCCCCAAGGAATTGGTGAAAATGGCTAAAGGGCTTGATGATTACGACTTCGTCATCGGTTTGCGCCTGCACCGCAACGATCCGCCCCGTCGCAAGTTTCAGTCGAAAATTTACAACCTGATGCTGCGTACCTTCTACGGACACAAGCACAAAGACGTCAATTCCATCAAACTTTTCCGCCGGGCCATTCTTGAGCGTATCCAACTGCGCTCCCAGACGCCTTTCGTTGATGCCGAGCTTTGCATCAGGGCTGAGCGGGCCGGCTTCAAGGTGGTGGAGATTCCCATTGAGCACTTGCCTCGCATGACCCAGGGGGCATCCGGCGGCAAATTCTCAGTGATCTGGGAGACGTTCTCAGATCTCTTCAAGATGCGGTCAACCTTTTAAGAATTGACCCCTTCAGTCAGCCATTGCTTGCGCGGTCTGAGCATTAGCCGGGTCGCTATCGCCCTGCTCCGGGCTGTGTTCGTCAAACCAGCGCTTCAATTTGTCAGGCTGAGTTACTACCTTTAGTTCTACGATCTCATCTACCGGATGAGGGCGCGGATTAAGGTTGAAAGAGTTGAGAAAGCTGGAGAGTTTCTCGGCCTCTTGCAGTTGACTCCAGGGCAATTCCAGAATCAGTGGGTCGCAGCAGTGCTCACTGTAAAAATATACGTGTTTTTTTGGTGTTAGAACCAGCCAACCTTCCACCACTGCCATGATTCCCCTCGGATTCCCAGGCGTTTTAAGCCTCGAGCAAACAATACAACTAATACGATTATTGAAACTAATTACTTACAAATCTAGATCGCCGGGCATCAAGATAGTATCAAGATTCTGTGACAACCCGGTTGGAGACCGCAGCGGAAAGACCGGAGAACCTAGAAGTTCTTACTGATAAACCGGTAGCCCACGCGGGTTTCGGTGTGTATGAAGGTCGGTCTGGCCGGGTCGGTCTCAATTTTATTACGTAAGTTGGCGATATGCACCCTCAGGGAGTGATGATCCTCGGCATACTCGGGTCCCCAGACCCTTGTAAGCAACTGGCGATGGGTAAGCACCCGGTTGGGATTGTTGAGCAGGAGCGAAAGTAGCTCATATTCTTTGGGAGTCAGGTGCACCAGTTCTCCGCCCTTATGGACCAGCCTTTTATCCAGGTCTACTTCCAGGTCTCCTTCATTGAATATAGGTGTGCCCAGGGTCTTCTCCGGCTGTTTGGTGCGCCTCAAGACGGCCCTTATGCGAGCCAGGAGTTCTCCCACCCCGAAGGGTTTTCCTATATAGTCGTCGGCGCCGCAGTCCAGGGCTTTGATTTTGTCTTCTTCCCGGTCGCGCACTGATAGTACGATTATCGGTACCGAACTCCAGGCACGCACTTGTTTGCACACTTCATAGCCGTCGATGCCCGGCATGGCCAGGTCGAGTACGACCAATTCGGGCATTTCCACGGCCATTTTGTCCAGGCCTTCTTCCCCGGTCCCAGCCAGTTGGACGTCGTAGCCGTTTCTTTCAAGCCCGATTTTCAAGGCGTGACGAATCTGGGGTTCATCGTCGATTACAAGGACTTTCACCTGCCCTCCTTTTGCTCTTGCATCGGCAGAGTCACTCTCATTATGGTACCTCCCCCTGGATTATCCAGGGCGGTTATTTGCCCTTTGTGTGCTTCCACCAGCGCTTTGCAGATGGTGAGACCGACTCCGACGCCGGCTATGGTCGATTCGGAAAGACCGCGGGCCCGGTAGAAACGGTCAAAGATCAGGGGCTTATCTGCTGCCAGGATGCCGCGCCCTTTGTCTTTCACCTCAACGGTTGTGTAATCATTGCTCTGGCTTACTTCCACCAGTACTGAAGTTTCCGGCGGGGAATATTTGAGCGCGTTTTCCACCAGATTTTTCAAGACCTGCTCAATTTGCACCGGGTCTACCAGTATTTCTTGCAGCGGTTCTACAATTTTCAGGACTACCCGCTGGTTGTCGCTCTCGGAGAAGCCGCTCAAGGTGGAGCCGAGAATCTCTTTCAGGTCGGAACTCTCCAGAATTGGTTTCCAGGCATCCGCTTCCAGTTTGGACATATCTAGAATATTGCCTACCATACGATTCAAGCGGTCCACTTCCAGTTCGATGCCCTGGAGCAGCGACTTCATCTCAGTGTTCTCAACCGGGCGCATGCTGGCTGACTCTTCCTGCAGGACGGAAACAGCGGCCTTGATACCGGTAATGGGGCTGCGAAAGTCGTGGGTGACCATGGCTAAGAGTGCGGTTTTCAGCACATCGGCCTGGGCCAGGGCTTCCACTCGGGATTGTTCCCTGGTCAACTCCTCCCGGTGCAATATGACTGAGGCATGATTGAGAAGGGTTTCCACCAGGCGGCGGTCATCGCTATCCTGCCGGGCTCCTTCTTTCAAACGCAAATACATGGCCCCCTCGCCGCTCACACTGCTACTGAAATAAAACTGTTTGTGCCGGTTGAGAGGCAAATACAAACCTGAATCACCGTCCAGACCTGGTTTTGCCATTGCACTATCGGTCAGGGCTAACTCCATGTCTTTGAGCAGGTGCTCCGGTTGTGGGATGGACCCCAGGCTGGCTCTCAAGATCAGTTTGCCTTCCTGGTCCCGGCTGGCGATGGCGGCCAGTTGAAAGTCGGCGACTTTGGCAATTTGTTTGAGCACTTCCGTGAGAGCTTCTTCCGTGGTCAACTGGGAGGAGACCGCCCAACTGGCGCTGGCCAGGGTTTCAGTTTCCAGTTGCATGCGCTTAGCTTCTTGCTCGCTGGCCTTGAGCCTGGCCGTCAGGTGACCGGTAAGCACCGATACCAGCAGAAACATACCCAGGGTCAGCCATTCATTGGGGCCTTTGACACTCAGCGTATGCCTTGGTTCCACGAAAAACCAGAGGAAGGCAAAGAAGGAGATAAGGGCTGAAAGTATGGCGGCAGTGCGGCCGGCGTACATGCTGAGGAGGAAAACCAGCAGCAGGTAGAGCAAGGAAACGTTGGCGAAGCCCTCGTCTAAGTTGAGCAGTTCAATCAGGGCCGTGATTAGGGCCACCATGAAAATGACCAGTACGATACGCCAGAAATGGAGCTTACTGGCTTGCACCGCTGTGCTTTTGCTACTGGTCAGAGAAAATGGCATCTGTTTTGTGGTTAGCCGTTGAAGGCAAAGTCCAGGGCCGGCTCCATCTGTTCCAGCGTAGTCTCGATATCTTCTTGGCTGTGAGCGGAAGAAAGCACCGCGGCATCAAACGGGGAAGGCGGCAGGTAGACGCCCTTGTCGAGCAAGTAATGAAAGAAGCGGGCAAAGGCTGGGGCGTCGATTGCCTTTGACTCGGTGAAATTTCTCACCGGCCCCCCGGCAAAAATAATGCCGAACATGGAGCCCTGTCGCTGTAATTCTATGGGGTAGCCGGCCCTTGTCTTGAGTTTGGACAAACCGGCGAAAAGCTCGCTTGCCCTTGCTTCCATTCTTAAATAATGGCTTTCGTCTTTGAGCAGGTCGAGGGTGGCCACGCCACCGGCCATGGTGACCGGATTGCCGCTGAAAGTGCCGGCCTGGTAAACCGCTCCTTCCGGCATCAATTGACTCATGATTTTCCGAGAGCCGCCGTAGGCGCCAATGGGCATGCCCCCGCCCAGGGCTTTGCCCAGGCAAGTCAGGTCGGGTTTGATGCCGAATAGATTCTGGGCGCCACCGTAGGCCACCCGAAAACCGGTAATCACTTCATCGAAAATGAGGAGGGCTCCATGGCGCTCAGCTATGGTTTTCAGCCCGGCCAGGAAACCTTCCCCGGGGGTGACCACGCCCATTGAGCCGCAGACCGGTTCCACTAAAATTGCCGCTATAGAGCCGGCATCTTTTTGAAACAATTTTTCCACTGAAAGCAAAGAGTTATACTCGGCCAGCAAGGTAGATTCCTGGCTGGCTTTGAGAATGCCAGTGGATGACTGGTGTCCGGTGGAAGCGAGAACACTGTCGGAATGTCCGTGGTAACCGCCGGCAAACATGAGAATCTTTTCTCGCCCGGTAAAGGCTCGTGCTAATCGCACCGCACTCATCACTGCTTCCGTGCCGGAATTGACGAAACGCACCGATTCTACGGAGGGCAAGGCCTGGCTTACCCGTTCCGCCAGAGCTAGTTCCAGTTTGTGTGGCGCACCAAATACGGCACCAGTTTTCATGACCGAGCAGGCAGCGGCTACTACTTCCTCGGGGGCATGGCCCAGAATGGCCGGACCCCAGGCGCCCAGGTAGTCGATATAGGTATTGCCGTCCACATCGGTTAGTTTGGAGCCGTCGGCTTTCTCGAAAAAGACCGCCTCGCCGCCCACTTCATGGAAGGCGCGGAAGGGACTGTCTACACCGCCCGGAATGACGGTTTTGATCTGCTCGGCCAGGGCCAGGGTGTTTTTGTAACGCAAGGCTCGCTCAGCCGGGGCAAAGGCACCGGCTGGCAATTTCGACGTTTCCGCCGCACTTTTGGGATTGGCGTTTTCGGTCCGTCCTAATTTAGATGGCATTGCTTTTAGCTCTAGTTGTTATAGTTCGATTTCGGCTTGTAGTTTTACAGCGCCTTTCTTCAGCCTTTGCAGGGGCACCACGACATTGTTTTCGGCACCGCCGGAACTGACCAGGCGAGCCTGGTTGAGCCTGGCTACATCGGGGGAAAGGTTGACCACTTTTACTGGTACCTTGCTGGCAGTTCCCAACACTTTTACGACAATTTTATTGGCATTGTTCTCTTTGCTGTCGCTTTGCACTTCGGCGGCGGCATATTCAAAGGGAATCGGATTACTGCGCATGCCTTCGGTGGAAACCACAAGGGTGTGTAGTCCGGGGCTGAGTTTCACTTCTTCCGGTATGGCAAATTTGAGTTGTACCGGCGAGGCGGCAATAATTTTACCGTCCATGGCACCATCGATGATGACACGGTTATTGTGGGCGATACCGTCGAAGTTGTGTCCGTCTACTACCATCCAGGGCACGCCTGCAGTCAGGGGGGTGGTCTTATCCAGTTTGGGCGGAGTAGCGACTGCTTTGCCGAAGGAGAGGGGATGCAGCACCTCCACCACAAAGGGCATGTCGTAGGGGCGAGCAGTCAGGGATATATTGAGGGAACGTCCCGGGCTGGCATCTTCGGGAATTTGATAGACCGCCTGACCATTTTGATCGGTGATCAGGGAGACGCCGTTGAAACTCAGTTCGACATTAGACTCTGCTGTTTTCTTGTCGTCGAGAATGGCCACTGTCAGGTACTGACCGGCCAGGGCCCGCTCGGGAAGCTGCAAGACGGCGGTAGAACGCGGCAGGCGCGGACCGGTCGCTTGCTCCGGCTGAACTTGCTGAACTTGCTGAACGGGATGAACCGGTTGAACCGGTTGAACAGAATTATTGATCGGGGCGGTGCTTGTCCTGGGAGTGCTGGGGGCGGCCACGGCTATTTGCCGGCTGACGGAATTTTCAATTTTCTTTTCCGAAAGAGGCTTCTCTTTCGGGGCGACCGCGGCCTCATCGGCTACTTTTGCTTCTCCATCATCGCCGACGGCAGCTGTTTCTTGTTTCTCCGCTGCCTTTGCTTTAGCAACTTTCGCCACCGGCTTTTCATCGACTTCCGTGGCGTCCGTCGTTTCTTGTGTTTCTTCCTCGGCAGGCTTTTCTACAACCTTTTTAACGACCTTTTTGACAGGCGTCTTAGCAGGCTTATCCTCATCGCCGCCACTGCCCTCAGGATAAAGAGCAGCTTCCGTCAGGCTGGCCAGTTTTTGCCTGCTTTGCCTCTGTAGGTTTGTGAGCATTACCAGCTCATAGTGCCTGCGATAGCTATTGGTGAGCAGCGGCGGCAGGGCTAACGGTTTTTTTTTTGCATCGCCGTTTGTCTGGGCGACCGAATCTGCTGGTTGTGGGGTATTGGCCGCTTCGCCGCTCTGCCTGGTTTCCGCTTCCGGGCGTTTGATGCAACCGGCTTCCACCGCTACTTTGTCCAGTTTACCGAGCCAGAAGGTGACATTACCCTGGCTTTGAATGTCGAAGCCGCTTTCTACAGGTGAGCGCGCCGTTATTACCACCAGAAATTCATTCACCGGTTTGCCGTCCGGCGCCTGCCGGTCGCTGCAATCTCCGGCGATGGTCAGGGTCATCAAGCCGCCGATGCGCTTGGCCCAGATGGCCGAGAGCGAGCCGTGGAATTTCTCGCTCACTTCTACATCGCCGGAGGACCAGGCTTCAGCAGTCAATCTTGTGCGAGCTTTGCCTTCGTCTTCTCTGGCCAGAATTCGGTTGGCTATTACTTTCGGATCCTTGAGAGCTTTATCGAGCACTTCCTGAGCCAGGGCCAGTACGAACTTTTCATTGGGATCTTCAATGGCTTTGATTTCTTCGGAGTCTTTCAAAGAGCGGTTTAGATCGTGCAGAACACTGATGAGTGCTTTGTCCGGTGTGAACTCCGGCAGTTTTTCCGGCTCTTTAGCGGCTGCCTTCTCTTCTACTTTCTGAGCCGGCTCTGGTTTAGCGGCGGCACTTTCAGCCTTCTTCTCTTCCCTGGGGGACGCTTCCTTGCTTTCAGCTTCTACTTGCGCTTCCTTGCCGAAGCCGAAGAAACCCTTTTTAGATTGTTTAGCGCTTTTGGCGCTCTTACGATCTTTCTCTTCTTTTTGAGCGGTCTCTTTCTCTGCTTTCTCTTCTTTTTTAGAGCGACCTTTGGCTGATTTTTCAGACTTGTCGGTCTTCTCGGCTTTGTCGGTCTTTTCAGCCTTCTCGGCTTTCTCTTCCCGGGCTGTTTTTTCTACTTTCTCTTTCGATTTTTCGGACTTTTCTTTTTTGCCGGTGCTTTTACTTTCTTCATCCTTGGGCTCTTCCGCCTTTTTTGCAAGCAGCAGTTCCGGCTTGCTCTTAGCCTCAGCGCCGGTGAGGGGGCAGCTCAGTGAGAGGCAGAGGGACATCAGTGCAAGCACCAAGGATAGCTTCTTGTTTCCGGCCTTTGCGGCTCTGTCCAGGTTCATTTCGTTCCTCTTTCACTGTTGCCAAGAAATATGTTTTCATTCAACAAGAGGATTTTACTAAAAAAAGCCGCTGCAGCGCATAGACTCAGGCTTTCCAAGCGGCAGAAAGCTGTTTATTTCTTGCCTTTGGCGCCGGCAATTAGCTGCGAATCACTGATAGTCCAGGAATTACCTGATTTTTCCAGGGTGTAATTGACGTTGTAGGAGTCTTCCGATTCTTTCATGACCTGCTTAGTGGCTTCGTCCACGAGTTTGCTCAGTTCCTTGACACGAGCCGTTACCAGGTAGCGGGGCGGGGCGGCTGAAAGCTGCTGGTATTTATCCACGGTCACACCCCTGGGTACCATGTCGTAATACTTCTTGTTGTCCACAAGCCATTTGATACCGTCTTTCTGCCGGCCCAGGGCGCGGCCTGAAAGATACTTGCTTAATTCTTCCGTCTGCCTCTCTTTCAAGGCATCTTTCTTGTGATTTTGCCAGGAGCGCAGGGTCTCCTGTAATTCCTGCTTGAGGCTGTCCTGGCTTGCCGTTTCAGGCTTTCTTACTTCTTCCAGGGGAGTGGCTTTGGCGGGAGTAGTCGGTGGTTTGACAGTGGTGGTTTTCGTCGGCGGCAATTTCACCGGCGTGCTCAGGGTCTTGCTTGGAGCTGGTTTTACCTTGGCAGCGGCTTGCGGTTCTTTTTCCGGTTCGGTTTCAATGTGTCTGCTTTCACCGGCTGAACTGAGGGCGATGAGGCTCTCTCCGACAGCTTCTTCGCCTCGCTTGTGAATTTCTATCAGGTAGGCATGAGCGCCGTCGCTGGTAGTATTCTTCAGGTTGATGGCATAAGGTCCGCTGGTGGTGCTGATGGAAGCCTGGCTCTCTTTCTGGGATAGGTGCTGTTTGTTCTTTTCCAGAAAGGCGTTGAACTCGGCGATGCGCTTGTTTTTTGCCCCGAGGGCTTCCAACATATAGGCGGTGGCCATTTGCAAGTTGAGAAGGCTCTGCGCATCATGGTTTTGACCAACTAAAAGCAATTCGGCTCGGGTCAATTTGTCGCCTTCCTGGCGGTAATGCAATTTGTTTTCCTGGGGATCTTCCATGCGCCCTTCGCTCTGCCCTTGAAAGGGTCCGATGCCGGGCCAACAGGAAGTTTTTACCAGTTCGCTTTCTTTGAAATTGGCGATAGTACAAAGGGGGGATTCTGATCTGGTGGTCTCAGCCGGGCTTGTATCAAGGGGAATCGGCTTGCCTGTTTCAGTTGGTGTTACGGCTCCGGCATCTCCCAGGTCGGACATCTTGGCTTTTGTTTCCGACTTCGACTTCTTGCTGCTTTCCGTCTTTTTGTTTTTATCGGTCTTGCCGGCCTCTTCCGACCACATAGACTCAAGGGAAGAGCCGTCTTCCGCCGTTTCGCTTGTCTGGCAGAAGACCGGAACTTGAAGCATGAGGGTCTGGCTGAGGCTCATACTGAGAGCCAACATATGCAGTTTCCGTATTCTCATGATCTCGTTTAGCTCCATTTAACGGTCTTGCTCCGGAATTCGGCAAAATTACCGCCCCATGAGGCGTTACTCTGCAGCCACTGCCGGTGCCAGTACATTTAAGCATAAAATTGATATCCGAGGGCATCTAGTGCGATTCTTGCCGCCAAAGTCTCAACATCCGGCGGCAGGGAGCGTTCGCCCGTGATTCCGCTTGGCAATCGCTCCTCTTTTCCTGGGCGGCAGTGGGAGGCTATGTAGTCCCAGGTAAGAATCTCCGTGGTCATATGCAACATGGTGGGGGCGTCCGAGCCCGTGAGTAGGGCTACATTGCAGGGGTTGCCGCCGGTGAGAAGTGAAATGCGGCGGCTGCCGGGCTTCTCGCCTGCCGGCTTGGGCACTTTCAAGTGATACTCAGTGAGACCATTACTTTTTTCTACTTTACGTTCACAGAGGCTTTCCAGTACTTGTGGCGACACCTCGCTACTGAGATGTCCGACATTGGCAATCAGGAGTTTATCGGCGGCCATTAGAAAGTGCTCCCTGTCGAGGAGCCCGGCCTTGCCTGTGGCGGTAACAAGAATGCGGCTGCTCTCCAGGGCTTGCTCCAGGGTTTTCAACCCGTAACCATCGAAATGGGCTAAGAGGCTGGCCACCGGATCGATTTCCACCACTGCCACCCGGGCACCGCTTGCTTTCAAGTAGTGGGCGCAACCGGCTCCGACCTTACCATAGCCCACTACTGCTACCTGGGTTTGCGGTGCCAGAGCATCATGCAATTTGAGCGCTTCCAACAGCCCGTCGCCCACTCCGTGGAAATTTTCGATGAGTGATTTTATCTGACCGTCATTGATGTTGAAGACTGGAAAGCCGAAGCTTCGGCTGCAAGTTCTTAACTTGCTGATACCGGATGTGGTGATTTCGCTGGCGCCCATTATGTCGGGGCAGGCCTCATGCGGCAAGCTACTCAAATAGGTTGGAATCAGGACAAAACCGGTGTCTGCCAGAATATCAGGCTTAGAGGCCAATGCCTGGACGGCACTGTTTTCGCCCAGGAATACCTGGCCCATCTTCTGCAGATTTTCCACTGCTTCCATCTGGGTGGTGGCAGGGTTGCATTCGCTCAAAACTAATTCGGCACCGGCCGCTACCACGGCTCTGGCTGCCAGTTCCGTCAGGAGAGTCAGGTGACAGTGCCAGGCAATAGTTTTGCCCTTGAGGGAGCCGCTTGCCTGGAGGGCGGCAGTCAAACGGCTGACAATCGGAAAATCGGGATCTTCCTGGTTTCGAGGTCGGGCCGGGTTCTCAAGCCGGGTTCCATCAGTCTCGTTCACAAGACCTCCTGCTTACTTCCTTTTCTAAAGACCCATAACCTTGACGCCGATACGGCGCAGTAATGCCACCACTAACGGTACCGGCAGTCCGATCACGTTGGCGGCGCAGCCGTCGATTTTTTCCACCAGGAAGGCCCCGATACCCTGCAGTGCATAAGCGCCGGCTTTGTCCATGGGCTCACCGGTGTCCACATAGCTTATGATTTCTTCTTCTTGCAGATTGCGGAAATAGACGGTCGTGGCACCACATTCCCGGTAGTGTTCTTCTTTGCCGTTCTTGAGATTGATTAGATGCACGCCGGTGAAAACTTGATGGGGCTTGCCTGCTAACTGTTTAAGCATGTCGATGGCCTGCTCGCGGTTTTGTGGCTTGCCCAGAACCTCTTCTCCGTCTGCCACGAGAGTGTCGGCGGCAATGATTATGAGATCAAGCTGGGCGCCTGGGTCACCTTGCTGCCGCAGTTTTTCTAGAATGGCAGCGGCTTTGTTTGCTGAAAGCTCTTGCACGGCCTGCTGCGGAGAGACGCCGGGCTCTACCGTTTCATCTATGTCGGCCGGCTCAACTTCGAAGGTGAGGGCAAGATTATTCATGAGTTGAATACGTCTTGGCGAAGCCGAGGCTAAGATGAGGCGTCTGTCTTGTGTTGATTGAGCCGATCGGTCAGCGGTATTCATATGTGTTTTCCTGGGGAGCTCTCCTGGGCCAACTTCAAAATCTGCACGCGTTTGCCGCCGCGGTCGGCAACGAAGACGAGTCCGAAGTCTCGATCGATGGCGATATCGGAAGGAGTAGTGAGTACCTCATCTCGGGGCGTATCCGGCCCGGCAGCACCATAGTTGTACAGGAAACCGCCGCCGGTATCGAAGACCGCCAGGCGATTATTGAAGGAGTCGCAGACATAAATGCGGTCGAATTTGTCCACGGCTACTGATCTGGGAATGTTCAGAAGTCCGTCTGTGCTTCCTTTTTGACCGAACTGTTTGACCACTTGCCCTTGTTTATTGAAGACGAAGATGCGAGAGGCGCCGTAGTCGGCTAGATAGATTTGATTGAGTCTGTCTACGCAGAGTCCTGCCGGCAGCCGCAATTCCATGGCTTCGGCACTGCGTGTGCCGTCATGGCCGGCAGTAGAATAGGAGGAGGCATAAGGGGAGCCATAGGAAGAGCCCGAGCGCCTCTGCCCCAGATCGGACTTGGTACTGATGGAGCGCAGCCAGACTCCGGTTTCAGGCTGAAATACCTGGATGCAGGAATTGGCGGAGTCGGAGATATAGAGCAGACCGCTGGTATCAAATGTGATACCGGCAATGCCGGAGTCGGCTGCCTGGATATTGCGGAACTCGCTAAGAAAATAGCCTTTGCCGTCGAAGATGCGAATGTACTGGTCGCTGGCGTCGCAGACGTAGAGACGACCCTTCATGTCAAAACAAAGACCACCAGGTCTGGTGAGCTTGCCGCACTTGGTGCGGCTGGTATCATTGGCGGTGTTATTTCTGCCGCCGCCCTGTGCGGAAGTGGGCGGCGGTTGATGTTGTACTTCGAAGAGCCAGCGCAGTGTGCCTTCTAAATTGCTGCCGTCATAGCTGAATACATTTATGGTGCGGGCGGCGGCATCGGCAACGGCCAGTCGACCCGAATGGCAGGCCAGTACGGCCGGCTCTAGAAAAGGTTTGGCCTTGCCCGGCAAAGCGTTGTAAGCGTTTTGATTGGCAAGAGTGGTAACCAGAGTTAAGGATTCGGGATGCCTCTGACTTTTGCGTGAGGCCACCGGTACTTCCGCAAAAAGAGCCGGCGGTTTTTGTTTGAAACTTTCTTTCGGGTCCGGACCTTCCGTTTGTGTGGCCATGTCGAAGGCGGCCTGACCGGCATTGGTAGGAGCCAGTGGTGCTTCCACAACCGTGGAGGCTTCGAAATCTACCGAGGTAACCCCGAACTGGGTCTTATTCGGCATGAATGGTGCCAGATCGGCTCCCGCCAGGCTGGTTTCTCTGGCTGGTGCCAGGATCGGGCTGGCCTGGCGCAGGTCTTGCGGAACATGGGACTCGAAGTCTTTGACAAACTCTTGCACTGAGCGATAGCGTTCCTTTGGCTTCTTGCGCATGGCTCTGGCTACGGCACTGGAGATGCCTGGCGGTATCTCGCCGCCTATGTGCAGCGGAATTTCTTCTTGCGAAATTATTTTCACGATGGTGGCGGCGATACCATCAGCGGTGAAGGGCAGGCTGCCGGAGAGGGCTTCGTATGCCACTACCCCGAGTGAAAATATATCGGCCCTGTGATCTACGCTTTTGGCGTCTTGCAACTGCTCGGGCGAGACATAGGCCAGGGTGCCCATCATGATGCCGGTTTTGGTTAGATTGGCGTCTTCGAATTCCGCCGCTCTGGCAATGCCGAAGTCGGTCAGTTTGACCGTGCCGTTGCGTAGAATAAAGATGTTGTCCGGTTTGACATCCCGGTGCACGATACTCATGGAATGGGCGAAGGACAGGGCCTCGCCCACCTGACTCAAAATGGGCAGGAAATTACTGAGCGGCATCTTTCCGCCCCGCCTGAGCAGATCCTTCCGCAGGCTTTCCCCGTCCAGGTACTCCATGACGTAGAAATAGCTGCCTTCTGAAAGCGAGACATCTAGCACATCCACAATATTGGGATGCTTCAATTTGGCGATGGTGTGAGCTTCTCGAACAAAGCGATCTTTGAATTCATCGCGCTTTTCCGGTCCGATGTTCTCGAGAACCAGTTTCTTGATGGCGACGATTTTTTCACTTACCGGGTCTATGGCTCGGTAGACAATTCCCATGCCTCCCCGGCCGATTTCGCCGAGCAGCTCATAGCGCCCGCAAGGTCCTCTCATGTTTATTCAACGACGAAAATGAGTTCGGTCTTGCCGAAAGTAAGGCGATCTCCCGGGGCAATCTGGCGACGCTCAGAGAGAATTTCTCCGTTCAAAAGAGTGCCGTTGGTGGAGCCCAGATCTTCTACCCAGTAAGCTCCCTGCATCTGCAATACCCAGGCGTGGTGCCTGGATACATAATGATCAGAGGCAATGGATATATTGTTGGTCTGGTCTCTTCCGATCTTGCTTACGGATTGGTTGAGGGGATGTCGTTCGTTAGTAAGTTTGTTGAAGAGAAATGCCGATCGCATCCTGTGAGCCCCTTGTCTCGAGTAGATCCTTCATGTTCGGTCGGTCTAATTCACTTCAAATTGTACCAAGCCCGGTAGCAGGGTATGTGCAATTTACTCGCCAGCCCCTGCTTCCAACCTGGTGAAACCGTACCCTATTTGGAGCCGTTATCCGAACTCTCGTCCAGGTACTTGACCACTACTACTGTGACGTTGTCCGGAGCATTTCCGTCGATGGTTTGCTTGACCAGTTCTTCGCAGACTGATTCAGGCTCCACTCCTGCTCCCAGTACATCCCCTATTTGCTCGTCGCGCAGAACCGTCGGCAGACCGTCGGAACAGAGCACGATCCAGTCCATGGGCTTCATTTCCAGAGGAGTATGGTCTATTTCGACCCGCTCTTCATGCCCCAGACAGCGGGTGATTAAATTCTTGTAAGGGTTGATGCGCGCCTGTTCTTCAGTCAGTCGCCCGGCCCGGACCATTTCTTGCACGACGGAATGGTCGTTGGTAAGTAGTTTGATCTTGCCTTCCCGGTAGAGGTAAGCGCGAGAGTCGCCCACGTGGGCAATCTGCATGTAGTTGTCTTCGGATTGCACAGCCACCACGATGGTGGTGCCCATTCCTCGCACGCTCTGGTCTTCCTCGGCGGAGTTCCAGACGGCGCTGTTGGCTTCATTGACCGTCTTGGTCAACCAGACCTTAATTGCCTCTTTGTCGGTAGAGGGCGGGGCTGCTTCCTGCCATTGCTTTTCAACAGCATCCATAGCCAGCTTGCTGGCTCTGGCGCCGCCAACGGCTCCACCCATGCCGTCCGCTACGGCAAACACTCGGTTGTCCGGGCTTACGTAATAGTTGTCCTCGTTTCTCTGTCGCTGGCAACCCGCATCAGTTCGTGCCGCTGCACGCCATTTCAGCATTGTCTATCTCCGTCTACCTCTTGATCTATCGGCTTGCTTTCGGGAGGCCAAATCAGGTGGTCTTACCAATTGCCAAATAATAATTGCCACCATTACACCATTTCCAATCAAAAAAAACTCGGAATATTGAGGGCTTCCGGTTCTTGGTGTGAGACTCCAGTAGCTAAGAGATAGTGTGGAGGCGGCAAGAATCGTGACTAATAACTTTACTCTATTTTTCCTGAGAGTCTTAACTTCTCTCTTCAAAATATATAAATGAGCTTCTAATTTTCGAATCTCTTGAAGTCTGAAAGATAGTTCCCGCTCGGATTGTTCGAGGGCCGAATTGACCTGAGATATTTTTGGCGGTAACCCTTTCAAAGAGCGAACAGTACTTAACGTACTTGATGTACTGGTCACGGAGTCGGCCTGGTTGTCGGTTTTGCTTCGAGCGGTGCCTTTCCGGTCGGTGGCGCCGGTCGGTTCCTGCGTTTTGCTCTGGAAGAGCCTCAATACACCCTCTTCCGAGAAAATGCCCCGCTGGCCGAAGAGTTTACCCTGGGTAAGATAGCCAAGAGCCAGATAGGCCTGGGCCGGGTTGGCAAGGGCCCACTTTTTGACCGAGGGTTTGGCTGCTTCCACAAAGCTGAAATTGGGGTGCAGGGAGCGCGCTATGCCCTCCAGAGAGGAGGCGGTGCGCAGGAGATAAGCGAGGGAGGGCGGTAACTTGAGGGCGCGGTCCATGGCTATTTGATCAATGTCATGCTCGAGGCTTGTGAAATCCAGCTCCTTGACTTGCTTGCCCTTGTAATACTCGATGAAAGGCTGCACCGCCCGGATCATGGATTCATGTTTGGCATCCTCTTTGACGATGCCAAGGCTGACTAGATTTTTAATTAGCTCCACGGCGTTGAAATTGATCACCGAAGCTATGCAACCCAATATAGATTCTCTCTGGGTCTGACTTATTTCCCCCACCATGCCGAAGTCGTAGATGACGATGCGACCGTCTGGACCAATGGCCAGATTGCCGGCATGGGGGTCGGCGTGGAAGAAACCGGCCGAGAGCACCTGCTCCATATAAGCGGCCACAAGATTGTTGCCGATAGCCACCGGATCTATGCCTTGCTTCTTGATTTCTTCTACTTGATTGATCTTGGTGCCGGGCAAATATTCCAGGGTTAGAACCCGTCGTCCGGTCAGTTTCCAGTAAACCCGGGGAATGCGTACGGACTTTTCCCCTTTCAGGATCTGTCTTATCTTGTCGGCGTTTCTACCTTCCTTCAAATAGTCGATTTCTTCAAAGAGAGTACGACCGAATTCAGCCGTCAATGCCATCCAGGCATCCCAGTCGGAACTGGGTCTCAAGATTGGTCCTATCTTGGCGATAAAACGCATATAACCGAGGTCTTGATAAAAGACTTCGGCCAGATCAGGTCTCTGCACCTTTACTACAACGGGGCGGCCGTCTTGCAGGCGGGCCCGGTGCGCCTGTCCGATGCTGGCTGAAGCAATGGGGGTGACTTCGAATTCTTTGAAGAGCTTTTCAGGCGGCGCTCCTAACTCTCTTTCGATGATGTTGCGCAGCACATCGATGCCGAAGGGCGGCACTCTATCTTGCAGAGAAGATAGCTCTTCCGCCAGTTCTTCCGAGATGATGTCTTTGCGCACCGAGAGAAACTGACCGAGCTTGATGAAGGTGGCGCCCAGCTCCAGCAAAGCTTGCTTGACTCTTTTGGCCCGGCGTTTGCGTTTTTCAGAAACAGTGGCATTCTTGCCTTTGCCCAGGCGGTCGCGCACCAAGGTATCGAGGGCGGCAGCCGAAACCAGCGCCAGGAGCGTGTGCAGGGAAGACCAGAAACGTTTGTCCTTGAGCAATCGGTCCAGGCGCACCGCTCTATCGGCCAGCTCCGGATCGTAGCCGCCGGCATTCTGGCTCACGGTCTTGTCGGCTGCTTCATTCACCTTGCCGACGGAAGTCGTGCTGTTTATGCCTTCCGGCGCAAGCCCGGAATCTGGGGGAACTGACTGGGCCATAGTGGGCTTGCTTTTAGGTACTTAAACTAGACCGGTGTCTTTTGCTTGAGTTCTGCTATTTCGGCTCTCAAGGTGGCGATTTCAGCGCGAAGCTCGTTGATTTCCGTGGAGTCGCCAAGGGCGCCCAGGGAGAAATCAGCTACTTGTCTACGAATTTTTTCACGCACTTGCCCTTCCAGCACATCGGAGCGCTGCCAGATAGACTGGGTGGCATCGGATAGCATTTGCTTGAAACGATCTCTGGTCTGGTGAATCCGATCGGAACCGGAAGACTTGTATTCACCGGCGCGGGCGGTGAAAGAGTCGAGGGCATCTTCCACTTTTTCTCTGGCCACTTCAAAGGCGGCACTGGCTAGAAAAACTATTTTGATAATCGGACGGAACACAGGCCTGACCTCGTTTAGAAGGTAAATCAGTGCGCGAGCCTTTCCCCTTCAGATTCAACTTTTCAACCACCGGAGAGCGTGCTTGGCAGCGCTTCTGATGAGTCGTTCCGGAGAGTCGGTCGCACTAACGCGTCTGAGATTATACACTAAGGCCACTTTATATATTATTTCTCTCAGGCTGCCCTTGCAAGATTGTCACAGACTGTAAGCTCAAAAGCGTCTCGGTTTTTCATGGTAGGCAGGAGGTTTTGTGAGTAATTCCAAAGAGACGTCTAAGACCGGCAGGAAGAGCAGTAAGAAGTCGGGTAAAGCTGCCAGAAAGAGGGCCGTCACTTTGATCTACTGCCCCCTGCATCTGGGCGGACCCCATGCAGGTGTGAGCATGGGACCGGCGGCCATGAAAGTGGCCAGGCTGGTGAGCAAGATTGAGTCTCTTGGCTTTACAGTGCATAAGCAGATTGATATTGCCGTGCCTGATGTCCTTTACTGGTGGGAGAAGAGCGCCAGGGTTGCCCATTGCGTGCCGGAAATTGCGGAAGTAAGTCTGGCCCTGGCTCAAGCGGTGGAAGCGGCTCTGGAAGCCGATACCATCGCCGTCACCCTGGGGGGCGACCATTCCCTGGCCATAGGCAGTATCGCCGGTGTTTCCAACTACTACCGCAAACGCAAAGAGGAGTTCGGGCTTGTCTGGTATGACGCCCACGGCGATATCAATACTCCGGCCACCTCCCCATCCGGCAACGTGCACGGCATGCCCCTGGCGGTCTCTCTGGGAGATGGCGACGAGCGTCTGACCGAGCTGCTCGGCTATAAACCCAAGGTCAAGAACAATCGCTGCGCCCTGGTGGGAGTTCGCGATCTAGACCGGGCCGAATGCGAACTCATTGATGCTTCAGGCATATTGCCCTTCTCGATGCGCGATGTGGATGAACACGGCATCGTGAAAGTGACCAGGGAATGTCTGGATTTTATCGGGGATGATGTGGACGGTATTCACGTTTCGTTCGACCTGGATGTTATGGACCCTGATGTCGCTCCTGGTGTCAGTACCGATAGCCGCGGCGGCCTTACCTACCGCGAAAGTCACCTGGCGCTGGAACTTCTAGCAGATAGCGGTCTGGTTCGCTCTATAGATATTGTCGAATTGAATCCGGCCAGGGATGTGCGCAACCAGACGGCAGAACTTGCGGTGGAGCTGGTGCAGTCGGCTCTGGGCAAGAACATACTCTGAGCGGAGGTTCTCAAGCCTCCCAGGTCGGTTCCTTCTCTTCCTCTTCTTCCAGGTCCAGTTTTCTAAGCAGTTGGTAGGCCTCAGAAAGACCGGGAAAATCTTTTTGTATCTGCTCGATCTTGGGCGCGGCGCCGGCCATTACATCTTTGAAGAGTTGTCTGGCCTGAGCATCGAAATCTTTCATTTCCTTCGGTCTTTCAGTCGGTTCAATGTAGAGAAGCAAGCCTTTTTCTTCCACCTGGGCTTGCATTTCTTCCTCCAGGCTCTTATTTTCCTGGAAGCGCAAGCGTGCCAGTTCGAGCTTGGCCAGATCTTCCCTGGGCATGTTGCGCTCGATTTGATCCAGATTGTCGAAGATGGTTTTAGCGGTTGGAGTCAGTACTTCCTTGTCAAGGCGATTTTCGTAAGCGGTGATGAGCTTGGCGGCGGCTTGCAATTGCTTTTCTTCTTCGGTTAGAACCGGCTCCGGCGGTTTTTCCTGCTTATGTCCGGAGCCGTTCTTGCCTCTCTTAGTGCCTTGAAATGCTGCTTCCATAGCGCCGGAGTCCTCTTCCGACAGGTCGAGGTTGCGCGGTACTCCGTTTATGGAAAGGCTGCCGTCCCGTTCTTTATCAGTGTCGGCGGGTTTCTCGGGCTGCGGCTTTTCGACCCGCTCCTTTTCTCTCACCGAAAGATATTCGCCCCGGAGTGAGTCGACGGTTAGGTGCCTGGTATCGTCTTCAGTGGCGTCATGAATTTCCGGCTTAGCCGGGGTATTGTCCCTCGCCGTATCTTTACTCATGAAAACTCTCTACTCCGGCTTCCTTTACTATCAGACTCTCTCTAGTATTTTTGCCCCCGACCGCCCCACCTTAATCTTTTGCCCGGCCACGGGAAAGGCTCGACAAAATGTAGTAAGTGGTACTATACTTACGTATGTGGCGTACGTATGTAGCCTAGATGTGTAGCCTAAATTAATCCCAGCCGGAGGACTCCCAGTTGCATTCCAGTAAGCCGCTTCCCGCCAGGCAGCAGGAAGTCCTCAGCCTGATCGTCAGCTTTTCTGAGGAGCATGGTTACCCCCCTACCCTGGCAGACCTGGCCCAGTGTCTGGGTTTGAAAAATCGTATGACAGTGCACCAGCACGTGGCGGCCCTGCGTAAAAAAGGTCTTGTGCACTGGGAGCCTGGTTTGAACCGTTCCTTGCGCGTCCTGCCCGAGGGGCTCCAGCACCTTGATCCAGGCGCGGAAGTCAGCGCTGAAGCAGCCCAACCGGCGGCTGTCTCTAATGTGGTTGGCTTCCCTGCCGCCGCCGGCATACCGCTAGCCGGGGCCATTGCCGCCGGCAGTCCCATTGATGCCCTGCAGACAAGCGAATACCTGGAAGTAGAGAGTCGGTACGGTGAAATCGGTTGCTTCGCCCTCAAGGTCAAGGGTGAATCCATGATCGAAGACGGCATTTATGACGGTGATTTCGTCATCGTCAAACCCAATCCCTCACCCAATAACGGCGATGTGGTAGTGGCTTTGCTCGATGACGGCAGCGCCACTTTGAAGCGCTTCTACAAAGAGAAAGGCGGTTACCGACTGCAGCCGGCCAATGCTTCCATGGAGCCCATCTTTGTCGACGGCTCCCATCCCCTCACAATTCAAGGCACAGTGGTGGGTCTTTTCCGCCAGATGTAATCTGGGCTAATGCCCCGGTGCAAACAGTTGCTTCATGGCTTTGGGCATGGGCTTGCCGGTGTCTATCTCCAGTGACTTTTCGTTTTCGTAGCGCACCAGACCGGGTTTGTCTCCGGCCAGTTTGCGTACGTATTTGCACTGGGTGTAGATCACTCTAACTTTGGCGCCATGACCGGCTTTTGAGAAGCGGGCCGCTATTTGTCCGGCTTCCTCCAGGGTGCGGGCGGGTGGATCTTGCTTGGATGAGGGAATGCGAATCAGGACATGGGCGCCGCCCTGACCGAGCACATGGAACCAGAGATCATTGGGCTGAGCCAGGCGCGAAAGCAGGTAATCGTTTTCCATGCGGTTGCGGCCCACATAAATCGTCCAGCCGTCGCTGGAGTTGACTGAAATTATCTTTTCGTTCTTGCCTTTGCCTTTGGCGCCGTTGCCCCTGGGCTTGACTATATCCTGCGGTTTCTTGCCGGACAGTCCTTCCTTGATCTGTTTCAATTCATAGATGTCCCGCGCCTCCAGCACTTGCTGCAGCCTGACCGAAAGGGCCTGCCTGCGCTGCTGTGCTTCCTCAATGGAACGAGAGGCAGTGCTGTTACGCGCCCGCACTTTGGCGTACTGGCGGTAATAGTGCTGGGCATTCTGGCTGACAGTCAGGTTGGGATTCAACTTGATGGATAACTGACCACCGTTATCCACAAAGATATTTTCCGTTAGAAGAACTTCCTGACCGGCGCTTATGGAAGTCAAATTGGCCAGGATCAGATCGCCGGAGCGCTTGAGCGAGTCTATTTCCTCCGGGCTTTGCACGTGTTCCGAGGCTGTTTTGACGCGGCTTTCCAGCTTGGACAACTCCAGGCTGAGATCGGCCTTCAGTCTTTCCCGCAGTTGATTTACCTGCTCGTTATGCTCGCAAGTCCTGAAATATTCCTCGATTAAGTCGTTTACAGAGGGAAATGTCTTAACTTCATCGTCCTTATGAGGGAAGGTACCGAGCACGGAATAGCGACTTAAATCTTTGAAGAGCAGAGGCTTGTGTAGCGGGTTCCTGACCCCGTCCTTGCGCATACTTTCCACTCTCTGCCAGAGCTTGTCGGCGGCATTTTCTACGTTCAAGGCCTTGCTGATCTCGCTTTCCAGACCGGCCGATAGCACCAGTTCTTCGCAGAGGTGACGCCCGGCACCGGTGAAGGTGGCAATGATCCATTGCTCCAGTGTGGCAAAGCCTGGTGTTTCCGCCTCGACGCCGCCATTGTTGCCCTGCTCTTTCAGTTTATCGAAGAGCTTGTGGAAGTCCTCACCGCTGATCGTATAGAGGCTGGGGCGGTCCTGACTGGGCGGTCTTTCGTACTTGAGACCGGGGGCTACTTCCCGCTGCCGGCTCATATCGCGAGTGACCAGATGGGAGGCCGTGATGATTTTGCCTGAGGCTTTGTCCCAGAAAATCAGGTTGCTGTGGCGTCCCATAATTTCTGCCGTCAAAACTTTAATGGAGGATGTGCCCACCTCATCGACGGCCGAAAAGACCAGGTCGACAATTCGCTCACCGAGAGGCTGCTCGGCTGCAATGAGCGTGGCTCCAGAGAGATGTTTGCGCAACAACAGGCAGAAATTGGGCACCGTGCTGTTGGCACCATACTTGGAGACATAACGTTCGCTTACCGGATCGGGTCTTTCGCCGCTTTTGCGCTGCAGGCTGTTGGGTTGCAACAGGCAGATCCGACCGTGCACCGACTGGGCCGAGGCAAAGAGTGCCGTGAGACCGCTTTTACCGCGCAGAGTGATGACCAGCTCGTCCCGGCCCAGTTGACTTATCTTGTCTACTTTGCGATTGACAATTAGTGGCCTGGCCTCATTGAGGACAGCCCTTATGGAGAGCGCGTCAAATGGTTGCATGACAATGCGGTTTCTGCGGTTGCACGGTGAGCTCAGTTAAGGTTTAATAGCTGACAATTTATCAAACTCGCGTGGGTTTTTTATGAATACCTCCAACCCACTTACAATTCTTGGTCCTCTCAAACCGGGTGAAACAATCATAGAAACCGATACCAGAGCAAAGACCGAGCCGAGGAAGGGTCCGAAGGGCAAGCGCCCGGCCCGGATGGGTAACCTCTTGGTGATTACCGGACCCTCCGGGGTCGGCAAGGGCACCCTGGTGAAGCGGCTCATGCCCCGCATCGACAAACTCAAGTATTCCGTCTCGGTCACCACCCGGCCCATGCGTCCCGGGGAGGTAGAGGGTACTTCTTACTACTTTTGCTCCAGTGCTGAATTCGAAGACATGATCAGGCAGGGTGCCTTCATGGAGCATGCCAAGTTTGCCGGCAACTATTACGGTACCCCCAGGGGCTGGGTCTCCGAAGAATTGGAGCGAGGCGTCGATGTCATCCTGGAAATCGAGGTGCAGGGCGCCAAGCAGATTCATTCTCAGTACCCGGATGCGGTCATGATTTTCATTTCGCCCCCATCTTTTGATGAACTGGCCACCCGTCTGAAAGAGCGCGGCACCGAAAGTGAGGATAAGATCAATCTAAGGCTGGAGAAAGCCCGGGAAGAGTTACAAGAAAAAAATATGTTCCATTATGAAGTAGTCAACGATAAGCTCGATGATGCTGTTAACAATCTGGAGCATATCGTGTATGCTGAACGTTGCAGGCTGGCTCGTTTCCGCTCATGAATTTCAGTGAGCGAAGCGACAGGGCTTGAAGACGCTCCTGACTTAGGGCGCAGTGAACTTCCGCAAGAGACATGTGAAAAATGAGCACTACCAGAATTCTCGATCAGCTTCTCAAAGACAATACGAACCGCTATGAGTTGGTTCTGCGTGTAGCTCAAAGAGCCAAGCAAATCAAAAACGAGACCCGCGAGCAGCATAAAACCGCCAACGCCGTCATTCAGGCCCTGCAAATGGTTGCCGCTGAAGGCGACGGAACCATCTTGATCTCTCCCTCCGGACAGTACATGTATTAACTTCCCAGGACTGCAGTCCAGAAACGGCCCCGGTGCATTAGCTCCGGGGCTTTTACTTAATTGTGTTTCAAAGAGGCGCTGCGTGGGAATTTCCCCGTTGCCAAAGGCGGAAAGCGGTACTAAACTCTCCTTGCGAAGCTGAGAAACAGCTAAAAGCAGGTAGGTTAAATGGATTTCTGGTCGACACTGCTACTTTTTGCCTTCATGGCCGGCATTATGGGTTGGATTACCACACCCTTCGTCAACGCCGTCTTATGGTATTGCGACTGGCAGGATGGCGTCGATATCAACTGGGGTCTTGATACCGCCTTCTCCGTGGCCGTTCCGTTCGCCTGGATGTTCGCCATTTTTGAGATTATCTTGCTCTACTGCCAGTAAGAAGCGCGTCAGCCCTTCCTTACCGCCTACCAGTAAGGCCAGTTCCGAGAGTATTTGCACGGCGTCTTTCAGCCCGGCAATCTGCGTCAGGCGATTGCGGTAGGGCGCAGCTCCGCTTATACCCTTGGTGTAGTTGGTGAGGTGGCGTCTTGATTCATTCACCCCCACCCTTGGTCCTTTGTAGGCAATCAGACCTGTACAGTGCCAGAAAGCCATGATCAGTCTCTCGATATTGTCCGGCGGCTCATCGAGAATGCCCCGGTCGAGATAGCGTGTAATAGCTGGAATAAGCCAGGGATTGCCGAGGGTGCCTCTGGCCACGGCGACGCCGTCGCAGCCGGTGATTTCCAGCATGCGCATGGCCGCTTCCGGGCTGAAAACATCGCCGTTACCGAAAACTGGAATTGAAAGAGCGGCCTTCACCAGGGCAATATGCTGCCAGTCGGCATTGCCTGAGTAAAGCTGCTGACGGGTGCGACCATGCACGGTGACAAGCGATGCCCCGGCTTCTTCGGCCATTTCGCCGAATTCCACCGCATTGCGGTTCTCGTCGTCCCAGCCCAGGCGAAACTTAACTGTTACAGGTACTTTCACCGACTGTTTGACGGTTTTGATAATTTCCCGGGCCAGGTCCGGTTCTTTCATAAGGGCGCAGCCGTCTTTGCCCTTGGTGATCTTCGGTACCGGGCAGCCCATGTTGATATCCAGGAAGTCGGCACCGCGTTTCTCCGCCAGTTGAGCCGCATGGGCCATGACATCGGGTTCGTGACCGAAAATTTGAATACCGATGGGATGCTCGTCGGCGCCCAAATCCATAATGCGTGATTCAGGCTTGGCCAGAAGTGCTCTGGAACTGACCATTTCGGTGGACATCAGGCAGCCCGGATCGATGCGCCTGACAATGGAACGAAATACCAGGTCGGTGACGCCGGCCATGGGCGGCACATAGACCCGGCTATTCAAGGTAAGACTTCCAATTTGCACTGGCACAGACGAACCGGCCCCCGGTCAGTTGAGGTTTACAAGATACAAGAATACAACTTTATGGCGCGAGCAGGCTAACGCGCTAAGCTATATGTAACTATGGTCGACCTAAATGAAGGGGGATTCTTGTTAGCGGCGTTGCGGAAAACCTTGTTCGGTTTAATTGGCAGTATGGTGGTGCTTTTGCCTCAGGCCTGCGGGGCTGCCGAGCCCAAGTTCAAAGAGCCGCCGCCCCCTGATCCCAGTCGATTTGTCATATCAGGTCGCATTGTCGACCGCCGGGGCGAGGCCGTCAAAGACTGTACGGTGCGGCTCTGGGAGCCAAAAGGCAAGGTTTCTCTGGAAACTCGCTGTAAACCTAGCGGTGAGTTTTCCATTCCTCATAATGAATCGGGTGCCCTCACCCTGGAAGTGCTTCCCCCGGAAACTTCCGGCTACGCTCAGTCTCTGGTGGAGAAATTGCCGGGTAATGAAAGTCGCAAACTTATCGTTCGGCTGCGCCCCGGTCATCTGGTCACGGGGCGTATCCTCGATTGTGACGGCAAGCGCGGCTTGAAGGGGTTGATCATCAAAGTAGAACCGCTGGATAAGGGCGCGGATGGTCAGGCTCATCTGCACGGCAGTGGGGGCTGCGAGACCCTCAAGAAGGGAGTATTCTCTTTCAGACTGACGGAAGGAAAGAAGAAAATGCTGATCATCAACGAGCTTTATTCTTCCGTGCCCCCAGTCAGCGCCAAGGAGTTTCAGGTGTCGGGCGACACGCATCTTGGTGCCATCGTCCTCAATGCCGCCCACAAAGACTGAAATTTGCGCGGGAGTTAGCATGAAAATTGCCTATTTCGACTGTAGTTTCGGCGCGGCCGGAGACATGCTGCTCGGAGCCTTCTTGGATGCCGGTTTCAGCCTGGATGTTTTGCAGGAGGAACTCTCTAAGTTGCACTTGCCCCAGGGAGAGTTTCAACTTTCACTCTCTAAGGTTCACCGCACAAGCCTTTTGGCATCTTACCTGCAAGTGCAAATAGAACCTGTCAGTCATGATGAAGCTTCGAAGCCTGGGCATGAACATGAACATTTCGGCCAGCCCCATGACCATCATCATCATCATCATGAGCACGGGCATACCCATGCAGGGGGCGAGCGGCACCTGAGTGAGATTCTTTCTCTAATAGAAAATTCGACCTTGGCCGCGCCGGTCAAAACTACCGCCACCCGCATCTTCCAGCGCTTAGGGGAAGCGGAAAGCAAAGTGCACGGAGTGCCGGTTGAAGATATTCACTTTCATGAAGTCGGTGCCACCGACGCCATTGTGGACATCGTCGGCTTTGCCGTTGCCTTTCACGGGCTCGGTATTGAGAAAGCCTATGTCTCCGCCCTGCCCTTAGGCAGCGGCACGGTCAAGACCAGTCATGGAATTTTTCCGGTGCCCGGCCCCGCTACCCTCAACCTGCTTGTTGATGCCGGTGCTCCTACAAGGGAGATGACTTTAGGCTATGAATGTCTTACACCAACCGGTGCAGCGATACTAACCACGGTGGCGGATGCTTTTGCCGTGGTGCCGGCTTTCTCCCGCATCAGTTCTTGCGGCTACGGGGCCGGTACCTTGAACCCTGCCAGTCATCCAAATGTTGTACGCATCATGCTTGGTGAAGGCGAAACTACAGATGAAAGTAACGGCCGCAATACTTGCAATTCTGAGATTGTGGCCTGTCTGGAGACCAATCTCGACGATTGTTCGCCCCAGGTGCTGGCCTTTGCTGCCGAGGCGCTTCTTAGTAAAGGCGCTCTTGATGTGAGCCTCACCGCCTGCACCATGAAAAAGGGAAGACCGGGACATTTGCTTACGGTTTTGAGTCGGCCGGAAGAAGCCCAGGCACTGGCAGGGATAATCATGAAAGAAACCACGGCTCTGGGTGTACGTTCCTTTCTTTGCGAGAGACTTACCCTCGATAGAGATTTTGTTTCAGTAAACGTTATGGGCGAGAAAATCAAAGTGAAAGTAGCTCGCGACAAGATGGGCAAGCTCATCAACGTGCAACCCGAATTCGATGACTGTAAGCGCCTTTCACTTGCAAGCGGCATGGCCCTGAAAGAAGTCATCGCCGAATGTTTGAGGCAGTGCGCTCTTTCGTAGAGGAGTTGGACTCGGCAAGAGTGACCGCAAGAGGTTCTAGCGCTTGTGCCATGTAGTTCATTCAGCGCATATATTTTGGGCTTCTATTTCGGCAATCTCGTCACATACGTGAAAGTGACAGCATGTATGAGTGATCAAACCAATCCTCTGCGAACCTCTAGATCGTTCAAGTATTTGGCTTCCCTGTAATCACCAAGATTGGATATAGTCACTTCTACCAGGACATCCGGTGCCTTTCCTGTAGCCGTCTTTGAGCTTGGTGGAACATTAGCATAATTGCAAGTTCAGATTTACAAGCTTGTTCCATTTTTTGAGGAGGGAGCCTACTTGGTCCTTTCTCAATGACATACTTATCAGAAGCACGATAATATTCATTTCCATAAGGACGAGGTTGCTCACGAAAATAAATGGTCTTGGGCTGGTTGTCCTTGTCTCTCGTAACAGATACTTGAGGAAAATAATTACTTTTCCCTGACTCTCGTTGCATTGCACCGACAACTTCATTTAAAGGTGTAAGGAGATGGTCTCCGCAGACTTTCAGCAAATTTAAACGTTCTTGGGCGTGATTGTGAGACAGCAGATCATTACTACTTAGTCCTCTTGTTGCTAGCGTTAATATTTCTGCCGCTGCTTTGTTTACCTCTTTATCTGACATATCTCACTTCTCCTGCATGCTCAAGGCACTGCTTCTCATCGGGGGGCATTTGATTGCTGAAAGCAACCATTCGTGAATGTGAGTCCATGATGCCGTCCTTTTTGTGTCAAATCTATATCGATATCAAATCCTCATTGCCGCTAGAAGGAAATGTTGCAGTTTGAGGGTTACTTTGTCAGACATTCGTACAGACACCCTCAAATCTGGCTACAAGATCTATAAGCCGCCGACTGGTATGAGCAACTGCTGACTTCGTTTAATGGTTTGTCTCCGTCGAGCGGCAAGGAGAGTGTTTTTGTGTCGACAGCTCCGAGATGTTCGAGAAAAGCATCAGTGATCGACACAGGTCCACTTGCGCCGCCTGGCTTCGCCACAGCGCAGACCGGTGAGAAGGAGAAGTAGTAGATAGTCGCGAGATACGTCGCGGGGAAGGGAGCTGACCGGCAGGTATCATTCTTTAAGCTTGTGGTCGGGAATTATGCCTCGGCGCGGATGGATGCGGTGCCCGGAGCGATTGCGGGACAGTCTCGAGATAGGATTGTCTTTGAGAAGGCTGGCGTCATCATTACGGAATCTGTCGGCAGCTAAACTCCAGCTTTTGGACCGGCGGATCCCAGTATTCAAAAAATGTCCGGCAACGGGAAGACTCCCATTCTAGGCGAAGGTAATTTAGCGCTGGAATTTCTTACATGCGGGCTCTGATTTTCTTGGCCCGAGCCATTTCCTGGGCTGCTTCGTTCTTCATGCCCAGCTTCTCGTAGGCGGCGGCCAATAGCTCGGCAGTGGAGGGGGCGGCGTCTTCGTCGAGCTTCAGAGATTTACTCAGGTCGGCCACACATTCTTTGTACTTACCAATTTTGAAGTAGAGCCTTCCTCTCTTTTCCAGGGCAAATTCATTGTTGGCATTGAGTGCTAGCAGGCTCGTGTAGTCTGCGATGGCCTGCGGATATTTACCCAGGCGCTCACAGAGCCGGGCCCGGTTGGTGAGATCTCCCTCTCCCGGTTTTGTGGACAGTTTGCAGGCTATATTCCATTCATCCAGAGCCTCTTTATCCTTTTTCATGGCTTCCAGGTTGAGTGCCTTCAACGTGTGAGGGTAGGCTAGATTGGCAATTTTGTACTGTTTCATGGCAAAGTCCATCTCCTGGGCTGCCTTTTCGTGTTCGCCACGGCTCTGGTAGATGCGACAGAGGACAAAAGATGTGAGACCGTTGTCTTTGCCCAATTTGCGACTGGTAAGGCAGTCTTTCATGGCCGCATCTTCCTGGTTGTCGTTGAGCAGGGCTGCGGCCCTGAAGTTATACACGGATGGGTACTTCTTAGCTTGTGGATCGTTAGCGACGATGCGATTGAGATCTTCCAGTCTGCCGTGTTTGTGCGCTCTCTCCTTAACTTCGATGCTTTCGTAGAGAAGTGGAACGCTGTTCATGTTTTGCGAAAGTATGCGGTCATAGAGTTTGACGGCGTCGCTGGAGCGCCCCTGGCTATCGAGCTTACGTGCCAGGCTGAGCATCTTGGTGGTGTCGGGAACCTGGGCCCAGGCTCGGCAGATGGCTAGGAGCATTAGGAGGCTCGTAAATTTGACTATGCTTTGACCTTTCATTTGTAGACCTTGTTGGCATTGCGCTTCAGAACCGACTCTCTTTCATTTACCTCAAGGGGTTGAGCAACTGCCGGAGCGCCGCTGCCGGCCGGTGTACCGGTAGGATGAGCTTTGACGACGGGTACTGGTGTCTGTGGTTTTTGACCGGCACCGCTGCCGGTGCCTACCGGAGTGCCGGCAGGAGTACCTGTAGGGTGGGCTTTTACCGGTTCTTGTTTTTTGACCGGTTGCGTTCGACTTACTTGGTCTTTGCCATCGGTTTTTTCTGGAGACTTTCCATCATAGGTATAAATGTGGGCTGAAAGTGCTTCCTTCGCTTTGTTGACCCCGGCACCGGCACCAGTGATGGTATCTTCTTGCGGCACGGCCCTCGATAGAGTATTGGTCCAGCCGTCTTTGTGGGCGGTTTCCAGGGGCACGACTGAGACTACATCCTGGGCGGCACCCTGTTTCACCAATTCCGTATCCAATTCTTTCAGATACTTTTCCGGCGCGCCTACTTCGATAAAGACGATGGAAAGTAACTTCGGTTGTTTTAAGCTATTGACGCGGTTTATGATTGACTTCTTGAGGGCTTCGGCATCGGTCGGTCTGCCATCGGATATGATGGCAATGAGGGCGGCTTTGCCACCCTCTAGGGAACGTCTCACGATCTGAAAAGCCTCATCCAGAGCCGGTGCCATATTGGTTTCACCATCGGGCGAAGTGCTCTCGAATACTGAAGGTAACTTTGCCGGGGAGCAATTGGCGTAGGAACGGGGCTGCGAATCGAAGGTGATGATGCTTATCTCCTTCTGCAATAGACCGTTTTCAGCCCGGTAGATGTCCTCCAGGTGTTGCTTGCACCATTGCCAGCGGCTGGTGCCGCCCGGGCAATCTTTTGTATCCATGGAAGCCGATTTGTCTATGACCATGACCAGACTGCGCTCGTGCAGAATCTGTGCCGGGGTTTTCTTGGCCGCAGCGGCGGGTGAAGGGGCTTGTGCCGGTGCCGCCGCTCTCAAGTCGATCATACAGAGATACTTCTTGCCGCTTCTCATGACTATAAGCGCGGCATAGGGTTTTCTTGCTGCTCTGGATAGGATCTTATCGCCGTTTGCCAGACCGGCCTTCCAGGCCAGTGAATCGGGCTGCACGTAAGTTACCGTTTCGGGAGGATTGGGGGCGTCTGTAGCGTAACCAAGAGCGTTCACTTTTGGTCTTAAGATGAGGCTTTCGCCGACTCTCCCCTCAAGGCGCTTGGGCTTCGGCAGTGCATCGAGGCTGGGAATTTGCGGCAAGAGCTTGATTGGCTCTTGCTTGCCATGGCCGGGGGTGCCCTTCACATAGTCGGTTGGAAAGGCGCTGATTGCCAGGGTTAGAGCCAGTGCTTTGCTAAGAAGCCGGGGCGGTAGCATATTGTTTCCTTAAATTCTCGGCAATAGCAGCTATGCTAATTACCGGCATGATAGCTGCCGCGGATTATAACTGACAACGTGCTCCAACATTCCGGCAAACTTTGATCAAAATTGTGCTTCCTTTGGTTACTATTGCTCTTTGCACAGGGGTGTCCCGGAGGGAAGTCAAGTCATGTCCAAGCTTAAAGATCTTGTAGACGATAAATTGCAGAAGTTTTTTGCTCCACCTACTTTCGTGGTGCAAGACATCGTACCTGCCGACGATGTTTCCAAGTCTATTATTGAGCACCAAAAGTATCGCTACCAGCTAGCCAGCCTTACTCCTCTAGCTGTGGGTCCTCACGGCGGACGCATACTTCTGATTTACAGCTACACCGGCGGTCCTGTGGGCTAGGCCCGGCGAGCCCTTGATTTTGAAATGGCTGAATAGAAAAGTAGCAGTCCTCTGGTTCAAGGCTGCCTCGGCTCTGATCATTTTCCTGCTTCTTGCTGTTTTTGTTATCTACCAGATGGTGGAAGGCGAGACCCGGGATATTTTCAGCCAGGTGGGCGACGTGCCGCCCATGCCCTGCGCAATTGTTTTTGGCGCAGGCATTGCTTCGCCGGAAGTGCGCGATCGCGTGCAGACTGCTGTGGCTCTCTATAAGGAAGGCAAAGTCAAGAAACTGCTCATGACCGGTGACAATGGTCATGTAGATTACAATGAGCCGCTTGCCATGCGGCAGGAAGCCCTTGAACTGGGTGTGCCTGCCGCCGATGTGGTTTGCGACTATGCCGGTTTTCGCACCTATGACAGTCTTTACCGGGCCAGGGACATTTTCAAGGTGGAAAAAGCCGTGCTGGTGACCCAGCGTTATCACCTGCCCAGAGCCATGTATCTGGCTCGTCGCCTTGGACTTACCGTGGTGGGTATTGGGGCCGGGCGAGATTCCTATGGTTCTATTCAAACCTGGTACGACCTGCGCGAGATAGGCGCGGCACAGGCGGCCTGGCTGGACACCACCCTTGGTCGTAAACCCAAGTATCTGGGTAAGGTGGAACCTATTTTCCCTTGAGTAACTGCTAAAATCTCTTGATTCCTCCAAAATAAGGCTGAGTGATATGGACTACGAACTGCTACACGAGGGATCCAATGCCGTTTTGAAAGTGAATCTGCAACGAGGCGAGCAGATTAAAGCTGAAGCCGGTGCCATGGTGGCCAAGACCGGACATCTGGTAATCGAAGGCAAGCTCTGGGGTGGTATGGTCAGTGCTCTCAAGCGCAGTGTTCTGGGCGGCGAGACCCTTTTCTTTCAGGAAGTGACTGCCCAGGAGGGTCCTGGAGAAGTTCTTTTGGCTCCATCGCCCCCCGGTGATGTGAAGGTGATTCATATTAGCGGTGGTCAAGACTACTATGTGAAAAATGGGTGTTTGCTGGCCGCCATGGATCAAATTGAGATGGATACAAAGGCTCAGCGCCTTTCCGCCGGAGCATTTTCCGGCGCCGGACTATTCGTGTTGCACTTGAAAGGTAATGGTGGTTTTGCCGTCAGTGCTTTTGGCGCCATTATGGAAATCAATGTGCCGCCCGGCGAGGAGTACATGGTAGACAACGGCCATTTGGTGGCGTGGAGCGGCGATACTTCTTATCGCATCGTCAAAGCCGGCAAGAACTGGATGTCCAGTATCACCAGCGGTGAAGGGCTCGGCTGTATGTTTACCGGTCCCGGTCGGGTTTATGTGCAAACCCGCAACCCGGAAGCCTTTGGTGCCTGGGTGAGACGTTTTGTACCGGCCACCGGCGGCTAACATGGCTTCGGCTTTGTTTGATGCCAGGCTCTACCTGAAGAATGCCGCCGAGCCGGTAAGTGTAAAAGTGCAAATAGAATCCCATCGGCTCAGGGTGCTTCCCCAACCTGATAGCCCCGATACTGCACTGGAGCTGGATTATGGGCGGGCGCAGGTGGAACTGGCCGGGCAGGACAAGAATCGCGTCAAGGTGCAACCACTTGATGCTTCCTATGCCCTTATTTTTCAAGAGAGGGAAGTTCTCGCTTCCCTCTCCCTCTATGCCAAGGGTACAGCTCTGGCTAAGCAAGCCGACCTGCTTTATCAAAAGGCAGGTCTGCACAAGCGCGGCGAGAAAATTTACTGGACAAAAGTTGCCCTTGGATTTGTTCTCATTTCTTTGATCGGCTACCTCAGCTTCGGTGCCATTGTCGATGCGGCGGTTGAGCGCGTTGATCCCAGTATGGAAGGTAAGATTGGTGAGTTTATCGCCAACGTCAACAAGTGGCAGGATAGTGGTGCCGATGCCGAGAGAGTAAAGCGGGTCGGTGATAAGCTCGTCAAATGTCTTGATAAGCCGGCTTATAAATTTCGTTTCTTCGCTGATCAAGATGAGCGAGTCAATGCCTTTGCCTGTCCGGGCGGCATTATTGTCGTCAATCACGGCCTATTGAAAGCCGTTGATAGCGACGATGAGCTGGCCGGTGTCATGGCTCATGAACTGGGACATGTGGTGCATCGCGATAGTCTCAGGGCGGCCGTTCACAATATGGGCATGGCTTCTCTTCTTGCCATTGTATTTGGTGGCGCGGCCAGTGATGAGCGTGTTCTGGCCTTGGCCAATATGGTCAAGCTGGGTGAGAAACTGGAGAGTTTGAGTTTCAGCCGTAAGCAAGAAACCCTGGCTGATCTATCAGGGGTGGCCCTGACTATGAAGGCAGGTTACAAGCCGGAAGCCTTTATTACCTTTTTTCAAAAGCTGGAGAAGGATGAAAAGAATGGCGAAGTTCCGGGCGGCGAGTCTGGCAAACTGGCTTTGTCGCTACTTTCAACCCACCCCATGACCAGCGATCGGATTGCAGCCATACGTTCTGAAATAGAGCGCCTTCAAAAAGAGGCGGCCAGGCCGGGGCTGCATTAGAATATGGGGAACACCTGGAGGTTAACTTTGGACGCCCTTGCCTATCGTTTCTTATTGCCTGTGATTGCTGCTGCTGTTTTGGCTGTATCTGATTTACACACTTTGCCGGCCGGTGCCCAGGGTGACACTGCCCGGGCTTACAGCCTCGGTGAGACACCTCGCCCGCAGCCGCCGCAGCAAAGCAATTTAGCAAGGGCCGTTCGCGCCCACAAGCTTTTCAAAGGCCTCAGTATCAGTACCTTTACGCGTGGTCGCCAGGCAGTTATTTGTGTCTATGGTTATAACGGAGCTAACTACCGCCTTGACGCTGTCCAGGCGGCTAGAGCGGTTACGACAGCTTACTCCGGGCAGTTTTTGACGACGGCGGTGCGTTATTACGAGAAAGAGCAGGGCTACAAGGAAGTGCTCCTGACCAGCCGGGATATTACTTCTCTGGAAGCCGGTACCATTAAGGCCGGTGAACTGGCTTTGCAAGCCCCGGAAGTAAATATAGGCAGCTATGACGGCACGGCTGTGGTGTTTGAAAAGTACCTGGCGGCAGCGGAGTCACTGATAGAGAAGGGCTCCTATTTTGAAGCCGAGCAAATTGTCGACAGTCTTGGTCCGGCCCCTGGTGGTGCCGCCGCCGATCGATTTGCCCGCGATATGTTGCAACTTTCTCAGGGCTTTGACACCTATGGTGATTTATACAGAGCGGCCAGAATTCTTGAAAAGGTTGTGGATGAGCGTAAGAACGCCGGTACGCTTCTCAGTGCCGATGCCGATTTGACGGTGGAGCGGCTTATAGATTTGTATCTGGCTGATAAGCGTTATAGCGATGCCGAAAATTTGCTCAAGGAACTAGTGGCCAAGCCCGATCAAGGTCAGGCCCGCACCAATAATATGGAGCGCCTGGCGGTGGTGCAACTGCGCCTTGGAAAAAACGAAGAGGCTCTCAGCGCTTTGACTGAAGTGCTGAAAGCGCGAGAGGCTGGTCCTGTGGCTGCTCTTGCTCGTACCCTGGAAAATATCGGCGATGCTTACCGGGCCCTTGGTCGCAAAGGCGATGCCCAGGCTTCGTACAAGCGAGCCCGGGCCGTTTACGATAAAGCTGTGGTGGCCACCAAACGTGAACAGCGCATCGACTATCAAGTGTACGCGGGACGTGTTAAACAGTTGGATGAGAAATTGAAGCTCCACTAATAGGCGAAACTATGAGCAAGAAATCCGTTCCCAAAAAGTATTTGTGGAATGCCTTGAGTGCCATCGGCGGCAAGTGTTTATCGGTGAGTGACGGTCATGCCGTTTTTGAACTGCCGTTGACTGAGGAAGTGATGCAACCCACCGGCGTCTATCACGCCGGCATGATTGTGACGCTGGCCGATGAAGCGGCTTCCGCCGCCGCTTATGGAGGACCAATCGATGCTCGTGATATCGTGCCGGAAAAGAAGTTTCCCTATTCGGTGCAGTTGAGCGTCAATCTTCTTACCAATGATCCTGTTGGTCCCATTCGCGCTGAAGCCAAAGTGGTGCGCCGTGGTCGCCTCACTGTGGTTGATACGGAAGTGACTAATCAGAAGGGGGAGACCATGGCCCTCATGCGCAGTACTCACATGATGGTGGATGCATCCAGAGTCGGTCCCCATTTGAAGAAATAGTGCCTCAACGTTTTCGCACTCTGATCTCGGAGCAAACTGCCAGGCTGTTGGACCAGCCCGGTCTTTTCGTGTCGCCGGTCAGGGGTGGATAGGTATAGACCATAGTGACTTCGTCGTCGATTTCCCTGGGCTGGGCGATTACCTTGACTGTGCCTCCGGTCCAGGGGTAGGGTTCGCCGCCGTGGTCACCACCTTCGATGCGGCCGCGGCGATTGACGAAGTCTTTGACAATCAGATCGAAGTCGTAGGTGTCGGTATCGAGGGCAATACCACTGACGGCCCGGTATTGCCGGTGGGCAACGGGCATTATGGCCAGTCGGTTCACTCCGCCTACTGCGAAAGTTCTTTGAATAAGGGTGCCGTTGGCCAGCATAGTGTAGTAAGAGCCGCCGGGATTTGTGTCGGCCACAAAACTGTCGTCGAAAACATCGAGCAAGGATTGCACATTGGGCTGGTCCCGGTATCTTCTGATCCAGTCGTAAATTGCCACTCGCATTACTTGACCAAAGGGAGGGTGGTTATCGAGGAAGGGCGGGATTGTGGCATTGGCCAGACCTTTCGGGGGGCTATCGCCGCTGGGGGGCAATTCCACCGTATCGGTGGGTTCCAGGCAGAATTCGCTGGTGTTCAAGACCTGCTTCAAGGTAGTGAGACCGGCGTAATTGCCGCCGTCAAAAGTAAGAAAAAGGGCGCCGGGACGATTGAGATTTTCGTGCATGATGCCGCCGTAGGCACAGGCCTGGCTTTCGATAATATCTACTTTCTGCTGGGCTTGAAAATCAACCGATTGAACTTGCTGGGTGGTCTCCACTTTTGCTACTGTCGGCACCACGCCTCCCACCAGGGCCGGGCTGCGCAATTCGAAGAGTTGCGGGTCAATTAAGGTGAGATTGACGGATGCCGGGGCGAAGGTAAAATTGCGATTTTTATAGGGAATGTTTCGGCAGGATTTGTAGAAGCCTGCTTCCTGGTCATCGGCGTTCATGAAGGCGAATTGGCTTGGTTTGGGAATCGGTACATTGGTGGTGAGACCTTCCACGAAACCCAGTGTTACCTTAAAGCCGTCCAGGCTGGGCGGCTTACCCGTCATTTTTGAATAACTGGCCAGGTAGGCATCTCTGGCTTCGTTGTAAATGCAGACAGAGTTGCCATTTAAATCTCGCCCGAACTTGTTTTCTTTGGTGCAGCGATAAAGTTCGTCACGCAAGAGTGAGGCCGCGTAGTGATAGTCGTAATAGTCGTTCAAGGCCAGTCTGCGCATCACATTGTCGTCTAGCAGATCGGCCACGATCATGTCCAGGCGCACGGTTGCAGCCAGGGTGTTGATACCCCAGACGGGCATGGAGTAGCCGTCCCCGGCCACGGTATCGGAGCCCACCGGGGGATAGTCGGAAGCTGATATGAAGCCTACGTTTCTATCTTCGATGACGATGCGGGACAGAGCTTGAGCGGCAGCAAGAGCCGCTGCCTCAGTGGCGTTGATGTGCTCGTGCTTGCTGCCGTACATCTGTACCAGTTGCAAGGCTACCAGACCGACGCCGGTTAGCAGGCAGGCCGTGATGGCTATGGTGAGAACCAGTGTATTACCCTTTGACCGGCGTATGGCCATAGATCCAACTCCTTTGCCTGCCCTATTCAGTAATGATGATGCGCACTGCGATGCGTCCTGAATTGTCATCGTAGGCTTCTGGATTTGGAACAGTGCCGGTGAGGAGGTCTAAATTACTGTCTTTGTCATAGGGCATCAGTTTGAGGATGCCGGAGCCGTTTGGTCTGAACATTTTGTTGCTGCCTATGCGCATGGGTGTGGCATTGCCCACTTGCACTATCATGTAACCGGTATCGCCCGGCGGTGAGATGGGCTCGTAGATCGCCCCGACAAGTTGTACGTCGGCTCCGTCCGCGTTCTTGAGCGGAGTGCCGGGCCCGAAGCGCCAGTGACCGGTGGCGCGGTAATCAATCCAGACCTTGTTGGCCGGATAGACGAAGAAACTTGTTTGTTTCCAGGTGTTCTGTTTGGCGGCTATGTGCAGAACGTCCTGGTCTTTGACGGCTTCGCCGGTGTCCTTGAGATATTTGTATATGGTCGGATCCCGCCAGGATTTTGGATCGAAGCGTTCCAGTAAGTGTATGTTTTCAATGCCGACCACGTTCAATGAAGTACTGGAGACGCCTCCGTCCGTAACACCGCTGGCCGCCGCCGTAGCCATTCCCGTCTGGTTCTCGGCCATCTTTGACCAGGAGACATTGAGCCTGGTGCCGGTTCCGAGCATGGGGACGTCTTTGAGAAACGGCACTGCCAGGGGAATCAGGGGTTGAGCATCGCAGGAAGAGACCACTTCATATTCACCGGTGGCCTTGGCCGGATTGAGGGGCGCACCCAGGGCTCGATTGGGGCCGACCCGGCTGACTGAATTATCGTCGTTGTCGGTGCTCACAATGTAGAGATCGCAGCCGGTGGATTGGTAGCCGCCTGCCGGAGTCAGTTTGAGAAAGTCGGCGAAAGGCCCGGTGAACATGAGCTGTGCCTGATCGCGCATACCGGTGAGGGCGCTGTCGTAGTTGGGGCTGATGGCGGCCTTGTTGACGCAGGCAAAGGTTGAGTAAGCCATGTAGCCATAGCTGAAAGCAAAGCAACTAAGATTGAGAATGGGTATGGCCAGGAGGAAGAGTACCAGGGGCACGAGAGAAAACTCAGCTACCTGGGCGCCGAATATTTTGCAGCGTTGGCAGCGGTTGCGGCACTTGCGGTTGCCGCGGCGGAGGTTGGATTTGGCCTCGAGAGTCACCAGTTGCCACCTCGCACCATCAAGAGCAAGCAGACCTGTTACTTATTAGTACCAGGTCTGCTTTCAATTTAAACTACTTTTCCCCTTAGATTTTCGAGGTACTGTAATTAGGAGGCCGTCACCAGGCTGGCTGCTTTTTTGAAGACCAGTCCGTCGTCCTCTTCTTCCACCATAATCACGTCTCCGTCCGTGAATTCGCCTTCCAAAAGCTTTAAAGCCAATGGGTTTTCGATTTCTCTCTGGATGAGGCGACGCAAGGGGCGGGCGCCGTAGACCGGGTCGTAGCCGGTGTTGGCCAGCCATTCACGGGCTTCATCGGTGGGCTTCACTTCAATCTTGCGGTCGAGCAGGCGCTTGTTCAGGATATTGAGCTGAATGTCCACAATTTGCTTCAGTTCGGCCGCCGTCAGGGCGTGGAAGACTACGGTTTCGTCGATACGATTGAGAAACTCGGGACGGAAGTGCATTCTCAGGGCTTCCATCACTTTCTCGCGCATGGCGTCGTAGTGATCTTCGCCGTCTACGGCCGTCTGCATCTGGTAGTCGAGGATGTGCTGGCTGCCGATATTGGAGGTCATGATGATGACCGTATTCTTGAAGTCTACGGTGCGACCTTTGGAATCGGTCAGGTGACCTTCATCCAGCACTTGCAGCAAGATGTTGAAGACGTCGGTATGGGCTTTTTCCACTTCATCGAAGAGCACGCAACTGTAGGAGCGGCGTCTGACCGCCTCAGTCAGTTGACCGCCGTCGTCGTGACCGATGTAGCCGGGGGGGGCTCCAATCAGTCGAGCAACGGTGTGCTTCTCCTGGTATTCCGACATATCGATGCGCACGATGGCTTGTTCGTCATCGAAGAGAAATTCAGCCAGCGCTTTCGCCAGCTCGGTTTTACCTACCCCGGTGGGACCGAGGAAGAGGAAGGAGCCTATTGGTCGTTTGGGATCTTTCATGCCGGTGCGGGCACGGCGCACGGCGTTGGCAACTACTTCGATGGCTTCGTCCTGGCCGATTACGCGGTGGTGTAAGTGATCTTCCAGACGTAGCAACTTTTGCACTTCGCCTTCCAGCAATTTGGTTACCGGGATGCCGGTCCAACTGCCGATGATTTCAGCAATGTCTTCTTCGTCGATTTCTTCCTTTAAGAGTCTGGGACCCTTATGACCGCTTATTTGACCTTCCAGTTCTTTCAGTTGCTTCTCCAGTTCAATTAACTTACCGAACTTGAGTTCCGCTGCTTTCTGCAGATCAGTGGCTCTTTCCGCCTGTTCAATTTGCACCTTGGTGGTTTCGATATCGGCTTTGATGACCTGAATCTTGGAGATGCCTTCTTTCTCGGCCATCCAGCGTGCTCTTAAATTGTCAGACTCTTCCTTGAGGTTGGCCAGTTCTTTTTCCAACTTCTCCAGGCGCTCTCTGGAAGCCTGGTCTTTCTCCTTCTTGAGTGCTTCTCTTTCAATCTCAAGCTGAATTTTCCGTCTTTCCAGTTCGTCCAATACCGTCGGCATAGAGTCGATTTCTATGCGCATGCGGGCGGCCGCTTCATCAACCAGGTCGATGGCTTTGTCGGGCAGGGCACGGTCGGTGATATAGCGATCCGAAAGCACCGCTGCCGAGACCAGCGCGGCGTCTTTGATACGTACGCCGTGGTGTACTTCATAGCGTTCCTTGAGACCGCGCAGAATGGAGATAGTTTCCTCTACCGAAGGCTGGTCGACAAAAACGGTCTGGAAGCGGCGCTCCAGGGCCGGGTCTTTTTCCACATATTTACGGTATTCATCAAGGGTGGTGGCACCGATACAATGTAATTCACCCCTGGCCAGTGGCGGCTTCAGCAAGTTGCCTGCGTCCATGGAGCCTTCGCCGCCGGAGCCGGCGCCCACCACCGTGTGCAATTCGTCTATGAAGAGGAGGATTTCCCCTTCGGCGTCGGTGACTTCCTTTAGAACAGCCTTGAGGCGCTCTTCGAATTCACCGCGATATTTGGCACCGGCTACCAGTGAACCCATATCGAGCGCAATCAGTTTTTTGTCTTTCAAACCTTCCGGTACGTCGCCTTTGGTGATTCTGATGGCCAGACCTTCGGCTATGGCCGTTTTGCCGACGCCGGGCTCGCCCACCAGAACGGGGTTGTTCTTGGTACGACGGCTCAGTACTTGCATAACCCGGCGAATTTCATCGTCCCGGCCGATCACGGGGTCGAGTTTGCCGCGAGCTGCCATTTCCGTAAGATCTTTACCGTAGCGCTCCAGGGCCTGATAGGTTCCTTCCGGATCCTGGCTGGTTACCTTTTGCTTGCCGCGAATTTCCGTCAGCACCTTTAAGATGCGTTCGCGGGTCAAGCCGTTTTGTTTGAGGACTGTGCCGGCCTGACCTTTGCTTTCGTCGGAGAGGGCAAGCAAGAGGTGTTCGATGCTGATGAACTGGTCCTTAAGTCTTTCCGCTTCTTTCTCGGCCACTTCCAGGACTTGCATGAGCTTGGTAGATACATGAATCTCATCTTTGGCCACGGTTACCGAAGATGCTTTTGGCTGGTTCTGCAGATAACGAGTGATGTCGTCGATGATTTTCTGCGGTTTGACATCGAGCTTTTCGACAATTTTGGTTGCCAGACCGTCTTTCTGCTCCATTATTGAAAGCAAAAGGTGCTCCGGTGTTACCTGACTGTGAGCGAAACGCGAGAGCAGGTTGCGGCAGCCGGTCACTGCTTCCTGTGCTTTATTTGTAAATCGGTCCAGATTCATAAATACCTACCCCTGGTGCTTGGTTTTTCAATCTTGAGGTCTCAAGATGCGCCTCTATTTGAATTATGGTCAGGGTCTAAAGGCGTCCTTGAGAAATCCATAATTTCTTTATGAGTTTCAAAAAGGTTACTCTACCGGCTCAAAAATAGGGCTGTTTGACATCGCAAAACAGCCTTCCCTTGATAACATCGTCCTTACTTTTTCGGCTTCCGCCCTTTTTGCCTGCTAATACTCAGGCAGATCGTGGGCTGTGGTGCTAATCTTGATTAGTAGGTCAGGCTGGTTCGATTTAGTATAGATATAGTAGAAAGCAAAGGCTGATGCAGGAGTTCGAAGAGGATTATTACGCCACACTTGGGGTGGAAATAGACGCCAGCCAGGAGGAAATCCGCAGGGCTTATCTCGCACTGGCGAAAAAGCTCCATCCGGACCGTTTCCCCAATGATGCCGAGCAAAGGGCCATTGCCCAGAAGGAATTTGCCAAGGTTACCCGGGCCCACGATGTCATAGGAGACAGCGAGCGGCGCGGCGAATACGATGCCTTGCGCTCTCTGGCCAAGAGGCGTTCCGAGATCGTCTCCACGGGCTCTTTCGTAGTCAGCTCCATTATTCCCGATGAGGAAAGGCTGCACTTGAATGAGAGTGAGGGCGGCGAGACTAAACCGGGCGACGACCATATTAATGTTAAGTGGGCCAACAAGCATTTAATGCGCGCCGATGAACTGCTCAAGAAGAAACGTTTTTCCGAAGCCGAAACGGCTATGAAGGAAGCAATTCGGCTGGTTCCCAACGATCCCCGCTACCATAACAAGCTGGCTGAGGTTTATCTTGTCAGAGGCTGGAAGACCCTGGCTATGACGGAAGTGCAGACGGCTTTGCGGCTGGATGGAACTAATCCGGAAGCCCGTAGTCTAGAAGTACAGCTCAAGTCGCTAATGAAGGATAACACCGCCAAGGGCACGGCGGAAGGCAAGAAAAAGGGTCTCATGCAGCAGATAAAGGAAATCCTCAACAAGAAGATTTGAGGAGTGATGGGTTTTGAATTTCCAGGGCAGCCACAGTATTAGAGTCAGAGCCGCAGGCTTCCTTATATTGTTATGCCTGTTTGCAAATGGCGGCAGCGGTTCGGTGCAGGCTTCCGAGAATGCCCGCTCGAAATCCTCCCTTGATCTGGAATTGCCTGATGAGCCGCCTCTGGAGATGGAAGACGCCGCCAGCGCTTCCGATAGTTCCGCCGGTAGTGGCGCTAACTTTACGGTGCCAAGCGCTGACTTGTTAGCCGGTGCCGCCGGTACCACGGGTAGTGCCGATTTCGGCAAGAGACCGGTACTGAAAGGTAGCATATCCGGCGGCAATAAAGCCGGCGCGCCCTCCCCGCTGCTTTCCGGCAGTTTGCAGATGGTGCCGAAAGGTACCACCGTCGATCTCACTTTGCAATGCCATTTGAATTCCGAACTTTCCCAGAAGGGGCAGGAAGTGTTTGCTCGCATTTCCCGAGATGTGACCGCCGAAGACGGAAGCAAGGTGGTTTTGCCGGGCAAGTGGGTGGCCCATGGCTATGTCACCCGGGTGGATAAGCAGAAGCATAACGGTCGCGACGGCTTCGTGGAAGTGAAGTTCGATCGCATCATCAGCCCCGACGGAGAATGGGAAGTGCCGTTTGAGACCAGTTTCTCCACCAAAGATAACGAACTCAAGTCGGCCGCCAAGGTTTTATTCCGTGATACTAAATTTGCCACCATCGGCGCGCTGGCTGGTTCAATCCTATCAGTGCAGATGACGGGTTTACCCGTGGCGATCAGTACCTATGGCATTTCTGTTGGTATTGGTGGTGGTGTCGGAGCTACTTATGGTCTGGTTTGCGCCATGGCTCGCAAGGGCAAAATATGTTCAGTCTACCCGGGTGACCATGTGCAGCTTAAGCTTTCCGAACCCTTGAGTTTGCCAGGTTTTAATCCTCTCGCTCTTGATTCGGCTAAGAACAGCTCTCATCTGCCTGGCTTTTCCCTGGCCGTCACTGATTTCAAATTTGAGAAAGACCCCGTCTCTCAAGATAAAAGGGGGCAGGTGCTGAGGCTCTGGCTTACGGCCGAAAATCGCAGCCGGCGCAGCCTCAATTTGAGAAATCTGCGTGTAGTCTCGGAGATGGATGATATATACGCTCCCCATCTGTCGGCAGCCATGATGCGCTTCCAGGAACTCGCTCCGGGGGGACGGCAATCTCTGGTTCTGCCCTTTTCCGTGGACTCTAAAAAGCACAAATACTCCCTGGTGCTCCTTAAGGATGCTTCCGGCGCCGAGCTGGCCAGAGCTCCCATAAATTGAGCTCCTATTCGGGATCTATATGTAACCAGGTAATAAATCTCATTTTTCCCTTAAATTTTGCGGGTTTCCCCACTGAGATTATTTGCAGAAAGACTAATTGCAGCTAATATGGACCTGTACTTAAGACTTGATCATGTTGAGAGAGATAAAGCGCTCAAAGACACCTGTTGGATATAAAAGCAATATGGTTGTTATATTCGAGACGCTTCCTTCTTTCTTGCACATCCAGTTGAAAAATCCCGGGAGCTGTTAATCCCGCTAGGGGGGACGATGAAGGCGCGAATCCAGGAAATGCTACAGACCTTTCACAGCAATGGACAGGCTGCTCATCGTCCGGCCGATCCGGCCCAGGGGGCACGGCGCACTGCCGGTGCAACCGGACAACCGGTGCCCTACGAAAAGCTCTTGCGCGAGAAAGACCGCGAAATTGATCGCCTTCGCCATCAGCTTGCCAATGCCGAGGCTCGCCTGCAAGAGCTGATGGGGCAAGATGTCCTGACCAGTTTGCCCAATCGTCATGTCTTCAAGGAGCACCTCACCCATTCCCTCAAGCGGGCTCTTAGACTGGGTTATTCCCTTTCTCTCATGCTCATCGATATAGACCATCTGCGGGAAATCAATCTCAAATACGGTCACGAAGTCGGTGATCAGGTGCTGGTGGAAGTGGCAAAGATTCTTCGCAGTTCCGTGCGTGAGATCGATATGCCGGCGCGCTGGGGCGGTGAAGAGTTGGTGACCGTCTTGCATGAAACCGATGCCGAGGGCGCCTCGGTGGTGGCAGAGCGGGTGCGTCGCCGCATCTCGATGCTCGAGATTCTTGAACCCAAGTCCGGCAAACCTATAAAAATCACGGCTTCCCTGGCCGTTGCCTGCTATCCGCAGCATTCTAATGAGCCCCAGGGGTTACTTGAAGCTGCATCCGAGGCCCTTATTCAGGCCAAAGAAGACGGCTGCAACAGAGTCCTGATTGCCAATAAATGATCTTCGCTAATTTGAAAGCCCACCGGAAATGATCCGACTGATGATCGTCGATGACCACGCACCCACTCGGGAGCAAGTGGCAGCCCAGCTTACGACGGGCGGACTTATGAAAGTTGTAGCCGAGGCCGAGACCTCTCATGAAGCCTGGCTGACGGCTTCTAAGATATTGCCCGACATTGTCTTGCTCGACCTGCATCTGCCCGGTCTTTATAGTACCGTTGAGCTTTTGAAACGTTTCAGTCAGTTGAAGCGTACTAAAGTAGCTATTTTTGCCGGTCAAAGCAAGGCCAGTGAAGTGCAAGACTTGCTGGAAGCCGGTGCCAGCGCCTATGTCCTCAAGGAAGATCCGCCCGCCTTGATCAAGATGGCACTGCTTATGGTTTCGAAGGGCTCTAAGTCGGTAATTTCACCCAGTTTGCCCCGTCATCTAACGCGTCTGACGGCTCAGGAAAGGACAATTTTGCGCTACCTGACCATGCGCGGCAAATTGTCTACGGCAGCAGAACGGATGGGTCTGTCGCAGGCCGAGCTGGATGATCTGCTCAACCATCTGGTGGAAAAACTGGAGCTGGAATCACCGGAGAAATTATTGCGCTGGGCTCGCAAACACGGCTTCTAGGGCAGCTTGGGCAGAACGTCCAGGCTGACCACCAGTAAACCGATAAAACTGGCTCCCAGTACTATCAGCAAGATTTCCAGGGGATTGAAAGCCTGTCTCACCAATAGCTTATCGGCTTCGTAAACTTTCCAGTATTGATTGAGCCAGCTTTGAGCCACGGACAGGAAGAGGCTGGTGACTGCAAAGTAGGTGATCAGCTTGTATTGCACGGCCAGAAAGGGCAGTTTCAGCAAGAGCACGCTGGCACCGAAACCCAGGGAGAGTGCAAAGGCCAGAAAGCGACTGTTTTCCCTGATCTCTTTCCGCCCCGGTTGCAGCAAGCAAAACTGATTGACCAGGCGCATCAAAGCCAGAAGATTGACCATGGGAATGGCGAACAGGAGGGTGTACATGCCCACGGGCCACTTATGCATGGCCAGGAAGACTTCTTTGCTGCCATCTCGGGAAAGGCGGCTCAGTGCTGTCCGGGCCTCATTGCGCAATTCATCCATGACCGCCCGGTCTGACTCGCTCTCATTGGTGTTCGGAGCAACGGCACCGGGATTTTCTACTTCCAAGGCAATCTGGGCTGCTGTTTTAAGCTGGCTGAGGGTTTTGTAGAACCAGTAAAGGTTGTATATGCCAAGTGTAACTACGGAGAGCACCACAATGTGCCAGGCGGGAATCTGTCTAGAATCTCTCTCCGCTTGCTTGGGCGCTGTCTTTACTTCCTTTACCACTTGATGACCTGCTCGTTATTCTTTGCTGATTCTTGCATAAAGGGCAGAAGAAATTTACCGAAGTTTGTGATCCTTGCACAACTTTATTGCTAATCTTAAGGGGCTTTATATATGCATCTAGAAAGTGCGTTTTCCAGGAGTTTTTTGGAACTATGGTCAATTCTGTAATACTCGTAGGCAGAGCCGGACGCGACCCGGAAATGCGCTACTTTGAGTCTGGTCGGGTCAAGACAACCTTTTCAATTGCCGTAAACAGACCCACCAAGGAAAAAGAAACCGATTGGTTTGATATTGAAATCTGGGGACGCCAGGCTGAAATTGCCGGTGAATACGTTCGCAAAGGCTCCCTGATTGGGGTTGAGGGTCGTCTCGATTTCAATCGCTGGACCGACGACGGCGGCAATAAGAACGTCAAACCCATTGTCCATGCTCAGAATCTGCGCCTCCTGGGCAGCAAGCGTGAGAACAGCGGCGGCGGCGACTCTTTTGAAAGTGACTTTCGCTAAGGCGGATAGGCTAGCCCCTGCATAAGTGGAAAAAACAGGTCCTACAACTGCCCAACTTGTAGACTACCTTGTTGTGGTCGTCTACTTCGTTTTCGTGCTCGGGGTGGGCTTCAAGCTTAAGAAGAACATGCACACGGCGGAAGACTTTCTTCTAGCCGGGCATAATTGCGGGCAGGAAGGCAAGAGCAGTATCAGTATTCCCACCTGGGTTACCGGTCTGGCCTTCCTTTCGGCAAATCTGGGCGCCATTGAAGTGATGGGCATGGCTGCCAATGCCGCCCAGTACGGGGTGATGACTGCTCATTTTTACTGGCTGGGAGCGATTCCGGCCATGGTCTTTCTGGCAGTCTTTATGATGCCCTTCTACTATAAGAGCAAGATTCGCTCTGTACCTGAGTATTTGCGCAAGCGCTTCAACGAGCCCACAAGAGCCTTCAATGCCTTCTCCTTTGCCATCATGACCGTGCTCATGTCGGGCATGAATCTTTATGCCATGGCTATTGTCTTTCAAATGGTTTTGGGCTGGCCCATTCATGCTTCCATCTGGCTGGCCGCCGTCGTGGTTCTGGCTTACACCATCACGGGCGGGCTTACTTCTTCGATTTACAACGAAGTGATGCAGTTCTTTCTAATTGTTTTTGGACTCTTGCCGCTTTCAATCATGGGTGCCTTGCGATTCGGATCCTGGGAAGCCATTACCGATGCCCTCAAGGCGCCTGGTATGTCACACCTCTGGATGGAAGTAGCCAGCGGCTCCAATCCCATGGGGACAGATATGCTTGGACTGGTGATGGGTCTGGGCTTTGTCTTATCCTTCGGCTACTGGTGCACTGATTTTCTTGTCATCCAGAGAGCTATGGCCGCTAAGGACTTGCACGGGGCGCAGCTCACGCCAATTGTGGCTGCTTTTCCCAAGATCCTCTTTCCGGTGCTGACCGTCTTCCCGGGCCTGCTGGCCATTATCGCCATGCCGCAGTTAGGTAGTAATAATGCCGGTCTCTCTTATAACAACGCCATTCCCTACTTGATGGCGGCAATTTACCCAAACGGTATGTTCGGGCTGGGAATGACCGCTCTTTTAGCCAGCTTCATGTCCGGTATGGCCGGCAATGTGACCGCCTTCAACACTGTCTGGACTTACGATATATACCAGACTTACCTGGCTAAGAATAAGTCTGACGCGCACTATCTCTGGGTGGGTCGGGCTGCCACCGCCATTGGTATCGTCATTTCTGTCGGTACCGCCTATCTTGTTATGGGCTTCCCATCCATCATGGACTACATGCAAACGGTGTTCTCCTTTTTCAACGCACCACTTTTTGCTACCTTCCTGCTGGGAATGTTCTTCAAGCGCACCTCTCCCTGGGGGGCCTTCTGGGGGCTGGTGGCCGGCACCGGCGCCGCCGTCATTCATTATGTGCTTTGCGAGCAGGGCAAGTTGGTTTATTCCACCGCCATGGCCGGCAATTTCCACCGCTCCGTGGCGGCCTGGACCGTCTGCTTCGTTGTCACCTTGATGATTTCCTACCTGACCAAGCCCAAAGATGTTTCCGAACTAAAAGGACTGGTCTGGGGTGTGGGCATAGAGGATGGCGACGACCTCAAGAAACCGCCTTTCCTGCTTCGCCCCGGCGTGCTCGGCTGTATTCTGCTTCTGGTAACAGTTGTCCTCAATCTGATTTTCTATTAGGGAGGAGAAGACATGCTGGACGTTCGTTATCCAATCGGCTTTCTCTTCCTCATCCTGGGTGCCCTTCTGGCAATCTACGGTTACGGGCATCCAGCTACATTCAACACCGTCAACGGACCCTTTCCTCTCAACATAGATGTGCCCTGGGGCATTTTCATGTTCCTCTTCGGCATGGGCACGGTTTCTCTAGCCAAGCTCGATGAAGTTAAGAATGCCGAGCAAGAACCGGTGCCTCAAATTGAATCGGGCTCCGAAGCGGCAGATGCAATGAAGCCCGAAGCCGGCTCGGGCCCACAGGCCACCGAGCCGACCGAGGAAGAGTCTTAAGGAGAAGTTGCCCTAGCGCGGTCTGAGGCTGGTATAAAACTTGCCTGTGCCCAGATCGTAGACGGCCAGCATGTCCCAGGGGGCAATCGTGCTGCCGGGCGGGGTCTTGAGCGGAACTGCCGCATTGAGAGCTGCTTTGAGGGCGTTTACGACACTGCCGGACTCTCCCGGATCGGGCAGGGGCACAGTGTTCATATCGGCGATGCCGTCGATGACCTGGAAATTAACGATTTTGCCGCTCTTGAGCAGTTGAAAGGAGAGTAAATAACGATATTTCTTATCGCTTGACTCAACAAGAGTAGCCTGGGACGGTACTTTCAGGTTGCTGGCAATTTTTTCGGAAACTTCCCTGGTGTACTCATTCATGAGTTTGTCCTGTTCCCGGGCTTCCTTACTCTTTACTGCCTGCCTCGACCAGACATAGCGCGGTTGTTTGCTTACATCCTGGCTGAATTGTTTGCTGAACTCCTCATCGGCCAGGGCGGCGGCGTCAGGCTTGGCCGTTTCCTTGGCTTCGGCGGCGGCCTTCTTCTGAAGCAAAAGCCTGGCCTTGGGACCGATGACCGGTTCAGACTTGGTCTTGACCGGAGTCTGGGGCACAACCTTGATCTCATACTTAGGCAGGGACCATACGGTGGCAGGTTTATCGCCTTCTTTAGAGCCGGAATCGATTGAGGGACTTTGATTATCAGTCGAAGCGGTCTGGGCCGGGGCGCTCACAGCAAAACTTGCGCTGAGGCAAAGGGCTGCCAGTGCCGAGATCGCCATTCTTGAGCCGTTTGACTGTTTGTAAGCCTTGTTCATTTTGCCGTCTTTCCTTATTTAGGACCCTAACTTTTCAGCCGCTCTAACTATACCCAGGAAATGATTCCTGACATCAACCGTCTTCGGGTGGATCGGCCGCCTCGCTTCCAAAAGGTGCGCCAGGCTTAGATCACAGGCAACGAGCAGGGCATTGTCGAGATTAATTTTGCTTTTCAATCCGGTGTTCTTGTTGGCGGCCAGCGCCTCCCAGATAGGCGCCGTGAAGTCTGTGGGGCGGCTGGCCTCCAGGCAATCGGCCAGGAAAACCAGCTTGGATACTTCCGTCATACTGGTGGCGCCGAGAGTGTGCTCGGCAATGGCATTGAGGACGGTCTTGTTGGATATTTTCAATTCCTTTCTGACAATTAAAGCGGCCACCGGGCCGTGCAAGAGGTGACCGTTGTTCTTCTCGATTTCCGTAAGTTTCATGCCGGCCGCTCTCGCTTTTTCAATCAGCTCGTAGTCTTTCATTTCTTTGCAGCTGTCGTGTAGCCAGCAAGCCAGACCAACCAGAAGGCGATCGGCAGGCGAGAGTTTGGCCAGCTTGGCCAGTTTGAGTCCTACTTCCACAACTCCGGTTACATGCTGAAAGCGTTTCTTGGAAATTCGCGGAGCCGCCCACTTTGCGGCCTTCGCCAGGGTCATGCCGGCGGGGACACCTTTGATAACTTTGCCTTTGCCTTTGGTGGTTTCCGGTTTTGCTTTAGCTTTTGCTTTAGCTGGCGTAGCCTTCTTCTTGGGCGCCACGGCTTTACCGACTTTGGTTTTTTTCATCTTTCTGTCACTTTGCTGTTTTTGGCGTAGTAACCTTTCTGAAGAATTATGCGGTTGACTTCTGCTGGTACCATATATAGTATCGATTTTTGCTCGCCTATGCGCTTGCGAATTCCTGATGCCGAAATGCCTACGCCGGGGAAGTCTACCAGATGCACCTCTCTATCTTGCAATAAGCCCTCCCGGCAAAGGCTTTGCTGGGAAAGTCCGAGGTCCAGGGTGGCTTGCTTCTCCAGTGCTTCTTCGTCCGCCGGTAGGCTATTCGAGTGTGCCCCTGAGGCAGAGTCAGAGGGCCTACCGATGATTCTCAGCCTCGGTACCACCAGGAGGCGCACCAGGCTGACCAGTTCTTCCGCCCTGTGCCAATCTTTCAAAAACGGCAAATTGTCCGAGCCGATAATCAAGTTGATGCGGTAGTCCGGGTAAAGTGCTCTCATAGAGAGCACCGTATCCACTGTATAGGACGGTCCGGCTCTTTGCAGTTCCAGGTCGCTGGCTTGAAAACAAGGATTTTCCGCCACTGCTGCTTTTACCAGTTCATAGCGAGCTTCTCCGGCCAGGAGCCCTACGCTGCGGTGGGGCGGCTCCGGACTGACTACAAAGTAAACAGTCTCCAGTTTGAAATCCACCCGGGCCGATTCGGCAATGAGCAGATGCCCCATATGCACGGGGTTGAAAGTTCCGCAAAATAGTCCAAGTTCTCGCAAGGGGCCTCCTACTTGCCCCTCGTCCTCGTATAGATACGGGGTAGTCTCGCTCTCAGGCGGCAGGCAAGTTCGTAAGTAATGGTATCAAGGAGAAAAGCCCACTGGCTTAAGTTAATTGAACCTGTTTTTTGAGCGGCGTTTTCTTCCCCGATGAGAGTGACTACGTCTCCTTCCTGCGCTTCCGGCAGGTCGGTAATATCGAAAAGCATCTGGTCCATGCTGATGCGACCCACTTGTTGAATGGGTTTTCCGGCTAAGAAAGCCGTCATCTTATTGCTCAGACCCCTGTCCACGCCGTCGGCGTAACCGATGGGAATCATGGCCAGCCGGGAATCTCTGGCTGCCGTCCAGGTGAAGCTGTAGCCGGCGCTTTCCCCCTGGGGCACGGCTCCGATGTGATTGATTCTGGCTTTCACGGAAAGGGCCGGTTTCAATTCCGGTAGTACCGAGGTTGGTGCCAGTCCGTAAAGGTAGAGTCCGACTCGAACCATGTCGTAGTGGGTAAAGTCGAAGAGCCTGGTTGCTTCCGAAGAGGCCAGATGAAAGAGTACATCTTGCTCTTTCGGCATGGTTTTCACGAGAGCGGCAAAGCGGGCATTTTGAAATTCCACCGCTTGTCGGTCGTCGGCCATCGCCAGATGGGAAAAGACACTGACCAGTTTGAGGGCACCTTCTTTGTGGATAAAATCCAGGATTTCGGGTGCTTCTTCCGGTTTTACTCCCAGTCGGTGCATACCCGTGTCTATCTTTAGATGCACCTGGGCCTGGGCGGCATGCTTCTTGAGAGCGAGCGATTGCAAGCGCTTGCGAGCGGCAGCCGCTACATCCAGAGCCTGTTTGTGAGAAGTGAGGGCTATGCCTAAATTGTTGTCAAGGGCGGATTCTATAGCCCAGGATGGGGTTGGGCTCAAAATTAAAATGGGTGATTTAATGCCGGCGCTTCGCAATTGGCAGCCTTCGTCGATGGAGGCGACTCCGAGATAGTCGGCGCCGGCCGCCTCAAGAAGCTCGCCCACAGTGGCGGCACCATGGCCATAGGCATCGCTTTTCACCACGGCCATCAAAAGGGGGCGTTTGGTTTTAGCGGGATTAGCCAGGTAGCCCCTTATTACCTTGAGGTTATGCTCCAGGGCCGTCAGTGAAATCTCTACCCAGGCATCTCTGAGAACCGATGCGGGAGCATGTCTGAGGTTGTGAGGGGGGCTGTGCATTAGTAAATTATTGGCATTCCGGCGATGTTTGAGAGCCTATATGGTACGGAGTTTATGCTAGCATTGCTGGAAGTCCGCCATCATGATTTCTTCTAAACGCAGGGACGGCCTGAACTTGCTCTCCAGAGAGCGGGTTTTGTCAAAAGCTGAGGCTGGAAGCGGCGACCCCGCCGTTAATCTTGAAGAGCAGGCCTAGGAAACACATTTGTCCTTAAATAAGGAATCGATTTGGTATCTCTTGGTAGCCCTGGGTGCTTTTAAAAAGCCGGTTCAGTAATAACTTAGCTGTTCACTTGCTTTTGGGCACCCGGCGACATTTACCGCAATGCTAATGAAGATAGCACCGAGGTGTCGCTGGTCCGATCACAGAAGTTAGGAACTGGTTCTAATTCTTAGAAGGGTGGAGAGACTTGAACAAAGCAGAATTGGTAGACATCGTGGCTAAAGAAGCTGGGACTACAAAGAAAGACGCGGAGACTATCATCAATAAAATGATGGAAACGGTAATCAGCCAGGTTGCTCATGGTGAAAAGGTTACCCTCGTTGGCTTTGGTACATTCGAAGCGCGCCAGAGAAAAGCGCGTACCGGACGTAACCCCAAAACCAATGAGCCGCTTCATATTCCAGCCAAAAGAGTGGCCGGATTTAAAGTCGGTAAAGAGTTTGCAGACGCTGTAAACAAACGTAAGTAAGAAAGGAACGCGCTCCCTGCAAGCTCAACGAAGCCTCAAGCAGGAGAGCACAAGGAGGTCAGAGTGGGTCTACCTAGAGTTGCATTGATTGGCTGCGGTAATTGGGGTAAAAACCTGGTCCGTAACTTCCATCATCTGGGGGCCCTCTCCACCGTCTGCGACAGCGACCAGAAGCGCCTCGACTTTGTAGCCAGAGAGTTTCGCGGTGTCAAGACTACCTCCGACTACGAGAGTGTTCTGCGAGATCCGGAAGTGAGCGCCATTGTAATCGCCACTCCCTCGGATACTCATTTCAATTTAGCCAGGCAAGCGCTTTTGGCTGGAAAGCATGTATACGTCGAGAAGCCCCTGGCTCGCGACGTCAAACATGCCGAAGAGCTGGATGCGCTTGCCACTGAGCGCAACCTGGTTTTGATGGTGGGGCATTTGTTGCTCTACCATCCTGCCGTAAATTGCTTGAAAGACCTGATTGCTTCAGGCGAACTGGGCGAGCTTCTCTTTGTGCGCTCCGATCGCATGAATTTCAATATGTCCAGGCGAGACTGGAGCGTGCTCTGGGACCTGGCTCCCCACGATATTTCCATGATGAGCTATCTGCTTGACTGCTCTTCCCCGGAAGTGAGTCGTGTGGGCGGTTGGGATACTCTTGGTGACGGCCTGGTGGATGTAGCCTATCTTGACCTGTCCTTCCCGACCGGCTCGGGCGATCGCATAATTCCCGGCCAGGTGCGCAATAGCTGGATCGATCCCCAGAAAGTTGTACGCTTAACCGTTAACGGTACTAAGAAGACGGCCGTCTTGAACGATACCCAGCAGGAAGATAAATTGGCGCTCCACAGCCAGACTCCGGAAGGGCGTATGGTGGTCGAGTATCCTTATTATCCTGATGCCGAGCCCCTGCACCTGGAGTGCGAGCACTTCCTGCAATGCATCTTGCGTGGTGAAAGACCCCGGACCGATGCCAATAACGCTTACACGGTGGTGCGAGTGCTCTCCGACGTAGAGAAGCGCTTGTCAGGAAGACCCGGACGCAAAGCTCCCGTTTCTTCCCGCTGAGGTTGCAGCTGAAAGGCAGGCTCAGGCTTGCCCTTAGCAGTCTGAATTTCCTTAGAAATTGCTTCCGTTACAACCCGTTAGCATTTCTTCGTCAGAATGCCACTCGGCAACCTTATCCCCGGTTCTTTGTGTATAATAATTCTCCTGACCGGCAGCGGTCAGACACTTGAAACGTCCTTTGCGGGAGTAATTCAGTGGTAGAATGTCTCCTTGCCAAGGAGAATGTCGCGAGTTCGAATCTCGTCTCCCGCTCCATTTCTACACCACTTTCCATTCGTCTGGAGGGTGGTGTTTTTTTTGCCTTGTTATCAGCCCGCCAACGGCTTGACCACCTGTTATATTAGAAAAGTCCCTTCGAGACCATATTTGCCTGAGGATGGAGCCCATGCCAGAGGATAAGAGCGAGAGTTCGCAGAGCCAGGAAAAGCCGGAAGAAGTCGCTCCCGCCGCCAATGAGCCGGTCCCCTCGGAGTCGTCCGCCGAAAAAGCAGAGGCTCCGGCAGCCCAGACCTCCTCTCCGGCAACTCCAATCTCTTCCGCGGCTGCCGCTCCTCCCTCGCCGGCCGATGATATAGCCAAGAGGCGCTCGCCCTGGGAGTCCAGCGCCGCCGCCTTCGACTATGTGCAAAAGTCTTCCCGCACCGATGCCATTCAACTGCGCACTTCCGACCGGGTGACCATTATTGCCCTGCTCCTTTGCTGCATTCTGGAAGTGCTTTCCCTCTCCTACACGCCTTTTGCCGGTATGCGACTGCCGGTGGTGCTGATTTGCGATGTAGTACTTGGCGTTTCCACCGTCCTTTTCCTGGTCTATCGGCTGGGCATTCTCTGTTCCCTCACGCCCAGGCAGGCCATAGTTTGCTGGCAGTTAATGATGGGCTGTATCTTCTTCGGTATTTTTCTTTGCATCAACGTTGGTGTAGGCATAGCCTTTGCCGTTACCAATATGACATCGGAAGAGGCTGCCAGTCAGCCCTGAAATGTCCCGGGCTGAGCGGCTTTAGTGTTATGGGCTGCGCCACATAAAGATCTTCTGAAGACCCAGAGAGGTTTTTCAGCCGCCAAGCCGTGTAAACTTTGCATCTGACAGGCATCCTGACCGGGTTTGACCGTGTTAGAATTCCATGTTCTGTTACTGTTTATAACTAATAGTCGATTTGAGAGAGTGCAACATGAAGGTCACCCTTGAGCGGGAAGGCAAAAACGTAGTCAAGCTTGGTATCGAGCTTGAGGCCGAGCGAGTAAAACGCGCCTATGAGATGGCTTGTCGCCAGTTGAGCAATCAAGTGCGTATCCCTGGTTTCAGACCGGGTAAAGCACCACGTATGATTCTTGAGAAGACCATCGGTCAGGACAACATCAAGAACGAAGCTCTGCAAAGACTAGTTCCGGAAGTGATTGCCGAAGCCTTGATCAAGGAAAATCTCGATGTAATCACCGCCCCTGAGTATTCCAACGTGGAATTCAATCTGGGCGAGCCCCTCAAATTGCAGGCTAAATTTGAAGTTCGTCCGGAAGTCAAACTGGGCAACTACAAAGAAATTGAAGTCAATGTTCCGGAAGTGACCCTGCCGGAAGACGCCATGGAAAGAGCCCTCACCAATGTAGCCGAGACCAGAAGCTCTCTTGCTCCGGTGGAAGGACGCGCTGCTGAAATGGGCGACACGGTTGTTCTCAACTTTGAAGCCACGGTGGAAGGTCAGCCAATGGAAGGCGGCAAAGCCGAGAGCTTTGTTTTGGAGTTGAAAGAAGGTTCCTTCTTGCCCGGTTTCTGCGAGCAGATCGTAGGCAAGAACAAAGGCGATAAAGCCGATATCAAAGCCTCCTTCCCCGACAACTACAGACGCAAAGACGTAGCCGGGAAAGAAGGTGTTTTCGCCATCGAACTGAAAGAGATTCGTCGCAAGTTTGTGCCCGATATCAATGAAGAGCTGGCCAAAGCCGTCGGTCATGAATCTCTTGACGCTCTCAAAGAGAGCATTCGCAATGAACTTGACGAAGTGGTCAAGCAAGAAAACGAGGCCCGCGCTCAAAGAATGGTAGTAGAGGCGGTGGCACATTGTGCTGAAGTCGATATTCCCGAAACCATGGTGGAAAGAGAAAAAGAGCTGCTCATCAAGCAAATGCGGCAGTACATGGAGCAGCAAGGTCAAAGCTATGACGAAGTAGCTGCGACACCCGAATACGCTTCCCTGGTAGAGAGCAAACTGGAAGAAGCCCGCCAGCGCGTGCTCACTTCCTTGGTATTGGGAGCCGTGGTGAGAGAAGAGAAAATCGGCGTATCGGAAGAAGAGATGGTGCCCTACTTCGCTGAACTGGCCATGCGCTACAACCTGCGCCCCGATCAGTATCAGGAATTCGTTGCCAACGAAGACGTCCGTCGCCAGGTGGCGGAAGAAGTCCTCACCGGTAAAGTAGTGGAACTTCTGGTCAGCACCGCTAAAGTCAACTACGTGCCCGAGACTGCTTGCAGCGAAGACCATGACCACAGCACTCATGATCACAGCCATGCGGCAGAACCCAAAGCTGAAGGCAAGAAAACCAAGAAAAAAGCTGAATAATACAGGCAAGGGGAGCGGCCGGCAGGTGCCGCTCCCCTTTTAATCTGTTTGCCGAACCGGCAGTTCCCTTTTAATGTGTTAATGCCGCATTTCAGTAAGATATTGCAAGCGAAATTTTGAGAGTTATCTATTCAAAATAGAGAGGAAATACACAAAAAATATGTCACAGTCTAAAGACCAAGCCGGACGCTACATTCAAGAGCCTCCCACCAAGCGTGGACTATATGATCTCTTCAGCGTAACTCCCTATGTGAGCCCTGAGGCTATCTATGCTCCCACCGTTATCGAGACCACTGCCCGTGGTGAAAGAGCATTCGATATTTTCTCTCGCCTTTTGAGAGAGCGTATTGTTTTCCTCGGTACACCCATTGACGACATGGTTGCCAACTTGATTGTGGCCCAGCTCCTGCTTCTGGAAGGCGAAGACCCGGAAAAAGATATCCGTTTGTATATCAATTCTCCCGGTGGTTCCGTCACCGCTGGTCTGGCTATCTATGACACCATCCAGCACATTCGCTCCCATGTCTCCACCATCTGCCTCGGCCAGGCCGCCAGTATGGGTGCCTTCCTGCTTTCCGCCGGTAGAAAAGGTAAGAGATTGGCTCTGCCCCATTCCCGTATCTTGATCCACCAGCCTCTGGGTGGTGCTCAAGGTCAGGCTACCGATATCGAGATTCAAGCCCGCGAGATCATCCGTATCAAGCGCCAGCTCAACGAACTCATGGCTGAGCACACCGGTCAGTCGGTCAAAACTATCGAGAAAGATACAGACCGCGACAATATCATGACAGCCGAAGAAGCTAAGGAATACGGTCTGGTTGATGCCGTCATCACCAAACTGGACCAGACTCCTCTGAGCGCAGTTTAGTCATAATTCGAGAAGGAGGGTGGCACACACCCTCCTTTCTCCTTACAATTATCTCTTGACGGCCCTTCCTGCTTCTTAATTTGGTAATTGCTCGGCTTTGTGTTTAAGTAGTTAATGAATAGATAGTTGAGCCGCTCGGCTGTTAAAGTGCTAAGGTACTAAGGTGAATCTAAGTTAAGCCTGAATCAGTAGCGGAGGGATTTAAGGCAGCAAGCGAAAAATTGTGTCACGTAAGCGTTTTATTGATGTCCTAGATAGGGAAACTAAATGGCAAAGCAATCGGACAATCGACTCAAGTGCTCGTTTTGTGGCAAGAGTCAGGATCAGGTAAAGAAGCTCATCGCCGGTCCTGGCGTTTACATATGCGACGAGTGTGTTGACCTTTGCAATGAAATACTCGACGAAGAATTATTCGAAGGTGGAGCGCAGGCTCAACCACAACCGGAAACAACCGCTCCTCAGATGGTTGATATTCCAAAACCGCAAGAAATCAAGGCTTTCCTCGACCAGCATATAGTTGGTCAGAGCACTGCCAAGAAGATACTCTCAGTAGCGGTATACAACCACTACAAACGCATATCTCACAACTCCGAGCTTTCGGAGCAAGTTGAAATTCAGAAGTCCAACATCCTTTTGATCGGACCCACCGGCTGCGGCAAGACGCTACTTGCGCAGACCCTGGCCAAATTGCTCGATGTTCCTTTTGCGGTAGCCGATGCCACCACCTTGACCGAAGCCGGTTATGTGGGTGAAGACGTAGAAAATATTCTTCTGCGCCTCTATCAAGCTGCCGACTACGACATCAAGAAGGCCGAGCGGGGCATCATCTACATCGACGAAATCGATAAGATCTCCCGTAAGTCCGAAAACACCAGCATCACCAGAGACGTTTCCGGTGAAGGCGTGCAGCAGGCTCTCCTCAAGATGATTGAGGGCACCCTGGCCAACGTTCCGCCCCAGGGCGGCCGCAAGCACCCGCACCAGGAATTCATTCAAATCAATACCGCCAACATCCTCTTTGTTTGCGGCGGCGCTTTCGTCGGACTTGACAAGATTGTAGAAGCCCGCGTTTCCTCCAATCGCTCCATCGGCTTTGGTTCTGAGCGTCCGCTCACAGCCTGGGAGCGGGAGCAACGTTCTTCCAAGATCTTGAAAGAAACGGCTCCCGATGACCTGCTCAAGTTCGGTCTCATCCCCGAATTCGTCGGTCGTATGCCGGTTACAGCCGTTCTGGAAGCTCTTGATGTAGACGCCCTGGTACGCATCATGGTGGAGCCCAAAAATGCCATCATCAAGCAGTACCAGCAGCTTCTCGCCCTCGACGGCGTTGAGTTGAAGTTTGATCAAGATGCCATCCGTGCCGTGGCAGAAGAAGGCATCAAGCGCAAAACCGGCGCCCGTGCCCTCAGGTCCATCGTGGAAGAGATAATGCTCGACATCATGTACGAGGTTCCTTCCCGTACCGACATCAAGGTCTGCCATATCACTAAGGAACTTGTAGAAAAACGATCGACTGCTGAGTTACTTCAGCTTCCAAAGGCTAAACTTAAGGGTGAGATCGCTTAGCTTGAAAAAGTTAGCTTGAAGAAGTTAGCTTGAAGAAGTTAGCTTGAAGAAGTTGGCTTGAGAAAGCTAGCTTGAAAAAGCCGGGCGATGCTCATACCTACCGACCCGTTAAGCGAGGGTAACTAGCCTTATGGTAGACGTAAGCACTACGGTCTTTCCGCTCATCCCGTTGAGGGACGTAGTGGTCTACCCGCAAATGGTCACACCGCTGTTTGTTTCCAGACAGCGGTCCATTGCTGCTCTGGAGCAGGCCTTGATGCGGGATGACCGTCTGGTGGTTCTGGTTGCACAGAAAGACCCGGAAACGGAAGAGCCCAAGGTGGAGGACCTTTACCAGGTCGGCACCCTGGCGGAAGTGATGCAGATGCTCAAACTGCCTGACGGCACTGTAAAAGTGCTGGTAGAAGGCTCTTCCCGTATCAATGTGACGGAGTTTTCGGAAGTACCGGAGCATTTCACCGCTTCGGTCTCCTCCATCACGGAAGTGGTTACCGACGACGAAGCCACCCGCACCCTTATCAAGATCTCGGTGGATAAGTTCGAGCAGTATGTAAAATCCACCAAGAAAATAAATCCGGAAAGCTTGCTGGCTGTCTCCGGCATCGGGCAGCCGGGACGGCTGGCCGATATTATTGCTACTTATCTTGGTCTTTCCCTGGCTGAAAGGCAGAAATGCCTTGAAATTGTAGATTCAACCGAAAGGCTGGAGTACATCGGGCAATTGCTCAGTCGTGAACTGGAACTGGCCGAGCTGGAACAGCAGATTCACGACCGGGTGCGTTTCAATTTAGAGAAGACTCAGCGCGAGTATTATTTGCGCGAAAAGCTGCGCATCATTCAGGAAGAGCTTTCCTCCGACGGTTCCGAACTGGGCGAAATCAACGAATACAAGCAGAAAATCAAGAAGAGTAAGATGGCCGGCGTCGCCCTTGAGAAAGCCATGAAGGAACTGGGGCGTCTTGAAAAAATGATGCCGCAGTCGGCGGAAGCGGCTGTTATTCGCACCTATCTTGATACCCTGGTTTCCCTGCCCTGGGCCAAGCGTTCCCGCGAGTCCATCGACCTGAAAGTGGCCGATGAAATACTTGCCGAAGATCACTACGGTCTTGAGAAAGTGAAAGAACGTATTCTGGAATACCTGGCCGTGCGTAAGCTGGCCAAAGAGCCTACCGGCACCATTCTCTGTCTGGTCGGCCCTCCCGGTGTGGGTAAGACCAGTCTGGTCAAGTCTATCGCCCGGGCTATGAACAGGCAGTTTGCCCGTATCAGCCTGGGGGGCGTATCCGATGAATCTGAGATTCGCGGACACCGTCGCACTTATATTGGCGCCATGCCCGGTCGTATTTTGCAAGCCGTCAAACAAGCCGGCACCAAAAACCCGGTCATTTTGCTAGATGAAATCGAGAAAATGACTAGAAGTTATCAGGGCGATCCCATGGCGGCCATGCTGGAAGTACTGGACCCAGATCAAAACGACAGCTTTACCGACCATTATTTAGATGCGCCTTTTTCCCTTTCGGAAGTGGTCTTCGTGGCCACCGCCAATACCCTTGATTATGTGCCGAAGCCCCTCTATGACCGTCTGGAAGTCATACCGCTTTCCGGTTATACGGAAGAGGAGAAGCTCTCCATCGCCGAGCAGCATATTATTCCCAAGACTTTGAAGAAGCACGGTTTGACTTCTAAAGAGTTGAAAGTGCCGGCAGCGGCAGTTCGCCGTATCATTCAGGAGTACACCAGAGAAGCCGGAGTGCGCTCCCTGGAGCGTAATATCGCCAGTATCTGCCGCAAGGTGGCGGCGCTTATTGTGCGCGGCGAAGTTGAATCACTCAAGCTCGCACCAAATGCGGTGCCGAAGTATCTGGGGCCGCCCCGGGTGGTGCGTGAAAATGAAGTCAAAGGTCCGCAAGTGGGCATAGTCACGGGTCTTGCCTGGACCGAGACCGGCGGTGAGACTCTTTCAATTGAAGTGAATATTATGCCCGGCAAGGGCAATCTGCAGTTGACCGGCCAACTGGGCGACGTCATGAAAGAGTCTGCCCAGGCTGCTTTCAGTTATATTCGCAGCCATGCTGAAAGGCTCGGGCTTTCCCCCACCTTCCAGGACGCCATCGATATTCACATTCATATTCCCGAAGGGGCCACCCCTAAAGACGGACCCTCGGCCGGTGCGGCCATGTGCTGCGCCATGGTCTCCGCCTTGAGCAAGAAACCTACCCGGGGCAATTTAGCCATGACCGGTGAAATTACCTTGAGGGGAAGGGTGCTGGCCATAGGCGGTCTGAAGGAGAAGATTCTGGCGGCGGTGAGAGCCGGCATTAAGACAGTCATCTTCCCCCGCACCAACGAGAAAGATCTGCAGGATCTGCCTGATTACGTCAAAGACAAAGTAGAACTGGTGCCGGTGGCCCATCTCGATGAAGTCTTCGCTATCGTCTTCAAAGGTGCGGCCAAGTCGCCCAAGCCCAGCGGTAAAGCTCGCGCCGTACCGTCAACCAGGCGCAGCGCTCTTGGGCGCGTAAAGTAATAACCTATGTTGAATCCCGACGGGACGAAATTGGTCTTGCCGATTTCCGTCCACGGGCTTGCTTTGCTTTTGCTTTCAGGTCCTTGTCTGGCTGTCCTGTTTAGTGGTTTAGCAATTTTTCCGGGAGCGGGTTTATCGCCTGCTTTTGCTGCCGAGAGTAAAATCAAGTTGCAGATGCAAAAGCCGCAGTTCGATAGTCTTGCTGCCCACAGTAAGACCGTGAAGCCGGTGCCGACTTTTCTCAGGGGCGGGCTCAAAATCACCGATGCAGAACTTGAGAGCATGCTCTCGGCAGAGCCTGCCAATGACTGGTTCAAAATACCCGCCTGGCTTGCCGGCAAGTGGAAGTACTACGAGGGCGAAGTCTTGAGCTTTCAGGACCTGCGCACCGGCAGTAAGTTCAGCGAGTTCTATGTCAGTCACGAAGATACTACCAGAGACTGGGGCTATCAGCGGGACGGGGCCGGTGCCTACTGGCAGTTTCAAGATTCGCCCAGTTCGGTGCAAACCCGCAAAGACGAGAAGATCATTCTCTACACCAGAAACAAGAATGAACCCCTCTCACTTACGGACGATGAGCTTGTCTGCCGCATGTTCTATACCTATTCAACCCTGGAGCCGGTCACTTTGAAAGTGCTCAAAACCTATCAGAGCGAAAATATCGTGGTCTTTCGCAAAGCCGGTGATGACGAGATTCGCCGCGATATGTCTTCTAAGATTTTCGATGAAGACGGGGTGCCGCTCTCTTTGAGCACTTCTTACAGCCTGGCCCGGCGCATGACTCCCTTTTCTCCCATCAATTCCGTGAGGGGCCTCAACACAAAAGCCCTCTTTCGTAAGTTCCTTACTGCTCACGGCATGAGAGAGCTCTTGCCGGCGCCGGGGCAGGATGAAGATTTTGAGATCTGGTGAGTCCGCCCCTACTATTCTCCCGCACTATTCCCTTGAAAAATGAGGCGCACAAGAAATTCGCCATAATTTCGCTCATTAGTGCTGCAAGGTTCGCGTTTTTCGAGTAATAAGCGAAATTCCGCATAATTTCGCTTATTACTGCAGCAAGCTTCGCGCTTTTAAAGTTTTAAGCGAAATTCCACATAATTTCGCCTACGCCTCTATTTTTACTTGAGAGGGTAGGGTGCCTTTAAGTTGGTTCCCCTGTGCTGCCTTCCTGACCGACAATTGTTTCAGTCAGAGAGTCAAGCAGGTAGTCGGCTTCAAACGTGCGATTGAGCTTTATGTAGAGTTTGATCAGCCTGGTTGTGGCTTTGAAAATGGCAGTCTTGTCGAATTGATCATCTTTCGAGGCAATCTCCAGATACCATTCCAGAACGCCGGCTGCTAGATGGTATTGGTCATTTGCATAATAAAGATTTGCCAGCGTGCGCAGGGGGCTGAGCAACTCGGGGTTGCCGTTGCCCAGGCACTGCTCTTTCAGGCAGAGCAGTGCTCGCAAGATAGGCTCTGCTTCATATGTGATTTTATTTTGTAAGTCGTAGTCTATCAGTGCTTCTAGGGCGCTGGCGGCACTTTCTACAAGCTTCTGTCGTTCGGGATTTGCTCCCGGAGCCGGTTCACCGCGCCAGTCGTCTTTAGTCAACCAAGCGATGTAGCGCAGGTCGGCACTGTAAAAAGATACGGCAGAGCCTTCCGGCTCGTCCAGGTTCTTTCTTCTCCTTCCCTTCTGTGTCCCGGTACCTGTCTCGATGTTTTCATCATCCAATATTTCATTGCAGAGGTCGACGCACTCGTTGCAAATATAGACACCCCGACCGGCGATAATTTTGCTTACCTGATCTTGTGTTTTGCCGCAGAATGAACACTTTAGCTGGTTGTCCGAAGTCTGCTTGGATTCATTCTTGGGCATCGCCGTTACCTCCCTTGATCTGAAATGTTTTGTTGCAGGTATTTTGCTGAAAGTAGGCTGCTCAGACTTTTTTTCAGCGATTGCTTCTCGTCTGACAATTAGAGATTGTCGTCACCCTCGGGCGGTGGCATGTTTTCGTCCTGGTCCGCCTCGACCGGCCCGCTTGTGTCGCCGAAGGCCATGATGGCGGCTGTCTTGGCGATGCCATAGATTGGGGGCTTGCGCAGGTTGCAGAGCGCCACCACCGCCGAATTGCTTTCGGGCAAAATAATGATGATTGACGCTACGCCAGGTGTGCCGCCGTTTTTGACGACCTGGTATTGGCCGCCCAGGTTTTTATTGGGACCGGCAGCCCAGCCAAAGGCCCAGTTATTCGGCTTGCCCGTGCTGAGCGGCGGGCGATCATACCAGAGTGTTTTGTAGGCTTGTTCCGAGAGCATGCGCCGCGACATGAGACCAAGGGTGTAGCGCACCACGTCGTTGCTTGTGCTGGCCAGCATGCCTGCAGCAAAGGAGACCGCCGGGCTTTTGTATTCCACCGGTCTGAGGCGCCCTTTACCCATGTTGTCGGTATAGCCCTGGGCCACCCGACCGGTATTTTGCAGGAGAACGGTAGTAGCGGTGCTGTTCATCTGCAGGGGCGCGAAAATGATTTCATTCAATAGTTCCAGATAACGTTTACCGCTGGCCTTGACCAGCACGGAGCCTACCAGTCGGGTGCTGAAATTGGAATATAGATACTGGGAGCCCGGTTCCGAAACAAGCGGCGTATGCACCAGAATATCCAACTGATCTTTCCAGTCTACTTCAGGAGTTACTTTGTCTGAAACGCCTGCGGTCATTGATGCCAACTGTCTGACGGTAAGCTTCTGGTAGGGGCGGGTCAAGCCCTCCAGGTATTTGTCCAGTGTGTCATCGAGCCCTACCAGTCCTTTATCGGCCAGGTAGAGCAGGGCGTGACTGGTGAAGGCCTTGGTGACGGAGGCCAAACCAAATACGGTGTCATTGGTGACTGGAATCTGGCGCTCCAGATCGGCATAGCCGTAGCATTTCTGAAAAACTACCGTGCCTGATTTGATGACGGCCAGGGTGTAGCCGGGCACGTTGAGAGACTGCATGCGTTCTTGAATCATGGCATCGATACGAGCCAGTCTCTGCGGCATATCGCTTGAGTTTGGCAGCTGTTGCGGCGGTGAAGCAGCCGCGAAGTTGTTAGAGGGGGCGAAGTTACGAGCCGGAGCAAAATTCGTTTGCGGGGCACCATTGCCGAAATCGATGTTGCGTGGATTCTTGCGCGTCTGCGGAGGACCCCAACCGTCTTGCGCCACAGCCGGAACGAGAGGAAGAGAGCCTTGTGCTGTGCAGAGGAGCATTGCCGCCGCCGCCGCCACCGAATGTAGTTTCATTATTTCCCTTCCTCTTTTCCCTTCTTGCTGTTCTCTTGCTTGCTCGTTGTGCCGGCGGAAGTACCGTTTGCTTGCGCGGGCGTCTCGGCAGAGGCGGGTTTCGAGTTTTCTGAGCGAGCGGCAGAGTCTGGTTTGGGCTCGCCGTCTTTGAACCAGTTGGCATTGAAGCTGAAGCCGAAACCTGCCTCCTTGGCCCCCAGTTCAGGACGATATGGGTTCTGACAAACATAAATCAGGTAGATGTTCATGGACAGGAAGATTGCAACGAAAGCGGTCATGAGCGTTTGGGTCAATAGGCTCTCCACGAAGAAGAAGTAGGTGAAGAGCACGATCATGACGCCACCGGCAATTAAGACCGACCAGAGCACCGGGGAAAGCTGGCTTTTAGCAGCTACCATGCGATACTTTCTGGCGTCGGACAACTCTTCAAGATCGTCCAGCATGCGAGCATAGCATTCTTTGTCGTTATCGTTATGGGGTACATAAGCGGTGACGTCCTGCCAGAGGTGTCTATAGGGAGCTACTGTTCCCTCCTTTTCTTCACCTTCTTCCACCCTGGCCCAGTCCTGAGAACTGGCTATGGTGGCGTATTCGTAAAGGTCCTGACGAATTTTCCGGCGGCAGGGTTCATCGAAAGTTCTGGATAGATGATAGATGTTGGTGAGCATGTTCGCCTCGGTAACTGCCATCTGGCTGGCAGTGTCCACCTTGGCCTGAGCGCTGACCACGATCAATCCGACCAAGATGGCGTAGAGTGTGCCCACGATGGCAAGCAAATAGCCTCCCACTTCATGGCTGGCTTCCAGAGCTTCCCGTCTAGCCTTCCTTCTGACCACGGCCATGCCTAGAAGCGAGATTGTCGTAGTTCCGCCGACTATGGAAAGGAAGTCCGTGAGAGCATTCATTGGTTTACCATTTTCCTGTCGTTGGGCTTCGCTGGTTTTCAGGCTCAAAAGAGAGACATGGGCGCCCTTGCAGGGCATGAGCCGCCTGAGCAAAGTGAAATACTACAGGCTTGTCCTCATTCCCTGCAAGCCTGACGGCAGAAACACAGCTATATCAATAATCTTGACATTGTGCCATAATGAAATTGTGTCCGGCATTATTGGATTTCTCCGGACGAAGCATTTAAAACTTATGAGGCCGGTTGAGCCCGGTAAAGTCTACTCAAAATCCTCGGGTGATCTACCAAAGAGAGGGTTTATGAACGCTTTGACACCAAATATAGTTACGCCATCTTCAGGCAGTTGCCGGATCGAGGCCCATCCCTGGAACACTTTCACCGCCACGAGAAATCGCATGGCATCCAATTGTGCCAGCAGTCCAACTTTGCTAAGCAAACTGGCGGAGCGGTTGGATTATTCTGTGCAGACCCGAGTGGCAGAGAATGACAGCACCGATAGCGCTACCCTTGAAAGGCTTTCTCGAAGCGATTCAAGCGAGGTAAGAGCGGCGGTTGCTCAGAACGAACATACTCTGCGCTCTACAGTTCTTGCTCTGTCTGAAGACCGAAGCAGCGATGTTCGTTATGCCCTGGCTGAAAACGCCTGCACCAACATGGCTTTATTGGAATCACTCTCTCTGGATGAAAACCCTTATGTGCAAGGGCGAGCGATCCGGACAAAGGCGAGAGTGCTGGCCGACGAAGCCTATCTCACCGCTTGCGGGAGGGCTTGAATATGCACCCTACTACAACCAACACGCCTGGCCTGGCCGTCCATATCGATGCCTTCTGGCAGTCCATACTTGAGTTTTTCGGACTGGCCAGACCGCGGCCTCGGGCGGCGGTCTCCTCTCGGACAGTTATTTCCCTTGCCGATCTATCCGCCATGTCCGAGCACGGGCAATTGTTCCTTGCCTATTGGCTGGTTCGAAATCAGCCACTTGTGACCATTATCAACGGCGACACGGACGTGACGGAGTTGCTAGCTCAAAACTGGCTGGTCAATTCACAGTGTTCGACTATCGGTGTATCGGAATATCGCTTTAGACCTGAGGTCTGGCAGCAATTGACGAAGCTTGCCGACGGTGAGCAGTTTTTGACTGCGGCAAGACTTCGGAGATTGCGGTCCTATATTCAGGGTAAGAGCGCTCTTTATCCCTGGCTCTGGTAGCTATTTAAATTTGGAAGCGGAGGTTGAATTATGAGTAAGGGTCTGGTCCTTTGCCCCATTGCCTGGGTCGTGCATTGCAGCGGTTGTGCGCTGGTAAAAGTTTGCCCGGCCAGGTCCCTACTGGGCGACTTTGAGCGGGAGCCGCCGGCAACAGGCAGCGGCGGTGAAGCTGAAGAGAAGAGCGCTCCGCCGGAAAGCGATGCCGGCAAGTAGTCGACATGACCTTGCCTGTCTCACTAATCGGCGCCGTGGAAGTCTGGTAGTTTTTCTACCAGTACTTTGTCTATGCGGTGTCGATCCATATCGACAATTTCGAAGGATAAGCCCTGCCATCTAAACTTATCTCCGGTGCTAGGGATTGTTTCCAAATGTCTGATTATAAAGCCGGCCAGAGTATGGTAGTGCTGGCTACCGCCGGCGGTATCAGCAACATCGAAGACTTCCTGGAATTCCTCCATGGGAATCTGTCCGTCCACGAGCCAACTGCCGTCTTCTCTTTGCACGATTTCCCACTTCGGTGCGGTATTGAGGAGGGGCAGATCGCCGGCGATGGCCTGGAAAATATCATCGCGGGTAACTATGCCCATGAGTCCGCCGTATTCGTCGATGACCAGCGCAATCTGGTGTTTTTCTTCTTTGAAGCGAGCCAGTAGCTGCAGAGCGGTGGCATTCTCTGGCACGAAGATGGGCTGGCTGACCATGGTTTCCAGATTGATCTTGTCCGGTTCGCCGGCGAGAGCGGCCAGCATGATTTGCTGTGCTTCCACGACGCCGAGGAGATGGTCTAGATTGCCTCTGGCGACGGGCATGTGCGAATGGGGGCGCTTGCCGATGCGTTCCAGCATTTTGGCCGGCGTATCATCGACGCTCAGCCAGACTAAGTCAGACTTTGGTGTCATCAAGGAGGTGACCCGCCGGTCATCTAATTCCAGCACGCCGGTGACCATCTCTTGTTCCGACTCTTCCACTTCTCCGGCCTCGGTGGCCTGCCCTACGAGTACGTGTATTTCCGCCTGAGTGACCGGAGGGTCGCTGGAGTCTTTCAGTCCGCAGAGGCGCAGGGTAAAATTGGTGGTGCCGCTCAGGAATCGCACCAGAGGTGCGGCCAGAATGGCCAGCCAGTGCATGGGTTTAGCCACGGTACGGGCAATGCGCTCCGGGTACTGGAGCGCAATTTGTTTGGGTATTAGCTCCCCGAAAATGAGAGAAAGAAGGGTGATCAGGGAGACTACTATCGTCATGCCTACGGCTTCGGCATAAGGGGCAAGCGGCGGCAGTTGCTTTATGACCGCGGCGATTTCTTCGGCGATGGTGATGCCTCCGAAGGCACCGGCCAGGATACCAACCAGGGTGATACCAATTTGCACTGTAGCAAGAAAACTCGCCGGCTCGGAGGCAATAGCCAGGGCCATGGCTCCGCCTTTGTCACCGCTTTCCGCCAGATTTTGAAGTCTCGCTTTGCGAGAGGAAACAATTGCCATTTCAGACATGGCCAGGATGCCGTTTAAGAAAATAAGACCTAAGATGACAACTATTTCGACGAGAACTTCATTTATAACTGTATTCATTTTTCGAGTGTGAGACCCGGTCTCTTACTCTTCGCTCCTGTATCTTTTGAGATGTTCCACGATACCTCTGTGGTCGGCGTCGGGATAATTGAATTTAACGGCATCCTGGGCAATCGAAAGAGCGGCTTCCAGCTTTGCACCACGGCTGGTGAGCAGTTTGACCATTTCCAAATCCCCAATGGTGGCGGCATTTTCCAGAAGGGTGAGGTAATTTTCGTCTATCTCTTCAATATTGAAACCTCTGTCGAGCAGCGCTTCCATGGCCTCCACGTCTCGCTCTTGCAAGATTCTGGCAGCTTCCGAATCCTCTTCCCTGTCCGTTTCCTCTTCTACCTTGGCCACACCGAAGCTCTGGGCTTCAGTATCGAGCGGGTCTTTCAATGTGTCTAAAAACTGATCAAAGCTGGCGGCGATCATGGGTAAACTGGCGGCTTTACCGGCTCGGCTTTCCTGGGCCGCTTGTCTCAAGTCGAAGAAGTAGACGGCACCGAAGTCGCGCTCGGCAATGGAAAGGCAGATCAGATTGCCGAAGGAGTCGCAGGCAATGGGAATGTATGAGGGCGAGAGACTGTCTTTGTGCACAGTCATAAATTGCCTTATGTCAGTGTTTTCATTCAGTCCCAATATGTAAAGGCAGTCCAGCTCTTCATCATATTCATCTAGTTGGAAGACATTGGGGACCGGAGCTGCACCGTTGAATTGCAAGAGGAATTCCCGAAATTCTTCTGGAAGAGTCACACCCAGTACTTTCTCAAATTCAAGCAGGGTTTCCGTAGGCAGGGGGCCGCAGGTATCGAAAAAGGCCGGGGCGGACATGGAAGGTTCCTTATGGAGGGAGTAACACCGATTCTAAAGTTCTTTAACCGATAGCTGCTTCCCCGAGGTGGATTGGACCGACGAGGGGCTAACCTGAGTTTTTGCCCTGTGCACCTCTGGAGCGGCCGGTGGTTAGATATTAGCATGTTGGTTCATTTGCCCGCGCATCTGTTGTATTCCTCTTCCCCACTGTGATGGTAGTTGTGACTCGGGGGTATAAGGGCTGTAGAGTTGAAAACCTTACTACCCTGTATTTAATCTTGAAAGTTAGACTTTGACAGCCGATATAAATGGACTGCTGATGCTCGTCGGGGCGATAATTTCGTCCGTGCTCTTCCTATTGCTGGTTGTCTTTCTGGTAGAGCTTGTACGCCGCCGCCGGGAAGACTTTGCCGGATTCGAGGAGTGGGTGATTCTGGGGGCCAGGCACGACTTTCCTCAGCTTCTCGATGCTTTTGCCGGACAGGGGGCTCCCGGCGGTGGGCATTTGCGCACTGTCAGCCTGGGAGAGATCAATTTGCCCAGTGGACGTTTGATTGTTGGTGATCCGGCTTTCTTTGCCGAGACGGATTTTGAAGCCTTTGATGAACTGCTTCCGCCTGGCCGCCATAAAGTTGATGCTCTCGTTCTGGAGAAAGGCGGGGATCAGCGAGTTTGTGCTCTGCGGATACTCTGGACTGAAGCTGTTCCCCATCACTTTCAACCGGCCTGGCCGGCCGAAAGCCGCTTTCGCTGTCTGGAGCAGCGTTGCCTGCCCGGGTTTGGCGTCGACTCCGCTCTGGCTGCCTTGCTTTCATCGGAAGGGCTGGCTCTCTTCAAGAAAGCCCCCCTCGATGACCTTTCCCCCGGACGACCGGACCGGAATCCTTATTTGACGTCCGAGTCCGGCACTGAAGACCTCTATCGCAATTTGGACTTACCTGGATCCGGTGCTGAAACGACGGACCGCGATTCACAATTAAATATGATTACGGTATTTAGCGGTGAGGGGGACGGCTCTTACCATTGCTACTTTGCTTGTGATGAAAACGGTGAAAGACTGGGCTTTTACGTTGATTTTGCCATGCTTGGTAAACCCCGCCGCATTCCGGTGACCTGACCAGGGACCACCGAAGAATATTAAATTTGTCCGGATCGGCCTTCCTTGCGGTTTCTCCCAAGTGACTGCCCACTCCCCCTGCTTTAAATTGTAGAAACCCTATCAGAATCAATACCCCATACCCTTTTATTCCTTTGCAAACGCAATTTGGAGGTCCCAATGGGATTTCAAGACAAACCAGACGCTGCCAGAGTGGAGAACACGGAGCAGCAGGCGGCGGCACAAGCAGCTTCTGAGCAGGCTTTAAAAGATGCCCAGACCGGAAAAGCGGCAGTAACGACTGGTAACGACGCAGCCGCTGCCAATCTGCCCGACACTACGATAGTAGGTCAGGGGACGGAAGTGAAACCTGCCGGCACAGACCAGAAGCCGGCCGGAGCCGACGGCGAGGCGGCTAAAGATAAGGTTCAACCAGCCGCGGATGCCACAGGTAATGTGTTGCCGCCGGTGGATATTTACGACGATAAACGCAATAACCCGGAGGGCGGGGATAAGGCTGTCGATCCCAAGGCTGCCGATGCGCCTCCCAAAGACCCGGAGCTGAACGATGAGCAGCGCAAGGCTCTTGATGAGCACATGACCAAGTATAAGCAAGAACTCGACTCCAAGAATTTCACCCTTGATCCCATTCAGAAAGGCTGGGGACCCTATCAGTCTCTGGAGTCGATGGTAAATTCCGGCAAAATTCAGATGACCAGGGCCGAACTGAAAGAGGAGTCTTATCGTATTAGAGACCGTGACTTCGCCGATATGGGCCGCAACTACTACAAAGTTGGCGAAGCACCTGTTCGTTGGAATGAAGCTGAGCTGACCAAGAAAATGGAGACCGAGCGCGCTGCCGTCAAACAGCAGATGATTAAGGCGGAAGAGGAGCGCAAGGTCAAGGAAGCGGAAGAAGCCAAACGTAAAGAAGAGGAAGCTCGGGTGCAGGCCGAGCAGGTGGCTAAGGCCGTCGACAGCAATGTGCCTAAGGTCGAAATTATTGCCGAGGCTCAGAAGGCTGCCGGTATGACCGGTGATCCCGGACAGTTGAGAGATCGCATTAAAGAGCATGTAACCAAGGAAGTTAATGCCGGCACTCTCACTCCCGAGGACCTGGCTAAGCCGATGCCGCGAGTGGGAGCCATCTATGTCGGTTCGGGTGTGTTGACCGGTGAGGAATTGCAGGCCGGTCTTGCCGAACAGGCTAAACGCAAGGAAGAGGCCGCCAAGACCGGAGCTGAAGGCCCCAAACTAGGGGATGTGCTCAAGGACTTGCACAAAGATAATCCCGAGAAGGTGACCGGTATCGAGCAGGCAAGCAAGCTCTACGAGAGTATGAAGGTGCAGGCGGAAAAGCAAAGAGCCGATGACCTGGCAAAGGCGGAAGCTGATGCTAAAGTTAAGGCGGAAGCTGATGCTAAGGTTAAGGCCGAAGCTGAAGCTAAGGCGAAGGCAGAAGCTGATGCTAAAGCCAAGGCTGCTAAACAGCCGGATCCGCAGCCTTTGCCGCAGCGTATTGAGCAGGGTCCCCGGAAGCCGATTTGAGTTCCACTTCAGTTTTAGAGAAAAGCCGGCACTGAATATAGTGCCGGCTTTTCTGTTCTTCTGTTCGAAGGTCTGCCTGCTGTCGGTAATGGCCGCCGGATGTGGATTGGGAGATTGGAGAAGGGTTCGTGTTTTCCTCTCCTCTTGACACTACTCAACCACAGTTAGTCAATACACTTTAGCTCATAGAAGTATGAGGTACCTACCATGTCCGATCAACTTGAGGCTATTCGAAAACAGGCGGATGCCGGTAATGGATGCGAAGTGGCGGATGCGTTGCATGCCATGAATGCTCAGACCCTGCACGAAGAATTCCAGCAGTTGAAAAAACTGGACGGAGTCGGCGCCTCCACCAGTGTTTTCAGCGAGAACAAGCTTGATAGCGGCAGAACCCAGTTTGTTGTTTTTGATACCTTACAACTCTCCGGTCGCTACGACACGAAGGACCAGCACATAATTTTTGAACGGCTTGTGGGGAGCACCGGCAGTAAGATGTCCGAAGTCTGCCGCTCACCCGGACCTCAGGCGCCATTTACAAATCTGGACCAATATTGATCTAAGACCTGTCGCGGTGTCTGCCTGGGCGAAGCCTTTAAGCCTTGGATACCTGAGGTGCTAAACTCTTTTAGGCTCAATCTATTGAACACGCAATGGTTGGTGCCGCAATAAGCACTCATCAGGTTAGGAATGGATTATGGCAGTCTCTCGCCGGTTGATACCGAAAGTTCTTGGCTCCGCTTTAGCGCTCAGTTCTCTATTGTCCTCAGCCGTGGCAGTCGCACCTGGCGCTTTTGCCGCTCGTGGCGACAGGCTTGATCGCGACACTTCGGCATTAGTCGATGCGGTGCGCGCCAGCCTGACAGCCCAGGGGCAGTGGCCGCCCGCCAATGGCTCGGTGCAAATGAATCTTTGCCAGGCGCTGGAAGTTTTTTCACGCACGGTGAAAGAAAGCCCTGATTTGAGCCGTTCCAATAATTTCTCAGGAAATAGCGAAGCTTACCTGGCGACGCAGCGGTTGCAAGCGGCCGCTGCCGCCGTAGATCCCTTGATAGGTCTTGCCTCCGCCGGCAATGTGGGAGGGCTCTGGCTTCAAATCAAAAATGAGATTAGTGCCCGGAGTGGCTTTGCTGCTGCCGCCAGCGGCATGGGCGGCGGTAGTATGTTTATGCCCGGTGCCTATTACCCCAATCAGGCTTTTGCCCCTTCCATCAACGGCTTTCCGGTGGGTGGTACTTTTCCAGGCGCCATCAATACTAATAATACTTACAGTCCCTATGCAAGCCAGTTTGGCAATGGCTATTACGGCGGCGTCAATCCGGCCTCGCTTCAGGATGCCGCCAATAAATACAACGGCGAACTGAACAGCTTTATCAACGAGGCTCAGAAGAGTTTGGGGCGGGGCGGTTTTCAAACTGCCGATCCGGGACTGATTATGAATATGAGTACGGCTCTCAGTTTCTTGCAACAAACGAGTCGTTCCGTGACCAGATCCCTGAGCAATAACAGTAACTTCGCCGCCCGGCAAGCTTATATAGGGCAGATACTGACTGCTTCCGATCGGTTTGAGTCGGCTTTCAAAGCCGCTTCGCCTTCCATTCCCCTGCAAATGCGCTTTGCTTCGGTCAAACAGCAACTGACATTCCTTGTGCAGTTGAGCCATTAGTTAGCTGTTTTTGCCATTGATATGAGATTGGTATGAGATTTTTGTTGGCAGAGGATGATGATTACCTGGCAAGAGCGCTCGCCCAGGGATTAGGTTCCCGTGGCTATGCAGTTGACGCGGCCAGAAGTGGTAAGGAAGCTATTCAGGCGCTCAGTGACAGTGAGTATGATCTACTCATACTCGATCTTGGCCTGCCGGAGGTGGATGGGAGTCAGATTCTACGACTACTGAGAGAGCGGGGCTCGACCTTGCCCGTGATAATTATCACCGCCCGTGATGCGGTGCAAGATCGTATCGCCGGTTTGGATCTGGGAGCCAATGATTATCTCACCAAGCCGTTCGACTTCGGTGAGCTGGAAGCTCGTATTCGAGCGATTTTGAGAAAGAATGTCTGGGGTAATCGAATGGAGATTCACTGCGGGCTCCTGCGCTTTGTCCTGAACACCAAGGAAGTTTTTGTCGGTGGCGAAGTTTGTGAATTTACTCCCAGGGAGAGCGCGGTCCTGGAGATGCTTTTGAGCCGTGCCGGTAGACTGGTGCCAAAGAAGGCTCTAGTAGAGCATCTTGCTTCCTGGGAGGAAGCTCCGAGTGATAACGCTATGGAAATAGTAATTCATCGGCTCCGCCGCAAGCTTTGTACTGCCGGTGTTGAAATTAGCACTGTCAGGGGTTTCGGTTATCTCCTGCGGGAGTCGCAATGAGAAAGTCAATCAGGCGAAAGCTTCTGCTTTGGCTCTCTGCCGGCTTGGGCGTCATATGGATAATCAGCGCTTTGATTGGTTATTTTCTTGCCCTGAAGTTTTCAGACGACAGCTTTGATAGAGAATTGATTAATTCATCAGACTCGGTTGCCGCTAGAATTAAGTTTAAGGAAGGGCGCTTGGTGGTGGATTTGCCCCCTGCGGCCCAGGCAATTTTACGGCATAACAATCGTGACATGTTCTTCTATCAGGTGCTCAATGCAGATGGAGAGAGACTTTCCGGTGACAAATTGCCGCTTCCCGATATTGCTGGGTTATCTGATGTGCCATCCTTTAGATTGATCAGGCTACCCTCTGCCCGCGGTGATAAAGTGCATGAGGTACGCCTGGCGGAGTTGAAGGTGTTATCGCCGGAGAACGACGGCAAGGCTTTCATTATTCAAGTGGGTGAGACTCTTGCTGCTAGAAAGCAGCTCTCTTACAAAATTTTAGCCAGCATAATGTTGCCGCAATTCGTAACTGCCTTGCTTGGTGCATACGCTGTTTGGATTGGCATCAGTCGGGGACTGGCTCCTTTAAGGACTATGCAGGAAGCGATTTCGGCTCGCTCGGCTTCTGATCTCAGCGATGTGGACGACAGTATTTCACCGGAGGAGACTTATCCGCTTGTTCAGTCAATCAACGAGCTTTTAGCCAGGCTCAGGGCTTATATTGAAGCGCAGAAGCGCTTTATAGCTAATGCTTCTCATCAGTTGCGTACGCCGCTGGCCGGACTAAAGACCTATTCCAGTCTGGGATTGGGGGCTGAATCTGCCGTGGAGATGAAGGAAGTAATTGGACAGATTGACTTTGGTCTGGAACGGCTTACCAGGCTTGTCAATCAGTTGCTTTCGCTAGCCCGTGTCGACCCTTATGGTGCCACTGCCCTCAAACCGGAAGTGTTCGATGTGGCCGATGTGTTATCTGAAGTACTTACAGAACAGGCTGCTCTTGCCGCCGCAAAGAGCATAGATTTTGGCTTAGAGGATGAGTGTGTTAGTTATTCGATTCTTGGAGATAGAATTGGCTTGCAGCAGCTCTTTTCCAATCTTGTGGATAATGCTCTGCAATACACTCCCGCCTATGGACGTGTTACTGTCAGTCTTAAGACCTTTGATGACAGGTTGTTTTTTGCCGTCAGGGATACCGGCCCCGGCATACCGGACATTGAGAAAGAGAAGATTTTTGAACGGTTTTATCGCCTTTCTGGCGCCGGTACTTCCGGATCAGGGCTTGGGCTCTCGATTGTCAAGGAGGTAGCTTCAACGTTCCAGGCTCAGGTGAGCATTGAGACAGGTGAGAACGGTATTGGGACCGTATTTACGGTTTCTTTTCCGGCTGGAAGGCGCGACTGAGCCTGGTTCTTTCCCTGAAAGGTTTTTGAAAGAATTCCAGTGTTAGGATAACGTCGGTGATTCTCTCGTAGTGATAATCGAGCTGTCTCCTTCTTCGATAATCGCTTTAACTGAAGTCTTTGAGAATCACCATTTGTAAATGATCTGCATATTCTCCGTGGCTAACCGAAAGGTGATTTCGGGGCTGATAGGCAGTCGGTGTCAAATGCTATGATTCCCAAGATTCACCGGGCTCTCATGGACTGGGACGTGTTAAGTTGTCAGGCGCCTGGAGCATTAAAGAAAGGTACCTGAAGAATCCACTTGGAGATCTTCTTGGGGGTTTGATGGCAGCCGTGGTTGCCCTGCCCCTCTGTCTTGCATTTGGAGTGGCTTCTGGCCTGGGCGCTGCTGCTGGGCTTTATGGGGCGGTGGCTTGCGGTATTTTGGCGGCTTTGTTTGGCGGCACTGCCGGTCAATGTTCGGGGCCTACCGGTCCCATGACGGTTGTGGCTGCTGCAATTTTGACGGCCGGGAGCGGACGCCCCGAACTTGTCTTTGCTTCCGTAATGATGGCCGGTGTCTTACAGATTGTCATTGGTAAATTGCGCGGCGGCCAACTGGTCAATTACATGCCCTACCCTGTCATCTCCGGCTTCATGACCGGGATAGGCTCTATCATCTTCTTTATAGAGATTCCGCCTTTCCTGGGTGAGGATGCTGCAAGCGGTGTTTTGAATGCGCTTCAGTCGCTGCCTTTCGTTTTTCAGAAAGTCAATCAATCCTGTCTCTTGCTTGGTTTGTTCTGTCTGTCCATTGTTTATCTCTTGCCGAAGGTCTCCAAGATCCTGCCGGCGACCCTTGTTGCACTCGTAGCCGCCACCTGGTTGACCTCTCATTTTCATCTTGACGTGCCGACAATTGGCGATATACCTTCCGGTCTGCCGGCCCTCAGGCTCCCGCAGTTGCAGTTTTCGGACCTGCATGTGGTAGTGCAGAGCGGTTTGACTCTAGCAATATTGGGAGCAATCGATTCACTGTTAACCTCGGTCGTGCTGGATAAGGTGACCGGCAGGCGCCATGACAGCAATCAGGAATTATTCGGTCAGGGTCTCGGCAATATTTGTGCTGGTCTCCTGGGGGGGTTGCCAGGTGCCGGAGCCACAATGAGATCTATGGTGAACATCAAGTCCGGTGGCACCACCTATCTCTCTGGTGTGGTACATGGCTTGATGTTGCTTTGTGTCTTGCTCGGATTTTCTCGCCTGGCCGCTCAGATTCCGCTTTGTGCGCTGGCTGCCATCCTTATCAGTGTTGGACTTAGCATCATGGATTGGCGGGTATTGAAGCGCATGGGGCGGATCCCTCGTGCCGATCTGCTGGTCATGCTCGTCGTGCTTTTGCTGACGATTTTCGTGGATCTGATCGTGGCTGTGCTAGCCGGTGTAGCGCTGGCTTCCGTCATTTTTGTAAAACAGTTGGCCGATGCACAGGTTTCCTTCGTAGGCGATCTAGAGAATCTTGAAACTCTAAAAATTCATGCTGAACATATTCCTGAGTCAGTACGAAAGTCAATATTCACTTATCAGTTGAACGGCCCGCTCTTTTTCGGAGAAGCAAAAAATCTTGCTGCGGCCGTGGATAAATTAGCCCAGGCACGCTATGTGATTTTGCGGTTTTACAATGTCCCGCTTATTGATCAGACTGGTGCAATGGCGCTGGAATCGGCGATAGAGAATTGGCAGGCGAAGGGAGTGAGGGTCTTGTTTGTCGGTCTACAAAAGCACATAATTGATTCGATTGACGCCTTTGGTTCAGAGCATCGAATCGCACCTGAGTTTTGCTTTGACTTGTTTGAAGAGGCTATAGCTTACATTGATAAATGTGAAACTGCGCCACTGGAAGAGTCGTCCCCTGGATCCGTTGGTTCGAAGGAAGGTAAGGAAAGAAGTTGACCGACATAGAGAAGATTCAAATAGCTGTTGGTCTTGACGGATCGGAGCGCTCCTGGAAAGCTTTTCAGGAGGCCCTGGAGTTTAGCCGTCTCAAGAATGCTCAACTACATCTGGTTTCAGTACAGGAATCGGTGGAAGCTTCCTACAGCGCCAGTGAAGTGTTGGCTTCTGAGCAGACAGCCCATGAGAAGCTGGAAAAGGTTCATCAGAAGGCCAGAAGCCAGGCTCAAACGCTTGGAGTTTCCACCGTCTGCGCTATTCTAACCGGCCACACCGTCAATGCCATGGTTGAATATGTTCAGCAGCACAAGATCAAATTATTGTTGCTTGGAGATATTGGTCACCTTAGCATCTGGGGGGCGCTGATCGGCACCAGTGCCGAGAAGATTGTGAGAAATGCGCCCTGTTCAGTGATGATTGTTCGTTAGCGCCTCATAGGGCCCATGCCTGATAAGTTTGCCACAACTCCGGCTGAGTTTAATTTGCTGCTTGTCAAACGCCTTGTTTGTGTGGCAGCGATATTCGGCATGCTGAGCAGCTTCAAGCTGTTCTTCCCGCTTGCGAGTTACCGCAATTTTCCTAACGCTCCTGTTTCAAAACTGCTTCTTGTGGATTGGCCGGAAGTTTTTGTTGGAATTTTTGCCGTATTTCTTTTGCTGGCTTTGCTGCTTAGTCTTCTCTTGCCCGGACGGGCCAAATTCAGATGGACGCTGGTATTGGCCCTCTTCTCTTTCTTGTTTTTGCTTGCCATAGATTTGAATTGTTTTCAGCCCTGGGCTTACGAGTATGCCGTGCTTCTTTCGCTGGTTTACCTGTCTGGTGCCGGATATGGTGCGGGAGAGAGCGGCGAAAGGGAAGAACGTTGCCGGGTCTTTCGATTCTTCATGGCCGTCTTTCTTGCCTGTGTCTACATTTTTAGCGGGCTTGAGAAGCTTAATTATCGCTTCCTGTCTGAAATAGGGCCCTGGCTGTTCGGGCTGCAGCAAAACTTGAGTCTGGCGGTGCCTGAGTCGGTGCTGCCGCCGCTTGGCCCCTATGCGGCTCTTGCTCTCTTCATGGCCTTGGGCGAAGCGGCTTGCGGCGGGCTATTGCTATTTAGTCGCACCAGAGCGGTGGCTGCCTGTTTGCTTGCCCTGATGCACATTTCGCTTTTCCTGATCCTTGGCCCCACGGGGAAAAATCTCAATTACGCAGTCTGGAGCTGGAATATCTTTTCCGCTCTCATTCTCTTGCTGGCTTTTGTGATCGGTCCGCCCGCGGCAACTTTTAAAGAGGTTTTGCTGTCCGTCCGAACCGCCGCTGCCGGCTTCCAACCTTGCCGCTTCGGCGCCGGACTGTTCTTGCTCTGCGGAGTTATTGTGCCCACGCTCGGCCTCTTTCAGCTTGCCGACCCTTATCCGTCCTTCGCCCTCTACAGCGGGGACGTACCGAGGGCGGTGCTGATCCTCGATCCTGAGCAATATGAGGGGCTGCCCAGGGAAGTTCAGTCGGTTTTTTATTGGCATGACTCCAGGCCGGAGCGCTATCTGGATATTTTGGACTGGTCGGTGGATGAGCTGGGTGTGGCTGCCTATCCCAGTGCCTTTTACTATGAGCAATTGGCAGGGCAGTTTTTGCGCAAATTTGGTCTCAAGTCTTGCCGGTTGCTCCTGGTCACTTATCCCAAAGGCACCGCTCAGCGCCGCTTTCATTACCGGCAGATTACACCTTGAGTTTCCTGTAGCCCGGTCCTCCGAAATGGCAGAGCTGACTTTCAGCGGTACTGGCTCTGCATAATTCTTCTCTAAGATTTTTAGCGGATTTGCCGGTATTCAACTACCTTAGCGGTTTTTCATAGGGCGTCGGTTCCTGACTAGCTGGTTCGGCATCAAATTTTTTCGACGGCGCGGCCGCTTGGCAAGCGGTCTTGTCAGGAGTCTGAAATACGGACAGAAACCTAAATATGGGACGATCGCTTAACTTTAGTTGATATCATCTACACATTCGCAATGTTTCTGCGGGAGGGGTTCCTCGGGACCTCGGCCTGCTGTTTTAAGGAGCACTTTATGGTGATGGCCGAAACCAAGAACAAGAACCAGGCTTACCTGGATATGGATGATAAGTTCGTCAATCCGGTACTGGCCAGGTCCGCCCGGATCGTAGCCGAGAGAGCCAGCGGTTCTTACATCTACGACATGAACGGTGATGCTTACCTCGATTTGAGCACCGGAATCGCTGTTAACTCAGTCGGTCATTGTCATCCGAAAGTCGTTGCTGCAGCCAAAGCGCAGCTCGATGAATTGATGCATACGTCCGTCACGGTACACCACAAGCGCTATATCGAGCTTTGCAAGAAGCTTGTGGAAATTGCTCCTTCCAAGAAACTCGATTCGGTTTTCCTAACCAATTCCGGGGCGGAAGCGGTAGAAGGCGCCATGAAGATGGCGCGCTATGTCACAGGCCGTCCGGCCATCATTAACTTCCGTGGTTCATTCCATGGTCGTACCATGTTCACCACCGCCCTCACCACCAGCAAACTTTATTACCGTGAAAAGTACGAGCCCCTGCCGGGTTCCATTCACACTTCCATTTTCCCCTACGAGTATCGCTCCCATTTCCGTGGTCAGCCCGACAAAGTGGTAGATGAAGTATTCGAGAACATCGAAATGCTTTTCCATCAGTTTGTACATCCTGATCAGGTGGCATGCTTCCTGGTGGAACCGATTCAGGGCGAAGGCGGTTATATTGTTCCCCCGAACGGCTTCCTGCCCCGCTTGCGCAAATTGGCCGATCAGCACGGCATCTTGCTTGTCATCGACGAAGTACAGTCCGGCTTCGCCCGCACCGGCAAGATGTTCGCCATCGAGCACGAAGGTGTAGAGCCCGATATTATGCTGATGGCTAAAGCTCTGGCCGGCGGTTTGCCGCTTGCTGCTTTCATCTCCAAGAGCGAACTGACCAAGAAGTGGCCTGCCGGTCGCCATGGCTCCACCTTTGGTGGCAACCCCGTTTCTTGCGCTGCAGCTCTGGCCACCATCGAAGTGATGCAGGAAGAGAAGCTTTGCGAGCGCGCCGAGAAAGTTGGCGAGATGATCATGGGGCGTCTCAAGAAGTTTGCCGCAGGCAAAGATTATATCGGCGAAGTACGTGGTCGTGGTCTCATGATCGGTATCGAGTTCAACGATAAGAACGGCGGACCCTCCAAAGAACTGGCCGATAAAGTAGCAGAGCGTTGCCTGGAGCACAAAATGATTGTGCTTACCTGCGGCAATGCCGGACAGGTAATCCGTTTGATTCCGCCCCTCAATATCTCCGATGCCGATGCTCAGAAGGCTTGCGACATCCTGGAGAAGGCTATGACCTTCTAATCAGTTTTCGGAAACGCTTTATTTAAGTAGTCCAGTAGATTCAGAAAATCAGGAGAGGACAATGAGTACACAAACCAAGGCACCGGAAGCGCAAGCCGCTAAAGGTGGAAAGCCCCAGACTTACGGCAACTATATAAACGGTCGCCAGGTCAAATCGGAAAGTGGTGAAACTTTCGCCAGCTACAATCCGGCTAATCGCGATGAAGTGATCGGGCACTTTGCCTCCAGCACTCCCAAAGATGTTAAAGCCGCTGTGGATGCTGCTGCCAAAGCTTTCCCCCTCTGGAAGGCCACGCCCGCACCGCACCGCGCTGAGATTATTCTGAAAGCGGCTCACTTGCTGGAAACCCGTAAGGAAGAGCTGGCTCAGACTATGGTTCGCGAAATGGGCAAGGTTTTGAAGGAAGCCCGCGGCGATGTACAGGAGGCCATAGATATGGCCAAGTACATGGCCGGAGAGGGTCGTCGTCTCGTTGGTCAGACCGTGCCCTCCGAATTGCCCAATAAGTTCGCGATGGCTGTTCGGCAGCCCATCGGTGTTGTGGGTCTCATTACACCCTGGAATTTCCCTATCGCCATTCCGAGCTGGAAGACTTTGCCTGCTCTGGTAGCCGGAAATACCGTGGTGATCAAGCCTGCTTCCGATACTCCCCTTTGTGCTCTCATGTTTGTGGAAATCCTGAATGAAGCCGGACTGCCTCCGGGTGTTCTCAACCTGGTGACCGGCTCCGGTTCCAAGGTGGGCATGGCCCTGGTGGAATATCCGCGGGTGCGCGCTGTTTCCCTCACCGGTTCCACTGAAGTAGGTCGCCGTGTGGCAGGTCGCTGCGGTGAGCTGATGAAGAAAATTTCTTGCGAACTGGGCGGCAAGAACGCTATTTGCGTTATGGAAGACGCCAATATTGAACTGGCACTGGAAGGCGCTCTCTGGGGAGCCTTCGGCACTGCCGGACAGCGTTGTACCGCTGCCAGCCGCATCATCGTGCACAAATCGCGCTATGAAGAATTCTGTAAAGCGTTCAAAGCTCGCACGGAAGCTCTCAAAATTGGTTATGGACTTGATCCCGCCAACGAAGTCGGACCGGTGGTCAGCCAGGGTCAATTGGACACGGTGAAAGAGTATGTGGAAATAGGTAAGAAGGAAGGCGCCAAGCTTCTCTGTGGTGGTCATGCTCTTACCGACGGCGATCATGCCAAAGGCTTCTTCCATGAGCCTACCGTATTCTGTGATGTGAAAGCCAATATGCGGATAGCCCAGGAAGAAATCTTCGGACCCGTCACCGCTATCATTCCTGTAGAAAGCTTTGAAGAAGCCCTCGAAGTTGCTAACGGCACGGAGTTCGGCCTTTCGCTTTCGATGTACACACAAGATGTGAACCGGGCATTTAAGGCTATCGAAGAGTTGGAATCCGGCATTGTCTACATCAATGCTCCCACCATCGGCGCTGAGATTCAGTTGCCTTTCGGCGGCGTCAAGCAGACCGGTAACGGTCATCGCGAGGCTGGTTCCACGGCCATCGATTACTTCACCGAGTGGAAGTCGATTTATATCGACTACTCCGGCCGCCTGCAGAAGGCCCAGATCGATACCGATGCCATCACCGGCAAAGTCAATCCGTAAGTCTAGGTTAGGTCGGCAGTGCTTGCCAGGTACTGCCGACCGATTCAAACAAGTTGGAGATATAAAAATGGATTTTGATTTCACTCCCGAACAAATTGCAATGCGCAAACATATGCGTGAATTTGCTGAGCGCGAAATCGCTCCCAAAGCGCAGATGAACGACAGAAACTGCAAATTTGATTGGGATATAGCCAAGAAGATATTTGCCGAGGGCTTCCTCGGATGCCCCGTACCGGAAAAGTACGGCGGTCTTGGTCTTGACTATGTTGCTTACGGTCTTATGACGGAAGAAGTCAACCGTGTCTGTTCTTCTACCAGAACTCTGTTCAGCGTGCAGACATCCCTGGTGGCTCTCACCATTCTCAAATGGGGAACGGAAGAGCAGAAGAAATTCTACTTGCCCAAGATGTGCTCCGGTGAGTTCATCGGTTGCTATGGTTTGACCGAGCCGGAAGCCGGTTCTGATGCCGCCAACCAGCAGACCCGCGCCGTCAAAGACGGCAACGACTACATCTTGAGCGGTTCCAAAACCTGGATTTCTTGCGGCACCATTGCCCACTATGCCCTCATTTTCGCGACCGTAGATCCCAAGCTGGGTCACAAAGGCATCACCTGCTTTATCGTCGATACCAAGTCCAAAGGCTTCACCGCTCAGGCTATTCACGGTAAATTGGGTCTGAGAGCTTCCGATACTGCTTCACTTTTCCTCGATGAAGTGAGAGTGCCGGCCGAGAACATGCTCGGTCAGGTTGGTGAGGGCTTCAAGATCGCCATGTCGGCTCTCGACAATGGACGCTTCTCTGTAGCCGCCGGTGCTGTGGGTGTGGTTCAGGGCTGTATCGATGCTTGCACCAAGTACGCCATGGAGCGCCGCACTTTCGGCAAACCGATTGGTGAACACCAGCAAGTACAGGCCATGATTGCCGACATGGTTGCCGACTGCGAAGCCGGACGCCTGCTCTACTTGAGAGCCGCCCACTTGAAAAACAAAGGTGTGCGTAACTCTCGTGAAACCTCGATTGCCAAACTCTTCTGCGGCGAAGCTGCCAACAAGCATGCTCACAACGCCGTTCAGATCTTCGGCGGTTATGGTTTCTCCGATGAATACCCGGTGGAGCGTTTCTTTCGCGATGCCAAAGTCTTGAACATCTACGAAGGTACAAGAGAAATTCAGCGCCTGATCATCGGTCAGGACGCCCTCGGTATTCGCTACGCCAACGGCAAGCCGGCTGAAGCTACACAAGCCCTGGCCATGGTTTAGCTCGGGTCTAACAATTCGAGCTGCATGCTTACATAAATAGCTGGAAAGGGGACCATGGTCCCCTTTCCTTTAACTGCCGCTATGCAATTTGAACACAGAGATGAAGACTTCTGCTATTGTCTTTTCTCTTGTCGGAAAGTTTCTATGCACTCACTCTGTCAAGATGACACAGGAGGTAATTGGTGCCAGTGACTTATAGCATGAGCGTTCTCTTTACGATTGCCACTGTGCTCGCCTCCGTCGGCGGGCTACTGCTTTTTCGCCGCTTTATGGCGCCCGAGACTCTTAAGCAGAACCATGAAGTTGCCGACCCCTATTCACAGTTTGTCGGCATGCTTTTTGCCGTACTATTGGGCTTCATGGTTGCCGACGCCATGCAAAGGTTCGGTGCCGCCAGGCAGATGGTAGAGCAAGAAGCCTCTTCCGTGGGTAATGTCTTCCGCCTGGCCGATGGTTTTGCCGATGAGCCAAGGCTCAAGATTCAAAAACTTTGCATGAAGTATCTAGACTCAGTTATCAATGATGAGTGGCCGTTATTGGCTGATCACAAGACCTCGATTCCTACCTGGATGACCTATAAAGAACTCTGGAAGGCTTGTGTAAAATATGAGCCGGTGACGCCGCGGGAATGTGATGCGCACCAGGCTCTGTTGCCGCATATGGCTGATGTTGGAACCTATCGGCGCTTGCGGGTGGATGCCCTTCACAATGGCTTGCCCACGGTGCTCTGGTGGATTCTAGGTGTGGGTGGCATGGCCACCATTATCTTCACCTATTTCTTCAACGTCGAACATCTGCGCTTGCAGATCTGCATGGTTTCCATCGTCAGCCTGGTTATTTGCTTGAACATCTTTCTGCTTGCCACCTATGACGATCCTTTCAGCGGCGATATGACAGTGCAGCCGGGTGCGTTTCAGATGCAGCTTGACCTCTTCAAAGCGGAGTTCGAGCACAAGATACCCAAGAGTGTCGAAGCCGAGTAATGGCGCCAATGCTATTCTAAACGCGCATTCGCAAGGGCTTTACTGCTGCCGCTTCCCTCTCAATCGCTCAATTCGAGTTCAGGCTTTGATACCGCAAGTGGTGGTGAGCACGATTTCTCTCAGCCAGGGATCGAAGCGGCTGTTTTCCGCATAGCGCTTTAGTTCTTTCAGCCCTCGCTGAAAGGTCATTTCGTCCATCATATGGAAGACCGAGATGTATTTGTTTTCGACCATTTTCACTCTTTCCTGAGCTGAATGGCAGAGCCTGTAGGTGCCCTTTCTGGATGTGATGTCCGTCATGCCAGCGCTCTTCAGCAAGTACTCCATCTGGATGCGTGCCGGTGTGCGGCGCACATCCAGGTCGATGGCCTGCTGGAAGAACCTGTGATCGGGATCTTTGATAATGTCCTCAAGGGCGCCGTAGTGATTGATCAGGAGCCCGCCCGGCTTTAGCACTCTCACGCACTGTTCTATGACATCGAGGGGGTTCATGAAATGGTGCAAAAAGTTGCTCATGAAGATGAGGTCAAAAGATTGCGATTCATAGCTGAGCCGAGTGGCTTCCTGGGCATCCCAGATGATGCCTTTACCGGCGGCCTTGCTGCGGGCAATCTCAAGCATTTCCTCGGAGCGGTCGGCGCCGGTAAATTGAAAAGGCAGTCTCTGGGCCAGTGGAATGGTGAAGAAGCCGGTACCGCATCCAAGGTCCAGTACCTTCACATCTCCGGGGTCGCAGCTTCGGTTTCGCTGGGTGTGGTCCACAGCTATTTTGACGATTTCATCAAGGCGGCGGGGTTCAATCAATCTCTCATTGTCGTAATTGCGGGCAATTTGCTTGTTATAAGCAATTGTCACTGCGTCTCCCGAAAAGCTCTGCCTCGCTTTGGCCATCATGGGCATTTTGACCGCCTCCTTCTTCTACAATTGCCTTGACCCAAGTGAAATCGTGGTGGGCACAAATTTCCGTCCCTAGATCTCTAGATTTACTCACAAGCCCATTCCCGGCAATGTAATTTCTACGTAGTCAAGAAAAATGGCAAAACCATGGCGACATAATGAAAGCGCCGAACCAGGCCGTGAAAATGCAGCCCGTGCGATAAACTAGGGCGGAGATGCCTGGTATCGGATGTCCCCACTATGCTAACCAAACTGCAATCGCTATCCTCGAATATTCTAACGAGATTTTTGGCTCTTTCCGCCCTGTCCCTGTGCTCCCTCCTGCCGCTCTGTCTGGCTCGGGCGGCCGCCGTAGATTTGCCCGGCTATGAGGACAAATCGGTGGAGACCAGCCTTAACAACGGTGATTATGAGGCTGCCTCCAGCTTGCTGCTGCGTCGCCTGAAGGAGACCGGTAAGGCTCAGAATATCAAAACTGCCTATCTGGACACGGCCTTGATGGAGTCCTACCTGTGGCAGGGCCGCATCGGCGAAGCGCAGGCTCCTGGGAAGAGGGCCCTGGCTACCCTTGATGCTCTGCTTTCGGAGGGAAAAAAGGCTCAGCCCCTTTCACCTTCCGAACCAATTGCCGTGAAGGAATTGAAGACCCGTTACTTGGATGGCCAGGCCTGGCTTTTGGAAGCTCTGGGTCAGGATCAGAAATGTCATGCTGCACTGGATCAAGCCATCGCCATGATGCGGGATAAAGAACTGCGGGAACTTGACAGGCAGACCTGGAGACTTTCCGATTGTCTTGCGCACAAAGCCAGTCTGGATGCCCAGGCGGGTGATTATGTGCGGGCCCGGGAATTGATGGAGGAGGCCCTCAAGCACGCCCGTGGTTCTAAGTCGGTTTCTTCATTTACCGTAGCCGATCTGGAAGAGAATCTGGGCGGCATACTCTACAAATTGGGTGAGAATCACCTGGCTCAGGAGCATTTCGCTCGCGCCGTGGAGATTAAGAAGGAGAGCAACGCACTTTCTGAGCGTTTCTCGCCCCATGCTTATTGGCTCAGCCCCACCTTTCGTTATATCAAGGGTTCGCCCTGGTCATCGGAAGCCTTTGAAGGAGGTCTCGAACATCGACGGGTTGATGTGGGGCGAGCCGTGATGGAAGTTTATTTGATGAAGGATAAGGCCACCGGCAAGAGGGCGGTGCGGGTTGGCGTCAAACTGACAAATAGGGATGCACAGCCGCTTCAGTTTCTGCCGCGTAAGCCCGAGCTTTTCGTGCTCAATCCGAAGATCGCCATCGGCAATCTTCTAGACGCGGCTACCCTGGCCAATACGGTTGAAACGCGCAGCGTCAAGAAGGCGGAATCTATCCGGCAAGATGGTCGAAATGCCACTCGCACCGTCACCACGTACTACCCGAATCCATATAATTCATTCAATAACAATGGTCGTGGGCGTCAGGGATTCTGGCGTTCGCTCTTGAGCGACAGCGGTAACACTGGTGTTACCCATGTTCCCGACTTTCAAGCGGAAGCCCAGGCTATGCAGAAAGCCCAGGAAGTGGAAGCCGCCGGTAAGGCGCTGGCAGAAGAAATTCGGGCGGAGGGCATTGGTCCCTGTGATGTGCCGGCCCGTGGCGAGATTAATGGCTTCCTTTTCTTTGACGTGAAAGCACCGGACAAGGCCAGTCAGGTTATCTTCAAGGTGCCGGTGGGTGATGCCCAGTTTGAATTTCGCTTCGACAGGTTGCCTTAAACAACCCCTCAGGGTGCGATCGCGGCCGCAATCTATGGAAAGTGGCGGGACACTTTCCGGCTAATTTTCCCACCTTGCCGGTCAGCGAAGTTACGTGCAAGAAAGCAACACAATTGCCTTAAGACGAGGTTGCTTGAGTTGCTTTCCTTGTATCATTTAGAACTTAAGTCATGGTTCGGCTACCGAGTTCGCCGCGCCCTCTTTTGGCGTGTTTGATGCCTGTGAAGCAGTATGGAAAGCAACAAGCGTATAACGATAGGTTCCTTTATAAACCCCGGTCCCGCAGCACAACCGGCGGAGAGTCCTCTTTTGCAAGCTCTCCAGGGTGATCTTTCGGACCGTCCGATTTCCTATTTGCTCTCAGTTGCCAACCACTACGATGCCACCGGTCATATGCGGGTTGGTCCTCGTTCTTGTGAGGTGGTCATCCAGTTTGGTCTGGGCAAGCCTATTTGCGCCTTCTCTCCCCTGGGAAAGGGGGAGGAAGTTATTCTTGATCTCTTTACCTGGGCTCACGGTTCCGTCAGTTTTGACAATAATATTCAGCCCGATGCCGTCAATATTTCCGAAAGCCTGGATAAGATCGTCCTCTGTGGCGAAGCTTATGCGCAAGATTCGGCCTTCCTAGAGCAGTATTTGATCAATGAGCAATCCATCCTGGTGCGCGGGGCTCGTATGTCGCCGGAGGTAGCTTCGCGCTGTATCAAGCAGTGCAAGACCCTGGAAAGCTCAGTGCTTTCGGAGTTTTACAGTAGTATCTATGGCACCCTCAATCTAGGCGACGTAGCTGAAAAGCTTGGCTTGCGCCGTAGCCAGTGGGTGATGGCTGCTGCTCATTTCCTAAAGCAGGGCGCACTTTTAGCTCCTGACGGCACTTCACTGAAAGTGCCTGATTTGACGGCCGAGGTGTTCAGAGACAATGCCCCGCTCCTGGAGCCGATTTCACAAACCCAGAGCGATCTCGATGTGGTCGAGCTGGCGGAATCCTCCACAGTGGCGGCTCCGCCCTCTACCGGATTCTCGCTTCCCAATGCCAGCACGTCTTGGCCGGGGCAGATTGGCCCCGACAAAAACCCGGTAAAGACTTCGGAAAAACCACAAACTTCTCCCGTCATGGCTGTGGGCTTGCCACCATCTCCAGTGGCGTTGAAATTGAAGGTGGGTAAACATTCCCTCGATCTTTTGAACAATCCCGACACTGGTTTGCTTCGTCACGATGTGTTCGAATACTTGCTGGCTATGGAGTTTGCCAGAGCCTGTCGCTTTGGCTCCAGCTTGAGCCTGGTTGTCTTTTGCTTGCGAGTTCCCCAGGCGGCTTCCCAGACTATTCCCCTCTCGCAACTTTTGACGGTTCTCGGGCAGGTGGATAACCTCAGGCGTGAAGTGGATGTTTTCGGTCATTTCGGGGATCGCACCTTTGCCCTGCTCTTGCCTAATGTGGACCCGGAACAGGCAGCCGGACTGGCCGATCGCTTGAACCGAGAACTGGCGGGTTTGCTCAGTCCGGAGAGTACAGGTGGGGCGGCGCCGCTTTCTTTGCATTTCGGCATTGCCGGGGCGCCGCTGGACGCCACGGAGCTTTCCTCCCTGTCTATGGCTGCTCAAGTGGCCATGAAGGCTGCCGTTGATGCCGGCAGCTTAAGAACTCTTTACAGCCAACTGAAGCGATAGCAGCCACATTCCAAAACTTGAGATGCGCCGGAGGTTTCAAATTTGGTAATTTCGGTAACATCTTATATTAATGGTGTGGTGTAAGCGTTCTTGGTCCGATAATCCAACGAGAGGATGGGCGAGTTTAGTGGACAACGATTGGGGCAGGTTTATTTTGCAGGCGAAGAAAGCTTCTTCAGCCGGCAACTACGCCTACGCCGAAACAATTTGGACGGCGGCTCTGCAAGAAGCCGAGGATTTCGGGGAGTCTGATGAACGGCTGGTTCAGACCCTGGAGGGTCTGGCCGATGCCTATACAAAGCAAGGCAAGTATCGCCATGCCGAAAAGCCCGGCCGGCAGATTCTTGAGATAAGCACTCGTTTGTACGGCAATGAAGACCTACGTGTGGCTAACTCCGCCCACAATCTGGCCGGCATTTTCCATATGCAGCAGAAGTTTGGTCAGGCGGAGCCCCTCTATAAAATGGCGCTTTCTCTTAAGACTAAGCTCCTCGGCGCCAGCCATGGTGATGTGATTCGGCTCCTGCAGGCCTATTCGGATCTGTTGCAAAAGACGCACCGGGAAGCCGAAGCTGAAAACCTGCTGCGTTGCGCTCAGGCACCGGCCGGAACAGCCAGAGCCGGAGGTAACGCGGCCCGCCCTGGCGAGACCGTGCCTGCGGTCGGGCAGGTTGCCGGTCAGCCCGCTGTGGCAGCCGGTTCCAGCCAGCCCGCCCTGAACACATCCGCCTCCATGTCCGGCCTGAAGCCGCCGCCCCTTCCTCCCACCATGCCTCACTATGCACCGCCGGCGCCGCCGCAGTTGAGAGCACCCGGGCCGGCCAATTCGCCGAACATTCAAACCTCCAGCACCGGCCCCCAACAGGTTGTGCCCATGGCTCAGCAGCCGGGTTCGCAGACCGCAGGGCTTATGCCCGGAACGCAGGTCTCTGCCAACTACGGACAGCAGAGTCCCATTCTTGCCAGCTCTTACAATCAAAGCACCGGCGCCAACGAAGCTACCCTTGATCTTTCTCCGGTTTCTCAAACTGCCGGTGAGGCTCCGCCTCCGCAGTATGCTCCCGGGTCGCCGGAGCGACTGGCTCTTGCCGAGAAGACCTGGAGTGAATTTCAGATTGCTGCCGAGGCCGCACTTTCCGCAGGCAAAGCCGAGCGTTCTCTGGAATTATGGTTTCAAGCCATCAGTGTGGCCGAGGAATTTCCAGCCAGGGATAGTCGGCTGGCTCGTTCTCTGGATCGTGCCGGTGAAATTCTCAGCCGTCTGGAAAAATACGGTCAGGCCGAGATGGTCTGGGGGCGCTCCTTGCAGATCAAGCGCTCCATTCTCGGTACTTACCATCCTGCCGTAGCCTTTACCGCCAACCATCTGGCCGGGCTGCACTATCTGATGGGGCGTTATTCAGAAGCGGAGTTTTACGCCAAGAAGTGTCTGGAAATATACAGGCACTGCAACGGTGCTCAACATCCCAACGTTGCCCTCTGCTTGCATAACCTGGCCTGTCTCTATCACGTGCAGGGTCGCTACAAAGAGGCTGAACAGAACTATCGCGCCTCCCTGGATATACGCAAGAAAGTCCTTGGTGCGGAGCACCCGGACACCAAGAGCGTCACCAAGAGTTTTGCCGATTTGCTCAAAACCCTGGGGCGTGACGCCGAGGCCAACGAGCTTAACTCGGCCGCGAGCGGTTTCCTCACCGGTAGTTGGAAGGCCATTGCCATTCCTGTGGACCAGTCCCTTTCTTTGCGGGATGATTCTTGCTCCAAATGTGGCGCCGATATGAAGGGGCAGCTCAAGTGCCCCAGTTGTAAGACTACGCGCGGTGCTACCAAGCGTTGATAATGAATCCCCCCGGCGCAGAGCCTTGCCGGCAGTCGCTCTCTCCTTTTCGGGTGGTCATTATTGGTGGTGGCGTCAGCGGTGCCCTGACGGCCGTGCATCTACTCAGGCAAACGCAGCATTGCTTGTCAGTCGTCATCATTGAACCTCGCGAGGACATTGGCCTCGGTCTTGCCTACAGTACTGCTTGCGATGATCACTTGCTCAATGTTCCGGCGGCTGGTATGAGTGCTCTGGCAGACGAGCCGGAGCATTTTCTGGACTTCGCGCGCCGGCATCTGAAGCAGGTGCAAGCAGTAGACTTTCTGCCGAGGAAGTTCTTCGGCTTCTATATTCGCTCGCTCTTGGCTGAAGTGTTGGAGAATGGCTCCGAGCCGCCCGGTTCCTTCACCCATGTGCAAGATCTGGTTAAAGACATGGAGAGATGCGGCGACGTTTATAAGCTCTCCCTTGCCGGTGGTGAAGTTATTGTCGCTGATGCCGTCGTGCTTGCCCTGGGCAATCTACCGGGCCGTCGCCCAAATTGGCTTCACAAGCTGGCCCTGGAGGATAGGCATTATATTCATGATCCCTGGAGCCGGGAGCGCTGGTCGCAGGTGCAAACAGCGGGCGCAGACATTCTCATAGTCGGCACTGGTCTGACCGCTGTGGACAAAGTGATCGAACTTACAAAAGAGACTCTGAGCGTCCCTCGCCGAATATTTGCCGTTTCACGACATGGTCTTTTGCCGCGTGCCCATCTGGCTCTTCCTGAGCTAGACGTGCCGCCTCTAACGCTTCCGGAGAATACGGCACTTGCTGCCCTGCACTATTTGAAGTTTCAGGCCGGACAGAAGGCTGACTGGCGCCTTGCCGTAGATGGCGTGCGGGGCTGCACCCAGGAGTTCTGGAAGCACTTGCCGGTCTTGCAGAAGCGCAGCTTCCTGAGGCACCTGCAAACTTATTGGGATGTGCATCGCCACCGGATGGCTCCCCGCATTGCCGACTATATCAAAGGTTTGGAAGGGAGCGGTCGCTTGCAAGTAGTCGCCGGTCGCCTTGAAAAGATGGACCTGAGCGCTGACGGACGGCGCGTCGAAGTGGTGATTGCCCACCGGGGCGGGGCTAAGTTTGAAAATCTTTCGGTTGATCTTGTCGTTAACTGCTGCGGACCCCAGAGCACTCCCCGTTCCATAGATTGCCCCTTCCTGACGCGCCTTTACGAGCGCGGAATGGTCGTGGCTAATGATACTAATAGTGGTATCAAGGTTGATGGACTGGAAGTGCTGGATGGGGCAGGGCTTTCCAGCCGTAATCTCTATGCTCTTGGCCCCCTGCTCAAGGGAGAGCTTCTGGAAAGTGTGGCCGTGCCGGAAATCAAGGTTCAGGCCCAGGAACTGGCCAGGCTTATCTGCGCAAGAGCCGGCGAAACTAGGCTCTGAAAAATGCCGGTTCAGTTACTGGTCAGCCGGCAAAAACTCAAAGGGTTTAGACTTCTGAAAGAAGCCGGCGGCATTACCGGAATATGTCTTGCCCTCAGTCAGGGTAAGTTTCTTCACCGGAGCGCCTTCCTTTAGATCAAGATCGGCCATCTTCACCCAGAAGACATTGGGACTCATGGCCGAGTCGAAGAAATAAACGAGCCTTTTATGATCGGCCACAACTCTCCAGATTGTCGATGATATGTTCGGTTGACCACTGGTGGCTATGCCCAGCGGTACTGAGACACTGCGAATGACACTGAAGGACTGAGCGACCGCTTCGTCTTCATCTTTGGATTCTTTGATGCTGTTTATGTAGAAAGAAGCTCGAGCAAAGCGGTCTGCCGCTCTGTGGGTACCGGGCAGGAAGGTCTGGCCGCTCAGTTTCTGCCAGTAGCTGTTCAAGGCCAGTTGCTGATCGAAGTCGGGGGAATTGGTCATGACTTGGTAGCTTTTGTCGTGGTGAATTTTCAAATTGCCGCCAATGTATTCGAATATGGCGGAGTCTCCCGACTGGTCCGAGACGGCCAGGTGTAAGTTGGCCGGCACACCGTTTGGCAGGGTGGGGGCAATCACGCGAAAGGGTTCCTTTGATAGAGCTGCTACTACTTCTTTGGTTGTGGCAAAATTATCGAGCACATACTGGGCCCAGGCCCCGATGGAAATTGCCGGTTTACCGCCGTCGGCTTTGCCGTAATCCGACTCCACCAGGTAGAGGACGTTTGCCGCCAGTCCCTTTTCGTTGAGACCGTCCGCCGTGCCGGCATCGTAGCCGGAGGTGACTACGGAGCCGTATTTCGATACCCAGGCCAGGGAATTTTTGCCGGCTGCTCCGTTCCTTTTCATGCCCCGCGGAAAGGCCCAGAGATTGGAATGCATGTCTTCCATCCAGTCTAGGGAGCGAGCCGTGACTACGACATCGTCTTTGCCGAAGCAGACTGTCCTGGTGCAGGCCAGTACTCCTGCATCACTGAAGACAGGGGCCAGGGCGGCCAGGGCAAGAACAACAACCTGATTAACCAGCCTTTTTTTCAAACCGAAAGCCCCCGAATTTCAAAGTAGGTGTCAATGAACACCGGACAGGTGAAATTTAGCATCTTTTCACCGGTGCTTTCAGGGTTTGGTCTAACTTTCTAACTTGCCGCGCACCGCCCGGCGGTTTATCGGCCAAATCTAGGCTAAATCTAGGTGGCGATAGTGTCAAAAGCTGCAGTGCCATCATCTTTTTCTGATTCCACCACGGTCACGATGCATTCTTCCAGCCAATCGGCCTTGCCCTGGGAGCGCCAGAGAAGCTTGTACACGAGCATGACACTCAGACCGCACTGGCATCGAAAATCAAGAGAGTGCTCATTTTCTTCCGAATATTGATTGGAAGGCAGTCGTTTCAGAGGACGCAGGCAATCTAAGGCTGCTCTTGTTGCGGCGTCTAAATTGCTTCTTGGGTGCCGTTCATGGTCGATGAAATTTTCTGTTGAAAATTGTAAGGTCGAATTGCAGGAGGGGCAATGAAAAACGGGCTCGTCATACTGCAGCCCGTCTTTCCAGACCGGTTCAAATGAGAACCTCTGGTCCGGCTCCACTAATCGGCATCTACCTGACGGATTTCCTTTCACTGCTTCTCCTGGTCCTCCGGGTAACAAAATCTACCGATCAATATACTCTTTCAATTCTCATCTCAAACACCACTGGCGGACCGGGGCTTTTGTACAGGAACCCTCACGAGGCGGTGTCTGCCTGGGTTTTGGGACTTATGTAGTCGCTCATGTAGATGCTTGCTTGTGAATGTTGGAAGCAGAGTGTTTCTTTTCCGCTGCTGGTGCCAGCTTTAGACAGTTTTCTACAGGCGCACGTGTTGACAATTTGTGGGCGCAAGAGCTGTCTACAAGATCTCTAAGCAGGTTAGCGGGCGGAGTAAAGAGCCCACGGATTGAAAA